>NZ_JAGFOU010000002.1 GCF_017592395.1 Actinomyces bowdenii
TTGGCACCCCAGTGATCCCCTCATCCCTTACTACTAATTCCACCAGACGGTTCAACTGCGCCCTGTCCAGGCCTGTGATACCCTTGCTCATGACGGCTCGTTCCTGAGAGGTTTTCGTTATGCAATCTGATTCTCTCAGACCAACGAGCCGTCACCCATCTAACACGCCGAACACCTACCCCCAGTAAACACCCCTGAATAACCTTCTATATAAATAACTTCTACCCGCTCGCAGTGCTATTCCTCTACATGTCAGCGGGACTCGCTCTCGGGGTGCTTCTCATAGGCCTGCTCCTGGCTTATGCCAGATCGTCGCGGCGGCGGTTCCGGCTGGTTCTGGGGGGAGTGGAGCTGAGAAGCCCGGGGCTCTTCCTCGTCGGGGAGCTCTGCATCGTCATTCTCCTCCTCATCGGCGCCGGCGACACCCTCCTGCTGACCATCGTGTCGCCCTACGCCGATCAGTATGAAGGGCGCCACATAGCATTCATGGCGTCCCTCGCGACGATCATCCTCCTCATCATCTCCTGGAGCATCACCGAGTCCTACGAGCTGCCGGGGCGCCGGGCGATCACGCTGAGTCCCGATGGACTCCGCGTCTCCCGGAAGCACCGCCAGGCCATTGATGTTCCTTGGTGCTGCTCGCCACAGGTGATGGGGGTGAGGAGAAGGGACGGGGCAGTCATCATCAACCTCAACGAAGGCATGATGAGGCCAGCCGAGATTCCCCTCCGTCTCGTGCCGATCAGCTACGTGCGTTTCGAGCAGATCATCTCGTTCTACGCAAGCCACCCGGAGTTGCGACACGAACTGGGCACTGATGCCGGGCTCGCACGGGTACAGGACCTCATGAGGCGCTACGCCTGGGAGATCGAGGAAGACCTCTGATCCCCGCATGAACAGGCCCAGGATTCGACCGCGGTAGAGGGAGGGGCCGCGCCAGCCGGCGAGCCCCCGGCGGTGCCGCGCCAGAACCATCCGATGACCGGCCGCCGGTATCGACAATCGTGGGCGGAGGAGGCCCCAGGGGAGGACGGCTCTCACGAGCGAGGGGCACGGGTGTCCACCGATCGGTGGACACCCGTGTGAGTCGGCTGATGGCTACCGCCCACGCGGGCCAGTTCCAACACTGGAGCCATGACCAGCACCGGCACGGCCCCCGCCACCAGCACCGATCCCGCCACCACGGCGGCCCCTGCCCATGACGCGACCACCGCCCCGACCCCCACCACCGCCGCAGCGGCCCATGCCGCCAGCGCCCCGGCCATCGATATCCGCTCCCTGACCAAGTCCTACGGGGCCAAGCAGGTCCTGGACGGCCTCGACCTCACCGTCCCGGCCGGCAGTGTCCTGGCCCTCCTGGGCCCCAACGGCGCCGGCAAGACCACCACGGTCGAGATCCTCCAGGGCCTGCGCCGCCCCGACTCCGGTGCTCTGGCCGTCCTGGGGCAGGACCCCCGCCGCGCCTCCCGCTCCTGGCGCGCCCGCCTGGGCATCGTCTCCCAGGCCTCCACCGACCTGGCCGACCTCACCGTCACCGAGGCCCTCACCCACATCTCCCGATTCTTCGCCGAGCCCGCCGGCGTCACCGAGACCATTGAGCGCGTCGGCCTGGCCGATGACGCCCGCACCCGGGCCTCGCGCCTGTCCGGCGGGCGCCGGCGCCGCCTCGACGTCGCCCTGGCCATCATCGGCCGGCCCGAGCTGCTGTTCCTCGATGAGCCCACCACCGGCTTCGACCCCCAGGCGCGCCGCGAGTTCTGGAGGCTTGTGGAGGACCTTCGCGACGACGGCACCACCGTGCTCCTGACCACCCACTACCTGGAGGAGGCCGCCCATCTGGCGGACGAGGTCGCCATCATCCTGGGCGGCCGCATCATCACCCACGGCACCCCCGAGCAGCTCGCCCGTCAGGCGGGCACCGAGCGGACCGTGCGCTGGATCGATAACGGCCGCCCCTACGAGACCAGCACCGCCACCCCCACCGCTGTCGTGCGCCACCTGCTCGATAGGCTGGCCGACGACGGCGGGGAGATCGAGGGCCTGGAGATCCTCACCCCCACCCTGGAGGAGCACTACCTGGCGCTCATCGCCGAGCACGCCCACCATGCCGCGCGGGATCGCGCCGCCTCCTGAGCCGCCCGCCACGTCGCCCACCTCCACCGGATCGCACGAAGGACCCTCCGCCATGCCCACCGCACCGACCCCCTCCATGCCCCCCGCCACCGCCGTCGTCGGCCCGGGCGCCATCCCGGGCCCGGCACCTGAGGATGCGCGCCCCGGCCAGCCCGCCCCGAGCCCGGCCGGCACCCTGGCCATCGTCGCCACCCTGACCCGCACCAGCCTGCTCACCTTCATCCGCGAGCCCGTCAGCCTGGCCATGCAGTTCTTCTACCCCTTGTTCATGCTGGGCATCTTCAACGCCGTCTTCCCCGACGACATCGCCCCCGGCGTGTCCTACGCCGAGTACCTCCTGCCCGCCATGATCACCACCGGCATCCTGACCACCTGCCTTCAGCACCTCACCATCGCGGTGGCCACCGAGCGCGAGGACGGCGCCCTCAGGCGCCTGGCGATCCTGCCCGCCCCCGCCTGGGCGCATGTGGTCAGCAAATGCGCCTCCAACACGATCCTGGCCCTGGCCAACAGCGCGATGCTCATGCTCGTGGCCCACTACGGCCTGGACATCGACCTGCCCACCACCACTCGCGCCTGGGGCCTGCTGAGTGCCACCTGCCTGCTCATGATCGCCACCTGCACCGCCCTGGGGCTGGCCATCGGCCGGATGAGCCCCACCGCCCGCTCCGCCGCAGGCCTCATCACCCCGGTGGTCATCATGCTCCAGTTCGTCTCGGGGATCTTCTTCCCCCTGTCCCAGCTGCCCGACTGGATGGTCCGCACCTTCTCCGTGCTGCCGGTGCGCTGGTCCGCAGAGCTCATGCGCGAGGCGCTCCTGCCCTCCACCTTCGCCGCGGCTGAGCCCACCGGCGCCTGGGAGACCGGCAGGGGGCTGGCGGTCGTGGCCGCCTGGCTGGTGGCAGGGGTCGTGGCCGCTATTGTCATCACCCGCCGCGATACGGTGGACCGGTGAGACCCGCGGAACCGATCGTGCCGGCGGCCTCGGCCCCCGACGCTCCGGTCCCTGCTCCCGCCCAGCCCGGGCGACAGGACGGGGAGGTGCCCGCAGCCCCGGCATCGCGCCGAGCATCGAGGGCGCCGGGGCAGCCTGCGGGGGCCGAGGCCACCGCCTGCGCCCCTGCGGCTGGGCGGGCCCCGGGGGCCATCGCTGCACTGCTGGACCGGCCACGGCCGCCGCGCTGGGCCTGGCGACTCCTGGCCTGGAGCTGCGCCGCCCTCACCCTGGGCCTGCTGTGGTGGCAGACCTGGGCCTTCGCGCTCTTCTTCATCGTCTTCCCCCTGCTGTGGGTCGTCCAGGACACCTTCCGGGCCGGGATCCGGGCCAATCTCCTCTTCGGTGCGGGCATCGCCGTTGTGGGTGGGATCGGGCGCGACCCCTCCTGGGTGGTCACCGCACTTGTCTCCACCGGTTTCTCCCTGCTCATGGGCGTGTGGATGCAGCGGGTCCATGTGGCCCGCGCCCAGGCCGTCCAGGCGCTGGCGGACAAGCAGGAGGCCCTGGCCGCCCTGGTCGCCGCCCAGGAGCGGCTGGCCGCGGCCGAGCGCGCCGCCGGCATCGCCGTTGAGCGCGAGCGGTGGGCGCGGGAGGTTCACGACACCCTGGCCCAGGGCTTCGTCTCAGTTATCACCCTGGCCCAGGCGGCCCGAGCCGCGCATGAGGCACTGGCCGGGCCTGGTCGCGCGGCGCCGGAGGATCGGCGCAGCCGGGAGCTGGGGGAGCGCCTGCAGTGGATCGAGGAGATCGCACGGGACAACCTCATTGAGGCGCGCGCCCTGGTGGCCGGCGATGTTCCCAGTGCGCTGCATGAGGGGGGAGTGGCCTCGGCCCTGGAGCGTCTGGCCGCCGACCAGCACCGGCACGGCCTGGAGGTCTCGCTGACCACCAGCCTGCCCGAGGGCCTGCCCGTGTCCAGGCAGGTGGCGATCCTGCGCACGGTCCAGGAGTCGCTGAGCAATGTCGTGCGCCACGCCCAGGCCCGTACCGCCCAGATCAGCGCCGGGGTGCAGGACGGTGAGATCGTCATCGCCGTGCGCGATGACGGCCGGGGCACGCGCGGGGCCCCGGAGGGCACGGGCCTGAGCGGGATGAGGGCGCGCCTGGAGTCGATGGCGGGCACCCTGACCGTCGACCCGCTCCACGCCCCCGATGCTCAGGGTCGCACCGGCACGATCGTGGAGGCGAGGATGAGCCTATGAGCCCTGAGGACAACCGCGTCGGAGCGCCCACCCCGGGGACGGAGCCCGCACCGTCTCATCCCCTCGGCCCCGATCTCGTACTTCCAACCGCCGAGATGGAGGCCGAGGGGACGAGATCGGCGAGCCCGCCGGTGCGGGTCCTGGTCGTCGACGACCACCCGGTCGTGCGCCTGGGGATCGTCGGCATGCTCGCCGACCAGGAGGACCTGCGGGTGGTGGGGCAGGCCGACGACGGCCGCCAGGCCCTGGAGGCCGTTGCCGAGCTCGACCCCGACGTCGTGCTCATGGACCTGCGCATGCCGGTGCTCGACGGCGTGGAGGCCACCCGGCGCATCGCGGCCCTGGATGATGGCCCGCGCGTGGTGGTGCTGACCACCTACGACACCGACGGGGACATCCTGCGGGCCGTGGAGGCCGGGGCCATCGGCTACCTGCTCAAGGACTCCCCGCGGGGTGAGGTCCTGGCCGCGGTGCGGGCCGCTGCGGTGGGGCGCAGCGCCCTGAGCCCCACGGTGAGCACCCGTCTGGTCGGGGCGGCCCGCAGCAGGGGCGCTGCCCCCGGCGCCGGTGGGTCTCGCGGGGCGGGTGTGTCTCGGGGTGGGCCGGTGAGCCTTTCCCCGCGTGAGTGCCAGGTGCTGGAGGCGGTGGCGCGGGGTCTGTCCAACAGCCAGATCGGCAGCGAGCTCTACATCACCGAGGCCACGGTCAAGACTCATCTGTTGCGGGCTTATGGCAAGCTCGGGGTGGAGACGCGCACGGCTGCGGTCACTGAGGCGCTGCGCCGTGGCCTGCTCGACCTGGGCTGAGTCCTGGTGGTCGGGCCGGGTTGGGGTCCGCTGGTGTCCAGATCCCTGACAAAGGGGGGTTGAGGGGTGTGCTGCGTTGATATGGATCCGCATGATCCTGCGGTTCCTTCTCGCCGTTGAGCGGCGCGGGAAGTCCTTTGTCAGGGATCTGGACACCCAACCCTCCACGACCTCCGCGGGGCGCCGGGGCAGCCCGCTCGGTCCCGGCCCCGGTGATCGGAGGGCTCAGCGATCCGGGGAGACGCCGGCCAGCTCCTCGTCATCGGCGTTGCCGCCGGTGCAGACCACGGCACAGGGGCCGCCGCGCTCCAGGCGCCCCTCGTCGGCCATGAGGCCCGCCAGGGACGCCGCTCCCGCGCCCTCGGCCAGGGTGTGGGCGCGGGTGGCCATGAGGCGGACCGCCCGCTGGATGTCCTCGTCACTGACCAGGAGGAAGTTGTCCAGGCGCTCGCGCAGCACCGACTGGGTCAGGGCGAATCCGGTGCCGACCGCCAGGCCCGCCACCCGTGTCGTGCAGGGGGCGCTGAGCGGCTCACCGCTGCGCCAGGAGCGGTAGGCGGCCGGGGCCGAGGCGGACTGGACCGCCACCACCCGGCACTGGGGGGCCAGGGCATCGCGCACCAGGCAGGCACCCGCCGCCCCCGATCCCGATCCCGCCGGCACGTACACCGTCGTGAGATCGCCGTGGCGCAGGAACAGCTCGAGGTAGACCGTGGCATGTCCCAGGACGATCGCCGGCTCATCGCCGGGGGAGACCAGGCGCAGGCCGTCGGTCTCGGCCAGGCGGGCGGCGTGGGCCAGGGAGTCGCACATCGTCGCCCCCTCCACCACGACCTGCGCGCCCAGGGCCCGCACCGCCTCGACCTTGCGCGCCGGGGCGCTCAGGGGCATGACCACGCAGACCGGCACGCCCCGCCGGGCCCCGGCCCAGGCCAGGGACTGGGCGTGGTTGCCGGTGGAGGCCGTCACCACCCCCGTGCGGCGCTCCCGGGGGCCCAGGGCCGCCATGAGCGCCACCCCGCCGCGCACCTTGAAGGCCCCGGTGGGCTGGACATTCTCGTGCTTGACCACGACCTCGACCCCGGCGGCCTCATCGAGCAGCGGGTAGGACCAGGCCGGGGTCTCGGGCAGCAGGGCGCGCACCTCGTCGAAGGCGCGCAGCACGGCGGCGAAGTCCAGTCCTGCGGGCGCCGGGCGGGCGGCGCTGGGGGATGCGGCGCCGGCGGCGCCCGGGCCGATCGCTGTGGTGGTCGCAGTGGTGGTCGCAGTGGCGGTGCTGAGCATGCCCTCCATCATCCCCACCCCCGTCATATCAGTCCAATGCATGTTTTTTCGATATCCAATCAAGTTTGGACATGCTTTGGCGTAGCATGGTCCCATGCTCGACCTCCGCCAGCTCGAGGCCCTTGTCGCCCTGTCCCACCACGGCACCGTCTCGGCCGCCGCCCGGGCGCTGGGCTACAGCCAGCCCACCGTCTCCCACCACCTGGCCGCGCTCGCGCGCGCCACCGGGGCGGTTCTGGTGGCCCGGGCCGGGCGCGGGGTGCGCCTGACCCAGGAGGGGCGGGCCCTGGCGGCGCGCGGCGAGGAGATCCTGGGGCTCATGGACCGGGCCGAGCGCGAGATCGGGGCCATGGCGCGCGCCGAGGCGGGGCGGGTGCGCCTGGCCGCCTTCCCCTCGGCCGTGGCCTCCCTGGTGCCCGGTGTTCTGGCCCTCCTGCACGAGCGCCACCCCGGCCTGGTCGTCGAGCTGATCGATGCCGAGCCCCCCGAGGCCCTGGAGGCCCTGAGCCGGGGGCGGGTCGACGCCGCCCTGTCCTTCTCCTACGCCGAGGGCGAGGAGGACCGCGAGGGCACCCGGACCATTCCGCTCATGGACGACCCGCTCTACCTCGTCACCGGCCCCGATGGGATCGAGGACATCGCCCAGGGCGGCCGGTGCCGGTGGATCACCGGCTGTGCGCGCTGCCATGAGGAGCTGGCCGCCGTGGGCCGCTCGGCAGGCTTCGAGCCGGAGGTGGCCTACGCCAGTGACGATTACGTCGCCGTCCAGGGCCTGGTGGCCGCGGGTCTTGGCGCGTGCCTGCTGCCGGGCATGGCCCTGCGCGCCTACCGCCACCCCGAGGTCGTCGTGCGCCCGCTGGCCGGCGAGCGCCGTCACGTGGCCATCGTCGTCCACGCCGCCGTGCCGCGCCCCGCCGCCATCGACGCCCTGGTCGGCGCCTGCCGCGGTGCCGCCGAGGCCGTGGCCCCCGGCGGTTCGCGGATCCCCGTGGCGGTCTGAGCCGGGCGCTGCGCGGACTGCTGGCCACTGCTGCCGCCGCGCCCTGGTGCGCAAGCGGGCGCGGGGGCTGGGGCGGCCTTGCAGCGGGCCCGGCCTGGCCCGCTGCACATCTTCGCGCCTGGTCCCGGGCGGTCATCGGCATGATTCCAAGGATGTGTTCCCCGCTGGAGCTCCTGGGGCCCCTGAAGATGTGCAACCCCGGGCCCGCTGCACATCTTCACCGGGCCGGCGCGAGCCTGAACCCCGGGATCACGCCGATCGGCGGGCCCGGAATCGCCCCTCGAGAGCCGAAGATGTGCAGCCCCGGATCCGCGGCGCTGCGTCGGCCCCGGCGGGCCGCGTGCGACCATCCGACCAGCCGCACTCCTGAGCGCACCCGGCTCAACCCTACTCACGCCTACCGCGAACAGGGGCATGGGCGCCCCCTCCGCCTGGTTAGCCTTGTCAGCACGTGCCCGCGCCATCTCTCCAACGGCGCTGCGCCACTCCCACCGCCAACACCGGTCGGGCGGCGCGCTGTGCACGTGCCGAGGAGGAATCACGGATGTTTGAACGCTTTACTGATCGCGCCCGCCGCGTCGTCGTGCTCGCCCAGGACGAGGCCCGGGCGCTCAACCACAACTACATCGGCACCGAGCACCTCCTTCTCGGCCTCATCCACGAGGGCGAGGGGGTGGCGGCCAAGGCGCTGGAGTCCATGGACATCTCCCTGGACGCCGTGCGCGCCCAGGTCGTGGAGATCATCGGTGAGGGCCAGTCGGCCCCCACCGGCCATATCCCCTTCACCCCCCGGGGCAAGAAGGTCTTCGAGCTGTCCATGCGCGAGGCCCTCCAGCTGGGCCACAACTACATCGGCACCGAGCACCTGCTCCTGGGCCTGCTGCGCGAGGGCGAGGGCGTGGCCGCCCAGGTGCTGACCAACCTCGGCGGGGACCTGTCCAGCGTGCGCCAGACCGTCATGCAGATGCTCTCGGGCTACGAGGGCAAGGAGGCGGTGGCCGCGGGGCCGGGCGGCTCGAAGGAGGGCACGCCCTCGGGCAGCGCCATCCTCGACCAGTTCGGCCGCAACCTCACCGCCGCCGCCCGCGAGGGCAAGCTCGACCCCGTCATCGGGCGCCACAAGGAGATGGAGCGGGTCATGCAGATCCTCTCGCGGCGCACCAAGAACAACCCCGTGCTCATCGGGGAGCCCGGCGTGGGCAAGACCGCCGTCGTGGAGGGCCTGAGCCAGGCCATCGTCCATGGCGATGTCCCCGAGACCCTGCGCGACAAGCAGCTCTACTCCCTGGACATGGGCTCCCTGGTGGCCGGCTCGCGCTACCGCGGCGACTTCGAGGAGCGCCTGAAGAAGGTCCTCAAGGAGGTGCGCACCCGCGGCGACATCGTGCTGTTCATCGACGAGATCCACACCCTGGTGGGGGCCGGCGCCGCTGAGGGCGCGGTGGACGCCGCCTCCATCCTCAAGCCCATGCTCGCCCGCGGCGAGCTGCAGACCATCGGGGCCACCACCCTGGATGAGTACCGCAAGATCGAGAAGGACGCCGCCCTGGAGCGCCGCTTCCAGCCGGTGACCGTCGAGCAGCCCAGCATCGAGGAGACCGTGGGCATCCTCACGGGCCTGCGCGACCGCTACGAGGCCTTCCACCGCGTGGTCATCACCGATGACGCCATCGAGGCTGCCGCCAAGCTGGCCGACCGCTACATCAACGACCGCTTCCTGCCCGACAAGGCTATCGACCTGGTCGACGAGGCCGGCGCCCGCCTGCGCATCCGCCGCATGACCGCCCCCCAGGAGCTGCGCGACATCGACGAGCGGATCGCCGAGGTCAAGCGGGAGAAGGAGTCGGCCATCGACGACCAGGACTTCGAGCGCGCCGCCTCCCTGCGCGACGACGAGCGCCGCCTGGGCGAGGAGCGGGCCGCCAAGGAGAAGGCCTGGAAGTCCGGGGACCTGGACCAGGTGGCCGAGGTCGATGAGAACCTCATCGCCGAGGTCCTGGCCATGTCCACCGGCATCCCGGTGGTCAAGCTCACCGAGGCCGAGTCCGCCAAGCTGCTCAACATGGAGGGCGAGCTCCACAAGCGCATCATCGGCCAGAACAAGGCCATCGAGGCGCTGTCGAAGTCCATCCGCCGCACCCGCGCCGGCCTGAAGGACCCCAAGCGGCCCGGGGGCTCCTTCATCTTCGCCGGGCCCACCGGTGTGGGCAAGACCGAGCTGGCCAAGGCCCTGGCGGAGTTCCTCTTCGACGATGAGGACGCCCTCATCCAGCTCGACATGTCCGAGTTCGCCGAGAAGCACACGGTCTCGCGCCTCTTCGGCGCGCCTCCGGGCTATGTCGGCTACGACGAGGGCGGGCAGCTGACCGAGAAGGTGCGGCGCCGTCCCTTCTCCGTGGTGCTCTTCGACGAGGTGGAGAAGGCCCACCCCGATATCTTCAACTCCCTGCTGCAGATCCTGGAGGACGGGCACCTGTCCGATGCCCAGGGCCGTGTGGTGGACTTCAAGAACACCGTCATCATCATGACCACCAACCTGGGCTCCAAGGACATCGGCAAGTCGGTGGCCACCGGCTTCCAGTCCACCGACTCCGGGGCCATGGACTACGAGGAGATGAAGGCCCACGTCAATCGCGAGCTCAAGCAGCAGTTCCGGCCCGAGTTCCTCAACCGCGTCGACGATCTCATCGTCTTCCCGCAGCTGACCAAGGCCGAGGTGCGCCAGATCGTGGACCTCATGATCGCCCGTCTGGCCGTGCGCCTGGCCGAGCAGGAGATGTCCATCGAGTTGACCGACGCCGCCAAGGAGCTGCTGGCCGAGCGCGGCTTCGACCCGGTCCTGGGGGCCCGCCCGCTGCGCCGCGCCATCCAGCGCGACATCGAGGACGCCCTGAGCGAGAAGATCCTCTTCGGCGAGATCGAGCGCGGCCAGAAGGTGATCGTCGACGCCGAGGGCGATTCGATCCTGGGGGAGTTCATCTTCCGCGGCGAGCCCTGGACGCCCGGTGAGGCCGAGGAGGCCGCGGTGCGCGAGGCCGAGAAGATCGTCTCGGGATCCTCGGTGAGCAGCGCTCCGATGCCCGCCCCGCGGACCTCCCCCGGCAGTGAGGGCGCCGCGCCCGCGCCCGGCTTCTGAGCCGGCTGCCGCCGTCGCAGGCCAACGCCGTCCGCCGTCGGCCCCGATGGCCAGGGCGCTCCACGGCACTGCCCGAGCCCGCTGGGGCCGGACCGGTTCTCGGTCCGGCCCCAGCGGGCTCCCGGCGCTCATGCGGCGTCCATGGGGCGCGGCGGCTGCTGGCAGGCTCGTGGAGCAGGGGCGAGAGTCCTAGGAGCCTGTGATGAATGAAGCCTCATATATGGTGAAAGAATGCTCAAAAAAAGGGGGGAACAGCCTGATGGGATGCCGCTCCTCGATCGGGTGCCCGCTGCCGGCCGTTACAGTGTTGTGACACCCGTGGTCGCCTGCCGCAGTCGACCCGGTTCCCCAGGGCGCCTCCGCGCGCCAGGATCCGCGCCTTGTTACTGAGAAAGCCGCTATGACCCAGGCCAGATACGAACCCCGCCACCTCTCACGGTTCCGGCGCCCCACCTTGCGCACAGCCAATGGGTCCGCGGCCCTGGGGGGCAGCTGCCTCATGGTCGGGGGCCTGGCCTGGGCCCAGTGGCCCCCACCGGCGACCGCGGCCGTCCTGACCGTCATCGTCTTCATCAGCCTCGGCCTGGTCACCGCGCCGCCCTCCAGCGCGCTGCGGCGGGGGGTCATGCCCCACGGCTCCCGCCGGGCCTGGGCGGGCACCATGATCCTGGCCATGTCCCCCGCGATCCTGCTGGGGATCGTCTTCCCGATCGTCGCCCCCCGGATCGCCGGGAGCTCCATCGGGGGCGTGGGGCTTCAGGCCATCATCCTGAGCGTGTCCGTGGTGGTGCCCTGGATCAGCCAGGTGGTGGGCAACCCCGTCTACCGCCTGCTCGGCGATGCCATCGGGCGCGGCCCGGCGGTGGTGCTGCGCCGGTACTGCTCGGCCTGGCCCGCCCTCTTCCTGTGGGCGCTCATCCCCTCCCTGCTCGTGGCGCTGACGGTCTCCGCGGTCACCGGCTGGTCCGCCCGGGCCATGGGGGCCCACCTGGCCCTGCTGCTCGCCCACGTCGTCTTCGTCCAGTCCCTCATCATCTCGGACATCTCCGGACGCCGCCGCCTGTGGGCCGTGGGATGGCTCGTCTACGCCCTGTCGCTCCTGGCCGTGCCCGCCTGGTGGATCCTGCCCCCGCTGCTGGGGGCCGTCAGCCAGCTGCTCACCATGGGGGGAGCCCTCGGCGGCCTGCTGCGCCCCACGGCCGTCCCGGCCGGTCCCCTCGTCCAGGACATGGCCCGCGGCCTCATCCTGGGGGGAGTGCTGTGGTCGGACAAGTTCTTCCTCTTCCTGTCCGCAGGCACCGGCTTCAACGTCGCCCTGGTCTACCTCAGCCTGCAGCCCGCGGTCGTCGCCTACTGCTACTACTTCTCGGTGACCTCCCCACGGGTCAACACCGAGGTGGCCCTCTTCCAGGCGCTCCTGAAGGAGCGGCACATGGAGGAGCTGCGCTCGCGCGGCCAGCAGCTGCGCCATCTGCTCAACGCGAGCCTGGTGCGGGCCTGCGCCGTGGGCATCGGGGGAGTGCTCATCATCGTCGTCCTCACCGCCCTGGCCTCTCCCGGGGACCTGCGCGAGGTGCTCATCGTGGGGTCCTCCTCCCTGCTCTTCACCATCCTGACCCTCCTGTCCTACGAGATCGACCACATCGGCGACCACGTGTCCTCCCTGCTGCTGTCCGCCGCCCACCTGGCCGCGGCCGCCTTCCTGCTGCTGGGCCGGGGCAGCACGCAGGCCTACCTCCCGCTGGCCGGTGTCGATCTCATCCTGTGCCTGGCCGCCCTGGTGCTCTACCGCAGGCGCTGGGCCGCACCCGAGTACTCCTTCTTCTGGGGAAAGGCGATGTCCTGGTGAGCTCATCCATTCGCAGGCGGCTGGAGTCGCTGCCCTCCTACTACTCGGCGCCCGCCGGGGGCTATGCGCCCATGCCTCCCTCGATGAGCAACCGGGGCTCGGCCGCCTCACCGCAGACGGCCCGACGGCGCTCCGCCTCCAGTGCCGAGCCGCCTGAGGCGGAGCGGGCCGCGGGCCACCGCCCTGCCGCAGCCGCGCCGCCGCCCGGGCCGGGGCAGCAGCTGCCCGGGCCGGCGGCTGCCGACGGGCCGCCCGCGCCATCAGGGCTCCAGCCCACGCCGCAGGGCTACGGCTTCGTGGTCACCGGCCCCACCCCCGCCTCCCCTCCCGCCGCCGGTCGGGCCGGCGCGCCGTCGGCCCCCGCCACGCCCCCGGTCCCGGCCGCCGGCCCGCAGGCGCCGGGCGCCGCGCCCCACCCGCCTGAGGACCGCGCGCCCGGGCCCGCGGGCCCCCTGCTCGACGACGTCGTCGAGCCCGAGGGCGTCCTCATCGTCGAGGACCTCCCGGCCGTCTCGCCCAGCGAGGAGGTCCCCCCGCCCGTCCAGGAGGCGGCCACCGGCCCCGGATCGCCCTCCTGGCCCGACGGCGTGCCCGCCGACGGCGTCTACCAGGACGTGGACGTGGCCATCGTCATGGAGTCCACCTACCCCTACCTCAAGGGCGGGGTCTCCGCGGTCGTCCACGACATCATCACCGGCAACCCGGAGCTGACCTTCGGCATCATCCACCTCACCTGGGACTCGCAGGCGCCCAACAAGGACCTGTACGGCATGCCCGGCAACGTCGCCTGGGTGCGGGTGCTCTACCTGGCCATGGAGGAGCATGAGGAGCCCTTCCTGCGGGCCCGCCCCCGCGACCTGCGCATGGGGCGGCGCAAGCGCCGCGAGCTGTCCCGCAGGCTCGTCGGCTCCCTGCTGTCCCTGGCCCAGGAGGGCCGCACCGAGCCCCTGTGGGATCTCATCACCGAGGGCCTGGCCGGGGGCACGCGCCGCTACCCGGTGTGGGCGATCCTGGGGACCCAGGAGTTCATGGAGGCCTACCGGGAGATGATGCCGGACCTGGGCATGTCCATGTCCGACATCTTCTGGTGCCTGCGCGACTTCTTCTCCCTGGCCTACGCCGTGCTCTCCGAGCCCATGCCCCGCGCCGCCGTCTACCACGCGCACACCACCGGGTACGCGGCGCTGCTCTCGGTGGCCGCCTCCCGGCTGCACGGCACGAGCTTCCTGCTCACCGAGCACAACCTCTACGTGCGCGACACGGTCAACACCCTGCTGGACCGGCGCCTGGACCGCAACATCGCCCTGACCGACTACCGCACCTTCGACGTCACCGGCCGCCAGCGCATGTGGATGGCCTGGTGGCTGGAGATGGGCAGGCTGTGCTACCCCTACGCCTACGCCAGCACCTACCTCTACCCGAGGGCCATCACCGAGGCCACCGAGCTGGGCGGGGATGCGAGCAAGGCGATCATCATCCCCAACGGCATCGTCACCACCGAGTTCGATGCCTCCTACGCCGCCCGCATGAGGGCGCTGGAGGCGATCAGGAGGGAGGGCGCGGGCAGGCACCTGTGGAAGCTGGTGTACATCGCCCGTGTCGTGCCCATAAAGGGTCTCATGGACATGATCGACTCCATGAAGCTCATGGTGGGCCGCGGCCTGAACGTGCACCTGGACGTGTGCGGCCCCACCGAGCACCGCCCCGACTACTTCGAGAAGTGCCTCAACCACATCATCGAGCAGGGCCTGGAGTCGGTCATCACCATCCGCGGCACCGTCAAGGTCCGGGCCCTGCTGCCCGAGTTCGACCTGTTCGTCCTGCCCAGCTACAACGAGGGGCTGCCCGTAGTCTCCCTGGAGACCATGGGGGCGGGCATCCCCACGGTGAGCACCGACGTCGGCGCCGTGCGCTCGGTGGTGGAGGACGAGATCGTTGCCGAGGACGGCACCGTGTGGGGGCCCTGCGGCACCATCATCGAGCCGGGCGACCCCGTGGTCATGGCCGATGAGGTCCAGCGCATCATCGAGGATCTCGACCTCTACGAGAGGCTGTGCCGGGCGGCGCGCGGGCGCGTGGAGGCCGCCTACAACCTGGAGAAGGTCAACGCCGCCTACAACAAGGTCTACCGGCAGGGCGGTGCCGGGAAGGGAGCGTGAGCGTGAGTGGAGTCGGAGCCTGGATCCGGTACGGCAACCCCCTGGAGCCCTCGGAGGTCGACTTCGCGTTGCGCCACTACCGGGTGGCCATCCTCCAGCCCTGGGAGACCGAGGCGGCGGCGCGCCTGAAGGACCGGCGCCCCGATATGACGGTCCTGGCCTACCGCTGCCTGTCCTCCGCCCGCGACTTCGAGCCCCCCGAGCGCTGCGCCTCGGGCCTGACCTTCCAGGAGGTCTCCCGGCGCGGCTGGCTGGCCCGGCGCGCCGATGGCAGCGCTGTGGAGTGGTCGACCTACCCCGGCCACTTCCAGGCCCGGGTCTGGGACGAGCGCTACCGGGCCCGCTGGGTGGAGCAGGTCTGCGAGGACACCGCCGGGACGGCATTCGACGGCATCATGTCCGACAACGACGTCTTCGACGACTACTACGGCCTGGGACTGCCCCTGGAGGAGGTGGAGGACGCCGCCGCCCTGCGCCGGGTCCTCGACGGCTTCGTGGAGCAGGTGGGCTGGGGCCTGGCCGGGGTGGGCAAGATCCTGGTGCCCAACATCGCCGAGGCCCGCCGCGAGCCGGGCCGCTGGGAGCGCCACGCCGCCTGGGGCGGCGGCCTCGACGAGTGCTGGCTGGGGTGGGGCGGCAGCCGGCTCTTCGACGAGCCCACGGCCCTGGCGCAGATCCACCAGCTGCGCGGTCCGGGCCTATCCGTGGTGCGCACCCCCGACGGCGGTGGCGGCCGGGCCCCGCACGCCCTCTACGGGCTGGCCGCCTTCTGGGTCTTCGGCGGCGGCCGGGGCGCCTACGCCTCCACGGGCCACGACGACTACTCCCGCACCCCCTGGTTCCCCGCACTGGACGCCGACCTGGGCCGGCCCATGGGCGAGCCCCGGCGCGAGGGCGGGGCCTGGGTGCGCGACTTCGAGGGCGGCCTGGCCGCCGTCGTCCTGGACCCCCACCACCGGGCCCGGCTCGATCTGCCCCGGGGCCTGGTCCTGCCCGGGCGCACGGGGCAGCCCGACGGGCGGGCCCTGCCCCGCAGCGCCGTGCTGCCCGCGCAGCACGGGCTTCTCGCCCTGCGCCCCTGAGCCGTTGCACATCTTCGGCGCTCCTCGCACCGCCCGGGGCCGGTTCTTCCGCGGAATCCCGTCGACCTCCGAGGTGAAGATGTGCAGCAGCGCCCCCGTTGCACATCTTCAGGCCGCTCCGGGGCGGGCGGGCCCGGGGGATCTGCGGGATGCCGCGGTTCTGGTTGCCGGCTGCCGGCTGAAGATGTGCAGCTCGGGGCAGGCGCGCTCCGTGGCGCCCCGGCTTTTTGATCTAGGACTGAGGTCACACTAGAGTGGGGCCGTTGACGCGCAGGCGCGCAGTCCATCCACACCAGTCCCATCAGGATCCATCCACCGAAAGAGGCGATGATGCCCACCACCTACGTGTACCGCTTCAGCGAGGGCGACAAGGACCAGAAGGACCTTCTGGGCGGCAAGGGGGCGAACCTCGCCGAGAT
Organism: Actinomyces bowdenii; assembly: GCF_017592395.1. Taxonomy (GTDB): domain Bacteria; phylum Actinomycetota; class Actinomycetes; order Actinomycetales; family Actinomycetaceae; genus Actinomyces; species Actinomyces bowdenii. The sequence goes on from NZ_JAGFOU010000002.1 coordinate 16,068, forward strand.
GACCCGTCTCGGCCTGCCTGTCCCCCCAGGCTTCACCATCACCACCGATGCCTGCCGCGCCTACCTGGCCACCGGTGAGGTCCCCGAGGAGCTCGCCGTCCAGGTCACCACCGCCCTGCGCGAGGTCGAGGCGGAGCTGGGCCGCCAGCTCGGCGCCGCCGAGGACCCCCTCCTGGTCTCGGTGCGCTCGGGCGCCAAGTTCTCCATGCCCGGCATGATGGAGACGGTGCTCAACATCGGCCTCAATGACGAGTCCGTCAAGGGACTGGCCACCGCCAGCCAGGACGAGCGCTTCGCCTGGGACTCCTACCGCCGCCTCATCCAGATGTTCGGCAAGACCGTGCTGGACATCGACGGCGAGCACTTCGCCTCGGCCCTGGAGGCCAAGAAGGCCGACCGGGGCGTGAGCCTGGACTACGAGCTGGATGTCGAGGCCCTCACCGAGCTGGTCGAGGAGTACAAGGCGATCGTGCGCGAGCACGCGGACATCGACTTCCCCCAGGACCCGCGCGCCCAGCTCGACATGGCCACCGAGGCGGTCTTCCGCTCCTGGAACACCGAGCGCGCCCACATCTACCGCCGCCGCGAGAAGATCCCCCACGACCTGGGCACCGCCGTCAACGTGTGCACCATGGTCTTCGGCAACATGGGGCAGACCTCCGGCACGGGCGTGTGCTTCACCCGCGACCCCTCCACCGGCCGCTCCGGCGTCTACGGCGACTACCTGGTCAACGCCCAGGGCGAGGACGTGGTGGCGGGCATCCGCAACACCCTGTCCCTGTCCGACCTCAAGACCATCGACCCGGAGTCCTACAAGGAGCTGCGCGCCGCGATGCGCCGCCTGGAGACCCACTACCGGGACCTGTGCGACATCGAGTTCACCATCGAGCGCGGCAAGCTCTGGCTGCTCCAGACCCGCGTGGGCAAGCGCACCGCCGCCGCGGCCTTCCGCGTGGCCACCCAGCTGGTGGACGAGAAGCTCATCACCAAGGACGAGGCCCTCACTCGCGTCACCGGCGACCAGCTCACCCAGCTGATGTTCCCCCAGTTCGAGCACACCGGGGACAACGACCTCATCACCAAGGCCATGCCGGCCTCCCCGGGTGCGGCCGTGGGCCGCATCGTCTTCGACAACGCCGAGGCCGTGGCCCGCGCCGAGGCGGGGGAGCCGGTCATCCTCGTGCGCCGCGAGACCAACCCCGACGACCTGCCCGGCATGGTGGCGGCGGTCGGCGTGCTCACCGCGCGCGGCGGCAAGACCTCCCACGCCGCCGTCGTCGCCCGGGGCATGGGCAAGACCTGCGTGTGCGGCGCCGACCAGCTCGAGGTCGACGCGGCCGCCAAGACCATCCGGGTGCGGGGCCGTGAGGACCTGGTCCTCACCAGCGAGGACACCATCGCCATCGACGGGCAGACCGGTGAGGTCTTCCTCGGCGAGGTCCCCGTGGCCGACTCCCCGGTGATGACCTACCTGCGCCGCGGCCTGCAGGCGGCCCTCGACGCCGCGGGCGACGTCGACTCCCGCGAGCTCATCACCAGCGTGGACCGCCTCATGCGCCACGCCGATGCGGTGCGCCGCCTGGAGGTGCGGGCCAACGCCGACAACCCCGACGACGCCCGCCACGCCATCCACCGCGGCGCCCAGGGCGTGGGCCTGTGCCGCACCGAGCACATGTTCCTGGGCGAGCGCAAGCAGTTCGTCCAGAACCTCATCCTGGCCCAGACCCCCCAGGAGCGCGAGAGCGCCCTGGCGGCCCTGCTGCCCCTGCAGAAGGGCGACTTCGTCCAGATGTTCGAGACGATGAACGGCAAGCCCATGACGGTGCGCCTCATCGACCCGCCGCTGCACGAGTTCCTGCCCGACTTCACCGAGCTGAGCGTCAAGGTGGCCCTGGACCGCGAGCGCGGCGCCCTGGACCCGGCCGATGAGGAGCTCCTGGCGGTGGTGCGCCGCAACCACGAGGCCAACCCCATGCTGGGCCTGCGCGGGGTGCGCTTGCTGCTGACCATGCCCGGGCTCATCGAGCTCCAGGTGCGCGCCATCGCCGAGGCCGCTGTGGAGCGCCTCAAGGCCGGCGGGGACCCGCGCCCGGAGATCATGATCCCGCTCATCGGCTCGGTGCGCGAGCTCCAGATCGCCCGCGAGCGGGTCGAGGCCGTGCTGGCCGAGGTCTCCCAGGCCTCCGGCTACGAGCTGGACTTCCCCGTGGGCTGCATGATCGAGCTGCCGCGCGCCGCCGTGAGCGCGGACACCATCGCCGAGGAGGCGGACTTCTTCTCCTTCGGCACCAATGACCTGACCCAGACCACCTGGGGCTTCTCGCGCGACGACGTCGAGGGCACCTTCTTCAAGGAGTACCTGGAGGAGGGCGTCTTCGGGGTCTCGCCCTTCGAGACCATCGACGAGCGCGGTGTGGGGCGCATGGTCGAGCTCGGCGCCGAGCGCGGCCGCCGGACCAAGCCCGGCCTCAAGCTGGGGGTCTGCGGGGAGCACGGCGGCGACCCCGAGTCCATCGAGTTCTTCCACCGCGCGGGCCTGAACTACGTGTCCTGCTCGCCCTTCCGGGTGCCGGTGGCGCGCCTGGAGGCGGGGCGCGCAGCGGTGTTCAGCTCGGCGCAGGACTGAGCCCGAGCCGCCCGGGTACCGCGCGGGGAGAGGGCGTGACGCCTGAGCCCTGAGGCAGAACCGGATCATTCCAGTGGGGGCCGTGGAGCGGAACCGTCGCTCCACGGCCCCCACCGGCATGGGCCGTGGGCTGTGCGGTGCGCCGTCATCCTGGCCGGCAGGGCCGGTGCTCGCCCCCCCGGGCGGGGTTCCGCTGAGGGTGAGGCAGTGCGGGCCCCGATCGGCGGGCGTGCCATCATCGCATCATGACCAGTCCAGCGCCCTCGGCACCGCCCGGCAGCATCGGCCCCGGACTCCGCCCGGCCACGGCCCCCGAGCCGGCCGTGTCCCTCCAGGCCCTCACCGGCGCCCTGCGCGAGCGGATCGAATCCGTCGTGGTGGGCAAGAGGCGCGCCGTGGACACCGCCATCGCCGCCCTCCTGGCCGGGGGCCATCTGCTCATCGAGGACGTTCCCGGGGTCGGCAAGACCACCCTGGCCACCGCCCTGGCCCGCTGCCTGGACCTGAGCGTGGCCCGCATCCAGTTCACCTCCGATCTCCTGCCCGCCGACGTCACCGGTGTGAGCATCTACGACCAGTCCACCCGGGCCTTCCGCTTCCACCCCGGCCCCGTCTTCAACTCCGTGGTCATCGCCGACGAGATCAACCGGGCCACCCCGCGCACCCAGTCGGCCCTCCTGGAGGCCATGGGGGAGGGGCATGTCAGTGTCGAGGGGCGCACCCTCGACCTGCCCGAGCCCTTCATGGTGGTGGCCACCCAGAACCCCCTGGACATGGAGGGCACCTACCTGCTGCCCGAGGCCCAGCGCGACCGCTTCATGGCCCGCATCTCCATGGGCTACCCCGAGCCGGGCGCCGAGACCGCCATGCACACCGCCCGCAGCGGCACCGACCCGCTCAGCGCCCTGAGGCCCCTGGCCGGCATCGAGGACGTGCGCCGCGCCCGCGCCGCCGTCGCCCGCCTGCACCTGGCCGAGCCGGTGGCCGCCTACATCGTCGCCCTCGTGGGCGCCACGCGCACCGACCAGGCCCTCTCCCTGGGGGCCAGCCCGCGCGCCGGACTGCAGCTGGCCGCCCTGGCCCGTGCCCGCGCCGCCATGAGGGGCCGGGACTTCGTGACGCCCGACGATGTCGCCCGCTCCGCCCACGGAGCCCTCACCCACCGCCTCATCCCGGCCGGGCGCTTCGCCTCGGCCGCCCAGGCCCATGCCGCCGCGGGGGAGGTCCTGGCGCGCATCGTGGCGCGCACGAAGGTGCCGGGCCGGTGAGCCAGGCCCTCGCGGCCACCCCGGCCCCCGGCTCCCGAGCGCCCCTCCCGGGCCGCCTGCCCCGGGTGGGGCTCACCGCGCGGGGGCGGGGGCTGGTGGCCCTGGCGGCCCTGCTGGCCCTGGCCTGGTACCTGCTGCGACTGCACCTGCTCACCCATGCCGCCCTCCTCCTGCTGGCCCCCGTGGCCACCGCGCTGCTCGCCGTGGTGATCCTCCTGGCGGCCAATCTGCTGCGGCGCCCCCGCGCCGAGCTGGACGTCCTGGGCCTTGCCCAGGTCGGCCAGCGGGTGCGGGTGGCCATCCGCACCCGCTGCCTCATCCCCCGATTCCTGCCCGCCTGGGTCGCCTGGCAGGTGGAGGAGGCCGGCAGCGCCCCCGCCCTGACCCCCCTGGACCGCGGCACCAGCCTCCTGGCGCTCAGCGCCATCCGGCGCGGCCCCGCCGCACTGGGGGCCATGGGCATCGAGATCATCGAGCCCCTGGGCCTGGTCCGCGCCCGCCTGCCCCTGAGGGCGGGCCTGGTGCTGCTGGTCCTGCCCCAGCCCCTCGCGCTGCCCGAGCCGCCGCCCGCGCCGCGAGCCGGCCTGAGGCCGGGCGGGAGTGCCGGGGAGCAGGGCGAGGAGCGCGTGGGCAGCCTGCGGGACTACCGCCCCGGGGACGCCCTGGCCTCCATCCACTGGAGGCAATCGGCCCGCCTGGACCGACTCGTGGTCACCGAGCCGGAGCGCGAGGCGCGGCCCCGGCCGCGCCTGGCCCTCGTCGTCGGAACCGGGGCCTACCAGGGCCCCGAGCACGCCGAGACGGCCGTGGCCCTGGCCGCCGGCGTCATCGAGGCCTGGGAGCAGGGGCGCCGCGGCATCGACCTGCTCCTCCTGAGCGGCGACCCGCTGGGAGCGGGGCGGGCGGGGGAGCAGGCCTGGACGTGCCTGCGCTACTCCTGCGAGCCGGAGCGCGTGCCGGCCCTGGCCCGGGTCCTGGCTCTGCTGGAGCACTCCGCCCCCGATGCCCTGGACTCCCTGCGCCGGGCCGTCGCCCACCATGAGCCCTCCCTGAGCGCCCTGGGCGGCCCGCTCCCGGGCGCGCTGCGCGCCGACGTGCTCCTCACCGGGCCCCCGGGCCGGGTGCCATCCGCGCCGGGTGCCCACCCGGTGCTGGACCCCCGGGCTCGCGGCACCCTCGTCCTGGTCGGTACCGGGAGGGCCACTGCCACCACCTCCACCGCCACCACCGGTGCTCCCGCCACCTGGCGGGTGCTGGAGGCCCGGGGGCACACCTGGGGGCGGCGCCGATGAGCCGGGATGCCGCCATCCGCCCCCGCAGCGCCCGCCGCCCTCCGGGGCCCGGCGCCGCCGTGCCCCGGGTGCCCCGCCGTGCCGCGGGCGGCCCGGCACCCGCCCGGCTCCGGGCCCAGGAGGCGGGCAACCGGGTGATGAGCGCCCCCGGGCGCCTGGAGCCGCTCCTGGCCGCACTGCTGCTGACCGCCCTGTGGTGGATGGGACTGAGCTCCCTGACCGGCCTGCTGGCCGCGGGGCCCTGGCTGCACCAGGCGCTCGCGGTGTGCGCGGCCGCGGTGCTGACCACCGGGGTGGGGCGCTGCCTGTGGCCGCAGCGGGCCCTGCTGATGATCCTGGCTGGGCTGGCCGCCGGTGCGGGCGCGGTGGCCTGGGCGGGGCGCGCCGGCCCCTTCCCCGAGATGTGGTGGCATGAGCCCTCCGGGGCCCTGGCGGCGGTCAGGGCGCAGATCTCCGAGGGCGTGCCCCCACTCGCCCCCGCACCGGCACTGGCCTCTCTGCTCCTCCTGTCCTGCCTGCTGCTGTCCTGGACCAGCGCCGTGCTCTCCGCCGGGGGCGGGGACGCCATCGCCGTCAGCGGCCTGCTGCCCGCCGGCCTCCTGCTGCTGCCCGCCCTCTTCCTGAGCACGACGCCGCCCACGGCCGTCCTCATCGCGGTCAGCGCCTGCCTCCTGGGCCTGGTCAGCATCTCCGCCCCCGCCCGCTACTGGCCCGCGCGCGGCCACGGGCCCGGAAGCGCCCACGGCCCCCGGGTCCTGCGCCGCCTGAGCGCCCTGGCCATGGGGCTGGCGGCCCTGGCCCTGGGCGGGGGCCTCATCAGCAGCGCCCCCACGACGCCGGACCACGTGTGGAATCCCGAGGGCGCCTCCTCCACCATCCCCGACCTGAGCGTCGGGCTGTCCCGGGACCTGGTGCGCGGCTCCAACGCCACGGCCTTCTCCTACACCGGGCAGGCCGATGAGGGCGAGAGCATGCGCTTCACCCTGGGGGTCATCACCAGCCTGGAGGGGGAGGTCTGGCAGCCGGACGCCACCGCCGAGGACCTCGCCGTCGACCAGCTCCGGACGGGCGATGCCCCCAGCACGCTGACCGCCGGGGGCGCCGCCAGTGCCTCGGGCCTGGATGCCGAGCGGGTGCGCGAGAGCCTGGGAGCCCTGACCCTGACCACCCAGGGGCTGCGCACCGACCGCCTCCCCACCCTCCAGTCCACGGCACTGGTCGCCCAGCCGGTGACCACTCCCGACTCCCTGCCCCCGGGAGCACAGGTCCAGGTGCCCGACCTGGGGCAGTGGCGCTGGGTGCAGGGCAGCTCCACCGCCGTGGCCGGCACCGCGCCCCTGAACCCGGGCAGCACGTACAGCCTCCTGGGCTGGAGTGCGGTGGCCGACGCCCAGGGGCGCCCCCGCGCACCGGTGCCCCTGCCCCCGGCCCCGCCCGACCCCCAGGCCCTGGACGCCTACACGGCCCTGCCCGAGCACACCCCACCGGCCATCGCCGCCTTCGCCCAGGAGACCGTCTCCCAGGCCGGGACGGATCGGGCCTCCCAGGCGGCCGCCCTCGTGGCCCGGCTGCGCGGCCCGGACTTCACCTACGACGAGTCCGCCCCCTACGCCCAGGACACCACCGCCATGGCCTCCATCGAGGCCTTCCTCAGCGCCCGCAGCGGCTACTGCGTCCACTACGCCTCCGCCTTCACCGTCATGGCCCGCTCCCAGGGCATCCCCACCCGCATCGCGGTGGGATACGCCTCGCGCAGCACCGGTCCCGGGCAGTGGACCGCCGTCACCGGCCACCAGCTCCACGCCTGGCCCGAGGTCTGGCTCGACGACGCCGGTTGGGTGGCCTTCGAGCCCACGCCCGGCGGTGCCGGCCTGGCCGCCGACGAGGGGACGACGACGCCGGGCGGCGCCAGTCCCGCACCCGCCACCAGCCCCGCGGGCGGGGCCGCCCCCAGTGCCCGGCCCGGGCCCAGCGCCTCGGCTGCGGGCGAGCCGGGGGCCGGGCCCTCCGCTCCGACGACTCCTGGGGGCTCGCAGTCCGCCGCCGAGGCCGGGCCGGCGGCTCGCCTGGCCGGCCCGGCCATGGCGCTGGCCGCGGGCCTGGCGGTGCTGGCGGTGCTGGCCGCGCCGGCCCTGGCCCGTCGGGCCCGGCGCGGCCGGCGCCTGGCCCGGGTGCGCTCCGGGGACCGCCCCGCCCAGGCGGCCTGGGATGAGCTGCTGGCCACCGCCCGGGACCTGGGACTGCCCACCGGCGGGAGCCCCCGCGCCACCACCGAGGAGGCCGTGGAGGAGGCCCTGGCCCAGGCGGTGCGGGCGGCTGAGGGGCCCCGGGCGGGGCCCGGCGATGCGGGCCGGGAGGCGATCCGGGCCCTGCGCGCCCTGCGGCAGGCCGTCGTCGCCGAGCGCTACGGCCCCCCGGGCCGGGCCGGGGCCCCGGCTGAGGCCCTTCTCACTGCTCTGGAGGCCTGCGCCCCGGCGCTGGGGGCGGCCGCGGGGCGGTCCCGGCGCCTGGTGGCGGTCCTGGCCCCGGCCAGCCTGATCCCCGCAAGCCCGCGCCCGGGCGGCCGGGCGCCCCGCGGGCCCGGGTGAGCCCGCCCGGGCGGGGCGCGGATGAGGCCAGGAGGACACAAGACGGTATCGCTGCCGAACTGTGATCATGAGAGGATGAGCGGGGCGCCGCAGACATGCGCCCCGCGCTGGCGGCGGTTGATGCACGACGAGGAAGGGCTTCTTCTCCATGGCCATGTACGAGCTCGACGGCAATCACCTCCTCCCGGTGCGACTGGGACGCTCGGCGGATGCTGATACTCGGGCCCGTAGCCTCGCCGCCCTCCAGCGCCAGATCGTCGAGGTCCTGCGCCGGCCCCTGTTCCCCCTGGAGTGGGGCCGGGTCACCGGCGGCGAGAGCCTGACCGCCCTGGACGCCACCGGGCAGGTGGTGCTCGTCGAGGTCCTGCAATCCCTCAGCGCCGCCGAGGTCATGGCCGCCATGGCCCGGCTGACCGCCACCGCCGCCCTGGGCAGGCGCGAGCTGGCCGGGCGCTACGCCGGGGGGCTGGTGTCCTTCCGCGAGGACTGGAACGAGTTCCGCGAGGCCATGCCCGCCCAGGTCGAGGCCGGCCCCCGACTGACCCTGGTGACGGCCTCGCTGGCCCCCGAGGTGCGCTCCAGCCTATCGGTGCTCATCGGCTCGGGGGTCGAGCTCTACGAGGTCGACGTGCGCGTGGTCGATGAGGCCCGCGTGGTGGTCGTCGTCGAGCAGATCGTGGAGGGCTCACTGGACGCCGAGGGCCCCCTGCTCGTGGCCCGCGCCCCCCGCCCCTCGCTGACCGGCTCGGAGCAGCGCGCCGGTCAGGAGGCTGATCCGGGGCCCGCCTCCTCCCGGGCCGCCAGGCCGCCCCGGCCCAAGGCCGACCCCGTCACCGGCCCCATCGAGATCGTCATCCCCCGCAACTCGGACGGCGCGCAGCGGCAGGCCGGCCGGGTCGCGCGCGGCGCGAGAGCCGGGGAGCGGGGATCCGCCCCGCAGGCCCCTGGACGAGCCTCCCGCGCCCGCGCGGGCAGCCCGGGTGACTCAGGCGGGGCGGCCCGCAGCGCTCAGGCCCCCCAGGCCGTGCCTGCCTCAGGAGACCACGGCGGGGCAGGCGCCGAGGATCAGGTGGAGCGCAGTGCCGGCCCGGCCGATGAGGCGCAGGCCGCCGCTCCTCCCAGCGGGGCGCGGCCCGCTGCGCCCGTGGAGGCCACCAGGCGAGGGGCCTCGGGGCGCAGTGCCCACGCCGCCGTCTCTGCCCGCCGGGAGGCCGTGGTACGGCGCGGCGTGCACGCCTCCGACGCCGCGGGCGGCCATGAGACCGGCAGTGCCGACGATGAGCCGACGGAGGCGGCCGGCCCTCCAGGCGCCCAGGCGCCCAGTGCGTCGTCGGGCTCCACCCAGGAGATCCCCGCCGCCGGTGGCGGCGCAGGGCATGCGGACGGGGCGGCCCACGCCAGCCCGGCCACGGCCCAGGCCGATCCGTCTCCGGCAGTGCCCCAGGCACCGCCCCGCCTGACCCGCAGCTCCCTGCGCGCCGGGGCGGGCGGCGCCTCCCCGCAGGAGACCGGCACGGCCGGTGCCTCCGGCTCATCCTGGGCTGCGGGCGGCGGCCCCGCCGCGGCCGCCATCCCCCCAGCGGGCGGATCGGCCAAGGACGAGGACGACCTGGTGGCCATCGCCTCCAGCTTCGACCGCCCCCAGCGGATCATCTGGCAGGGGCTGCGCCGCGGCATCTACCACGAGGCGCAGCTCTCGGCAGCCGGCATCATCACCCTGGCCGACGGGCGCAAGTTCACCGACCCGACCTCGGCCGCCAACGCCGCCCAGAACGTCACCGACGCCGACGGGTGGCGCGTGTGGCGCCTGGGACTGCGCGGCCCCCACCTCAGCGAGCTGCGCGAGCGCCTCTCCCAGGACCGGACGGGCGCCTGAGCCCCGGCCGCGCAGCCACTGCTGGCCCTGAGCCCGGCCCCTCCCGCAGGCCCACTGCCGGGCCGGGAGGCTCGGCCTCACGGGCGGGGCCGTGTGCATCGCTGGTCGTAGTCCCAGTGCCGTCGTGAGCCTCTAGAGCGCAGCCGCCCCCGTGCCCCAGGCTGGTCCCGGTCCGCGGCTCCCCGACCCCGCGGACGGAAGGAGAGGACGATGAGCGTGATCCGACGGGCCGCGGCCCTGGTCCTGCTGCCCTTGCTGTCGCTGCTGGCCGCCTGCTCCAGCTCCCTGCCCGCCAGCAGGCCCCCGGTGGAGGCGCCGGCTGAGAGCCATGAGCTGACGGCGCAGGACGTTCAAGCCTGGCTCGATGGCAAGCTGCCCGATGCGCTGCAGAACGGAGACATCCCGGGAGCGGTGGTGAGCGTGGTCAAGGACGGCCAGGTGCTGACCACCCGTGGATACGGCTGGGCGGAGACGGGCGCAGGCAGCGGGGAGGCGGTGCCGGTGGATGCGCAGTCCACGCTGTTCCGGGTGGGGTCGATCTCGAAGATCCCCACCTCGATCGCGGTGATGCAGCTGGTGGAGCAGGGCAGGCTCGACCTGGACGCGGATATCAGCGCCTACCTGGACTTCGAGATCGAGCGGGGATTCGAAGGGCCTGTGACGCTGCGCCACCTGCTCACCCACACCGCGGGATTCGAGGAGAAGGGCAAGGCCGTGATCGAGGCCGGCGGCGGCCCCTCGGACCTGGAGGCCGCCGTCAAGAAGGACCGTCCGGCCCAGGTCTTCGCCCCGGGGACCACCCCGGCCTACTCCAACTACGGGATCGCCCTGGCGGGCTACATCGTCCAGCGCGCCAGTGGGCAGCCCTTCGAGGACTATGTGCGTGAGCACGTCCTGGAGCCGGCGGGGATGGGATCCTCCACCTACGACCAGCCCCTGCCCGCCGAGCTGGAGGGGCGGATGGCCAGCGGCTACACCAGCGCGGACCAGCCCGCCCAGCCCTTCGAGTCGATCAATGCGCCGGCCGGGGCGCTGACCGCCTCGGCGCCGGACTTCGCGGCCTTCATGATCGCCCAGCTCCAGCGCTCATCCGAGCTGCTCTCCGAGGCCTCCTGGGAGCAGATGTGGAGCCCGAACCCCGATCCCGAGGGGCTGGGCGGCCTGGCCCAGGGCGACCGCATGGGCCTGGGCTACTGGATCTATGAGCGCAACGGTCACCGCATTGTCGAGCACGGCGGAGACACCGTCTTCTTCCACTCCGATTTTGAGATCTACCCCGAGGACGGCGTCGGCATCTTCATCGCCATGAACGGTGGCGGCACTGAGAATGCCAGTGGGACCATCCGCACCGATCTCATGGAGGGCTTCACCGACCGCTACTTCCCCGCCGAGCAGGACGCCGACCAGGCGGGCGCCGCCGGCCAGCAGGCGGATCCGGAGCAGTCGCGCGAGCGGGCCGAGCAGGTGGCCGGCAGCTACCAGGTGGCGCGTGGTTCCTTCACCACCTCCCTGACGATCTTCGACCCTCTCCAGACCGTGAGCGTCTCGGCCCGGGACAACGGCAACCTGGTGCTCAGCGCTCAAGGGCAGCCCCTGGAGTATGAGGAGATCGAGCCCTGGGTGTGGCAGCGGCTCGGGGGCCACGACCTCATCGCCGCCGACACCGGGGATCAGGGCGTGCGCCTGTCCTTCATGGGGCCGCACACCCTCCTGCCGGCCAGTGCGAGCACCCGGCTGCTGCTGCCGGTCATCATCGGTGGCGCGGTGCTCCTCGTCATCGTCCTGGTGGCCTGGCCCATCGGGGCCCTGCGTCGGCGGAGGAAGAGCCGCAGTGGCAGGCCGGCCCCTGCCGCGCTGCCCTGGACGGGCAGGATCGCCCGGATCGGGGGACTCATCGCCCTGGTGGTCACCCCCGGCTGGCTGGCGATGTGGGTGATGGCCTTCTCGACCTCCCAGCTCCCCAGTGATCTGCTGCTCAGGGTCATGCAGGCTGCACAGTGGGCGGGTGCCCTGGCGATCGTCCCGGCGGCCTGGGACCTGTGGACGGCGCTGCGGGGCCGTGCGGGATGGCGGCGCATCACCGTCTCCGGCCTGCTGCTCCTGGGCCTGGTGGCACTGGCCTGGGTGGCCTGGTCCGCCAACCTGCTGACCTCCGGCACCCGCTACTGACAGGACCGGGGAGGAACGATGGCACCACGATGGATCGGCAGCGCTCTGAGCCTCCAGATCGGTCCATGAGCAGGGACAATACCGCCGTGCCTCACACCAGGAGCGCTGCTCGCCCCCGGATCCGCCGCAATGACGTTCTGCTGGCCCTCGGGCTGGCGGTGGCCCAGGGAGCGGCAGTGGTGCTGGGGGGCGTCGTAGTAGCCGAGTTCCGTCCCCTACTCCCGATGATCACGGTCCTGCTGGTGGCCGAGAGCCTGGCGCTCATGCTGTGGCGCTCCCGCCCCCTGGTCTGCCAGGCCCTGGTCTGGTCGATGGAGATGCTCATCGCGCTGATGGTGCCGATCGGCTACAGCGTCAGCGGCCTGGGGCAGCTCGTCGTCTCCTTCGGCATCGGCATGCGACTGCCACTGCGCCGGGCCGTCCCCCTCCTGAGCGCGCTGGCGCTCACCGGCCCGATCATCTCGTACGGGAGGGAGCCCGCCTCGCCGTGGCAGAGCAGCGCGCTGCTCCTCCTTGTCGAACTGGCCATCTACCTGTTGCCGATGCTGGGAGGGGCGGCCCTGGCCAGCAGCCGCAGGTATGAGGCCGCCCTGCGCGAGTTCCAGAGGCGCGAGCACGCGCGCCAGTTGGAGGTCGCCCTCATCCAGGAGCGGCGCCGCCTGGCCGGGGAGCTGCACGACGTGGCCGCCCACCACTTGGCCGGGATCGCGGTGCAGGCCGCCGCTATCGACAGGCTCGTGGAGCGCGAGCCCGCCGCCGCCAGGGCCGCCGCGGCGCAGTTGCGCGGGCAGGCCAAGGAGGCGCTGGCGGGCCTGCGCTCCGTCGTCGGGCTGCTGCGGCGCGACCACGAGGACGGAGTCGCCCCGCCCGGCCTGGCGCACCTGCCGGCCCTGGTCGAGTCCATCAGCGAGCTCGGCGTTGATATCCGCATGCGCGCCGATGGGCAGGGCCCGCCACCGGGCCTGGCCCCGCAGGAGGGCACCGCCGTCTACCGCGTCGCCCAGCAGGCCATCAGCAACGCCCTTCAGCACGCGCCGGGCGCCCGGATCCTCGTCGAGATGCGCAGCTCCGGGGACCGCCTCGTCCTGTGCGTGACCAACACCGCCGCGCAGGGGGAGCCCGCCGAGCCGGGAGGCGGGGGAAGCGGGCTGGCGGTCATGCGCGAGCGCGCCGCGGCCGTCGGAGGCCGGCTGGAGGCGGGGCCGATCCGGCAGGGCGGCTGGCGGGTACGGTTGGCCCTGCCCCTGAATCGGGAGGATGAGGCATGATCACAGTGGTGCTGGTCGATGACCAGGTGGTGGTGCGCGCCGGGTTCCGCGTCCTGCTGGAGGAGCACGGCGACATCACCGTGGTCGGGGAGGCCGGTGGGGGCCGTGAGGCGGTGCGCGTGGTGCGCGAGACCCGGCCCGACGTGGTGTGCATGGACCTGCGCATGCCCCAGGGCGATGGCCTGGGCGCCACCCGCAGGATCGTCGCTGAGCGCCACGACGGCTCACCGGCGGTCCTGGTGGTCACCACCTTCGACATGGACGCCGACGTCTTCGGCGCCCTGGAGGCCGGGGCCGACGGCTTCATTCTCAAGGACTGCGAGCCCGAGGATCTCGTGGGGGCCGTGCGCCGGCTCGCCGGGGGCCAGGGGCTGGTCGACCACAGCGTCACCCGCCGGGTCATCGCCGAGTTCGCCCGCCGCCAGGCACCAGTGGTCAACCACGGGCAGCTGGCCCTGCTCACTGAGCGCGAGCGGGAGGTGGTCGAGCTGCTGGCTCGTGGCATGTCGAATGCGGAGATCGCCGCCGAGCTCGTGGTGGAGACCAGCACCGTCAAGTCCCATCTCGCCAGGATCCTGCCCAAGATCGGGGCGCGTGATCGGGTTCAGGCGGTCGTGTGGGCCTTCCGCAACGGGCTGGCCTGAGGGCCGCGGCCGGCCCTGCGCGCCGGCGGGACTGTCACATGAGCACGTAGGCGGCCAGCCAGCGGCGCATGGCGGAGAAGACCTGCTCGCGCACCGGGGGCTCGGACAGGGTCAGGTCGTGCACCCCGCCGCGGAAGCGCGCCACCGTCACCAGGTCCCCCAGCTGGACGGAGCGGCGAGCGGTGGCGTCGGCGTCGATGATCGTGTCGGCGTGGCGGGAGTCCGGCGAGCGGCCCACCCCCAGGCGGGTGCGCGCCGAGCTCATCGACAGCACCGGGCAGCGGATATCCAGACCCTGGGCCACGCGGGCGTGCCCGGCCAGGATCGCCTGCAGCCAGCCCGGCCGGATCGGCGCCGAGGGCTTGAGCGACCAGGCCCGGTTGATCTGCCAGCCGGTGACATAGGGGTCGCCCTCCCAGGAGGGGTCCGGCAGCTCGCCGTCGAGCTCGGGGTCCCAGCCGTCGGTGATGGAGAAGGCCTTGGCCGGGTCGATCATCCCGGTCAGCAGGGCCATGCGGGGGTCGCGCAGCGCCAGGGTGCGGATGACCGGCTCGCCCACGGTGCGCAGCAGGTCCGAGCCGTGCATCTCCAGCCAGGCGGAGTTGAGCACCAGGGCGCTCAGGGCCCCGGGATGGCGGTCGGCCCACAGGGCCGCGGTCAGCCCACCGGTGGAGTGGCCCGAGAGCACCAGCTCGGCCTCCCAGTCCTGCTCGGCGCGGATGACCCCCAGGGCCAGTCCCAGGTCCTCGTCGTACTCGGTCAGGGAGGTGCACCACCCGTGCAGCTGGCCCTCGCGCCACGAGCGCCCGTAGCGGCGCAGGTCCAGGGCGTAGAAGGCGCCCCCCAGCCGGGAGATCTCACGGGCCAGGTGGGTCTGGAAGAAGTAGTCGTTCCAGCCGTGGACGTAGAGGTAGATGAAGGCCGGGCTCGACGGCGTGCCGGGGATGGCCTGCGGGTCCAGGGCCGGCAGGTGGCGCACGAGAGTGGCCACGGCGCCGTCGTCCTCGTCATCGGGCAGCAGCTCCAGGGTGCGGGCCTGGAAGCCCGGCCCCAGGATGTCAGGGCCCCAGGCCCCCACCGGCGCATGCTCCTGCTCCGGCCCGGACTGGGGCGCGGCGGGGCAGGCGTGCGGCGAAGGGGCACTGGGATCGGTCACGCCACCATTGTGGCCGCAGTGCTCCCGTGACGCTCCCGGCTTCGCCCTCAGCGCTGCCAGGCCCTTACGCGCTTCTACCCTTCAAGACGCAGATCGGCATGCCTGCAAGAGGTGGAACTGCGTCTTGAAGGGTGAAACTGCGTCTTGATGGCCCCATGCGCGGACCGGGTGAGCGGCCCGGCCCCGATCAGCGGGAGTGGGCGGCGATGAACTCGCTGATGGCGGCCTCCACCCGCTGATCGGGGCCGACCAGGAGGTGCCCGCCGGTCTCGACGATGACCGCGGTCAGGTCCGGGTAGCGGTGCAGCGAGGCCTGCACCCCTCCCTTCGGGGGAGCGAAGCGCGCCACCCTGTCGTCCCGCGCGTGCACGAGCAGCACGGGGACCTCCAGCTCCTCGATGGGGTAGTCCTCGAAGCGCACCGCCATATCCCGATTGGTCACCCGAGCATCCAGGTCGGCCCCCGCCCGGCGCGGCGCCAGGGGCAGCATCCCGTGGATCGTGCTGCGGGGCATCCCCATGAGCGGCCCGAACAGCGGCGATGCCAGCCACATGATCCAGTCACGGCTCATCCATGCCGGCGGCCCCAGCCGCCCCGGGGGCCTCGGCGGCCGGCTCGCCCACGGTGCCGCCGAGGACAGCAGGATGAGGCCCATGACCCTCTCGGGGTGGTCCAGGGCGAAGCGGATCGCCGGTGTCCCGCCCGCCGAGGCCCCCAGCACCAGGGCCCGCTCGATGCCCAGGTGGTCCAGGAGCTCGGCGAGGACCTCCGCCTGCTCGGCCGGGGTGCCCCCGCCCCGCACCGCGCTGCCCGGGTAGCCGAAGCGCGAGGGCGCGATCACCCGGCACCGCGCGCCGATCCCCCTGGCATTGCCCAGGGCCTGGTCGAAGCCGCCGTACAGGCCGTGGAGGGACAGCAGGGGCGCGCCCTGCCCATCATCGACGAAGGACACCGGCCCGTGGGCCAGGGCGATGCTCCGAGCGCCGCAGGCCTCCAGGTGGGCGCGGGCCCGGCGAAGGTCCCGCCGCAGCGCCAGCGCCGCCCCGCAGGCCACCAGCCCGGCGCCCACCCCGAGGGAGGTGAGCAGCCCCGCCCGCATCGGCCGCGATCCGCGCTTGCCCATGGACGACATGGTAGACGCCAAGTGCGCGATCCCACGGGCCCCTGAGCGGGCCGCCCGGAGGGCGCGCGGGCAGCCGCCCCAGTGCGCGCCGCAGGCCCGGCCCTCTCATGCCCCGGCCAGGAAGTCGCGCAGGATCGCATCCATCTGGTCGGCCTCGATGAGGAAGCCGTCATGGCCGTGCAGGGAGGAGATCGTCGCCCGGCGCGCTCCCGCGATCCCCCGCTGGAGCTCCTCGGCCTGGGAGGGCGGGAAGAGGCGGTCGGAGTCCACATCCACCACCAGGGTGCGCGCGCTCACCCGCCCCAGGGCCTCCGCGATCCCGCCGCGCCCCGTGCCCACGTCGTGAACCATCATCGAGTGGGTGACGATGAGGTAGGTGTTGGCATCGAAGCGCGCCAGCAGCTTGCCCGCGTGGTGGTCCAGGTAGGACTCCACCTGGTAGCGGCCCCCCACCGCCGGGTCCTCCGCCCCCTGGTGGCGGCGCCCGAAGCGCTCATCCAGCTCGGCGGCCGAGCGGTAGGTCGTATGCGCCAGCGCTCTGGCCAGCCCCAGCCCCCGCACCGGCCCCACCGGGTGGGAGTAGTAGTCGCCGTCGAAGAAGAAGGGGTCGGCCACGATCGCCAGCTCCTGGAGGTGGCACCAGGCCAGCTGGTCCGCCGTCGTCGAGGCGCCTGTGGCCACCAGCGCCAGGTTGCGCACCCGATCGGGGTGGGTGACCGCCCACTCGAGGGCGCGGTGCCCGCCCAGGGAGGCGCCGATGACCAGGTGGAAGGCCTCGATGCCCAGGGCATCGGCCAGGCGGGACTCGGCCTCCACGGCGTCGCGCGTGGTCAGCCAGGGGAAGC
This sequence comes from Actinomyces bowdenii, assembly GCF_017592395.1. Classification (GTDB taxonomy): domain Bacteria; phylum Actinomycetota; class Actinomycetes; order Actinomycetales; family Actinomycetaceae; genus Actinomyces; species Actinomyces bowdenii. Next base: position 32,923 of record NZ_JAGFOU010000002.1, read on the forward strand.
GCGAGCCCCAGGGGCGCCCGTCCGGGGCGATCGAGGAGGGGCCCGTCGAGCCCTGGCAGCCGCCCAGGATATTGGCCGCCACCACGTAGTAGCGGCCGGTGTCCACAGCCCTGCCCGGCCCCACCAGCTCTGACCACCAGCCCGCCGTCGGGTGCCCCGGGCCGGCCTCGCCGGTGACATGGGAGTCCCCCGTCAGGGCGTGCAGCACCAGCACCGCGTTGTCCCGCGCGGCGCTGAGCTCCCCCCAGGTCTCGAAGGCCAGGACCGTGTCGGGCAGCACCTCCCCGGAGACCAGGGGCAGGTCCCCGATCTCCAGGAAGCGGCGATGGCCGGGCTCGTCCCCCGGCCGCCACGCCCCGGTGGGGGAGCCCGCCTTGCGGTCCACCAGCTTGGAGGCCGCTGTGCCCACCCCGTAGGCCGGTGCCACCGGTGCCCCGGCGGGCTCGGGGCGGGCGGGGCGCGCGGCGCCGGGAGCGCTCACTGCCCGTCCCCCGCCGCGGAGCCTCCGGATCCGGCGACGGCGGCCGCGGCCAGGGCCTGATCCAGATCGGCCAGGATGTCCTCGATGTGCTCGATGCCCACGCTCAGGCGCACGGTGCCCGCGGTGATGCCGGCGGCGGCCAGGCCCGCGTCGTCGAGCTGGGAGTGGGTGGTGGTGGCCGGGTGGATCGCCAGGGAGCGCACGTCCCCGATATTGGCCAGGTGGGAGAACAGCCCCAGGGCGTCGATGAAGGCCGCTCCCGCCTCGCGCCCGCCGGGCAGGTCGAAGGCCAGGACCGCCCCCGCCCCGCGCGGGCAGTACTTGCGGTGCAGCTCGTAGTAGGGGCTGGAGGCCAGGCCCGCGTAGCGCACCCCGGACACATCCGGCCGGGCCTCCAGCCAGTTGGCCACCGCCAGGGCGTTGTCCACATGGCGCTCCATGCGCAGGGAGAGGGTCTCGATGCCCTGGGCGATGAGGAAGGCCGAGTGCGGGGCCAGCGGCAGGCCCAGGTCGCGCTGCCCCTCGACCCGGGCCTTGAGGATGAAGGCGAGGTTGGCGCCCAGGGCCCCGCCCACGCCCAGGTCCCTGGCGTAGACCAGCCCGTGGTAGGACTCATCGGGGGTGTTGAAGCCGGGGAAGCGCCCGGGGTCCGCCGCGAAGTCGAAGCTCCCGGCGTCCACGATCACCCCGGCCACCGTGGAGCCGTGCCCGCCCAGGAACTTGGTGGCCGAGGCCACCACGATGTCGGCGCCCCACTCGATGGGGCGGGTGAGGAAGGGGGAGGCCACGGTGTTGTCCACCACCAGGGGGATGCCCTCGGCATGCGCCGCCCCCGCCACCGCCTCGATGTCCAGGATGTCGCCGCGCGGGTTGGGGATGGTCTCCCCGAAGAAGGCGATGGTGCGCTCATCGGCCAGCGCCGACCAGGCCCGCGGGTCGGAGGGGTCCTCCACGAAGCGGGTCTCGATGCCGAAGCGGGGCAGGGAGTGGGCGAGCAGGTTCGTGGTGCCCCCGTACAGGGAGGGGGAGGACACGATGTTGGTGCCCGCCGACCCCAGGGTCAGCAGGGCCAGGGTCTGGGCGCCCTGGCCCGAGGCGGTCAGCAGCGCCCCGACCCCGCCCTCCAGGGCGGCGATGCGCTTCTCCACGATCTCATTGGTGGGGTTGTTGAGACGGGTGTAGATGGGCCCGGGCTCGGCCAGGGAGAAGCGGGCGGCGGCCTGCTCGGCGGAGTCGAAGACGAAGGAGGTGGTCTGGTAGATGGGGATGGCCCGGGCGTGGGCGCCGTCCGCCCGGGGGTCGTGGCCGGCCTGGACCTGCTTGGTCTCGAAGCGCCAGTCCTGGGGGCCGGCGGGGGCCCGGGTGTCGTCCTGCGTGGGCTGGGTGGTCATCGTGTGCTCCTTGGGTCCGTGGTGACCAGGGGCGGACGACGGCGGTGCGGGGCACGTGCCCGGCCTCCGCGCGCTGGGGCGCGTCGGGCCGGTGTGCCGTGCCCCAGCGCCTCCTCGATCCGCGATCACCTGTGCGGGTGAGGTGGGAGGACGCGCACGTGGGCAGGCTGCTGCGGCTGCGGCGTGCGCGTCAACTGCGCATTCGCATGCGGTGGGGCTGCGGGGGCGCCGAGGGGCTCGGGCCGGACACGTTCCAGGGCATGCCCGAACTGTAGTGGTCCCCCTGCTCCGGGGCGCAAGCCGGGGCGAGGGGCGTCCGTCAGGTGGACGCCCGGCTCCCCGATGAGGCGGCTGGGCCGGTGGGGGTGGGACCTCAGTCCTGCGATCGAGGTCCGGAAGACCGGTTGGAGGGTCCTGGAATTTCCCCGTGTGGGATGTCACGTGGGTCACGTCACGGTATCGATGGTGGCGATGGCCGGAATGACGCCGATAGCCCTGAAATCACAGTGGTGTAAGTGGTGAATGTGAAGAATGTGAACAGTGTTCCCAAGGTGAACTAAGGCGACTAATGTGGCTCGAGAGCACATGGAGGCGCACCTCGCGGTGCCGCATCCACCGAGCAGCCCGGACGCCCACCACCGGGCGGCGCATCCTGATGCGCCTGGCGGTGGCGGGCGTCCGGGCCGGCTCCGACCGACCATGACCTCTGAATGACCGACGGAGACCCCAGTGACCCCCTCGTCCCAGAACCGATGGAGGCGCGGCACCATCGCCACAGCCGTCCTGGCGCTGGCCTGCCTCGCCCTGCCCTCGGCCCATGCTGATCCCGTCACCCAGGACGACGTCGATCGGGCCAAGGAGGCCGAGGCCTCCACCAGCGCCTCCATCGGCGAGCTGGAGGCCCAGCTCGCCCAGCTGAACGTCGATCTGGAGACCGCCCAGCGCAACGCCCAGATCGCCAATGAGGACTACCTCATGGCTGTCCAGGACCTGGCCACCGCCTCCTCGGAGGCGCAGACCGCGCAGGAGAGCGCCGACTCCGCGGCCCAGGAGACCAGGACGGCTCGCGCCGACCTGGGCGCCGTCGTCGTCCAGACCTACCAGGAGGGCGGCAGCGCGATCACCGCCCTGACCCCCTACGTGACCGCCACCTCCATGTCCGAGCTGGCCGATGCCGACGTCGCCCGCGCCCGGATGGGGGAGCTCACCAATGCCAAGGTCCAGGACGTCGAGGCGCTCCAGGCCGTGGCCGAGACCATGCAGGGGATCGCCGACGAGAAGGTCGAGACCAAGCAGACAGCCGCCACCGAGGCGGAGACCGCCAAGGCCGATGCCGCCAGCGCTGCCACCACCGCCCAGACCGAGGTCGCCCAGGCCCAGGCCCAGCGGGATGCCCTGGTGACCAGGCTCGCCGAGCAGCGGGGCACCACCGTCGAGCTGGAGAAGCAGCACCAGGACCAGCTCGAGGCCGAGCGCAAGGCCCGCGAGGAGGCGGCCGCCAAGGCCGCCGCCGAGGAGGCCGCCAGGACCGCCGCCCAGCAGGCGCCCCAGGAGCCCCCCTCCCAGGCCGCTGAGGACCAGCCCGCCGCCGAGGAGGCCGCGCCTCAGGCGCAGGAGCCCGAGACGGAGCAGCCCGCACCGGCCACCGAGGGCGCTGAGGAGGCTGAGGAGCCGGAGGAGGCTCCGCAGGAGGCCCCGGCCCCCCAGCCGGCCCCGGCCGTCGAGGAGGAGGCCGAGGAGCCGGCCCCCGCGCCGGCCGCCTCGGGCGACGCCGCGAGCGTCGCCATCGCCTCGGCGATGAACTACATCGGCACCCCCTACGTGTGGGGAGGCGAGTCCGCCGCGGGCCTGGACTGCTCCGGCCTGACGATGATGGCCTACCAGGCCGCGGGCATCTCCCTGACCCACTCCTCCCGGGTGCAGTACGGCCAGGGCGCGCATGTCCCGCTGTCCAGCGCACAGCCGGGCGATCTGGTGTTCTGGTCCTCCGACGGCACCCAGTCGGGCATCTACCACGTGGCCATCTACCTGGGTGATGGGCAGATGATCGAGGCGCCGACCTTCGGCTTCACCGTCACCGTGACCTCCATGCGCTACTCGGGCGCCATGCCCACGGCCGTGCGCCCCTACTGAGGCTCCCGGGGAGTCCCCGGGACTCCCCGCCCGGGCCGCGAGCAGGGCAGTGCTCGCACGGATGAAGCGGCTGGGGCCGGGACATCACCTGACGTGATCGTCCCGGCCCCAGCCGCTTCGCATCCAGGACCGCATCCCCGCAGGGTGGCCGGCAGCGTCCGACGGCAGAGGTGACGGCGAGCCCGGGGCCTCCATGCGGGCGCGGGTGCCTCAGTGCTCGCCGTGGGCCAGGTTCTCGGCCTCGCGCGCGTAGGAGCGGCGGATCTCCTCCTCGGCCTCCTCGCGCCCCACCCAGTGGGCGCCCTCCACCGACTTGCCCGGCTCCAGGTCCTTGTAGACCTCGAAGAAGTGCTGGATCTCCAGGCGGTGGAACTCCGAGACGTCCTCGATATCCGTGCGCCAGGAGGCCCGCTGGTCGGCGCTGGGCACGCACAGGACCTTGTCATCCCCGCCCTTCTCGTCGCGCATGCGGAACATGCCCAGGGCGCGGCAGCGGATGACGCAGCCGGGGAAGGTGGGCTCCTCCAGCAGGACCAGGGCGTCGAGCGGATCGCCATCCTCACCCAGGGTGCCATCGATGAAGCCGTAGTCATCGGGGTAGCGCGTTGAGGTGAAGAGCATCCTGTCCAAGCGGATCCGGCCGGTCTCGTGGTCGATCTCGTACTTGTTGCGGTTGCCCTTGGGGATCTCGATCGTGACGTCGAACTCCACGTGGAGCCTCCTTCGCTAGTCATAGCAGTCCGTATGAGGCCGATCAACCGGCGTCGGGTTCGGCGTCGAGTCCGGCGGGTCGGGCGGCAATGGCACTAGTGTGGCCTACGCGGGCGCCGGAGGTGGGAAACTACCGACTGCGGCGCCCCGACCCGTCCCTCAGCGGTGGGGCCCGGTGCCGCCCTCCGGCGCCTCCCAGCGCCGTCCCCGGCACCAGCCTACCGGGTGCCCCTCCCGGCTGCCCGGCGGCCGGGGCCGGCACCGGGTCGGCCTGCGGCCGTCCGCCTCCACCCTGTATCCACCCCGTCAACCCGCCAGTAAATGAGGACCCATGCGCAAGGCCCAGATCGCCTCCCTGACCGCGGCGAGCCTCCTCGTCGCGGGCGGCTACTACGGCCTGGCCGATGCACTCGACCTGGTGCCCGGACCCGTGACCGCGGCCCCGATGGACATCGCCGCCCAGCCCTACCCCACCATCGCCGCCCCCGACGCCGCCCTGGCCCAGCCCTCGGGGCTCGACCCCCAGGCCCCGGCGCCCTCCAGCGCCGCCCTGAGCGCGATGGTCTCGGAGATGGCCTCGGACAAGGCCCTGGAGGGCGGCTCGGTCAGCGCCTCCATCATCGATGTGGCCACCGGCCAGGAGCTCGTCAACCACTCGGCCGCCAGCGGTGTCACCCCGGCATCGTCCAACAAGCTGCTGGTGGCCCAGGCCTCCCTGTCCCTCATGGGAGCCGACCACACCCTGGCCACGAGCACCGTCCTGGAGGGCCAGAACCTCACGCTCGTGGGCGGCGGGGACGTCCTGCTGGCCGAGGACGAGGGCGACCCCACCGCCACCGCCGGCAGGGCCGGACTGGGCGACCTGGCCCGACTCAGCGCCCAGGCCCTCAAGGACAAGGGCGTCACCAGTGTCTCGGTGCGCCTGGACGACACCCTGTTCACCGGCCCCACCTGGAACGACGGCTGGGAGGCCGGCAATGAGGCCTGGGTGGGCAAGATCCAGCCGATCATGGTGGATGTCTCGGCCCACCACGGGCAGGCCACCTACCCCGAGGACCCGGCCCTGGAGGCCGCCCAGGCCTTCCGCGACCACCTGGCGGCCGAGGGCATCACCGTCTCGGGGGACATCACCCGCGCCGCCGCCCCGGACTCGGCCACCGAGCTGGCCTCGGTGCACTCCGCGCCGCTGGAGGACATCCTGGCCCTGTCGCTGAAGACCTCCGACAACACCATGACCGAGGTCGAGGGCCGGCTGGTGGCTGTGGCCTCGGGCCAGAGCGCCGACTTCCAGGGCGCCGCCCGAGCCGTGCTCGACCAGCTGGGCAAGGACGGCCTGGACACCACCGGGGTCACCCTCCTGGACTCCTCGGGCCTGGCCAAGGGCAACAAGGTCCCCTCCCGTCTCCTGGCCCAGATCCTGGCCAGGGCCGCGGGCCCCGACGGCGGAACCCCCGGGCGCGCCCTCATCTCGGCCCTGCCCGTGGGCGCCCTGGACGGGACTCTGCACGACCGCTTCCACGGCAGCGATGCCGCCGGGACGGTGCGGGCCAAGACCGGCACGCTGGAGCAGACGGTCTCCCTGTCCGGGGTGGTCACCACCGCCGAGGGGCGCCTGCTGGCCTTCGCGGTCCTCCTGGACGGATTCCCTGCCGAGAACGCGGGCAGTGCCAAGGCGGTCCTGGACGACCGCCTCATCACCCCCCTGGCCGCCTGCGGCTGCCGGGGCTGAGGGGGGACCGGATGAGCGGGGCGACCCCGACCGGCCGATCCGGATCGCAGGCCCCCGGGCGCGCCGCGCCCGGGGCCGGTACCGCCGCGGGCCTCATCGACTGGCCGGCTGTGGACCGGCTCTCGGCCCTCGTCCCCCCGGGGCCGGCGGTCTCCCGGTCCTCGCGCTCCGGGGCCGTGGCGGTCCTGCGGCGCTCGGCCCAGGAGTCCCCGGCCTGGATCGCCGAGATCACCGGCCTGCGCCGGGCGGCGGGGCTGGTGGCCGGGGGCACCGATGTGCGCGTGGTGGACCGTCGCGGGCTCATCCGCGCCTCGGCGGCGGGCCTGCGCGCGCTCATGGAGGCCGTTCCCGCCCCACGGGTCGGCTCGGGCCTGCGCCGGGCGGGCGCTGTGGAGGTCGCCGGGGCGCTGGGCCTGATCGCCATGCGCCTGCTCGGGCAGGTGCTGCCCGCGGGCCCCGCAGGGGCCCCGGCCGCCGTGGCGGGCGGGGCCCAGGGGCAGGGCCCTCCCACGACCCGCCTGCTGCTCGTGGCGCCCAATGTGCTTGAGGTGCGACGCCGTCTCGACCTGGACCTGCTCGACCTGCCCGCCTGGGTGAGCCTCCACGAGACCACCCACGCCGTCCAGCTCGCGGCCGCCCCCTGGCTCATGGACTACCTCTCCTGCCGGATGCGCGCCGTCATCTCCGGGGTCGTGGGCACGCTCCACGGCAGTGGCAGTGGCAGTGGAAGCGGAAGCGGCAGGCGCCCCGGGGGCCGGTGGCTGAGAGGCGCCCATGCGGGGGCGGTCCTGGCGGGCAGGGGCCCCTCACTGGAGGACCTGGTGGGTCCCCGTGAGCGCCAGGCCCTGGCGGAGCTGTCCTGCGCCCTGACCTTCCTGGAGGGCCACGCCGAGACGGTGCTCGACGCCGTGGGTCCCAAGCGCCTGCCATCGGTGCATCGTCTGCGCGCTGCGCTGTCGCGCGCCCGGGGCGATGCCATCGGGGTGGGGCCCGGCCCGGGATCCGGCTCGATCCTGCACCGCCTGGTGAGCCTGGATGCCAAGGAGGCCCAGTACGCCGACGGCGCGGCCTTCGCACGAGCCGTCGTCACCCGGGTGGGGCACGAGGGGCTCAACCGGGTGTGGGCCGGGCCCCAGTGCCTGCCCGCACCTGCTGAGATCGCCCGGCCCGACCTGTGGATCGAGCGCATGGGCTGATCGGAAGCCCCGCTGCTGATCCGCCCGACGATGGGGCCGCGGTCGCAGGCCCGGCAGCCGAGCGGATCATCGGCCTTGAATACCGGGCGGTTATTATTCGATTCATCGATCATCATTATTCGATGGGCTCCATATCCGCCCTGAAGCCAAGGTCGAGCCTGAGGTTCTCGACGGCGCGTCGTTCGCTGTGGGCGTTCCCCGGGTCCTCCACGGGGTGAATGGGGACCTCAGTCCCGATTTCTTCCCGGAATCCCGCAGATCGAGGCCTCTTCGTGACTTCCCGCACGTCATCGGGGCGGGAGGGCCCGGCGCGCCGGGGGCCCCGGGGGCGGGCGGCGGGCCGCATGTGGCAGGCTGTTGGCTCCAGGCCATGGCGAAGAGCCGGGAATGCGCCGAGGAATCGGTGGGAATGCAAGGAGATAGGTGGAGGCAATGGGTATTGCAGACATGGGCGCGGACCTTCGGCAGGTCCTCATCACGCAGGAGCAGATCGAGGGGCGCCTCGATGAGATGGCGGCCCAGATCGATGCCGATTATCAAGGGCGGGATCTTCTCCTGGTCGGAGTGCTCAAGGGCGCCGTCTATGTCATGGCCGACCTCTCGCGCCGCCTGCGCCGCTCGGTGCCCATGGACTGGATGGCGGTGTCCTCCTACGGCTCGGGCACCAAGTCCTCCGGGGTGGTGCGGATCCTCAAGGACCTGGACGCCGACATCACCGGACGTGACGTACTTATCGTCGAGGACATCATCGACTCGGGCCTGACGCTGTCGTGGCTCATGGGCAACCTGGGCTCCAGGGGCGCCAATTCCGTTGAAACTGCAACGCTCCTGCGCAAGCCCGAGGCCGTGAGGGTCGAGGTGGATGTGAGGTATATCGGCTTCGACATCCCCAACGAGTTCGTCGTGGGCTACGGCCTGGATTACGCCGAGAACTACCGCAATCTCCCCTTCATCGGGACCTTGAGCCCATCTGTCTACGAGAGCTGAGGGAGGCCTTCGGGGGCGCTTGCCATACGTCGGCATCACGGTAGGGTCACGTCTCGCCAACCGATGTCTACGCCAGGAGTCGACCACCCATGGCAGTTTCCACACCGCGCATCCGACGCGCAGCCGCGATCGCGGGCACCGCCCTGCTCGCCGCATCCCTGACCGCACCGACGGCGGCGGCGGGCACCGCCGGGGCGATCCCCGCGTCGCAGACATCGACCTCCTCGCAGTTCAACACGCTCGCCGAGCTGCAGCAGGCCAGGGGGCTGTCGGGAACGGTGCGGACCGCCGGGGACGAGTACCCCGGTGACGGCGCGGGCATGAGTTACACGATCACCCCCACCCGCCCCACTGACGAGACGGCGAACGTGGCCATGCCCCTGGCCGATGGCCAGTGGGCGGTGCCGCAGGGCCTGGCCACAGCGCCGAGCACCCAGTCCGACTCCGCCGCCACGGAGGACCTCATCGCCCGCGGTCAGACCTTCGTCGACGCCGGCACCCGGCTCCAGTGGGACGCCAGCCGGCCCACCCCGCTGACGGGCCAGGTGGTGCACTCCATCAACTCCGCCCCCTACGCCGTCACCTGCTCGTCCTTCGTGGGGATGGCGCTCATGGGCTGGAACTACGACTCGACCACCTATGTGGCCGACCAGAACACCAAGGTGGGCTACGGGGTGGACTTCGGCCCTGACGCCGTGGGCTCGCCCATGTGGCAGGCCAACAACCTCGCCAGCTGGTTCTACGCCAACGGCGACCTGTGGCTCGACACCGACGGGCAGTACCAGCGCGGTGACGTCCTGTTCTTCTCCAGCCACAACCCGACCGTGACCCCCGGCACCGCCGAGGGCGCCCGCTCCACCTTCGGCAACGTCTACCACGTGGCCATCTACCTCGGGGACGGCATGCTCATGCACTCCACCGGCAGGGCGGCCGGCCAGGGCGTGCACGTGTCCAGGATGGGCTCCTCCCTGGAGGCCGACATCAGCTTTGTGGCGCGCCCCGACCTGGGCGGGGGCTCGACCCGGGCGAGCTCCTCGGGAGCCGCCTCCCCGGCATCGGTGAGCCTGGGTGATGAGGGCCAGCAGGGCGGCGGGGACCAGGCCGTGACCGACTCCGACTCCGTGGCCCAGGACACCGCTCCCTCTCAGGACGCCGATGGCGGCCAGCCCCAGGCGGGCCAGGAGGAGGCCGGCGCCGGCCAGGCGGAGCAGGGCGCCGGCCCGGCCGGGGGCGAGCAGACCGCCCCGCAGGAGGGCCAGTCCGCCGGGCAGGCCCCCGCCGGCACCGGCGCGGATTCCTCGGCAGCGCCCCAGGGGGCCCTGCCCGACGCCGCCCCGACCCCCGCGAACTCCGCCGTGGCCGTCATCGCCGCCAGCGACGTGGAGGGCGACGTCCCCCACTCCCCGCAGCCGCAGGCCGCCGCGCCGAAGCCGGAGGAGGACCGGCGGCTGCCCATGACCGGGACCTCCATCGCCGGTGCCGTCATCGCCACCCTGCTGGTGGCCGCGGGTGCGGGCTTCATCCTGGCCCGCCGGGTGGGCGCCCGCCGTGCGGCTGTGAGCGTGCCCTCGATGGGCGAGGGCCGCTCGCGGCGCTGAGCCGGGCCCGGGCGCAGGGGCGCCGGCGGCGCGGCCTGATGGTGCGAGCCGCCGCGGAGCCCCGATCGCTGATCCATGCGCCTGCGGGGCGCAGGAACCGCATCCGGTTCCTGCGCCCCGCAGGCGCATGGTGCGCCGAGGCCCGCCCCGCAGCCCGGGGCCGGGGCGCGGCGCCGTCGGCCCAGCCTGCGGTGCGGGCGGGCCGGGGTGCGCACCGCCGTCGGATCCGTTTCCTCGCTGTTGCCTGCAACTGCCTGCAACGCCGGGCGCGAACGTGAGCAAGCGCAATAGGGACTGGGAGCCGACATCGGCTAACGTCTGAGAGTCGGACACGCGAAGGGATCCACCACAGATGAGTGACTCGGGCCAGAGGCCTGGCCGTAAGGGCCAGGGCAAGGCGGGCAAGCGGGACGCCGGGCACGGCCGTGACAGGAAGCGCCGCGGCACCCTGGGCAATCCCCTGCTGTGGGTGGCGCCCATCATCCTCGTGGTGCTCCTGGCGGGCAGCCTGCTGTGGTCCATGGGCGGCTACCGCAGCATCGACACCTCCGACGGCATCGCCCTGCTGCGCGACAAGCCCGACACCATCGAATCCGTCACCGTGGTGGATGGCACCCAGCGCGTCGAGCTCGACCTGACCGAGCCCTACGTCCAGAAGCCCAAGAAGGAGGGCGAGTCCGAGGAGAAGCTGGGGGAGAAGGTCCAGTTCACCTTCACCGACGCCCAGGCCGAGCAGGTCGACCGCCTGGTGCAGGCCGCCAGCCCCTCAGCCGGCTTCAACTCCGTGGTGCCCACCACCTCGTGGTGGTCCTCCATGCTCCAGCTCCTCCTGCCCGTGGTCATCTTCCTGGGCTTCATGTGGTGGATCTTCTCGCGCATGAGCGGGGGGCGGGGCGGCGCCATGGGCTTCGGCAAGTCCAAGGCCAAGATCGGCTCCAAGGAGATGCCCGACGTCACCTTCGACGATGTCGCCGGGGAGGACGAGGCCGTCGAGGAGCTGGAGGAGATCCGGGAGTTCCTCTCCGAGCCGGAGAAGTTCCGGGCCGTGGGCGCCAAGATCCCCAAGGGGGTCCTCCTCTACGGGCCTCCCGGGACCGGTAAGACCCTCCTGGCCAAGGCCGTGGCGGGCGAGGCCGGGGTGCCCTTCTTCTCCATGGCGGCCTCGGAGTTCGTCGAGATGTTCGTGGGCGTGGGCGCCTCGCGCGTGCGCGACCTGTTCGAGCAGGCCAAGGAGAACTCCCCGGCGATCATCTTCGTCGATGAGATCGACGCCGTGGGGCGCCACCGCGGCAGCGGCACCGGTGGCGGGCACGACGAGCGCGAGCAGACCCTCAACCAGCTGCTGGTGGAGATGGACGGCTTCGACGCCAACACCAATGTCATCCTCATCGCCGCCACCAACCGCCCCGACGTCCTGGACCCCGCCCTGCTGCGACCGGGCCGCTTCGACCGGCAGGTGAGCGTCGAGGCCCCGGACATGGCCGGGCGCGCCGCCATCCTGCGGGTCCACGCCAAGGGCAAGCCCTTGACCCGCGACGTCGACCTGGACCTGGTGGCCAAGCGCACCCCCGGTTTCACCGGCGCGGATCTGGCCAATGTCCTCAACGAGGCGGCCCTGCTCACCGCCCGCTCCAACGCCCAGCTCATCGACAACCGGGCCCTGGACGAGGCCATCGACCGCGTCATCGCCGGGCCCCAGAAGCGCACCCGGGTGATGAACGACCATGAGAAGCGGGTGACGGCCTACCACGAGGCGGGCCATGCCCTGTGCGCCGCCGCGGGCCGCTACTCCGACCCGGTCACCAAGGTCACCATCCTGCCGCGCGGCCGCGCCCTGGGCTACACCCAGGTGATGCCGCAGGACGACAAGTACTCGGTGACCCGCAACGAGCTGCTCGACCAGCTCGTCTACGCCATGGGCGGGCGGGCCGCCGAGGAGATCATCTTCCGCGATCCCACCACCGGGGCCTCCAATGACATCGAGAAGGCCACCTCCACGGCCCGCAAGATGGTCACCGACTACGGCATGACCTCGGCGGTGGGCGCCGTCAAGCTGGGCACCACCGAGAACGAGACCGTCCTGGGGCTCAGCGCCACCAGCCGCGACTTCTCCGAGCAGGTCGCCGCCACGGTCGACGCCGAGGTGCGCTCCCTGCTCGACGCCGCGCACCGGGAGGCCTGGGAGATCCTCACCCGCAACCGGGCGGTCCTCGATGAGCTGGCGGGCCAGCTGCTGGAGCGCGAGACGCTGCTGGAGAAGGACCTGGAGGAGATCTTCGCCCCGGTCATCAAGCAGGCCGAGCGGCCCCTGTGGCGCAGCGATGAGAGCCTGGAGGTCGTCGAGGCCGCGCCGGCAGCTGTCGCCGTCGACGACGAGGCCTGAGGCGGGCGCCGGTGGGTTATGACGCCGAGGGCGTGCGCCGGGCGGTGCGCGACCTGCTCATCGCCATCGGCGAGGACCCTGAGCGCGACGGGCTGCGCGAGACCCCGGAGCGGATGGCGCGCGCCTACGCGGAGATGTTCGCCGGGCTCGGGGAGGATCCCGCCGCCCACCTGGACCGGGTCTTCGATGTGGGCCATGAGGAGATGGTCCTGGTGCGCGACATCCCCCTGTACTCGGTGTGCGAGCACCACCTCCTGCCCTTCCACGGGGTGGCCCACGTGGGCTACATCCCCGGGGAGGACGGGCGCGTGACGGGCCTGTCCAAGCTGGCGCGCCTGGTGGAGGGCTATGCGCGCCGCCCTCAGGTCCAGGAGCGCCTGACCGCCCAGATCGCCGATGCCATGGTGGATCGCCTGGGCTGCCGGGGGGTGCTGGCGGTGGTGGAGGCCGAGCACCTGTGCATGTCCATGCGCGGGGTGCGCAAGCCCGGCTCCAACACGATCACCTCGGCCGTGCGCGGCATCATGCGCGCCGCCGCCACCCGCTCGGAGGCCATGAGCCTCATCCTGGGCGGCCGCCACTGAGGAGCGGTCTCCTTGGCCGGTGGGCGTGGACAGCGCTGTCCATCAACGACGGCGGCGCCGCGGCTCTGGAACCTGCAGTTCCGGGACGGCTCGGAGCATGAACGCCTCGAAGTCTGGCACCGTGAAGGCTGCATACCCGTGCTGAGGCGTGTACAGCAGCCCCATGTCGATGAGCTGGGAGCGGACAGGGGCCACTTGTGAGGACTCCCGCCCCATGCGAGCGGCGACGTCCGCGGCTTTCTGGGGCTCTGACCCGAGTTCGGCCATGGCGCGCATGTAGGCGATCTGCAGCGGGGTGGCACGGTCGAGGCGGACCTTGAAGAAGGAGCTGTCGAGTTTCGCCTCGTAGGCCTCGCGCGCAGCGGCGACATCGGCACGGTCGATGCGCGCGTCCTCCGCGATGATCCAGGCCTGGTAGCCGAGCTCCTGAAGGAAGTAGGGGTATCCATGCGTGATGCTCACCGCGAGGTCTGCGGCGTCCTCGGTGAAGGTCACCCCCTCCGTGCGCGCCGGCTCGATGAGTGCGCGTCGAGCATCCTCGGGACCGAGGGAGTCGATACGGGGGAACTTGAAGAGGCGTTCGGCGTAGGACTTGGCGTCTCCTGCGAGTTCGGCGATCTGCGGCAGCCCGGCCCCGACGAAGGTGATGGGAAGGGTCCTCTGAACCGACTTGTGCACTGCTTGGATCAAGGACTCGAGCTGGCCTGTGGTGAGGAACTGGACCTCATCGATGAGCAGGACGATGCCGGTGCTCTTCTCCTTCGCCACTGCTCCCACGGACAGGAAGACGTCGGTGAGGTCCAGGCCGAGGTCCCCATGGTCGCCGTAACCGCCTGAGGGCGGTACGTCCCAGGTGACGGAGAGCGTTCCCTCCTGGTCGATGGACAGGGCGAAGGAGCTCAGGACCGAGGCGGCATGACGGGCCCGGTCGGTCCAGCGCTGCCGCGGTGAGAGGTGGAGTAGGGCGGCGCGAAACTTGGAGAAGATCGCTTGGCGGAAAGCGCGCTCGTCATGCTTGGATGCCTCAAGGTCAATGACCTCCCAGCCGGCCTCCTCGGCCAGGTTGCTGAACCTGTTGAGCAGGACCGTCTTGCCGACCCCCCGGAGGCCGGTGATGATCATGGACTGCTCTGTGCGTCCCCTTCTCAGGCGCTCAAGCAGCACGGTGAAGGCCTGGGTCTGCCCGTCTCGTCCGATGAGGGCCTCGGGGGTGGCGCCCGCGTTCGGGGTGTACGGGTTGTTGATGTTGTCCACGAGGGGACTTTACCTACTTTACTCGACTTTATCTATTTCTAGTAAAGCTTGTTGCGCTTGGCGCGCTCGCCACCCGCTCGGAGGCCATGAGCCTCATCCTGGGCGGCCGCCACTGAGGAGCGGTCTCCCTGGCCGGTGGGCATGGCCGTGGCCCTCGCCGTCGGTGGATGCCGGTCCCATTGTGCCGGGCCGGGCGCGCGCCGCCGGGGCCGGCCGCAGTTCGCGGGGTCGTCCGTGCTTCGCAGGTCTTGTCGGCACTCCGCACCCCTGGGGCCCTCCGATCTGCCGGCGTCCCCCGCAAGGTGCAGACAACCCCGGCAATCTGCACCCCACCGCTCGGCCCTGCGGCCAGCACCCGCCCAGGACCTCCCACCATGCTGAGGGGCGCACCGCCCGCCGGACGCTCCTCAAAGGGCTCCGGGTCGAGCCCCCGCCGCACCGAGAGGCGCGCCCTCCTGGGGCCGGCGGGCCCGCTGCTCGTCGGGCCCACGATGGCGTCGCTTCGCGGAAAAGGCGTCACTTCGCGACTTGGACGGCACTTACAGGTGCCGTCCAAGTCGCGAAGCGACGCGCCTGTCGCGAAGCGACGTCCAACCTGCTCTCCACGCGCACCGCTGAGCCGCCAACCCGGCCGGCGCCCGCCACTCCAGACGGGGGCGCTCACCGGAGAGGATCCTCGCTGGCCGGCGCCGGCCTCACGCGCCGTGCCGCCCGGCGGCCAGCGGCACGGAGAGGACCACCATGAAGCGCTCGGCGCTGCCAGTGGCGCTGAAGGTCCCGCCCAGGGACTCCACCCGGCGCCGGGCCCCCTCCAGCCCCAGGCCCGAGGAGGCACTGGGGGCCGGCAGGTCGGAGGTGCCATCCGGCGGTGCCACGGCATTGGTGGCCATCGCCTCCAGGCTCAGGCCATCGGCCTCGATGACGAGCCGTGCGGGCCCGGGCGCCGCGTACTTGGTCATATTGCTCACCAGCTCGCCGAGCACCCGCACCAGCTGCTGGCGCACTCCGGGGCTGACCACTGGGGCGTCGAGCAGCCCCAGGCCAGTGGCCGCCAGGTCGGCGCCGCGGCCGGCCATGACCGCCCGCGCCTCGGCCACCACCTCGGCCAGCGGCCGTGGAGCGGAGGAGGCGAGCACATCCATGCCGGCCCCGCCCCCGGCCTCGTTCATCGCCCGCAGGCTGGAGCGCAGGCGGCTCACCGAGGCGCGCACCGAGGCCGTCATCGAGGCCAGTGCCGGCGAGAGCGCCGCGTCCTCGCGGTGGGCCAGGCGCGCCTGCTCAGCGAGCATGACCACCTGGCTCAGATCGCGCACCACCGTGTCGTGCAGCTCGGAGACCACCAGGAGGCGCTGGCGCTCCAGGTCCGCCTCGTGGCGCTCAGCGGCGGCCTCGGCCAGCCGGCGCGGCTGGCGGATGAGCTCGGCCACCACCAGGCAGGCCGCGCCCAGCAGGAGGGTGTAGAGATAGGCCTCGGTGAAGGGCGTGGTGTAGCCGCCCTCGTAGACCGGCGGCGGGTCGAGGCGGTAGGACAGGTGAGCCAGGGCGGCGCCGCACGCCGCCACCCCGTAGGCCAAGGCGCGGTGGAAGCCCCTGGAGACCAGCACCGAGGCGCACAGCCACGGCCCGACAGCAGGCAGGGGGAAGCCGCTCATCGAGGAGCAGCAGGCCGCGACCAGGCAGAGGATCGCCCCGCCCAGTGGCCACACCGAGACCAGGGCCAGGCCCAGCCCGCTGAGCGCGATGGCCGAGGCGCCACCCGCCTCGAAGGGGTAGAGGGACACCATCGAGACCAGCGCGAGCAGGCCCGAGCAGGCCGCGCCCAGCAGGTGGGTGCGGCCGCTGGGCGCCCAGGTGGACAGGCCGCTGCGGGCCAGGACCCGGGCCGTCACCCGTGCGGTGGCGGACAGCCGCGCCCCGGCGCCCCCGCCGCTCCCGCGCGGGGCCGGAACCCTTCCCCAGGCCCTCATCGGCGCCCTCCTCCTGCCTCTCATCGCCTCCTATGCCGGCACGGCCGCCCTGGCCGTGCCGGCCCGCGAGCTGCCAGCGCCCTGCCGCTAGCATCCTTCCATGGCCGCATCCCCCCAGCCCAGCACCCAGGCGACCGTGGTCCGGGTGGCCGTGGTCGATGACGACCCCTTCGTGCTCACCGCCCTGCGCGCCTACCTGGCCTCCAGCGCGCGGATCGAGGTCTCCTCCACCTTCTCGCGCGCCCAGGACGCCCTTGCCTTCCTGCGGAGGGTGCCGGTGGACGTCCTGCTCACCGACGTGCGCATGCCGGGCATGGACGGCCTGGAGCTGCTGGGCCGGGTGCGCGCGGCGCACCCCGGTACCGCGGTGGTCCTGCTGACCTCCTTCGACGACCACACCGCCATGCTCCAGGCCCTGGCTCAGCAGGCCAGCGGCTTCCTGCTCAAGGACGCGGCCCCCGAGGAGGTGGTGCGCGCCGTGCTCGCGGCCAGCGAAGGTGGCACGACCATCTCCCCGGCCGCCGCCACCCGCCTGGTCTCCCAGCACCTGCGCGCCGCGGTCCCGGCTCCGTGCGACGGGGCCGGGCCAACGGTCACCGAGGCCGAGCGGGCCGTCCTGTCCCTGCTGTGCGAGGGCCACTCCAATGCGGAGATCGCCGAGCAGCTGGTGATCTCCGAGGCCACGGTCAAGACCCACGTCTCCCACCTGATGAGGAAGTACGCAGTGACCTCCCGTCTGAAGCTGGTGGTCGCCGTGCACCGCCAGCGCGAGGCCCGGGGCTGAGGGGCGCCCGAGGGGCTGCGGCGCACTGCGGTGCCCAGACCTGTGGCGAAGGGGCTCCCAGCGCCCCGGAGGCCGCCGCATGATCCTTGCACTGATGCGGATCGTGCGCCGCGCCCGTGGGTCTCCGCCTCTCCTTGCCGCAGATCCGGACACTCCCAGCCCCAGTCGGGTCCTCAGTCGGCGGCCAGGACCGTCACGGGGGCCACGGCCGCGGCCCGGCCTGAGGGCCGCAGGCACGCCACCACCCCCACCGCCCCGGAGATGAGGACGATCCCAGCCAGGATGAGCCAGGGGATGGAGATCCGGATGCCCTCGCCACCGCTATCGCCCAGGAGCGCCGAGATCCCGGCCACTCCCACCCCGATGCCCACGGCGGCGCCGATGCCGCCCCCCAGGAGCGCCATGACCGCCGACTCGGTGAGGAACAGGCGGCGGATCGTGGTGCGCCCCGTGCCGGTGGCGCGCAGGACTCCCACCTCGCGCATTCGCTCCACCACGCTGACCTCCGCGGTGTTGGCCAGGCCGGACAGCGTGATGAGCAGGCTCAGGGCGAGGATCGCTCCGATGGTCAGGGCCGTGCGACGGATCTGCCCGGTGAAGGACAGGCGCCCCTGGTCAGCGGTGCTCACCAGCAGGCCCGAGCCCCGCAGCTCCTCGCGCACGGCGCTGGCCGCTGCAGTGCCCGAGCCGTCCCCCGCGGCGCGCGCCCACAGGCTCGTGGGCACCGGCTCGGCACCGGTGAGCGCCTGGGCGGTGGCGGCGGTGATCACCGGGCCGTAGCCGCCCTCCTCGACATGGACCCGCAGCCTGCGCGTGCCCGCCGGGCCGCTGAGCGTCACCTCACTGCCCTCGGGCAGGCTGTAGATGCCCCCGACGATGAGGGTGTCGTCATCGAGGCCCTCCAGGCCGTGGTGGGAGCGGACGATGGGGTCGATGGCGGCATCGTCGATGGCGCTGACGGTGATCTCGTCGTCCCGGGCCTCGGAGGTGAGCCGCAGGCTCGGGGTGGGCACGATGATGCTCGCCTCCACCCCCTCAACGCCCTCGACCCGCCGGGACAGGGCGGCAGTGTCGTGGTCCGCCTCGATGGCGGAGACACGGATGTCGATGGGGGAGCCGGAGGCCAGGTAGCCCTCCAGGGAGGCGCTGAGGGTGGACAGGCCGGTGGCCATCGTGGCGGCCACCGAGACCGAGACGAGCAGCGCGGCGGTGGTGGCGGCCGCGCGCCCCGGGTTGCGGGCCAGGTTGCGGCAGGCGAGCTGCAGGACGGGGCGGCGCGCCCCGCCGCCGAGGCGCTCGATGAGCTGGGAGGCTCCCACGACCAGCAGGGGCAGGGACAGCAGCACGCCCAGGACCATGGCCACGGCGCCCGCGGCGGTGGTCTCGATGATGCGCCCGTGAACCCCTGCCCAGGTCATGGCGATGCCCAGGCCCGCGACCACCAGGCCCGCGGCTGCCGCCACCCGGCGTCGGCGGCCCAGGGCGGAGGCGTCCGCCACCTGGCCGGTCAGGGCGATGAGGGGGCTGACCCGCGCGGCCTGGTGGGCCGGCCGCAGCACGGCCACCAGGGTGATGACCACGCTGAGCAGGACCGTCAGGGCGGGGCTGGTCCAGGAGACGGTGAGGTGCTGGGGATCGAGCGCAGCCAGGAGGCGCGCCCGGATGGCCACGATCGCCAGGACGGCGCCCACGGCCGCTCCCAGGACCGAGCCGCTCAGGGCGGTGAGCAGGCCCGCGCGCAGCACTGCCAGGCGCACCTGGCGCCGGCTGGCCCCCACGCAGCGCAGCAGGCCGATGGTGCGGGTCTGCTTGGCCAGGAGCGTGGTGAAGGTGGTGGCGATGACGATGACTGCGACCACGGCGCACACGGGGCCGAGGACCTGGAGCAGGGTGAGGGTGGCCGAGGCGAGACTGTTGCCGCTCACTGCGCGCTGCCCGATGGTCTCCTGGGCGGACTGCACGGTGGCCTCGGGCCGGCTGGCCCCCATGGCCGTGGCAGCGGCCTCCACCAGCTGGGAGGTGCCCGTGCCGGGGGCGGCGGTGAGGTAGAGGACGGCGAGCTCGTCGGGCACGCCCAGGGCGGCCTGCTGCTGGGGGCTGGCGAAGATGAAGCTGTTGAGGGGGTTCCTGCGGCTGACCTGCGGCCCGGGCTCGATGATGCCGACGACGGTGGCCGTGGCCTGGCGGGACTGGGCGCCATCGTCCGGGTCATCGGCTCTCAGCGCGATCGTGGAGCCGGCCTCGATGCCCTGCTTCTGGGCCAGGACCGGGGAGATCGCGATCTCCCCGTCGGCCTCGGGCAGGCGCCCGGCGGTCAGCCGCGTTCCCCCTGCCAGGGGCGGGATGTCAAGGACGAAGGCGTGCTCGTCGTAGGTCTCGCCCGGGCGATCGACCCACAGGTGCCCCTCACGGTAGGGGCGCACGTCCCGGACCTCGGGCAGGGCGGCCAGATCCTGGACGTGCTGCCCGTTGAGGCCCTGGCCGCGGCCCGCGATGACGACGGCGTCGGCCCCTCCCACCGAGGCGCGGGCGCTGGAGGTGATCGCGGTGGTGAAGGAGGCGGAGATGATGAAGGCGAAGGCCATGAGCGTGGCCGCCAGTGCCACGGCCACCACGGCGGCGGCGGTGCGCCGCAGGTCGAGCAGGCGGGGCATCAGCGCACCCCCGTCCAGGGCTGGCGGGTGGGGGCGTCGGCCTCGATGCGCCCGTCGCGCAGGCGGATGATGCGGTTGGTGGTGGCCGCGGCGTCCTGGTCGTGGGTGACCATGACGACGGTCTGGCCCAGGGTCTCGCACATGCGGGCGAGGGTCTGGAGCAGGTTGGCGGCCGAGGCGGTGTCCAGCGCCCCGGTGGGCTCGTCGGCGAAGACGACCTTGGGGCGCCCCACGAGGGCCCGGGCCACGGCCACGCGCTGCTGCTGGCCGCCGGAGAGCTCGCTGGGGCGGTGGGTGAGGCGCTCGCTGAGGCCCAGGACCGAGATGACGGCGTCGTACCAGTCCCGGTCCGGCTTGCGGCGGGCCAGGTGCTGGGGCAGGAGGATGTTCTCCTCGGCGCTCAGGGTGGGCAGGAGGTTGAAGGACTGGAAGATGAAGCCGAGCTGGTCGCGGCGTACGGCGGTCAGCTGCTTGTCCTTCATGCCCGACAGCTCCCGCCCGGCGATGAGGACGCTCCCGGAGGTGGGGGTGTCCAGGCCGGCCAGGCAGTGCAGGAGCGTGGACTTGCCCGAGCCCGAGGGGCCCATGATGGCCACGAACTCCCCCTCGGTGATGGTGAGGCTGACGGTGTCCAGGGCGACCACCTGGGCCCCGCCCTCGCCGTGGACCTTGCGCAGCGCGCGGGCCTCGACCACCGTGGCGGCGGTGGGGCCGATGGGTGGGATGTGCGGGATCCGGTGCGGCATGGTGCTCCTCCTTCTCATCCGTCGGGAGCCGCGGCCGGTGCGCCGCACGATCCCGTGATGCCTCGATCAATCCCTGAGGCTAGGAATCGCGCGGTCGGGGCGGAATGCGTCGAAGGGGTGGACCGCGGCGGCCCCTCCGACTTTCGGATGAGGCCCGCCCCCGGCCCACGGGGACCGGGCCCGGCGGCTCGCGACGGGCGGAAAAGGCCACGGTCCTCCCACAGGGACGGCCCAGCCGTTAGCCTGGGCCCGTGACTTCTCCGACCGCCACCGCCCCGGCGCCCCTGCCGGACTCGCTGCCGCGCGGTCGGACCCTGCTCATGGCCATCGTCAACATCACCCCGGACTCCTTCTCCGACGGCGGCCGGTGGGACAGCCATGAGGCGGCCCTGGCCCACGGCCGTGAGCTGCTGGACCAGGGCGCGGACCTGCTGGACATTGGCGGGGAGTCCACCCGCCCCGGCGCCCAGCGCGTCAGCCCCGACCAGGAGCGCGAGCGGATCCTGCCGGTGGTGCGCGAGCTCGCCGCGCAGGGCGCCGTCGTCTCGGTGGACACCACCCGCGCCGTCACGGCCGCGGCCGCCATCGAGGCCGGGGCGCTCATCATCAACGACGTCTCCGGGGGCCTGGCGGATCCCGCCATGCACCGGCTCGTCGCCGAGTCGGGCGTGGTCTACGTCTGCCAGCACTGGCGCGGCAGCCCCGAGACCATGGACGCGCTCACCGACTATCCCGACGGCGTCGTGGCCGGGGTGGAGTCCGAGCTGCGCCTGCGCCTGGCCGGGCTGGAGGCCGCCGGAGCGGATCCCGCCCAGGTGGTCCTGGACCCCGGCCTCGGCTTCGCCAAGACCCATGAGCAGTCCTGGCAGCTCCTGGCCGCCACCGCCCGCCTGACCGCCGACCTGGGCCGCCCCCTGCTCATCGGGGCCTCCCGCAAGCGCTTCCTGGGCCTGGCCGCCGGGCCCGGGGCCGCCCCCGTCCAGCGCGACGCCGCCACTGCCGCCGCCACCGCCCTGGCCGCCGCCGCCGGCGCCTGGGCCGTGAGAGTCCACGAGGTCCCGGCCAACCGGGATGCTCTTCGCACCGCCTCCCTCTGGAAGGAACACCAGTGAGCACCACCGTCAACGCGACCACCGACCGGATCCGCCTGGTCGGGCTGTCAGCCCGTGGCCATCACGGCGTCCTGCCCTTCGAACGGGAGGAGGGCCAGCTCTTCACCGTGGACGTCACCCTCGACCTGGGCCCCCGCGGCACCGCGGTGGCCGCCGTCACCGACAGCCTCGACGATGCCGTGGACTACTCCTCCGTGGCCAACGCCGTGGTCACGGTCATCGAGGGGGAGCCCGTCAACCTCCTGGAGGCCCTGGCGGACCGGATCGCCGAGCGCGTCCTGGCCTACCCCCGGGTCCTGGCCGCCGAGATCACGGTGCACAAGCCCCAGGCGCCGCTGGATGTCGCCTTCGAGGACGTGGCGATGACCATCTACCGCACCTCCGAGTCGGTCGGCCAGTCTGCCGGGGCTCACGCGGCCGAGCCCGCCGAGGAGGAGCAGGCCCCCGCTGAGCCGCGCCGCTTCACCTCCCACCGCGCCGAGCCGGCCGAGCCCGGGCCCGCAGCCCTCGGCGTGGCGGCCCCGCCGCTCCAGGCCGCGCCCCCGCCCGCCGCCCAGTCGCCCGCATCGGACCCCTGGGCCCCCGACCAGTGGATGAGCGAGGCCGCCGACGCCGGGGCCCCGGCCCCCGGGCCCTCCGCTGAGGACCCCCTGGGCCTGGGCGGGCCCGAGACCGGCCAGGCCCCGCCCTCGGCGCGGGAGGCCGACTCCGAGCCGGGCGCCGCCTCACTCCTGGATGGCCCTGATGGTGCCGAGCCGGGTCTCGGCCTGCCCGAGGCCGATCCCGTCGGTGCCTTCGAGCCCGTCTCTGCCATGGGCGGCGCTGACGGCGCCGACGGTGCTGACGGCGCCCCCGCCGAGGCCCGCGCCGCGGCCTCGGAGGACTCCGCCCCGGTGGAGTCCCTGCCCACGGGCCTGCCCGTCCAGCTGCCTGGGGAGGGGCGCCACCGCGCCGAGCCCAGCGGCGATGCCGCCGTCGACTCGGCCGATGAGCCGGATCCCGCGCGCAGCGCCGGCCTCGTGGGCCTGCCCGGGGCCGGAGAGCCGGAGGCGGGGGCCGAGCCCCTCACCGGTGGGGCGAGCGCCTACCCGGCCGGAACGGCCGAGCCGCCCGAGGGCGGGCAGGAGCCCCTCATGGCCCACTCCGACCCCGACTCCCCCCTGGCGCCGGAGCCCTCCCAGGCCGTCGACGCCTTCGGCGTCGACGCCGTCCCCGCCTCACCGCTGTCCCACGCAGGCCCCGAGCACGCGGCCGCCGAGGCGGCGGGCCCCGCCCCGGCCCCGGATGAGGCGGCACTCGGCCTCGTGGACGGCCCGCCCGTGGACGGCGGGCACCAGGTCGACGCAGCCGTGGGCGGTGCCCCGTCCCCGGCGCCGATCTCCCCGGCGCTGGGCACCGCCTCCCCCGCCGATCCTCCGGCGGCCCCGGCGGAGCCCGTGGAGCCGGCCCCGGGGGCGGCCCCCTTCGCCGCGCCCGCCCCGGCCGATCCGCTGGAGCAGCGCCCGGGCCGGCCCGTGGGCGCCGTCTTCGCCCTGGGCGCCAACGCCGGTCACCTGCTGGTCACCCTGCGCGCAGCGGTGCGCTCCCTCAAGGGCACCGAGGGCATCGAGGTCATCCAGGTCGGGCCCCTGGCCCGCACGGTGGCCGTGGTCCCCGAGGGCGGTGAGCCCCAGCCCGACTACCTCAACACGGTCGTCACGGTCCTGACCACCCTCTCGCCGCGCGAGCTGCTGGCCGTGTGCCAGGCCCTGGAGTCCGATGCCGGCCGCGTGCGCACTCAGCACTGGGGCCCGCGCACCCTCGACGTCGACCTGGTGACGGTTGAGGGCGTGGACAGCCGGGATCCCGAGCTGACCCTGCCCCACGCCCATGCCCACGAGCGCGCCTTCGTCCTGGTTCCCTGGTCCCAGGCCGACCCCTTCGCCGAGCTGGGCGGGCGCACCGTCACCGAGCTGGCCGAGCAGGCCCCCGACCGCTCCGGCCTGCGCTGGCTGGCCTTCGACTGGCTCGACACGGACAACATCCCGGAGAAGCCCACCGGGCCCTACGTGGCCCCGCCCGTCGTCGATGAGGACCCCGAGCCCGTCGAGCAGGTCTTCAACGCCACCCGCAACGAGCAGTCCGTCATCGACGCCGAGCTCGCCGCCGAGTACCTGGCCGGGATCGGCGATCTGCCGCCTCAGGACGCCGGTGCCCAGGGCGCCCGGGAGGCCCAGGAGCGCTACGGGGACCAGTACGGCCAGCAGGCAGCCCCCGACGCCGAAGCGCCCTCCGGCGGAGCCCCCCAGGCCGTTCACGGCCCCGGCCCCGAGCCGGCCGGCCTGGAGGCCGACAACCCCTTCGCAGCGGCCTCCTTCGGCACCGATTACGCCGTGCCCGTGGACGCGGCACAGGCCCCCGGGCAGGCGCCCCGGCCCCAGGAGCCCGAGCCGCTCTCCGTGCCCCAGGTCGGCGAGGAGGACTCCTGGGAGGCCCCCCTGCAGTGGAACGAGGTCATTGGAGGCACTGACGGGATGGGGCCCCGTCAGGGCTCCTGATGCGGCGCACCCGCTGGACCAGCGCCCTGGCCTGGTTCGCGGTCGTCTCGGTGACCACCTGGGTGGTGGGGGAGACGGTCATGCGCCACCGGGGCTGGGTGCCGGGCCTGACCCCCTGGGGCGCGGTGGCCGCCCTGGCGATCTCCGCCGTCGTGCTGACCTGCGGACTGGCCGTGCGGCGCCTGCGCGCCCGCCGGCGCACCTGGATCACCCTCACCGGCGCCGCGACCACCGCGGCCGCCGCGCAGGCCTCGGCGATCGTGGGCGCCGCCGTCGGCGGCGCCTATGCCGGACAGCTGGCCCTGGCGGTCCTGGCGCCACCCTCACCCGCCATGGCCCACCTCGCCTGGAGTGCCGCTGCGAGCCTGGTGGCCTGCGGGCTGTGGTGCCTCATCGGCTTCCTCGTGGAGCACTGGTGCGCCATCTCCGAGGACGATGATGAGACCCCCGGGGAGGGCGCCGAGGGCGGCGCCCCGGCCTGAGAGCCGGCGCGGCGCCCGCCGGCGGGCCTGGGGAGCGGTGCGTGACGGCTGATGCCGTATCTGCTAGACCATTGCCATGAGGAGCCCCAGGAGCGCGCCCGCCGCAGATCCCTTCGCCCCCGAGGGAGTGGACTTCCAGCCCGTCTCACCCAGGCTCATCACCGCGCGCCTCCTGGGCGGCGGCCTGGTCAACGCGGTCCTGGTGGCGGTGGGGATCACGCTGGGGGTGCTGGTCAGCCCCTGGTTCCACATCATGACCGGGGCCGGCACGGCCCTCATGGCCGTGGAGCTGTGGTTCATCCCCCGCCAGGTGCGGGCCATGGGCTACGCCCTGACCGAGGACCATCTGCTGTGGCGCCAGGGGGTCATGTTCCGCTCCGTCTCGGTCATCCCCTACGGCCGCATGCAGTTCGTGGACACCTCCCAGGGGCCGCTGGCCGCGCGACTGGGCATCGCCGAGGTCAAGCTCCACACGGCCTCGGCCGGCACCGACGCCACCATCGACGGGCTGCCGGTGGATCAGGCCGAGCACCTGCGCCAGGTCCTGTCCCAGCGCGGCGAGGAGAGGATGGCCGGTCTGTGAGCGAGCAGGCGCATCCCCGCAGCACCGGTGCCGGGCGGCGGCAGCGGCAGGCGCGCCGCATCGAGCTCCCGCAGGACGTCACCTGGCAGCGCGTCTCCCTCATCACCCCCTTGCTCGAGGGGTGGAAGATCGCCACCGGGATCATGGCCTTCGTGACCGTCCAGAACCTGGACGAGATCATCGAGGCCTACCGCTTCGTGCGCCGCCACGGCACCGTCGTGGGCGACTACCTCCTCTACTTCCTCCTGGGCGTCCTGCTCCTCGTGCTGGGATGGGCGGCGATCGGCCTGCTGTCCTGGCACCGCCGCTCCTACGCCGTGGATGCCCACGGGGTCTACCTGCGCACCGGCGTGCTCTTCCGCCAGCTGCGCACCGCCCGCCTGCCGCGCATCCAGTCCGTCGACGTCGTCCACCCGCTCCTGGGGCGCATCCTCGGCCTGGGCCAGCTGACGGTGGAGGTCGCCGGGGGCAAGGACTCCCGGGTGGTCATCGGCTACCTGCGCACCTGGCAGCTGGAGGCCCTGCGCGACCGCATCCTGGTCCTGGCCGCCGGCGCGCAGGAGGAGCCCCAGGAGGGCGCCGGTGAGGCCAGGGTCCTTCCCGGGGCGGCAGGCCCGCACGGCGGTGCCGCACCTGTGGACGGCGCGGCGGCCGGCGGGCTGGACGCCGTCGAGGCGCCCCCGCAGGACCGGCGCCCGGGAGCCCCGGTGGGCCCCGGGCTCGCAGGCTTCGAGGAGGCCGCCGCCGCTCCGCGGCTGGCATCCCCGGTCCGGGTTGAGGAGCACCCCCTCTACCAGGTCGGCACGGGGATGCTCCTGGCCTCCATGCTGCGCAGCGGCAGCCTGGTGGCAGGATGCCTGCTCCTGCTGCTGCTCGTGCTCGGCGCCGTGGGCGCGGTGGTCCTCGGCGGCCTGCGCCCGGGGCTGTCATCATGGGGCGGCATGCTGTCGGTCCTGGCGGCCCCCGTGGGCGTCATCACCATGCTGTGGGGGCGATTCAACCGGGGCTGGGGGTTCAGGGCGGCAGCGACACCCAGCGGCATCCGCATGCGCTACGGCCTGACCTCGGAGGTCTCCCGGACCCTGCCTCCCGGGCGCGTCCACGCCGTGGGCCTCAGCCAGCCGCTGCTGTGGCGCTCCCGGGACTGGTGGGCAGTGGGTGCCAGCGTCGCCGGTCGGGAGAAGGGGCAGGAGGAGGCCGGCGAGTCCGGCTCGAAGAACGCGCTCCTGCCCGTGGGCGCCAGGGCCACCGCGCTGCGCGCCCTGTGGCTGGTGGTCCCCGACCTGGGCGCCCCGGACCCCGACGGCCTGCTGCGCTCCGCGCTCCTGGGCGCCGGCGACGACGGCGTCGGGGACCCGGCCGCCCCGATGGGCTCGCCCGAGCGCGGCTTCGTGCGGATCTCCCCGCGCGGACGCCTCTTCTCCCCCCTGGCCTGGCGGCGCCAGGCCCTGGCCCTGACCCGGACCTGCGTCATCATCCGCGATGGCCGGTGGCATCGGCGCGTGAGTGTGGTGCCCTACGAGCGCATCCAGTCCCTGTCGGTCACCCAGGGGCCATGGGCGCGGCGCCGGGCCATGGCGCGGATCCGGTTGGACATGGTGGCCACCGATGTGCCCACCTCGCTCGCCAACCTGCGCGCCGAGGACGCCCGGGCGCTGGCCGCCGAGATCTCCCGGCGGGCCCTGCGGCGCCGCTCCGAGGAGCGGCTCGACCGGTGGCTCAGCCGCGCCGCGGGAGGACCCGGGGCGGTGGCTGAGCCCCGTGAGACCATCGGCCCATGAGTGACGCGACAGTCCGACCTGCGGGCGCATCGGCCGCCTCCCGTCCCGGGCGGCTGGGGGTGGGGATCATCTCCGCGGGCCGGGTCGGGGCCGTCCTGGGGTCGGCGCTGCGGGCGGTGGACCACCAGGTCGTCGGGGTGCACGCCGTCTCCGCGGACTCCCGGGAGCGGGCGGAGATGCTCCTGCCCGGAGTCCCCGTGCTGGAGGTCGAGCAGATCATCGAGCGCGCCGAGCTGGTGCTGCTCTCCGTCCCCGACGACTCCCTGGGCCCGCTGGTGCAGGGCCTGGCCGAGCTCGGCCGCTGGCAGCCGGGCCAGCTGGTCGTCCACACCTCGGGGCTCCACGGGCTCGCCGCCCTGGAGCCCGCCCGGCGTGGCGGGGCCATCCCCCTGGCCCTCCACCCGGCCATGACCTTCGCCGGCCTGTCCACCGACCTCGCCCGGCTCGTGGGGTGCCCCATGGCCGTCACCGCGCCGGCCGCGGTCCTGCCCATCGCCCAGGCCCTGGCCGTCGAGCTCGGCGGGGAGCCCTTCATCCTGGAGGACGCGGCCCGGCCCGCCTACCACGCCGCCCTGGCCCACGGCGCCAACCATCTGGTGACCCTGGTGGGGCAGGCCGTGCGGGTCCTGGAGGCCGCCGGCATCCAGGACGGCCCGGCAACCCTGCGGCCCCTCCTGGGCGCCGCCCTCGACCGCGCCCTGAGTGAGGGCGGGGCCGCCCTCACCGGCCCGGTCTCACGAGCCGACGTCGGGACGGTCCGCGGCCACGTCGCCGCCATGGAGGCGTTGAGCCGAGACCGCGGAGGCGGCCTGGACGACGTCGTGGCGACCTACCGGCAGCTGGCCTCGGCCACTGCGCAGCGCTGCGAGGCCGAGGGGAGGATCACCGCCGACCAGGCCCGGAGGCTGCGCGAGGCCCTGGGGCCCGGCCGGGGCGATGGCACCGGCTCCAGCGCGGACGGCTCGGGGGAGCCGGCGCCCTCCTCGCCGGGGTGAGGCCGGGCCCGGTGGGCCAGTGGGGCCCTGCGGCGGGCCTCGGCGCACCGCCGTGCCCTATTCGTGATCCGGCCGTTTCCCAGAGGCGTCGGCAGGGCAGGAGCCTGAGTGGCACCATAGGATCCCATCACGACTGCGTGTCGAGCCGCTGGGCCGCCACTGAGAGCTAGGAGGAGACAATGCCGCTGAGTGCCAATGACGTGCTCAACAAGAGGTTCCAGGTCGTCAGGTCCCGTGAGGGCTACGCGCAGGAGGAGGTGGACGCCTACCTGGAGGAGGTCGTCGACGCCATGCGCCTCCTGGAGGGCCAGGTCAGTGCGGCGAGCGGGGAGCCCGGCGCCGCCTCGCAGGAGCAGATCGCCGCGGCCATCGCCCCGCGCGACCACCGCATTGAGGAGCTGGAGCGGGAGAACGCCTACCTGCGCGACGAGCTCGAGGCCGCCAAGGGCCGCCTGGAGCAGGCCTGAGTGCTCCAGTCGGTGCTGACTGCCTCCCTTCCGACCCCGATTCGTCCCGGGCGCGGCGGCGCACTAGCGTGAGCGCATGCCACCGATGCCCACCGATCCAGCCGTGAGCGCCCCCGGACCCGACGGCGCCTCCGGCGCGGCTCAGTCATCCGACCCGGCCGCGCCGGCGGCCGGCGGGGCGGGCGCCGTGCTCACCCGCAGCCGTGAGGAGCTCGCGGCGGCCCTGGGCCGGGCCCCCGGCCCGCGCGCCGTGGTGATGACCATGGGGGCCCTCCATGAGGGGCACTTCGACCTCGTGCGCGAGGCGGTCCGCCGCGTGGGAGAGGCCGGGACCGTGGTGGTCACCATCTTCGTCAACCCCCTCCAGTTCGCCGCCGGTGAGGACCTGGACTCCTACCCCCGCGACCTCGAGGGGGACCTGGAGGGGCTGGAGCGGGCCCTGCGCGGGCCGGAGGGGGCCCTGGGCGTCGGGCGGCTCGTGGTCTTCGCCCCCGCCCCCGAGGCCATCTACCCCGATGGCCCGCCGCGCGTGCGCATCGACCCCGGCCCCATGTCCACGGTCCTGGAGGGCCGCACCCGGCCCACCCACTTCGCCGGCGTGTGCCAGGTGGTCCTGGCCCTGCTGCACCTGACCTCGCCCCGCTGGGCGCTGTTCGGCCGCAAGGACGCCCAGCAGCTGGCGATCGTCACCGCCATGGTGGAGGACCTGGCCGTCCCCGTCGAGATCGTCCCGGTCGATATCCGGCGTGAGCCCGACGGGCTGGCCATGAGCTCGCGCAATGCCTATCTCACCGCCGAGGAGCGCCGTCGGGCACTGGCCCTGTCCGAGGCGCTGGGGG
Source organism: Actinomyces bowdenii (assembly GCF_017592395.1). GTDB lineage: Bacteria > Actinomycetota > Actinomycetes > Actinomycetales > Actinomycetaceae > Actinomyces > Actinomyces bowdenii. The sequence goes on from NZ_JAGFOU010000002.1 coordinate 62,317, forward strand.
CCGGGCGCCGGGCGTCCGCAGGCGGTGCGGGACCAGCCCAGGTGCGCAGTGCCGCCCAGGCCGTCCTGGATGCGGCCCCCGGCGTGATCACCGACTACGTGGCTGTGGTGGACCCGGCGACCTTCACCGACCTCACCGGCCAGGGCCCGGGGCTCCCCCCGTCGTCGGGCATCAGCGGCGAGCGGCCGGGGGGCTCGGGGCGGGCGCTGCTGGCCGTGGCCGCACGGGTGGGATCGACCCGCCTCATCGACAACTGCCTGGTGGACCTCCCCGCGGACCGGGGCTGAGGGCCCCGGAGCCTGCCGGCGGCGGCCGGGCGCGTGAGCTGCGCGCCCGGGGCAGGCCGCTGAGGCGCCTCTGGGCCCTCAAAGGGCGTCGCTTCGCGGATTCGACGTCGTTTCGCGACTTGGACGCACCTTGCAGGCACCGTCCAAGTCGCGAAGTGACGCCCAAGTCGTGAAGTGACGCCCAGGTCGTGAAGTGACGCCCAACTGCTCCGGCCCTGCCCGCCCGTGCTCGTCGAGGTGCCCGGCTCTGCCCGCCCGCGCCCCAGTGGACATCCTCACCCCCGCATGCGGAATGCGGCCTGTGCACTGGCGGAAGGCACTGGACCGCTGGGGCCGGTGCCTGTCGTCCCCCTCACCACCGTGATGGCACCGGGCGCGGGGGCGCTACGCTGAGCGGCGATGAGCACCCGCACCCGGACGATGATGACGTCCAAGATCCACCGCGCCACCGTGACCCAGGCCGACCTGGACTACGTCGGCTCCATCACCGTGGACCTCGATCTCCTGGAGGCCGCCGATCTGCTGCCCGGGGAGCGCGTGGATGTCCTGGACTGCACCAACGGCGCCCGCCTGTCCACCTACGTCATCCCCGGACCGCGCGGTGCGGGGGAGATCTGCATCAATGGGGCGGCCGCCCACCTGGTCCACCCCGGCGACATCGTCATCCTCATCGCCTACTCCCAGCTCGATGAGGACCAGGCCCGCAGCTACCTGCCCGCCGTCGTCCTCGTCGATGAGCGCAACCGGGTGATCGACCGCGGCACCGAGCCCGGCCAGGTCCCCCAGGACGAGGCCGCCAGCGGCCTGCGCTCCTCGGGCCTGCCCCTGTCCGAGGCGCGGTCCGCCCGGGCGCGATAGGCCGGCCTGGTCTCCCCGGACCTGCGCGTCTCGGGCCGTGACGGGGATGGGACCCACGTGAGCATCACGGTGGAGACGGGCAGGAGAGTCCTGGTCCTCAAGGAGGCCTCCGTCGACATGGACCAGGAGCTCGCGGACTACCTGGTCGCCGTCACCGGGAGCCGGCAGCGCCCGCCCTACCGCCATGAGCCGGATGTGGGGGAGTGCAACGACACGATCTGGTCTGACCACCTGGCCCGGGACCTGCTGATCCGACTGGCGCGGGTCACGGTCGGTGTGGTGGCTGATGACCCCGTGCGCATGCTGTGGCCGCAGAACGACCCCCCCCGATGCGGCACGACGACGAGGAAGAGCCGTGGCCGCCGGTGCGCGCGCTGGCGTGGCGCTGGTAGGTGCGCTGCTCGGCGCGTCCGCGCGCCCGACCCGCGCTCGCGCCCCGCGCCTGGCTCGCGCTCGCGGCTCGCGATGCGCGACGTCGTCGGGCCGGGCCATGGGGCCGCAGGGGGCATATAGACTCCCAGTCGTGACTGACGAGAACCCCACCGCGAGCCCCGCTGCGGCCCCCGCCGCTCCCGCCCCCGCCCAGGCCGACGACGACACCCGCCAGCCCAAGGCGGACCCGGGCCCCGGGGAGCAGTTCGAGGTGCGCTCGGGCAAGCGCGAGCGGCTGCGCGCCGAGGGCTGGGACCCCTACCCGGTGAGCCTGCCGGTGAGCACCACCATCGCGGCCGTCCGCCGTGATTTCGGGCACCTGGAGGCCGGCCAGGAGACCGGGGACCTGGTGGGCGTGGCCGGGCGCGTGGTCTTCCTGCGCAACACCGGCAAGCTGTGCTTCGTCACCCTCCAGGACGGCGCGGGCGCCACCCTCCAGGCGATGCTCTCGGCCAAGCTGCTGCCGGGCCAGGGCCACTCCAGCCTGGCGGCCTTCAAGACCGACGTCGACCTGGGCGATCACCTCTTCGTCCACGGGCACGTGGGCTGCTCGCGCCGCGGCGAGCTCTCCGTCTTCGCCGAGCCTGTGCTGCGCGAGGGGGTCGAGCCGGCGCAGGCAGGTGATGAGGACGTCGAGGTCCCGGCCTGGCGCCTGGCCTCCAAGGCCCTGCGCCCCCTGCCCAAGACCTGGACCAATGAGGCCGGGGAGGCGGTGACCCTCTCGGAGGAGCAGCGCGTGCGCCGTCGCGAGCTCGACCTCATCACCCGCCCGGCCGCGCGCGACATGGTGCGCACGCGGGCCGCCGTCGTGCGCTCCATCCGCGAGAACTTCCACCGCCGCGACTACCTGGAGCTGGAGACCCCCATGCTCCAGGTCATCCACGGCGGGGCCTCGGCGCGCCCCTTCGTCACCCGCATGAACGCCTTCGACACCGACCTCTACCTGCGCATCGCCACGGAGATCTACCTCAAGCGCGCCGTGGTGGGCGGGGTGGACCGGGTCTTCGAGATCAACCGCAACTTCCGCAACGAGGGCGTGGACTCCTCCCACTCCCCGGAGTTCACCGCCCTGGAGGCCTACGAGGCCTACTCCGACTACCACGGCATGGCCGAGCTGACCCGTGACCTCATCCAGGTCGCCGCCCGGGAGGCCTTCGACCTGCCCGAGGGCCAGGAGGTCGTCACGCTGGCCGATGGCACCGAGTACGACCTGTCGGGCCAGTGGCGGATCATCGACCTCTACACCTCCCTGTCCGAGGCCGTGGGGGAGGAGATCACGGTGGAGACCCCGCGCGAGCAGCTGGTGCGCCTGGCTGAGGCCCGGGGGATCGAGGTCGATGACTACGCGGTGCCCGGCAAGATCGCCGAGGACCTCTTCGAGGAGCTCGTGGGCAACAGCCTGTGGGAGCCGACCTTCGTCTTCGACTTCCCCGAGGACACCTCGCCCCTGACCCGCTACCACCGCAGCCGTCCGGGCCTGACGGAGAAGTGGGACCTCTACATCCGCGGCATGGAGACCGCCACCGCCTACTCCGAGCTGGCCGACCCGGTGGTCCAGCGCGAGCGCTTCGAGGCCCAGGCGCTGGCCGCGGCCAAGGGCGACCCTGAGGCGATGGTCCTGGACGAGGACTTCCTGGTGGCCATGGAGCAGGGCTTCCCGCCCTGCGGCGGCATGGGGATGGGCATCGACCGGGTGCTCATGGCCCTGACCGGCCAGGGCATCCGCGAGACGATCACCTTCCCCATCGTCAAGCGCGCCTAACTTTCGACAATTTGCATGAGATCGGCTTTCTCCAGCGCTGGAAAAGCACGATCTCATGCAAATTGTCGAAAAGAGGGGGTTACAGGGGCGCTGGGCCCCGGGTGCGCTCCTCGTATGCCTGGAGCGTGTCGGCGATGCGCTCCATGAGGGCATCGACCTCCTCCTTGAGGTAGCCCGGGCGGAATCGTACGAGGGGCAGGCGCGTGGCGAGCGCCTCCTGGGAGGTCAGGACAGTCACGGGGCCTCCTGTTCTCATCCGGGCGATTACGCTGCTCAGCGCCGTGCCCCATCCTCGCACCCCGGCCGCTGTCGCGCAGCGTTATCGGCTATCGGCGGTCCTGGCCCCGCATGAGGGCGCGGATGCGGGCCTCGCACTGGGCCGCCCCCACGGGCCGGCAGCCCTTGGCCGCCCACTGGGCGATGCGCCGGGGCTCCTCCAGGGACAGCCGCAGGCCCCGGGTGAGCAGGATGTGCGGGGGCTTGCGGTGCTGGGACAGATCCCGGCGCAGGCGGAACCACCAGGTCTGCAGGCGCGGGCGCCGCAGGCACAGGGCGTCGGCCAGCACCCCCGCGTCCCGGCAGGGCGCCACGAGCTCGGCGGCGAAGACCCCCTCGGCCACCAGGACCGGGGAGGCGGGATCGAGGCGCATCTCCCGCTGGCCGACGGCGGCGTTGTCGGGGATGGAGTAGATGGGCACCCGCGCGGCCCCCCGCCGGCACAGAGCCAGGACCGCCTCCATGGCGGCCTGGCGGTCCCAGGAGGCCGGGTGGTCCCAGTCGATCTGCCCGGACGGGTCCTGGACGGGCTCGGGGCCCGACGACCCGCCGCCCACCAGTGGCATCCCCGGCTCGTGCCCACCGCGGTAGAAGTCGTCCAGGGGGAGCCTGGCCACCCCCAGGCGGCGCAGCAGCGAGGACTTCCCCGACCCCGAGGGGCCGGTCAGCAGGATGACGCGGGCGCTCACGGAATCCCAGTCTATGGGCCCGACGCCCCCGCCCGGACCGGGCGGGGGCGTCGGGAGCCGCATCAGTGCGGGCACGGGCCTGCGCCGGACCGGCGCCAGGCCGGTGGAAGAGCACTGGGGCAGCGCGGGCGGCCCCGGCCTCAGGATCCCTGGGCCGTGACCCCCAGGTCGCTCATCCGGCGCTCGGTCCAGGGGCTCACCGCGTACAAGGCCATGGCCACCACCAGGGTGACGGCCCCCAGCCAGTAGTAGAAGGTCGCGTCCGAGACCCCGCCGGTGCGCTCGATGACGACGGCGGCGATGCCCTGCCCCGTCGCCGAGGTCAGCAGCCACAGCGCCATGGCCTGGGAGGCGAAGGACTTGGGCGCCAGCGCCGTGGTCACCGACAGCCCCACTGGGGACAGGAAGAGCTCGCCGACGGTCTGGAAGGCGAAGACGGCGGCCAGGAACCACCACGGCGCCAGGCGGCCGGTATCGGCACCGGGCCACCACTGGAACCCGGCCCCCATGATGAGGGCCGAGACGCCGATGATGAGCACGGCGGTGGCGAACTTGACCGCCGTGGAGGGGAACCTGCCGGCGCGGCGGGTGAAGAGGAGCCCCAGCACCGGGGCGAGGAGGACGACGACGGCCGGGTTGACCGACTGGTAGGCCTCGGGGGAGATCACCCAGCCCAGGGAGGGGATGAGCCCGTCGGTGTTGGACTCGGCGAAGGTCGCCATCTTGCCGGAGGCCTGCTCGAAGATCATCCAGAACAGGACCGCGCCCACCCACAGGGGGATGTAGGCGCGCAGGTGCCCGCGCTCATGCGCGGTGACCTTCCTGGAGCGGAACATGACCACGAAGTAGGCGAGTGAGGAGCCCGAGGCCACCAGGAACAGGGTGTAGGCGATCGCGGAGGACATCTCGCCGGTGATGGCGGTCAGGAGGGCCAGGAGCGCGGCGAAGCCCGCGACGGCCGCCAGGGATCCCAGCAGCAGCCTCTGCCTCTCCTTGCCCCGCAGCGGGTTGGGGATGTCGAAGGCGAAGGCCGACAGGCGGCTGCGCCCGTAGAAGAAGGCCACCAGGGCCAGGGCCATCCCCACCGCCGCGGCGGCGAAGCCGGCGTGGTAGCCGTAGTGGGCCTTGAGCCAGCCGGTGACCAGCGGGGAGAAGAAGGAGCCCACATTGACCGACATGTAGAACAGCTGGAAGCCGGCATCCCGGCGGGGGTCGTCGTCATCGTAGAGCCCGCCCACGATGGTGGACAGGTTGGGCTTGATGAAGCCGGTTCCCACCGCCACGCACACGATCCCCGCCCAGGCCAGGGGGCCCAGGGGGACCGCCAGGAGCAGGTGGCCCGTCATGATGATGACGCCGCCGTAGAGGGTGGAGGGCCAGGGGCCGATGATGCGGTCGGCGAAGATCGCCCCGGGGATCGCCAGGAGGTAGACCGCTGCGCCGTAGGCGGCCAGGATCACCTGCCCGGTGTTCTGGTCGGTGCCCAGCCCGCCGTTGGCCACCGTGTCGGTGATGAAGTACAGCAGGATGGCCCGCATCCCGTAGTAGGAGAAGCGCTCCCACATCTCGACGTTGAGCATCCAGGGCAGGCCCTTGGGGTGGCCGAAGAGGCCGCGGTCCTCCCGCGAGGGCGAGGTGCGCAGGGTTGCGGGCCGCCAGCGCGAGGCGACGGCGCCCTGAGGGTCTCCCGAGGGCCTCAGGGGCGCGGAGGGCTCAGGCGGATCTCCGTGCTCTGCGGGCGCTGAGGTGCGATGGGACATGAAGGCTCTCCTCCAGCCGGTGGTTGCGCCGTGGAGTGCCACGGGCGTCGGGGCCGGCCGCGGTTGCGGCGGCAGGGATAAAGATACGAGGTCAGGGCAGGGCCCGGTGAGGGCCGGGAATGGGACGGCAGGTGCCCCGGGCCTCATCAGTCCTGGGCACCCGCCGTCCCTGCCTCCTCGCGGCGGCTGTCGGAGTGCTTCAGCCGACCTGGGCGGCGGCCTCGCGCACCTGGGGGCGCACCGGCACCAGGCGGGTGAGCTGGGTGACGTGGCGCGGCTCGAGCTCCTCGATGCTGGCCACTCCCAGGAGCTTCATGGTGCGCACGACCTCCTCGGAGAGGATCTCGATGGTGCGGTCCACCCCGCGTCGCCCGCCGGCCATGAGGCCGTAGAGGTAGGCCCGGCCGATGAGGGAGAACTTCGCCCCCAGGGCGGTGGCGGCCACGATATCGGCGCCGTTCATGATGCCGGTGTCCACCATGATCGTGGCGTCCTTGCCGACCTCGCGCACCACCTGGGGCAGGAGGTGGAAGGGGATGGGGGCGCGGTCGAGCTGGCGCCCGCCGTGGTTGGACAGCAGGATGCCGTCCACGCCCAGGTCGATGAGCCGCACGGCGTCGGGGACGTTCTGAACCCCCTTGATGACGATCCTGCCCGGCCACATCTCCCGGATGACCCGCAGGTCCTCATCACTGATGGTCGGATCCATGGCCGAGTCGAGCAGCTCGCCCACCGTGCCGCCGGTGGACTGCAGGGAGGCGAACTCCAGCTTGGGGGTGGTCAGGAAGTCGAACCACCACCAGGGCCGCGGGATGGCGTTGAGCACGGTGCCCGGGGTGATCTGCGGCGGGATGGAGAAGCCGTTGCGCTTGTCGCGCAGGCGGGCCCCGGCCACCGGGGTGTCCACGGTGAACATGAGGGTGTCGAAGCCGGCGGCCGCAGCGCGCTCGACCAGCCCGTAGGAGATCTCGCGCTTGCGCATGACGTAGAGCTGGAACCAGTTGCGGCCGTGGGGGTTGGCGGCCTTGACGTCCTCGATGGAGGTGGTCCCCAGGGTGGATAGGGTGAAGGGGATCCCCGCGGCGCCCGCGGCCCCCGCACCGGCGACCTCCCCCTCGGTCTGCATGAGGCGGGTGAAGCCGGTGGGGGCGATGCCGAAGGGCATGGCCGAGGGCCCGCCCAGGATCTCGCAGGAGGTGTCGACGTCGATGGCCGGGCGCAGGACATCGGGGTGGAACTCCACGTCGCGGAAGGCCTGGCGGGCCCGGCGCAGGGAGATCTCCCCCTCGGCGGCGCCGTCGGTGTAGTCGAATGCGGCGGCGGGAGTGCGGCGCTTGGCGATCCGGCGCAGGTCCCATATCGTCAGCGCGGAGTCCAAGCGGCGGCGCACGGGGTCGAGCTGGGGCTTCTTGAACTGGAGCAGCTCGAAGATCTCGCTGGGGTTGGGCATCTGACGCTTGACCATGAAAACCTCGACGGTGAGATGACGGTATGAACCCGCGGAGCGGGGCCCGTGCCAGGCATCTGCGCCGAACTCGGCGGAGCAGATCTATTGCCCGGCCAGGACGCTCATCATCCTATGGGACATAAGTCATGGGAGGCAAGGTGACCCTAATGGCCGAGGCCGGAGGGTATCTGAGCATGTCAGGGGTGCTTCAGGAGGGTCCTGCCCGCCCGTCACCCTCCGGCCCGGCGCCGGGTCAATGGGCGACGACCACGCGCAGGTCGCGCGGTCCGTGCACCCCGTTGACGCGCACCAGCTCGATGTCACTGGTGGCCGAGGGGCCGGCGATCCAGGTCATCGGCCGCGCGGGGTGCTCGCCCAGGATGTCGACCGCCTGCGGCACCGTCGGCACGATCGACTCGCGCTCCAGGACCACGACGTGCTTGTCCGGCACCAGGGAGATGGCCCGGCGGCCCTGGTCGGGCTCGCCGTCGAGGACGATCGTGCCCGAGATCGAGATCCCCAGGCGGGAGCAGGTGAGCACCGCGTCGGCCTCATCGAGCCGCAGCGTGGCGATGGGCTCCTCCCGGGAGTCCTCCCACAGCTCGCGCCCGGAGCGGGCCGCCGCCTCCTTGTAGTGCGAGGGCAGGCCGGCGGGCACGACGACGGCGCGCGCCGGACCGAGCAGCTCGTCGATGGCCTCCAGGATCGCCGCGTCCTGGGGGGCCACGACGACACTGGCCGAGTAGTCCTCGAGCTTCTCGATCATCTCGTCGACCACGGGCGGGGAGCCGGGCGGGTTCTCCCCGGAGCGGATGTAGTCGCGGGGGACCGCACCCACCGGCCGGGTCTGGGACCGCGAGATCGCGTCGCGGGCGCGGGCCAGGATCGCGGATCTCGCATCCATCACAGCTCCTCCTCACGGGTCGGGACGGCCGGGGCCCCGCTGGCCCCCGGGGCGATCGGCTCGGGGCCGACGATGGCCGAGCGCGCGTCCAGCGGGGCCGGGGACGGCTCGCCGTCGGCGCTCGCGCTGCCGGGGACCGGCCCGCCGGGAGGCGGGGGCGGATCGGCGGGTAAGCCGTCGCCGGCGCCCACGGCGCGGCCGGCCGCACCCCCCATCGGGGTCCTGCCGTCGGGGTGCGTGCGCCGCCACCACTGGCGGAAGGTCTCCGGGGGCGCCACCGGCAGGTCCCGCGCCCCGGTCCACAGGGATGCGGGGAAGGGCAGGGCCCCGATCCTGCCCTCCTCGCCGCCCAGCAGCGCCGATGCCTTGACCGTGAGCGAAGCGGCCTCCCACAGCGGGCTCTTGGACATCACCGGTGCCGAGACGCTCATCGCCACGTCCCACACGTCCGGCACCACGCGGCGCTTGACGTCCACGGAGCGGGCCCGCAGGTGGACGAGGATCGTGGGGATGTCGATCTTGACCGGGCACACCTCCCCGCAGGCACCGCACAGGGAGGAGGCGAAGGGCAGGGTGTGCACCGGGTCGTCCTCGGCCAGCCCCTGGGTGAGCTGGGGGGTGATGATCGAGCCGATCGGACCGGGGTAGACCGAGCCGTAGGCGTGCCCGCCGGTGTGCTGGTAGACGGGGCAGATGTTCATGCACGATCCGCAGCGGATGCAGGCCAGCGCCTGACGGCCCACCGGGTCGGCCAGGGTCTTGGTGCGCCCGTTGTCCATGAGCACCAGGTGGAACTCCTGGGGCCCGTCGCCCTCGGTGACGCCGGTCCACATGGAGGTGTAGGGGTTCATGCGCTCCCCGGTGGCCGAGCGCGGCAGGAGCTGGGAGAAGATCTCCACGTCCTGGAAGCGGGGCACCAGCTTCTCGATCCCCATGAGGGTGATGAGGGTGTCGGGCAGGGTCAGGCACATGCGCCCGTTGCCCTCGGACTCGAAGACCGAGACCGTGCCGGTCTCGGCCACGCCCATATTGGTGCCCGAGACGGCCACGGAGGCGCGCAGGAACTTGTGGCGCAGGTGGGAGCGGGCCGCGGCCGTGAGCTCCTGGGGGTCGTCGGACAGATCCCCGGGGGCGCCCTCCATCCGGTCCAGGAAGATGCCGCGCACCTCCGAGCGGTTGCGGTGGATGGCGGGCACCACGATGTGGGAGGGCATGTCGTCGGCGAGCTGGACGATCATCTCGGCCAGGTCCGTCTCGTGGGCCGTGATGCCCCGGTCGGCCAGGTACTCGTTGAGGTTGGTCTCCTGAGTGGCCATCGACTTGACCTTGACGACGTCGTCGACTCCCTTGGAGGCGATGATGCCGGCGATGATCCGGTTGGCCTCGGCGGCGTCGCGGGCCCAGTGGACGATCCCGCCGCGGGCGGTGACATTGGCCTCGAACTGCTCCAGCAGCTCGGGCAGGCGCGAGGCCACCTCGAACTTCACCGCCTCGGCGGCGTCGCGCAGCGCCTCCCAGTCGGGCATCTCGGCCACCCGCATGGCGCGCTTGGATCGGATGGTGCGCGTGGCGTGGCCCAGGTTGCGGCGCATCTGGGTGTTGGCCAGGGTCCGGTGCGCCCCCTGGGGGAAGGTGGGGCCCCAGCGCAGCGTGTCCTCGGGCTGCTCGACGTCGGTGCGCCAGCCGCCCGTGCGGGGCATGCCCAGGAATACCTGTGTCATCGTGCCACCGCCTGTGCGTGCCGGGGGCTCTCGGCGTGCTGGACGTGCCTGGGGGCGAAGGAGATGTTGCCCTCGAAGGGGGCGTCCTTGGTGGAGGCCAGGATCTCGGCCAGGTGCATGATGCGCACCCCGGAGTTGACGCGCGACAGGCCGCCGCCGATGTGCATGAGGCAGGAGTAGTCGCCGGCGCACAGGACCTCGGCGCGCGTCGAGATCACGTTGCTCATCTTGTCGGCGAGCATGGCGGTGGAGGTCTCGGAGTTCTTCATCGAGAAGGTGCCGCCGAAGCCGCAGCAGACCTCGGCGTCGGGCAGGTCGATGAGGGTGAGGGCCTCGACCGCCCTGAGGAGGCGGTACGGGCGGTCGCCCACCTTGGCGATCCGCAGCGAGTGGCAGGTGGGATGGTAGGCGACGGTGTGCGGGAAGTAGGCGCCCACGTCCTCGGTGCCCAGGACGTCGATGAGCAGCTCGGTGAGGTCGTAGGTGCGGGCGGCGATCTGCTCGACCCGTGCGGCCAGGGCGGTATCGCCCACATGCTCGGCCACCAGGCGCTGCTCATGGCGCGCGGCCCCCGTGCAGGAGCCCGAGGGGATGACGATGGCGTCCCACTGGCCGTCCAGCACGGGGGAGAAGGTCTCCACGTGGTTGCGGATGATGCGGGCCGCCTGCGTGAAGTAGCCGGTGTTGGCGTGCATCTGGCCGCAGCAGACCTGGCCGGGAGGGAAGTGGACCTCATGGCCCAGTCTCTCCAGGAGGGAGACGGTGGCCTGGGCCGCCTGCGGGAACATGGTGTCGGCGAGGCAGGTCGCGAAGAGTGCGATGCGCACGGTAGTCCTCCAGGATTGCTCCGGAGGGCTCCCTCCGGATGGCGTCCACGGCGTTGTGGATTGACGTGGATTGATCTGTCGATATCTCAGGCAACTCGATCAACTCGGGGCCGTGCTCCGCAGCCTATGCCCGCCGTCGGGCGCCCTGCCCGCCGCGGTGCGCGCGAGGGCCCCTCCCGCCCGCTGCGGCGCTGGCGGTGACCCGTCATCGCACCGATCCGCCGACGCCGCCGCCGGCGATCCCGCCGGGCCCGCGGCGGGCCCGGCGGGCGCGTCAAGTGCCTGAATTGAGGCAGGCGGGAGTGCGTTTATGCCGATGCGGCCCGTGGGTACCCGCCGCGGGCGGTGCGCGGGGCGGGCACCCACGGGCCGGAGCGGCTCAGGCGGGCAGGTAGCCGCCGAGCCAGCCCTGGGAGGCGATGAGCACCAGAGTGCACAGCACCAGCAGCAGCCCCAGGGAGTAGGGGGCGACCTTGCGCAGGATGTCGGCCTCGGTCCCCGGGGCGTCCACCGCCGTGGAGGCGATGGCCAGGTTCTGGGGCGAGACGATCTTGCCCAGGCCCCCGCCGATGGTGTTGGCGGCCAGCAGGATCCGCGGGTCCAGCCCCGCGCCCTGGGCCGCGGTGGCCTGGAGGTTGGCGAACAGCGCTCCCGCGCTGGTGGCCGAGCCGGCCACCGCCGTGCCCAGCCAGCCCAGGACGGGGGACAGGAAGGCATAGGCCGCCCCCGTGGTGGCCAGGGCCGCGCCGATGGCCGTGGTCTGGCCGGAGAAGTTCATGACATAGGCCAGGGCCATGACGCTGGCGATGGTCACCACCGCCAGGCGCAGGGTGCGGAAGGTGCGCAGCAGGGTCGCCGCGCTCAGCCGCGGGCTCATCTCGAAGCGCCCCGGCACGGAGCGCAGCGAGTAGACGGCGGTGACGATGAGGGCGGTCACCAGGATCCAGGTGCCCGGGTTGGACAGGGTCTGGAGGGTGTAGACGGCGCTGGAGGAGGGCTCTCCCTGGGCGGTGAGCAGCTGCCCGTGGACGCCGGGCCACTTGATGGGGACATCGGTGGCCTTCAGGGCCGAGCTCAGGTCGAGGCCCAGGCTCCACAGCTTGGTCACGGCGATGATGATGACCACCAGGACGTAGGGCAGCAGGGCCAGCACCACGCGCTCGCGGTCAGGGGCGTCGTCAGTGGCCACCCGGGAGCGGTGCTCCTGGGGGGTGGTGGGGGTCCACACCAGCAGGAAGAGGTAGGAGGCGGCCAGGCCCAGCAGGGAGGCCAGGACCGCGGTGAGCTCGTAGGAGATCGACGGCGTCAGGTAGTGCCCGGCGCCGGTGGCCAGGCCCGCCACGATGGCCAGGGGCCACAGCTGGCGCACGCCCCGCACACCGTCGAGGATGAACAGGAGCACCAGGGGGATGAAGGCGCACAGGACCCAGGTCAGGTGGCCCATGAAGGAGGCCACGACCACCGGCTCCTGGCCGCCGAGCCTGCCCGCGGTGGTCACCGGGATGGCGATGGCCCCGAAGCCCACGTTGATGGCGTTGCCGACCATGACCACGGCGGCGGACCTGAGCTTGGGCAGGCCCAGGGCGGCGACCATGGCCGCGGCGATGGCCACGGGCGCGCCGAAGCCCGCCAGGCCCTCCAGCAGCCCGCAGAAGGAGAAGGCGACGATGAGCGCCTGGGCCCTCATGTCGCCCTTGCCGATGGTGTTGAACACGGCCCGCAGGTCGTCCGAGCGGCCCGAGGCCTCGGTGAGGTTGTAGAGCCAGACCGCCGCGATGATGATGTAGACGATCGGCACCAGGCCCATGGCCACGCCCTGGGCGGCGCTCATCGCGGTCATGGGGACGGGCATGCCGAAGAAGGCGACGGCGATGATGCAGGCCAGGGCCAGGGAGATGAGCGAGCACCAGTGCGTGGCCACCTTGAGCACACCCATGAGCGCGAAGAAGGCTATGAGTGGCACCAGCCCCACTGCGGCGGTGAGGAACACGCTGCCGCCCACGGCCGTCGTCGAGGGCGTGAAGGAGGCGAGGGGTGCGATGCTCATGGCTGGTAAGAGGAGGACAGGCTCCATTGGATGCTCTCCTGGTCGGTGACATGTCAGGCGTGCGGGGCACGGGACCATGCGGTGGCGGGACTTTGGGCCCTTGAGCACGGCGCCACGCACGCGCATGAGATCCTGCCACAATCGCCGCTGCCGTGCTCCGTGAGTATGCCTGCGGGGCATGCAGCCCGTTTCTATATTGTGACCATATTTATGGGCAGATTACTTCCGGTGGCGCTCGTGGTGAGGCACACTACGGGACGCATCCGTGACCCCGCGGTGCAATCCCGCCATTGAAGGAGATCCCAATGAAGCGAGCACTTCACGTGCTGGTCGGCGCAGTGCTGGCCGCCACACTCATCGCCCCCAGCGTCTCGGCCGCCCAGCAAGGGGTGGAGGGGGGCGGGTGGTCCGAGACCACCGGCAGCTACTCGACGAGCTCCGGCGGGATCAGCGCCAAGCGCTCCTTCCGCGAGGGCGTGCCCCACCACTCCGGCGAGGCCCAGCGCAAGTCCATCAACGGCACCACCCACAAGCGCGCCCACGGCTGGACGCGGTGGAACGGCGTGTGCCACCACACCACGGCCCAGCTGGAGCACCACTGGCCCAGGGGGCAGGTCATCTCCTCCTCCGGGCGGGTCAAGCGGTGGCACTACTCCGAGGCCTGGAGCTCGTGGGTGGCCTACAACCCCAACGCCCGGTCCAACGGCTACGGCCTGGCACGCACCTACTACGGGCGCAGCTGCAGCTGATGCCCCTGCTCCTGCGTCGAGCGGTGGCCCCGGCCCTGATCCCCACGGCGATCATCGCCGTGGGGATCGGCCTGCTGCTCCTGCTGTGCGTCTTCCAGGGCGAGATGGCCCTGGCCAGGCAAGAGGGCAGCCGCGGCTACACCCCCCGGGCGCTCAGCGTCCAGGCGGCGCCCGATGAGGTCATGCGGGCCCTGAGCGCCTCGGGACTGGACGCCCACGCCTATGTGGAGGACGGGCCGGGCCGCAGGATCCTCGCCCTGGCCCCCGGGGCGGACCTGTCGCTCCCGCTCCACGGCGGGCAGGTCCGGGAGGGCGCCGGCCCCCAGGCGCTCATCGGCAGTCAGGTGGGCGCTGCCGAGCCACTCGAAGGCGTCGGGGCCGCTCAGGGCGCCGCCTCCGCGCAGGTGGTCGATGACGGCCGGGCCGTCATCGTCGAGGGGCGCCGCTACCCGGTCACCGCAGTGCTGGGGAGCCGCGAGCGCAGCCTGCTCCAGTACGAGACGCTCATCATCGACAACCAGCGCTTCGCCGCCTCCCATGCCGCGGTCGTCGTCGTCGACGGCCCGCAGGCCCGTGAGCTGGTCGAGGAGCACCTGGCCGGCGCCCGCTGGCAGCCCCAGGACCAGGGCGTGGCGCGCCGGCTCTCCCTCGACACCTTCTCCCCGGTCCTGCTGCCCCTGGGCGGTCTGGCCGGCGCGCTGAGCCTGTGGGCGGCTCTCGGCCTGGTGGTCGCCTGGCGGCGCCAGGAGGCGCGGGTCAGCATCATCCTGGGGCGCACGGCTCTGGCCGCGCACCTGGCCACGGGCGCCCGCCTCGCGGGGGCGGGCCTGCTGGGAGCCGCCCTGGCGGTGGCCGGGGTGCATGCGGCGGTGGGGCTGCCGGGCGGCGGGCGCACCCTGGGCGTCCTGGGGGCCGCCCTGGGCGGCCTGGCGGTTCTGGGGGCCGGGCGCCTGGTCATGGAGAGCCGGCTGGAGGGCGCGGCGCCATGATCCATGAGATGGTCCTGGACCTGCGGGCCCGCCCCGCCGCCCTGGGGGTCAAGATCGCCTTGACCGCCCTGGTGAGCCTGGCGGTCTTCGCCGTGGGGGCTGTGGGGGCCCGCACGGAGGCGGAGGTGGGGCGCGTGGCGGACTCCCGCTCCGGGCGGGTCCTGTACGGGCTGGTCGACACCCTGGCCGATCCCGAGCGCTACGAGGAGTTCCGCGCCGAGGAGGGCGGCACCCGGTCGGTGGCGGCCTTCTACGACGCCCTGAGCAGCTCGACGAGCTTCGAGTTCCCCTCCCTGTTCAACCACATGGTCCCGGTGGTCGACTTCCCCGGCGGAGAGCAGTACCGGCATGTCTACGAGGGCCTGGGAGGCCCTCTGGAGCCCTACCCCGATCCGCTGGGGCGCACGGTCACCGACATCAAGTCCTTCCAGCTCAACCAGGACGCCTACGAGTTCTACGGGATCGAGCTCAGCCAGGGGCCGGGCCTGGACTGGCAGGCCGTCGACTACTCCAGCGGCGAGCCGGTGCCGGTGCTGGTGGGCTCCTCCCTGGCCTCGGTCTACAGCGTCGGGACGAGTCTCCAGGGGTGGCTGGGCGGCCACCCGCTGGAGTTCCGGGTGGCCGGGGTGGTGGACTCGCGCTCGGCGGTCTACCTGCCCGGGCAGCCCAGCACCTTCCTGGATGAGGCGCTCATCATCCCCTACCCCCACAGCCTGGGGCAGTGCGAGGGCTACGACATGGGCCTGTGCAACTCATTGGCCTTCGCCATGGTCAACGGCACCATCGCCGCGCCCGCCTCCATGCGGCCCTCCGAGCTGCTCGACATCCTCAATGCCATGGGCGCGGCCTGCGGCTTCGAGGACTACACGCTGCTGGGCACCCCGATCTACACCGTCCAGCTGGGGCTCATGCGCGACTTCGTCGAGCGCCAGGGCGCGCTGGTCCGCGCGATCGCGGTGGCGGTGGCCCTCTGCTCCCTGACGGCCCTGGCGGGAGTGGGGCTGCACCTGTGGCGCGGGCGCCGCCCGGTGGTGCGCGCCTGGCTCCTCCTGGGGTGGGCGCCCGGTCGCATCGCCCGCACCCTGACGGCCCTGTGGGTGCGCGACGCCGTCATCCTGGCCGCCATCGTCATCCCCCTGGTGGCGGCCTCGGCGAGCTTCGACGGCAACTGGGGTCTGGTGGGCCTGGGTGCGGGGCTGGGGCTCATCGCGCTGGAGGGCGCGGGGCACCTGGCGGCGGTCCGGCGGCTTGCGCGCGGGGGCGCGGTGCGCGGCGGAGGAGATGAGGAGCCATGATCGAGCTGGATGTCAGGCGCAAGGAGTTCCGTGAGCCCAACGGGCAGGTGCGCACGCTCTTCGAGGGCCTGCGCCTGTCGCTGGGGCAGGAGGACCACTCGGTGGCGGTGTGCGGGCGCTCGGGCTCGGGCAAGACGACGCTGCTGCGGATCCTGGCGGGCCTGGACACCGCCTTCGAGGGCCGCTACGTCTTCCGGGGCCAGGAGCTGGGCCTGAGGGCCGCACCCATGGCCCGCCACCGTGCGGCGCATATCGGGTACATCACCCAGCGCTTCGATCTGCTGACCGACCGGCACGTGCTGGACAACGTGGCCATGGCGGCGCAGGACCGCGGGCGCTCCCGGCGCCGCCAGCGGGCCCTGTCCGCCCTGGCGGCGGTGGGCCTGGAGGGGTACGGCGGCAAGGATGTGCGGCGCCTGTCCGGGGGAGAGGCCCAGCGGGTGGCCATCGCCCGCGCCGTGGTGGGGCGGCCCGACCTGGTGCTGGCCGATGAGCCGACCGGCTCCCTGGACGAGGGCACCGAGACCGAGATCCTGGAGCTCTTCGCGGACCTGCGCGAGCGCGGGACGCGCTTCGTCATCGCCACCCACTCCGAGACGGTCTCCTCCTGGTGCGCCCGCAGCCTGCGCATCGAGGGCCGCGCCCTGCGGGACTGAGGGCTCCTGGGGCCTGCCGGGGGGCCGGGCGGGTGCGCCCGACTCAGGCCGGGCCCCCTCCCAGCACAGCGGAGACGCTGAGATCGGGGCCGGTGGTCACCCTCAGGGCGGTGACGCCCACCTCCCCCTCGGGGCTGCGCAGCGGCACCCGCCTGCCCTGGAGGCCCTGGAGGTCCTTGGCAGCGACGGCCAGCATCGCCGCCACCACCGGGTGGCGCGAGGCGACCCTCACCTGTGCCAGCGTGGCGACCAGCGCTGGGCGCCCGCCGGTCGGCGCCCCGCCTGAGCCGATGGGCCCGCTGCCCGGGCCACTGCCGGCGCCGGGCTGGTGGGGATCGGCCTCCTGCACGTCCACCTGGGCGCCGACCCGCACGCGGGCCCGCAGCGGGCCCCGGCGGATCCGGCCGCTGCCGCTGATCCGCAGGGCCCCCGGTGCCGCCCCGCTGATCTCCAGCTCCACGTCGTCGAGCGCGCCCCTGCCCTCCAGCAGGTGGGTGCCGAGCCGCTCGATGGCGGTGGCCAGGCCCGCCTGGGAGATGCGGATCTCCACCTGGCCGTGCAGCGGGGACTGGGCGCTGGGCTCGGCGAGGACCAGGCGCCCGCTGCCGTCCTCCTCCCGCCAGGCGATCGCCAGATCGCGGAGGCGGGCATCGAGATGCACCGGCGCTCCCAGGACCTCCATGGGCCGGGCCCTCACCTGGAGGCGGCGCAGCCGGCCCGGTGCCGGGACGGGCGCGCCCCCTGGCTCCTCCTGCGGTTGCCGCTCGGGCTCGTGAGCACCGGGCGGGCCCAGCGGGGAGGTGATGGCCGTGCCACTGGCGTCGACATCGATGAGGTCGATGTCCGGGGCGTCGGGGCGGACCAGGATGCGCATGGCAGTGGGGTTGCTCAGCACGGGCGCGACCGCCTCCGCGATGCCCTGGCGCAGGCGCAGGGACAGCCCGTCACTGGTCCTGGGGAGGGGGAGCCGGCCGAGGGGGATGGTCACCACCGCACCCTACCCGGTGGTGGGGCCCGGCAGGAGCGGATCGTCCCGCCGGGCCCCACCGCCGCGCTCGGCGGCTCAGCGGCTCAGCGCGCGGGCCGCCCGAGGCGCTGCGCCGGGATCACTCCACGACGTCGTCGTCCACCCAGTCCAGGGTGCGGGTGACCGCCTTGTTCCAGTTGCGGAAGAGGCGGTCGCGCTCGGCCTCGTCCATCTGCGGGGTCCAGCGCTTGCCCTCGGCCCAGTTGTCGATGACGTCCTGGGTGCCCGACCAGAAGCCCACGGCGATACCGGCGGCGTAGGCCGCGCCCAGGGCGGTGGTCTCGGTGACCTCGGGCCGCACGACGGGCACGCCCACCTGGTCGGCCTGGAACTGCATGAGCAGCTCATCGCGGGTCATGCCGCCGTCGACCTTGAGCTCGGTCAGGGCCTGGCCGGAGTCGGCGTTCATGGCCTCCAGGACCTCGCGGGTCTGGAAGGCGGTGGACTCCTCCACGGCGCGGGCGATGTGCCCCTTGTTGACGTAGCGGGTCAGGCCCACCAGGGCGCCGCGGGCATCGGGGCGCCAGTGCGGGGCGAACAGGCCGGAGAAGGCGGGCACGAAGTAGGCCCCGCCGTTGTCCTCCACGCTCCTGGCCAGCTCCTCGACATCCTTGGAGTCCTTGATGATCCCCAGGTTGTCGCGCAGCCACTGCACCAGGGAGCCGGCCACCGCGATGGAGCCCTCCAGGGCGTAGACCGCGGGCTCGCCCTCGATCTGGTAGCACACGGTGGTCAGCAGGCCGTTGGTGGAGTGCACCGGCTCGGTGCCGGTGTTCATGAGCATGAAGCAGCCGGTGCCGTAGGTGTTCTTGGCCTGGCCCCTGGTGAAGCAGGCCTGGCCGAAGGTCGCCGCCTGCTGATCCCCCAGGATGCCGCTGATGGGGGTGTCCACCAGCAGCCCGTTCTTGCGGCCGTGGCCGAAGATGCCCGAGGAGGGCTTGATCTCGGGCAGCATGGAGACCGGGATGCCCATGTCGGCGCAGATCCCCGGGTTCCAGTCCAGGGTGTCGATGTTCATGAGCATCGTGCGCGAGGCGTTGGTGACATCCGTGGCGTGAACGCCGCCGTTGACGCCCCCGGTGAGGTTCCACAGCACCCAGGTGTCCATGGTCCCCATGAGCAGGTCGCCGGCCTCGGCCCGCTCGCGCGCGCCCTCGACGTTCTCCAGGATCCAGGTGACCTTGGGGCCCGAGAAGTAGGTGGCCAGGCCCAGGCCCACGCGCTCCTTGTACTTGTCGGGGCCCTCATCGCCGGCCAGGCGCTCGCAGATCCTCTGGGTGCGGGTGTCCTGCCAGACGATGACGTTGTAGACCGGCTCGCCGGTGGTCTTGTCCCACACCACGGCGCTCTCGCGCTGGTTGGTGATGCCCACCGAGGCGATCTGGTGGCGGTTGACCTCGGCGGCGGAGAGCACCCCGGCGACGACGTCGCGCACATTGCGCCAGATCTCCAGCGGGTCGTGCTCGACCCAGCCGGCGCGCGGGAAGATCTGCTCGTGCTCCTTCTGGTCCACCGCCACGATCCGCCCGGAGTGGTCGAAGAGGATGGCGCGCGAGGAGGTGGTGCCCTGGTCGATCGCCAGGACGTACTTCTTCTCAGTCATGGGGGTCCTTTCCATGGTGTGACAGGTGGGGTGCTCCGGCAGCAGTCATCGCGGCCCGGGGCGCGCTCGTGCGCGGCCCGGATGGTCGGGGAGGCGCGGCCCACCGGGGCCCGCATCCGGGCCCGGCCCGGGCGGGGGCGCCTATGGCGGGGCTGGTCTCATGCTCGACTCGCTTTCCGACACGTCCTTGTGCACTGCCGATCCCGTGGCGCCCTCGGGGATGGCTCCCGACGCGGCTGCCCGCGTGCCGCCCTGGGCAGGGCGCCGTCTCGAGTGGTCCCCGTGGTGCAGCACCGGGCTGCGGCGGGGCTCTATGGGATGGGAGGCTACCCAGTCGCCGTCATGCGTGGGAAGGCGGTGAGGGCGAGGGACCCGCCCGCTGGCAGAAGGTGCGCCGCTGACCGCGGGGCTGTGCACGGATGTGCGGAGCCCCGGTGCAGATGCCCACGAGGGGCGGGGCATGGGGTAGGAATGCCTCTCAAGCGATGGTGCGCCTCACATGAGGTGTCACGTCGGGCATGTTAGAAACACCACTGCATCTGTAATATCTGTTGGGCGCGGTCCGGGTGAGGAGGCTGGGGCCGCACCGACGAGGACGGAGCTGTCATGGGATTGAGGATCGTCGTCGCGGCCGACCCGGCCGGAGTGGACTACGGAGTGGACTACAAGGAGGCCGTCGAGGCCGACCTCGAGGCCGACCCCCGCGTGGATGAAGCCATCGATGCCGGCTGCGCTCCCGGCGAGGCCGCTGTCCCCCAGCATCGCCCTCCCCGCCGCCACCATGATCACCTCGGGC
Organism: Actinomyces bowdenii; assembly: GCF_017592395.1. Taxonomy (GTDB): domain Bacteria; phylum Actinomycetota; class Actinomycetes; order Actinomycetales; family Actinomycetaceae; genus Actinomyces; species Actinomyces bowdenii. Next base: position 82,442 of record NZ_JAGFOU010000002.1, read on the forward strand.
CGGGCCGACCGCGGCATCTGCTTCCGCGGCACCGGCATGGGCATGGCCATCAGCGCCAACAAGATGCCCGGCGTGCGGGCCTCCACCGCCCACGACTCCTTCTGCGTCGAGCGCCTCATCATGTCCAATGACGCCCACCTCCTGTGCCCGGCAGCGCGTCGTCGGCCGCGAGCTGGCGCGCCGCCCGGCCAGCGAGCTCCTGGGCCGCACCTTCGATCCGGCCTCGCACTCCAAGGCCACTATCGACCTCATCATCGAGCACGAGGGCCGGGCCGGCTCCCGGGCCGGCCACCGATCGTGACCGAGCAGCACCGTCCCCCATCCGCACGACTCAAGGAACAACGATGTTCATCGCTTCTCTTGGGATCTTCCTGTTCGGAGTGATCCTCGCAATGGCCGGGGGCGCCGTCGGCGCCTCCATCGGTGGCAACTACGCCTTCGTCCTCACCGGACTCAGCGTCATCACCTCATGGGGGGTCTTCGCCTTCACCGGCTCCACCTTCGCCTTCGACTACATCGCCTTCGGCCCCTTCATGGGCCCGCATATCGCCTTCGCCGGCGGTGCGGCCGCGGCGGTCTACGCCGCCTACCGGGGCTACATGGAGGACGGCAAGGACGTCAACAGCCCCCTGGCGGGGCTGGGCCGCCCCGACGTGCTGCTCGTGGGCGCCGCCTTCGGCGTCCTGGGCTACCTGCTGCAGATCGGCATCTCCATGATCCCGTGGTTCGGCGGCCACACCGACTCCGTGGCCCTGACCGTGCTGCTGTCCGGCATGACCGCGCGCGTCGCCTTCGGCGGGGCCCGATTGTTCTCCGGCTCCCTGCACAACGCCGACAAGTTCGCGCAGGGCAAGCGCGGCCTGGCCAGGATCGCTCCCGGAACCAACGGGCGCTGGCTGGAGTGGCAGGAGAGGCCCGGCCAGGTCATCACCATCGGCAGCTTCTTCGGGGCCGCAGCAGGCGGGGTCAGCCTGTTCCTGGCCGGCAATGTCGGGGCCCGCCTCACCGAGCTGGGCATGGACGGCAGCCTGGCCGCATCCCTGGCCAACACCTTCCCCTTCGCCATCTCCGCGGTGATCATCCTCTTCCTCATCACCAACCGGAGCATGCCGGTCCAGCACCACGTGACCAACATCGGAGGGCTGGCCACGATCCAGTTCTTCCCCATCCTCATGGGCTCGACCTTCGCCACCTTCCAGTGGACCGAGACCTCCACCTGGGACTCCCGCACCTGGCTGATCGCCGCGGCCGCCGTCCTCATCGGCGGGGTCTTCGGCGTCGTGGCTGCCTCCTTCGGCGAGCTGGCCGCGCGCCTGTGGTACAACCGCGGCACCAGCCACATCGACCCGCCGGCCGGGGCCATCTGGATCTGCAACACGATCGTCGTCAGCCTCGCCGCGCTCCTGTCCTGAAGGCCCCGGAGCACCGGAGCCGCCACGGACCCGTCACCATCGGCTGCACAGGAACGGAGCCCCTTCCATGAGCGACTCGCCGCTGCTATTCCCCGAGGACCTGGCCAAGGCCTACGTCTTCGACCTGGACGGGACGATCTACCTGGGCGACGGCCTGCTGCCGGGGGCGCGGCGGCTCCTGGCCGAGCTCCAGCGCCGGGAGATCACCGTGCGCTACCTGTCCAACAACCCCACCAAGGATCCGCGCCAGTACCTCGACAAGCTCACCGGGCTCGGCCTGCCGGCCAGGATCGAGGACATCTGCAACACGGTGGTGACCACCACCCGCTGGCTCAAGGAGAACCATCCGGGGGCCGCGGTCTTCGCCATCGCCGAGCAGCCGCTCCAGAGGGCGCTGGTCGAGGCGGGCCTGCGCCTGAGCGAGGACCCGCGGGAGATCGACGTCGTCGTGGCCTCCTACGACCGGGCCTTCGACTACCGCAAGCTCCAGATCGCCTTCGACGCGCTCTGGTTCCACAAGCGGGCCATCCTCATCCAGACCAACCCCGACCGCTACTGCCCCTTCCCGGGCGGCCGCGGCGAGCCCGACTGCGCGGCCATCACCGCGGCGATCGAGGCCTGCACCGGGGTGGCCTGCCAGGCCAGCCTGGGCAAGCCCTCGCCGATCATGCTCCACGAGGCCCTGGCGGGCCTGGACCTCGAGCCCCGGGACTGCATGATGGTGGGGGACCGGCTCCAGACCGATATCCAGATGGCCATCGACACCGGGATGAGGTCCGCCTGCGTCCTGACCGGGGAGGCCACGCCCGACGACGTCGCGGCGCGCCCCGAGGGCCAGCGGCCCGACTACGTCCTGGACCGGGTGGACCGGCTCATCCCCGCTGCCATCTGGGAGGAGCTGGGCTGGTCCCAGATGGCAGCGGGCCCCGGCGGCGCCTGACCCCGGCGGCCGTCGGGGGCCGGGCGGCCCGAGCGGGTCGCGCCGCCCGCCCGGGTCCTGACCGGCCAGTCCGCCGCCGAGGTCCACGGCAAGGGCTTCTTCGGGGCCCACACCGACGGCGTCCTGCCGGACCAGTGCACGGTCGAGGGCGGCTTCGAGGTCACCCGCATGGCGGCCTGCGGCGGGGCCACCAAGAGCCGCGACTGGATGCAGATGCACGCCGACGTCACGGGCGTGCCCATCGCCGTGACGGAGGGCGCCGCGCCGCCGGTCCCTGCGCTCCTGCCCGTCTACTGCTGTTCGAGGGCGGTGCGGGCCGGGGCGGGCGGCGCGATGAGCGGCTCGACGCCGCGCTCCCTGAGGGACTCGGCGTCCTCGGCCGGGATCCGCGAGTCGACGATGACGTGGTCGAAATCCGTGAGGTCGGCGAAGCGCACCAGGGCGTGGCGGTGCAGCTTGGAGCGGTCGATGAGCAGGATGCGCACCTGGGAGCTGGCCAGCATCGCCCGCTTGACCTCGGCGATGTCCTGGTGGGGGTGGTAGCAGCTCGGGCCGGAGACCCCGGAGGCCGACAGCACGCAGAAGCCCGCCCGCAGGTCGCGGATCTGCTCCAGGGCCGCCCGGCCCGCGGTGGCGCGGGCCCAGGGCTGGTACTGCCCGCCGATGAGGATGAGCCGGGTGCCGTGGACGCTGATGGCCTCCTCGGCGGCGATCTGGGAGTTGGTGACCACCGTCATGGAGGACAGCCGGGGCAGGGCCCGCAGCAGCCAGATGCTGGAGGTGGAGTCATCGAGCATGAGGGAGGCCCCCGGGGGGATGAGCCCGGCGGCGCAGGCCGCCATGTCCTGCTTGTCCTGCCGGTGCTGCTCCAGGCGGAAGACGGCGTCGGCCTCGTGCAGGCCGGAGGCCTGGGCGATGACCCGGCCGCGGTCACGCTGGACCAGGCCGGCCTCCTCCAGGGCCACCAGGTCCCTGTAGACGGTCATGGTGGACACCCCGACCAGCTCTGCCAGCTCCCCGACCCGCATGGAGCCGCGGTGCATGACGGCCTCGGCCATGACCATCTGGCGCCGGTGCGCGCTCTGGGAGGGCTCGGTCATGGCGGCGGGTTCTCCGATAGGACTGCAGTGGGGAGGCGGCAGGCCCCGGCCTGAGCGGCGCGGGCCTGTGACTCACACTGTAGTCCTCGGCGAGCGGCCCCAGGCGGAGGCCCGGAGGCCATCCCAGAGATCACGGGCAGTGCCCGCACGGCGGGAGGCGCGCCGCCCTGCCCGCAGGCGGGGCGCCAGGGGCAGGGCGGCGCGGCAGCCATGAGAGGCCCTCGCCCTTCTCCGGCACGGCAGGCCGATCGGGCCCGGCGAGGCCGAGGAGCCGCCGGGCCCGGCCGGCGATCAGATCGGCTTGCTCAGGTGCGCCACCGCGGCGGCGTCGGTGGCCTCGGCCTCGGCGGCGGCGATCTCCTCGACACGCTGGGCGTAGGCCTTCTTCTGGGCGGCGACCTCGGCCTCGTCCCAGCCCAGGAGCGGGGCCATGATGGCGCAGACCTCATCGGCGCTGGACAGGCCCCGGTCGCGCCGGCACAGGTCCAGTCGGACCCGGCGGGTGAGCACATCCTCCAGTGACAGTGCCCCCTCATGGGTCACGGCCCAGGCCACCTCCACGCGCAGGTACTCGGGAGCGCCCTCCAGGGGCTGGTCCAGGTCGCCGGGCCCGGTGCCCTGCTCCTTCGCGGCGTCGATGGCGGCCAGCAGGTCGAGGGTCTCCGAGCCGTAGCGGTCGAGCAGGTGGGTGACGCGCGCCAGGGTCCAGCCGCGCTCGCGGGCGATCCGCCCGGCCTCATCGACCAGCTCGTGGTACCCCTCGGCGCCCACCAGGGGCAGGTCCGCGGTGACCGAGGGGTGGGCGTGGGCGAGGGCCTCGCCCAGGGCGTGGTCGACGGCGTCCTCGGCCATGACCCGGTAGGTGGTGAGCTTGCCGCCGGCGATGGCGGTCAGCCCCGGTGCCACGCGTGTGACCGTGTGCTCGCGCGAGACCTTGGTCGAGGCGGCCTTGGCGCCGGGCTTGAGCTTCGGCTGGAGCAGGGGGCGCAGGCCCGCGTAGACGCCGATGATGTCCTGGCGTCTGATGGGGCGGTTGAGCACGGAGTTGGCGTGCTCCAGGATGTAGTCCACGTCGGCCGAGGTGGCCACGGGCTTGGCCACGTCCTGGTCCCAGGGGGTGTCGGTGGTGCCGATGACCCAGTACTCGGGCCAGGGGATGATGAACAGGACGGACTTCTCGGTGCGCAGGAAGATGCCGGTCTCGGCGTCGATGGCCTCGCGCGGCACCACGATGTGGATGCCCTTGGAGGCCAGCACCTTCAGCCCGCCGTCCTTGGTGGCCAGGTCCTGGACGTCCTCGGTCCACACCCCCGCGGCGTTGATGGTGCGCTTGGCATGGATCTCCAGCTCCTCGCCGGTGGTCAGGTCGGTCACGGCAGCGCCGAGGACCTGCCCGCGCCCGTCCTTGAGGAAGCCGGTGACCCGGGTGCGCGAGGCGGCGTGGGCGCCCAGCCCCACGGCGGTGCGCACGAGGTCCAGGACCAGGCGCGAGTCGTCGACGCGGGCGTCGTAGAAGCGGATGGCGCCGGCCAGGCCGCTGACGTCCAGGGCCGGGGCCAGGGCGGCGGTGCCCTTCCTGCCCAGGTGCTGCTGGATGGGCACGGTCTTGTGGCCGCGGGCGCCGGCCAGGGCCAGGGCGTCGTACATGCCCACGCCCACGGCGGAGTAGGAGCGCTCGTAGTGGTGCTTGAGCGGCCACAGGAAGGGCTGGGCCTTGACCAGGTGGGGGGCCGTGGTGGTCAGGAGGCGCCCCCGCTCGGTGAGCGCCTCGTGCACCAGGGCGAAGTTGAGCTGGTAGAGGTAGCGCAGGCCGCCGTGGACCAGCTTGGAGGAGTAGGAGGAGGTGCCCTGGGCCCAGTCGCCCATCTCCACGATCCCGGTGCGAAGACCCCGGGCCGCGGCGTCCAGGGCGATGCCGGCGCCGGTGACCCCGCCGCCGACGACGAGGATGTCCAGGCCCTCCGCATTGCTCATCGCCTCCAGCGCGGCGCTGCGCTGGGCGCCGTTGAGCGCGGTGGCGGGGGTGGGCTGGAGTCCGTTGGGGGAAGTCTGCATGGTCGCTGCCGCTCCTGTGAGACATGTGCTGACGCCCTCTACTCTGGTCCCCTATGGGAGGATGATCAAATATGATGCACGAACGTGCATGACCCGCGTGTGGGGAGAGGAACATGACCACGACGGCCACCATGACCACTGATCGCCATGACCGCTGAGCCCGCCGGCCGGGGGCGCGGCCGGGCCCCGCGCTCGAGACCTCGGCGCACGGTGGTGCCGGCGGCCCCGGAGGGCCCGGCCGCGTCGTCGGCGCCGCCTGCATCGGCGCCCCCCGCGCTCACCGACGACCCCAGTGGCCTGCTGCGCGCCTATGAGGCCGCCTCCATGTACTACATCCAGGGCGAGACCATGGAGGTCATCGCCCGCCACCTGGGGGTCTCGCGCTCCACCGTCTCACGGCTGCTCCTGCGGGCCAAGCAGGTGGGAATCGTGCGCATCGAGCTGATCCAGCCCGGGGGAGCGGGCAGTCTGGAGGGGCGCCTGCTGTCCCAGTTCGGGGTGCGGGCCCAGATCGTCCCCGTGCGCGAGGGGGCCACCGAGATCCTGCGCCTCCAGCAGGTCGCGGGCGTGGCGGCCGGGCGCATGGTCGACCTCATCGGTGAGCTGACCGCCGGCCCTCGCAGTGCGGGCGCGGAGCCGGGGGCGGACCCGGCGGGCGGCGGGGCGGGAGGCGCCGGATCGCCCGGTCCGGGCCGCGCGGAGCCGGCGGTGCAGGAGGCGGCCCGGGGCCTGGTGGTGGGGGTGGCCTGGGGAACCACCATGTCCGAGGTCAGCGCGGCCCTGCCCAGCCGCACGGTCCCCGGCCTGACCGTGGTCCAGCTCAACGGCGCCACCGATCCCATGGAGGAGGGCACCAGTGCCGGGGAGATGCTCTCGCGCATCGCCGGGGCCCTGCGGGCCCGCAGTGTGGCCTTCCCCGTGCCCGCCTTCTTCGACCACGTGGAGACCCGTGAGGCCATGTGGTCCGAGCGCTCGGTGCGCCGGGTGCTGGCCCTGGTGGGCCGGGCGCGCCTGGCGGTCTTCGGCGTGGGGTCCCTGGAGGGGTCCCTGCCCTCCCAGGTCTACGAGGGCGGGCATCTGTCCAGCGCGGACAGGGCCGTGGTGCGCCGCGAGAAGGTGGTGGGCGATGTGTGCACCGTGATGCTGCGCGCGGACGGCTCCTGGCGGGACATCGACCTCAACGCCCGGGCCACCGGCCCGACCCCCGCCCAGCTCTCCCGCATCCCGCGGCGCCTGTGCGTGGTGGCGGGGGTCGCCAAGGCCCCCGCCCTCCTGGCGGCGCTGCGGGCCAGGGTGGCCACCGACCTGGTGGTCGACGATGCCACGGCCAGGGCCGTGCTCGACCTGGCCGCTCGCACCGAGCACCGCCCCTAGGGGGCCTTCCCTGAAAGGCGGGGCTTGTCCAGGAGTGGGGGTGTGGGCGTGGCCGGCAGGGTGCAGGCTGCGGGACCGGGGCGGTTCTCCAGGAGGGTCAGGTTCTCCGGGAGGGGCATGCCTTCCAGGACGCGCAGGTGCTCGGCGACGGGTGCGGGCCGCACGTTGGACGTCACTTCGCGACAAGGGCGTCACGTCGCGGAATGGACGTACCTTGTAGGTGTCGTCCATTCCGCGAAGTGACGCCCATTGCGCCAAACGACGCCCAATTCTATCCCTGCACCCCTCCCGAGAACCTGCCTGCCCGGCAACGCCCGACCCTCCTGGAGGCCCCTCCCGCAGCGCCCCCCGGGGCAGGACCCCACCGTCGTCGCAGCTTCCTCACCTCCTGGGCACGTCGGCCTAGGATCGCCGGCCCCACCACAGGTAGGCGCTCAGGACCGCGTAGACCAGGGCTGCGCCGATGAGTGCGGGGCGCGGGTCCGCTGTCGTGCTCAGGGCGATGGCGCTCCAGCCCCCGGCGATGCCGCCCAGAGCCCCGGCGCCCTGGGACCAGGCGGTGGCATCGAGGAAGCGCTGGCCCACCAGCGTGACCTGGCGCTGGCCGATGAGCAGCGTGGCCAGTGCCCAGGAGGCCATCTGCGCGATGGCGAGCATCACCGCCGCCGCCCAGAAGGACGTCGTCGGCGCCGAGGGCGCCAGGGTGAGGCAGGCACCGGTGAGCAGGGCTGCGGCGGTGATCGCCATCGCCACCCCGAGCCCTGCCGCGCTTGTCGCCTGTGCCGTGGCGCCGGCGTCCGCGATTGCAGCATCTCCATCGGCCCGGGCGCTCAAGACCTGCCCTGCCAGCCGCGTGACCTGGGGGCCGGCGGTGGCCCCCAGGCCCACCGTGATCAGCACGGCGAGGTAGGGGCCCTGGCCCCGGGCCTGCCCGATGTGGATGAGCACGTAGGACCCGGCCAGGGCGGTGGCGAAGGACCGGGCCAGGACGCTGGCCGGGGAGATGAGCGGGTGGCCCAGCAGGTGCCTGAGGGCCGCCGGGGTGGAGGCGAAGAGGGGCTCGTCCGTCTCCTGGGCCTCGGTCCGGGTACGAGCCAGGCGCACCGCCTCCTCCTCGGCGTGCATGCCGTGGAGGCGGGCGCCGATGGCCGCCGCGGACAGGACGAGGTTGGCCAGGACGATGAGGCTGGGGGAGACGAAGGTGAGGTAGGCGCCCAGGGGGATGGACACGACGCCGGAGAAGAAGGCGGACAGGGACTGCAGGTGGGAGGTGAAGCGCAGGGAGGTCTGGGGGTCGATCGCGGCCATCTCCGCGCCGTAGATCTCCTCGACGACGTCGAGCACCAGGGGGATGGGGGAGGCCAGAACCATGTAGGCGGCGATGACCGCCCCGGCGGGCGCGCCCAGGGCCAGTGCCACGAGGGTGAGCACGAGGAGGGCGACGTCGTAGCCCTCGCAGGCCAGGAGCACCCGGCCCGGCCGGGCCCGCCCGAGCAGCCTGACGGCCAGGGGCGAGAGCACGTCCTCGATACTGGTCAGCGTGGCATACCCGGCGATCCAGGCAGCCGGCAGGGCCGAGGCCACCACGAGGGCCGGTGAGGCGCCGGCGAAGACCTCGCTGCCGGCCATCGACAGGGTCCAGCCGATGAGCATGCCGATGCGCGAGCGCCTCACCAGGCGCGCGGCGCGGGCCCGCTGGGTGCTGGTGGCGCCAGCGCCATCGGCGCCGTCGGGGGTGTCAGCCATGGTTGAGTCCTGGTTGAGTCATGACCATCCGCGCCATTCCTCGGGCTCGCGCTGCCCTGCCGGCCTCGGGGCGGCGATCTGGGATGGCAGGACCGGGCGCGCAGTACTGTGAGCCCACCCTACCGCCAGCGGCGCAGATCCCCCTCGTTGCACATCTTCGGGTGGGGTGCGGACGGGATGATGCGGAAGGATCGGGGTTGATGGCCGCTGGGGGTGGTGAAGATGTGCAACGGGCGCCGGGGGCGCGGGGTGTGGGCGCTGGAGGGCGCCGGGGCCGGCCGCGCTGGCCGCGGTGCCGGCAGATGCGGGTGCGTATCCGCTGGTGACGGTCTGGGGCTCATGGCAGGATGGGCGGAGTGACCTCACAGCGAGATGAAGCGCGGGGAGCGGCCCAGGCCCCCCGGGAGTCCGGGGCGGCCGGCGGCCTGCGGGATCCGGACGGCCCTGAGCCGCAGGCGCCGGTGGGACGGGGCGGAGCCCCCGCGAGGGCCGCCGGGCCCACCCCCGGGACCCGGATCGCGCTGCGCCCGGCGCGCCCGGCCGACGTGCGGGCCATCGCCGACCTGGTGCGCCCCTACTCCGACCGGCGCATCCTCATCGCCAAGGACCTCATCTCCTACTTCGAGGACGTCCAGGAGTTCATCGTGGCCGAGGATGCGGCCGCCGTCGGCTCCTCCCGGGCCGCCGGGCACGCCGATCCCCCAGGGGCTGGCGAGTCGGCCATCGTGGGCTGCGGCGCCCTGCATGTCATGTGGGACGACATCGCCGAGGTGCGCACCCTGGCCGTCCACCGCGACCACCTGGGCGCGGGCGTGGGCTCGGCGATCCTGCGCGAGCTCATTGGGAGGGCCAGGGCCCTGGGCCTCCAGCGCCTGTTCTGCCTGACCTTCGAGGTCGACTTCTTCGCCCGCCACGGCTTCGCCCCGATCTCGGGCACCCCGGTGGGCACCGACGTCTTCTCCGAGATGGTGCGCTCCCACGACGACGGCGTGGCCGAGTTCCTCAACCTGGCACGGGTCAAGCCCAACACCCTGGGCAACACCCGCATGCTCCTGCAGCTGTGAGTGCGCGCATCGGGGACCAGGAGGCCGCCGGCGGCGGTGCCCAGGGCCCCTCGGCCGGCGCCGTCGTCTCCTGGTACGCCCGCCACGCCCGCGACCTGCCCTGGCGCAGGCCCGGCACCACTCCCTGGGAGGTGCTGCTCAGCGAGGTGATGAGCCAGCAGACCCCGGTGGCGCGCGTCATCCCCGCCTGGAGGCAGTGGCTGGAGCGCTGGCCGGGCCCGGCCGAGCTCGCCGCGGCCCCCACCGCCGAGGTGCTGCGCGTGTGGGGGCGCCTGGGCTACCCCCGGCGGGCCCTGCGGCTCATCGAATGCGCCCGGGCCCTCGTCCAGGATCATGGTGGTCGGCTGCCCAGTGACCGCGAGGCCCTCCTGGCCCTGCCCGGGGTGGGGGAGTACACCGCCGGTGCCGTCATGGTCTTCGCCTATGGCAGGCGCGCCCTGGTGCTGGACACGAATGTGCGCCGCGTCCTGGCCCGGGCCGTGGGCGGCCAGGCCCTGCCCCCGCCCCACCTGGGCCGCGCCGAGCGGGAGCGGGCCCTGGCACTGCTGCCCCCGGACGAGGCCACCGCCGCGCGCTGGTCGGTGGCTGTCATGGAGCTGGGGGCCCTGGTGTGCACGGCGCGCGACCCCCGGTGCGAGCAGTGCCCGTGGCGCTCCCAGTGCGCCTGGCTGGCGGCCGGGCGCCCCGCCGATGCGCATGCGGGCCGGCGCCGCACCCAGGCCTGGCACGGCACCGACCGCCAGGCCCGGGGCATGATCATGGCCGCCCTGCGGGAGAGCCCGCGGGGCCTGGCGCGCACCGACCTGCTGGTGGCGGCCGCAGCCGCGGGGGGCCGGGCGGGGCGCGCCGATCCCGACCAGCCCGCCCGGGCCCTGGCAAGCCTCCTGGCCGATGGGCTCATCGCCACCGACGACGACGGCGCCACCTATCGGCTGCCCTGAGGCCGGCCGGCGGCCGCGCCGATGCGGTCCTGCCCCGGAGGGCGGCGCTGGCGCGCCAACCGAGCACCGGCACAACGATCCCAGGACGTCCGCCCCGGAGGGCGGCGCTGGCGCGCCAACCGAGCACCGGCACAACGATCCCAGGACGTCCGCCCCGGAGGGCGGCGCTGGCTCCATGTCGGCTCACGGCCACACGGTGGGGCTGACCTGGGCCCGGCGCTGACGCCGGTAGAGTCGGGGGCATGGCGAAGGGACGGGGACGAGGCGGGCGCGGATCGGCCCGGCGGGCCAAGGGCGCGGTGCCGCGGGGCTCGGCGGGCGCCCCGCGGGGCGCCCAGTCACGGCCCCGGCCCCAGGGCGGCTCGGGCGCGCGCCGAGGCGCGCCGGGCGGTGCTCAGGCGGCCCGGGGCGGGGCAGCGGCCCGGGCCGCGTCTCGCGGGGATTCCGGCGCCCATGGCGGCGCTCACGACACTGGCCGCATGAGCGGTGGCGCCCGGCAGGCCGCCACCCGCGATGGCGCCCGTGGCGAGGAGCGCCGGGGCGCGCGCTCATCAACGGGCCGCCCCTCGGCAGCCCGCGGTGCGGCGTCGACTCGGGGCGCCGGCCGGGGCGGGCGCGCCGCGCAGGCCTCCGGCGGGCGCCAGCGCAGGGCTGCACAGCCCGGTGGGCGCGCTCCGCGCCGCACCACGGCCGGAGCGCGCACGGGGCAGGCGGCGCAGGGCGCGCCGCGCCCCCGGCAGGCCGTCCCGGGGACCGCCCGCTCCCACCGCGCCACCTCCACCCAGGCGGGGCGCCCCTCGCGCTCGACGCGCGCAGGCGGGGCGCATCCCCACAGCCGCAGGCTGCGGGCCCTGGGGGCACGGGGCCGTGGCAGGCTCCGCCCCCGCTACGGCCTGCGCCGCACCGTGGTGGCGGGCCTGGCGATCCTGCTGGTCGTCGGCCTCGGCGCGGGCGCAGTGGCCTCCGCCCTGTGGGTGCGCCAGACCATCCGGACCCAGGATGCGGACCGCGCCGCCGCCCAGGCCCGCACCGTCTACCCCCAGCCGCAGTCCTGCGCCGTCGGGGATCTGGAGGTGGCCTCCAGCGGCCCGCAGATCCTCAGCGCGGGCGAGGGCGGGTCCTTCACCGTGAGCCTGACCAACGCTGGGAGCGAGCCCTGCCTGCTCGACGTCGGCCAGGCCTCCCTCGGCGTCCTGCTCACCTCTGGTGAGGAGCAGGTGTGGAGCTCGGCGGCCTGCCCGGCCGGGAGCCAGGAGCGGCTCCTGCTCCTGGGGCAGGGCGATGCCACCGAGGTGGGCCTGGAGTGGAACGGCTACGCGGCGGGCTCGGACTGCGACCTGGCCCATGCCCCGGCAGCCGGGGCCGCCGCCTCCGCTGAGCCGTCGGCCTCCCCCGATCCGTCGGCCTCCCAGGCCCCGCAGGAGGGTGAGAGCGCTCCGCCCAGTGCCGACCCCGCCCCGGCGGCCGATGAGAGGATCGCGGGCCCGGGCTCCTACCACTACCGCTTCACCCTGGGGGGCCAGGACCTCACCGAGGACGCCCTGCTGCTCATCCAGTGAGCCTCCGGGGCCAGTGCCGGACTCAGGCGTAGCGGTCCACGATGGAGATCTCAGCCAGACGGGACAGGCCGTCGCGCAGGGTGCGGGCGCGCTGGGCGTTGACTCCCTCGATGGCCTCGAGCTCCTCGGTGGTGGCCCCCAGGACTCCCTGGAGGGAGCCCCAGTGCTCCACCACGGCGCGCGCGGTGACCACGGGCAGACGGGGGATCTTGGACAGGATGCGCAGGCCCCGGGGGGAGACCTGGGCATCCAGGTCCTGCCCGTCGATGCCGCCCAGGCCCATGGAGCGCGCCACCATGGCCAGGTCGAGCAGGGCGGGGGAGCCCACCCATTTCAGGCGGGCCTCGACGGTGGTGGTCTCCAGGCCGACGGGCAGGTAGTCCTCCAGCAGGAAGCCGTGCTCGGCACTCAGGCCGCGGGTGAGCTCCTCGACCTGGAGGGCCAGGAGACGCCCGTCGGTGCCCAGCTCCAGGACGTAGGAGTCGATGTCGGCGGAGATGCGCCGGACCATCTCCATGAGCTGGAGGACGGAGGTGACGTCGCGCACGGTCACCAGGTCCTCGATCTCCAGGGAGTCCAGACCGGCCGAGGTCTGGTCGAGTCGGGCCTTGTAGCGCTCCAGGGCCGCCAGGGCCTGGTTGGCGCTGGCCAGGATCGACTCGCTGGGCTCCAGGACGTGGCGCTTGCCGTCGACGTACAGGGAGATGATCCGCATGGACTGGCTCACCGAGATGACCGGGTAGCCGGTCTGGCGGGCGACGCGCTCGGCGGTGCGGTGGCGCATGCCGGTCTCGGAGGTCTGGATGGAGGCGTTGGGCAGGAGCTGGACGTTGGCGCGCCGGATCCGGGAGGTGTCCATGTCGACCACGACGCCGCCATCCATCTTGGCGAGCTCGCGCAGGCGGGCCGCGGAGAGCTCGACGTCGAGGTGGAAGCCGCCCGACGAGATCGCCTCGACCACGGGATCGAAGCCCAGGACGATGATGGCGCCGGTGCGTCCGCGCAGGATGCGCTCCAGGCCGTCGCGCAGGACGGTGCCCGGGGCGACGAGAGCGAGCGTCTCGCGCAACTGGCCGGCGGCCTCAATCATCGGTGTCTCCTGGGTTCATGGGCCCCGGGGCGGAGTGCTGCCCCGGGGCGCGGCTGGTCGCAGCCAGGTGCGCGGCCGCACTCATCGTATCGGTAGCCATGGTGCTCTTCGCACTGCGCGCCCCAACAGGGGCCCTTCTCACCCCTGGGGCAGGGCGGCGCCCACGGCCTCACCCACATGCGCCACGGGGAGGACCCTCATGCCGGGAACCTCGCGCAGCTCCTCCGAGCCGGGCAGGGGGACGATGGCCCGGTCGAAGCCCAGGCGCGCGGCCTCGGCCAGGCGGCGCTGGATGCCGACCGTGGCGCGCACCTCGCCGGTGAGGCCCACCTCCCCGAAGGCCACCAGGCCCGGTGGGGTAGGCAGGCTCCTGGCGGCCGAGACCACCGCGACGGCCACGGCCAGGTCCGTGGCGGGCTCCACGGCCCTGGCCCCGCCGACGGTGGAGACGTAGACGTCGCTGGAGGAGGTGTCCACGCGCATGCGCGCCGCGAGCACGGCCAGGGCCATGGCGGCCCGGGAGTGGTCCACCCCCGAGGTGGCGCGCCGCGGGGAGCCCGCGTTGGTGGCCGCGACGAGGGCCTGGATCTCCACGGGCATGGGGCGGCGCCCCTCCAGGGTGACGGTGGCGCAGGTGCCGGGGACCTCGGAGCGGGCGGCGGACAGGAACAGCCCGGAGGGGTCGGCCAGGCCCACGATCCCGCGCTCGCCCAGATCGAAGCAGCCGACCTCATCGGTGGGCCCGTACCGGTTCTTCACCGCTCGCAGCAGCCGCAGCCGGCCGTGGCGCTCGCCCTCGAACTGGGTGACGACGTCCACCAGGTGCTCCAGGACCCGGGGGCCGGCGATCCCGCCGTCCTTGGTCACATGGCCCACCAGGAGGACGGGGATGCCGCGCTCCTTGGCCACGGCGATGAGCGCCCCGGCCACGGCCCGCACCTGGGACACGCCCCCGGCGCTGCCCTCGACGCGGGCCGAGGCGATGGTCTGGACCGAGTCGACGACCAGGAGGGAGGGGCGGGCCTGCGCCACATGGCCCAGGAGCGCGCCGAGCTCGGTCTCGGCGGCGAGCAGCAGGGCCGGGTCGATGGCCTCGATGCGCTCGGCGCGCAGGCGCACCTGCGAGGCCGACTCCTCGCCGGTGACGTAGAGGACCGGGCCCTGGTCCCGCTCACGGCTGGCGGCCGCGCAGGAGGCCGCCACGGTGAGCAGGAGCGTGGACTTGCCGACGCCGGGCTCCCCGGCAAGCAGGATGACGGCGCCGGGCACGATCCCGCCGCCCAGGACCCGGTCCAGCTCTCCGATGCCGGTGGAGCGGGCGCGCGCCTGCTCGGCGCTGATCTCGGCGATGGGCTGGGCGGCGGTGGCGGGGCGGGTGGCGGTGGCCAGGAGCGCGCCGCTGCCCGAGGCCTCCGCGGCGGCGGGCTGGACCTCCTCCAGGGTTCCCCAGGCGCGGCACTCGCGGCACTGCCCCAGCCACTTGGGGCTGGACCAGCCGCACTCGGTGCAGGTGTAGGTGGGCCGGGGGGCCTTGGGCGTCCTGGTGGTGCTCGGCATGCCAGGAGGGTAGCGGGGGCCTGGGACATGTGCGGCGCCGCCTGCCGCCCCCCCGCACCAACCTTCGACAATTTGCATGAGATCGGCCTTCTCCAGCGCCGGAGAAGGCCGATCTCATGCAAATTGTCGAAAAGAGGGGAGGGCATGCCGGGGGGCGCGATCGGGCCGGTGGGGGCCGGGCGGCCTCGGGCCTCAGAGCTGCTGGCCGGGCCGGCCGTAGCCAGTGGGAGGATTCGGCACGGAGCCGTAGGGGGCCTGGCCCGGCTGGTCGGACCGGCCCTGCGGCGCCGCCTGCCCGTAGGGGGCCTGGGGGGCGTGGGCGACGTTCCGGCCATAGGGGTGCTGCGGTGGGGTGGAGCCCTGGCCGCCGGCCGGTCCGGCCCCGGAGCCGGCCACTGCTGCTCTCTTGGAGGCCGGCACCAGGTTGGGGTACTTCCGGGCCACATGGGAGTCGCCCAGGCGCACGGCGCCCACCAGGATGAGTGCGGGGGCGGCGAGCAGGATGACGGGGATGCGCGTGCTGCCGGTGGTGCTGTTGCCGATCCAGACGTACAGGACGAGGGCGAGGATGCCGCCCAGCACGATCGCGACGGCGAAGGCCGGGTAGTACAAGTAGGTGTGGACAGCCTCATCCTTGCCCGAGCCCTTGCGGTCGCCGGCCCTCGGCGCGCCGGGCTCCTGCGGGGCGGCTCCATAGGAGCCGCTGGAGTGCGGGATCGGGCCGGGCTGCGGGGAGGAGCTGCTCCAGTCGTGCTGCGCGGTCATGGGGAGTCACCCTTCTGCATCGTGGTGTTGAGGGACGGGGCCCAGCATGCCCGCCAGGAGCGGCGTCATGCACCCATCGGGCATGGGGCGGGCAACCCATGCCCGGACCCCGCCGGCGCTCTCCCGCCGGGCTACCCCCGCTCGGTGCGGCGGGCGGGAGGGCGCCGTCGTCGATCGCCGTCCCCGGCGCCGCCACGACGGCGGCGCCGGGGCCCCGGGGGCTCGTCCTGCGCCCGGCTCCCGCCCTGAGGCCGATCCCGCTGGGCGGCCGCGATGAGCCCCCTGGCGGTGGGCTCGTCGGTGACCAGCCCGGAGAGGTAGCCGCCGGCCAGCGCCGCCCTGATGGCGCCGAGCTTGCCCCGGCCCGCCGCCACCCCGATGACCATGGGGATGCCCAGAAGCCGCTCGGGGTCCAGGCACACCGTGCGGTCGCACAGGGAGGTCCCCACGTGCTGGCCCGAGGCATTGAGGTGATGACCGCACAGGTGCGCCACCACGCCCTTGTCCCGGCACTCCTGGCTGACCCCCAGGGTCATCCAGCGACGCAGCAGCGGGCTGGTCGACTCCCCCACGCTGCCGATCCCGGTCAGGGCCACGTCGCTGCGCCCGGCCAGCTCCAGGGTGGTGAGCACCTGATCCTCCTCCCGCACCGCCTGGGCGCTGCGCAGGGAGCCGAAGACCAGGGGCACCGGCAGGGACCGGTAGTGCCCGCCCAGGCGCAGGGCCAGGCCGCGGCAGATATCTGGCCCATCCTCCAGCTGGAGGGAGTCGCCCGCGGCCCCCAGCATCGCCACGGTGGTCGAGTGCGGCCAGGTCCGCTCGGGCAGGTGATGGACGACGGCGCCCACCGCCCGGCCGTTGGACACCGCGATCACCGAGCGCGGCCCGCAGTACTCCAGCAGCAGCTCGCCCGCACTGCGGGCCACCGCCGGGCTGATCCCCCCGGGCGCCCCGCCCTCCTGTGCCCCGTGCTCCCATGCCCGCGCCTCCTCGTCGGATCCCTGGGGCGGCGCCTCGGCCACGCGCGCCTCGGTGAGCCCGTAGGCCTGCGCCAGGGCCCTCTCCAGCGCCATGAGGCGCTGGATGGGGTGGGAGACGGTGACGGTGACGATCCCCGTCCTGCGGGCCTGGGCCAGCATCCGCGAGACCGTGGGGCGCGAGTAGCCCAGGCGCGAGGCGATCGCCTCCTGGGCCAGGCCCTCCTCCCAGTACAACTGGGCCACCTCCAGCAGGAGCACCGCTCGCGAGCGGGAGAGTTGAGCGCACATACGTGCATGATAACAATCTGATCACTAGCGAGTAACTCCATTCCCAGGCGAATCAGCCTTCCTGCTCCCTGCCCGCTGCATCAGGAATGTGAACATCTGATCAAGGCTGGTCTTGGGGGCCGGTGGCCCGGCTCCTAGCGTGGCAGCAGGCGGAGGGCAGACCCGAACCAGCACCGGGAGCCGCGCAGACGCGCCAGAGGCGATCACGGCCCACCGTGCGCCCCGCCCACCGCCCCGCATACGAGCCAGCGACTCGAAGGAGAACCCGATGGGCATCGTCCGCACGATCCATGGTGATGTGGACCCCTCCAGCCTGGGCGTGGTCAACGCCCACGACCATCTCATCCGCGTCGGCGCGGGAGAGGTCTACATCGACCCCGACCACCTCCTCAACGACCCGGACAAGGCCGTCCAGGAGGCCGCCTCCTTCGTCGAGGCCTCCAAGCGCTTCGCCCCCAGCGCCACCATCGTGGACATGTGCCCGGCCTCTTGCGGGCGCGGCGTGCTCCTGCTGCGCGACGTCGTCGACCGCGTCCCGGGGCTCCAGGTCATCCAGGCCACCGGCTTCCACCAGCAGAAGGTCTACCTGGAGTGGCGCCAGTCCTGGGTCAACCAGTACACGGTCACCGAGATCGCCGACCTGCTCATCGCCGACATCGTCGAGGGAGTCGACGCCAACGACTACATGGGCCCACTGGTCAAGCGCACCGATATCCGCGCCGGCTGCATCAAATGGGCCACCGCCTACGGGCGCATCACCGACTGGGAGGTCAAGACCGGTCAGGCCGTGGCCATCGCCGCCAAGGAGACCGGGGCCCCCATCAACACCCACGTCACCGCGGGCACCTGCGGCCCCGAGCAGGCCCGCTTCCTCATCGACCACGGTGTGGCCCCCGAGAGGATCGCCATCGGCCACATCCAGCGCAACTGGGACCCCTGGGTCCACGAGCAGATCGTCAAGCTCGGCGCCTACGTCGAGCTCGACGGCACCAACCGCATCAAGTACGTCCCCGACCACGCCCGCGTCGAGCTCATCAAGACCCTGGGCGCCAAGGGCTACGGCAAGCAGATCCTCCTGGGCACCGACTCGGGCAAGGCCTCCTACCAGAAGGCCTACGGCTCGGTCTCGGGCATCGACTACGACCCGGCCGTGTTCTGCCCGCGCCTCATCGAGGACGAGGGCGTGGACCCCGGCTACGTCCAGGACCTCCTGGTGGGCAACGCGGCGGCCTTCTTCGCCTTCGAGCCCGCCCAGGGCTGAGCGGCGGTGAGCGCAGTGAGCACCACGAGCACGAGCCCCGTGGCCACCCCCCGGCTCCAGATAGCCCTGGACACCACCGACCTGCCCAGCGCGCTCGCCCCGCTGCAACGGGCGGCGCCCCACATCGACATCATCGAGTGCGGGACCGTCCTCATCCTGAGCGAGGGGCTCCACGCCGTGCGCGCCATCCGGGCGCTGTTCCCGGGCAAGCCCATCCTCGCCGACATCCGCATCGCCGAGGCCGGCTCCAAGCTCGCAGCCCTGGCCTTCGAGGCGGGGGCCTCCATGGTCTCCTGCGTCGCCGGGGCCTCCATGGCCACCATCGGCCAGGTCTGCGAGGTCGCCTCCGCCCACGGCGGCGAGGTCCAGGTCGAGCTGGCCGACGAGTGGTACGACCCCCAGCGGGCCCGCGCCTGGCGCCAGGCCGGTGTCGAGCACGTCATCGTCAAGCGCTCGCGGGACCGTGAGGCCGGCGGCGACCTGTCCTGGGGCCCCGGGGACATGGAGCGGGTCGATGAGCTGGCGGGCATGGGCCTGACGGTGACGATCACCGGCGGGGTGGGGCCCGCGGACCTGCCCGCCTTCGCCGGGCGCCGGGTCGGCATCGTCATCTCGGGGCGGGCCATCGTCGGGGCCGAGGATCCCGGGGCGGCGGCCCGCGACCTGAGCCGGGCCCTGGCGCAGGTGTGGCCATGAGTGCCGCCGGCCTGCGGGAGGGCATCAGCCTGGGCATCTACGAGAAGGCCCTCATCTCCAACCCCCTGGCCTCGGGGCGGGACTGGAGGCGCTTCCTGGAGCAGGTGCCCCGCGCGGGCTTCTCCTTCCTGGACCTGTCCATCGATGAGAGCCCCCAGCGCCAGGAGCGCCTGGACTGGGGCCCGGCCCAGTGCCGGCGCGTGCGCGATGCCGCCGACGACGTCGGGACGGCCATCGGTGGGGTGTGCCTGTCCCTGCACCGCAGGATCGGGCCGGGCTCGGCCGACCCCGAGGTGCGCCGTCGGGCGCGCGAGGTGATGACCCGTGGCCTGGAGGTCTGCCACGACCTGGGGGCGCCGGTGATCCAGATCGCCGGGTACTACGCCTACTACGAGCAGTCCGGCCCTGAGGCCGAGCACTGGTACCGCCAGATGCTGGCCGACGCGGCGCCGATGGCGGCCCGCCTGGGCGTGGTCATGGGCATCGAGAACGTCGATGGCCATGATGTGACCTCCATCCGCAAGGCCGTCGAGCTCGTCCGCGAGGTCGACTCCCCCTACCTCCAGGTCTACCCGGACCTGGGCAACATCGCCGAGCAGGGCCTGGACCCCCGCGTCGAGCTGGCCGCGGGACGGGGGCGCATGGTGGCGATGCACGCCAAGGATGTGCGCCGCGGGCAGCCCCGGCGCGTGGAGATGGGGCGGGGCATCGTCGACTGGGACCTCAGCTTCCGCCTGCTCAAGGACCAGCGCTGGGCGGGCAGGCTGATGATCGAGATGTGGAACGACGACGCCCCGGACTCCCTGGAGCGGTGCCGTGCGGCGCGCGCCTTCATCGAGGGCCGTGCCCGCGGCGCCGGCATCGAGGTCCGCCCCGCGGCCTGACCGGCGCCCAGCCCGCCATCCGACAGCCACACACGCACTACGACTATTCACCGGTCCGGCCATGGGCCGCACGGAGAGGACAACGACAATGACGTACGACCTTTCGACCATCGGGGAGGGGCAGATCCGGCTCACCTGCGAGCACGGGGAGCGCCTGTCCACCGCACGATCCCTGCGCATGACCGCCGCGGGCTCGGAGGCCAATGTCTCGGGCCTGCTGGCCCAGCTCGGGCGCAGCACCGCCTGGGCCACCAAGCTGCCCCGCGGCGGGCTGTCCGAGCGCATCGCCATCGAGTACAGCGCCGTGGGGGTGGACATGTCCCACATGGTGCTGGCCGACGAGGGCAGGGTGGCCCTGTACTTCCTGGAGCCGGGAGAGTTCCCCCTGCCGGGCAAGGTCACCTACGACCGCCTGCACACCCCCTTCCGGGACATCACCCCCGAGGAGCTGGACTGGGACAGCCTGCTGGATACGCGGGTCGTCTTCCTCACCGGCATCACCGCGGCCCTGACGCCCGCCACGGCGCGGGTGGTGCGCTACTTCGCCGACGCCGCCCATGAGCGGGGCGTCCCGGTGGCCCTGGACGTCAACTTCCGCTCCCTGCTGTGGAGCGGGGAGCAGGCCCGTGAGGTGCTGGAGCCCATCGCCAGGATGTCCTCCATCCTGTTCTGCTCGCGCACGGACGCGGGCATCGTCTTCGGCATCCACGAGGAGGGGGAGGCGGCCTGCCGCGCCCTGCGCGAGCAGCTGGAGGCGCCCGTGGTCGTCTCCACCGACGGGCGCGCCGGCACCTACCTATCCACCCCCGAGGGCGAGCGGGTCTACGAGATCCGCTCGGTCCCCGTCCTGGACCGCCCCGGAGCCGGGGACGCCTTCGTGGCCGGTACCCTGCACGGCTGGCTCGACGACGACGTCGAGCGGGGCATCGAGATGGGCACCCGCGTGGCCTGCCTGGCCCTGACCCACCACGGCGACCTCACCCACATCTACCCGGGCGAGCTCATGGCCGGCCAGGGCACGGACATCGTGCGCTGAGCGCGCCACTGACCATCGCCACTGATCACCGGCACCGATCGCCGGCGCCGATCCCACCGGCGGGGGCCCGAGGACATGAGCCCCCGCTCCCACCCGACCCCCACCCACTCAGAGAGGTCCGCAGATGAGTACAGCACGCGCATCAGCCCTCACCAGTGCGCCCCAGGGCCGCACCGCCCCCGAGCAGATCGACAACCACCGTCTCACCGGTCACCAGAGATCACTCATCGGCATGGCCATCGTCGGCAATGTCTCGGAGTTCTTCGACCTGTTCCTCATCGGCTTCATCGTCAACATCCTCATGGAGACCCCCGGGTGGAGCCTGACCGGCTTCCACTCCGGCGTCATCCTGGCCGGGGCCGGCCTGGGCACCGTTATCGGCGCCATCGCCTGGGGCCGCCTGGCCGATATCTTCGGCCGCAGGCACGCCTTCGTGGCCTGCATCATCGTCCTGGTCGCCTTCACCGCGATCTCCGCCCTGACCCCGGTCAACGGCTGGATCCTCCTGGCCGTCATGCGCACCGGGGTGGGCATCGGCGTGGGCGGCCTGAACATCACCTCGGTGCCCTTCGTCCAGGAGTTCGTCCCCGCCCGGCAGCGGGGCCTCCTGGCGGGGCTGACCAGCGTCTTCATCCCCGCGGGCATCTTCCTGGGCGGGGTGGTCACCAAGTACTTCGGGGACGCCCTGGGCTGGCGCGGCCTCATCGCCGTGGGCTGCATCCCCATCGTCCTGCTCGCCTGGGCGCGCATCATCCCCGAGTCCCCGCGCTTCCTCCAGGCCCAGGGGCGCGAGCAGGAGGCCAAGGAGGCCTACGCCTGGGCCATGGAGATCCCCGTGGAGCAGGTGGCCGATCTGCCCGAGATCAAGGAGACCGGCTCGGCCTCCTACCGGGTCATCTTCAGCCGCTACCCCCGTCAGCTCCTGGTGGTGGCACTGGGCTCCTTCTGCTTCATCATGGGCTCCTTCACCGTCCAGTCCTGGGGGCAGACCCTGCTGGGGCAATCCTTCGGCTTCCACGTGGGCACGGTTGCCACGCTGTTCATGCTCGTGTCCCTGGGAGACCTGCTCGGGCGCCTGGGATCGGCCTGGATCTCCGACCGGATCGGGCGGCGCTGGACGATGTTCGGCTGCGGGATGATCGGCGGCGTGGGGGCGCTCATCGCCGCCCTGTCCACCCGGATGGTCCACGGCGAGGACGTGGGCATGGCCGGCTACGTCTTCTTCGCCGGCATCCTCATCATCATGACCTTCGGGGACGGGGCCTTCGGCATCCTCAACGCCTTCGGGGGCGAGCAGTTCCCCACCGAGGCGCGCTCGACCGGCCTGGGACTGGGCTATGGGATCGGGGCGATGGCCAAGGTGGTGGGCCCCTACTTCGTGGGGGCGCTCATCGGCTCGGCCGAGCTCAGCGCCCAGGTGGTCTTCCTGCCCTTCCTCATCTTCGCGCTCCTGCTGTTCCTGGGCGGATTCATCTACCTCTTCGCCAAGGAGACCAAGGGGGCCTCACTGGAGGACATCTAGGGCCGAGGCACGGCTGCGTCACTTCGCGGCAAGGGCGTCACGCAGCGAATGGGCGGCACCTGCAGGTGCCGCCCATTCGCTGCGCCGGCGCGCCCCGGCCGAGGGCCCACGGCCCCGCCTACTGGCCCCTCTGGCCGTAGACGTGCTGGTAGCGCTCGTTGAGGCTGTCGATCTGCGCCTGGTCGATGGGCACCGGCTCCCCGCCCTGCCGGGCGATGTGCACGGTGCGGGCCACCTCCTCGCACATGGCCGCGGCCTTGACCGCTGCCCGGGCGTCGCGGCCGATGGTGAAGGGGCCGTGGTTGGCCATGAGCACGGCGGGGGAGCGCGAGCCCGACAGGGTCTCGACGATGCCCCGGCCGATGGAGTCGTCACCGATGAGGGCGAAGGGTCCCACGGGGATATCCCCGCCGAACTCGTCGGCCATCATGGTCAGCACGCAGGGGATGGGCTCACGGCGGGCGGCCCAGGCGGTGGCGTAGGTCGAGTGCGTGTGGACCACGCCGCCGACCTCCTCCATATGCCGGTAGACGTAGGCGTGGGCGGCGGTGTCCGAGGAGGGGGCCAGGGAGGCAGGCGTGCCGTCCTCGATCTTGTCGCCCTGGAGGGTGCACACCACCATGGTGCTGGGGCTCAACTCGTCGTAGGAGACCCCGGAGGGCTTGATGACGAACAGCCCCGGGCCCTGGCCCCGGCCCAGGGGCACGCGCTCGGAGACATTGCCCGCCGTCCAGACCACCAGGCCCCAGCGCGGCAGCTCGGCGTGCAGCGCCGCAACGCGCTCGCGGGTGGCGGCCACCGCGGCCTGGACCTCCTCATCGAGCTCGGACAGGACGATCCTGCGGTCCTCCTCGTGGTCATTGCCGTTCTCGTTCTCGGGATGACTGCCTCCCACTGGCACTCCTTCGTCGTGGGTCCGCCTCGCGTCAATCACGCAAGGCCCGTCGAGGCCCTACCAGGGCCCTGCTCCGGGCCGCAGAGGGCAGTCGTGCCGCCCGCCGCCCTGGTGGGGATTCTATGAGGCGGGCGGCGGCCCGCGGCAGTCGCCGTTGAACGGGTGTGCGGGCAGGGTCATGA
Source organism: Actinomyces bowdenii (assembly GCF_017592395.1). Classification (GTDB taxonomy): domain Bacteria; phylum Actinomycetota; class Actinomycetes; order Actinomycetales; family Actinomycetaceae; genus Actinomyces; species Actinomyces bowdenii. Next base: position 105,789 of record NZ_JAGFOU010000002.1, read on the forward strand.
GGAGCAGCGGTGCTCAGGTCACGAGGGGCTGAGGGGCGGCAGAGATGCGGTGGAGGGCTCGGTGGGGAGCAGGAAGGTGCGACGAATGCGCACATCTGTGCGTTGGGAGTGCTCCCTGGAGGCGCTGGTGCCGAGTGCCCGCATCTGGAATGCGAGTTCGGGGTGCAGAATGCGAGTGCAGGGTCATCGCATTCTGCACCCCGAACTCGCATCGTGCGCGGGGGGCGACGCCCGCGGCCTATGGCTGCTGGCCGTAGCCCGGTCCGCCCTGGCCGTAGCCCGGTCCGCCCTGGCCGTAGCTCGTTGGCGGCTGGCCGTGGGTCTGGGCCGGCTGTCCGTAGCCGGTCCCGGCGCTGCTCTGGCCGTAAGCGGCTGCCGGGCCATAGCCGGCTTGAGGCGAGGGTCCGCCCTGGGGCAGGGGCGAGCCCATCTGGGAGGCGGACCGGGCCTCCTTCTGGCGCTGCATGCCCTCCGTATAGCGCACGCCGAAGACCAGCAGAGCACCGAGGCCCACAAGGAGGAGGCGGGTGAGGCCCCGGCCGGCTCCACCGTCGTACACAGTGGAGAAGACGAGCACGGCGACGACGGTCCACAGGACCACGGCACCGGCCACCATGGGCCAGAAGATTCTCGACTTGGGCGTCTTCCACGGGGACTGCTTGGCGTGGGGCTGCTCGGACAACGGACATCTCCCATCGGGCGGCGGGGCGGTCCCCACGAGTTTAAACACGGCTGTGGGGCCCGCGTCCAGTAGCGGGCCCCACAGCCGTAGGAGCGGGCGCCGGGGCCCGCGCCAGGATCAGGAGCGGCGGCGCTCCAGGGCGCGGCCCGCCACCGCCGCGACATTCTCCCCGGTGAAGCCGTACTCCTCGAAGAGCCGCGCAGCGGGGGCCGAGGCGCCGAAGTGGTCGATGGAGACCACGGCGCCGGCCTCGCCCACGATCTCGCGCCACCCCATGGCGATGCCCGCCTCCACTGAGACCCGCACGGCGTCGGCGGGCAGGACGGCGGCGCGGTAGTCCTCATCCTGCTCGGCGAACCACTCCAGGCAGGGGGCCGAGACCACGCGGGTGGGCGTGCCCTGGGCCTGGAGGATCTCCCGCGCCGCCACGGCCACGGAGACCTCCGAGCCGGTGGCGATGAGCACGAGCTCGGGGGCGGCCGGGGCGCCGGCGGCGTCAGCCGCCTCCACGAGGATGTAGGCCCCCCGGCGCACGCCCTCGGCGGCGGCCTGCGGCGAGGCGTGCACCGTCAGGTTCTGGCGCGAGAGGACCAGGCCCGCCGGCTCGCGATGGCGGCGCAGGACCTCCGCCCAGGCGGCGGCCGTCTCGTTGGCGTCCCCGGGGCGGACCACCGCCAGGCCCGGGATGGCCCGCAGCGCGGCCAGGTGCTCGATGGGCTGGTGGGTGGGGCCGTCCTCACCCACACCGATGGAGTCGTGGGTCCACACGAAGATGGAGCCCACCCTCATGAGGGCGGCCAGGCGCACCGCCGGGCGCATGTAGTCGGAGAAGACCATGAAGGTCCCCCCGTAGGCGCGGGTCAATCCATCCAGGGCGATCCCGTTGAGGATGGAGCCCATGGCGTGCTCGCGCACCCCGAAGTGGATGGTGCGCCCGTAGGGGCCGCCGCCATGGCTCGCGGCGAGCGAGGAGGGCAGGAAGGAGGACTCACCGGCCATGGTCGTGTTGTTGGATCCGGCCAGATCGGCCGAGCCGCCCCACAGCTCGGGCATCACGGGGGCCAGGGCGCTCAGCGTCTTGCCGGAGGCCGAGCGCGTGGCCAGGGACTCCCCGGGCTCCCAGCTCGGCAGCGCCTCCTCCAGGCCCGCGGGCAGCTCCCCGGCCCGCAGCCGCTCCAGCAGGGCCGCGCCCTGGGGGCTGGCCTGCCGCCAGGCCTCGAAACGGGCATCCCAGTCGCGGCGGGCCTCGGCGGCCCGCGCCGCCGCCTGCCCGCGGGTGTGGGCCAGGACCTCCTCGGGCAGCTGGAAGGCCTGCTCCTCGTCCAGGCCGAGCGCGCGCTTGAGCCCGGCGACCTCCTGGGCGCCGAGCTTGGCGCCGTGGGAGGACTCCTGGCCCTGCTTGGTGGGGGAGGGCCAGGCGATGATCGTGCGCAGGCGGATGAGGCTGGGGCGCGCGGTCTCGGCACGGGCCGCCTCCAGGGCGGCGTGCAGCGCCTCGTAGTCCTCGTGGTACTCGCCCCCGGCGCGCCAGTCGACGTCGAGCACCTGCCAGCCGTAGGCCTCGAAGCGGGCCGAGGGGTCCTCGGTGAAGGCGATGTCGGTGTCGCCCTCGATGGAGATGTCGTTGTCGTCGTAGATGGCGATGAGGTTGCCCAGCTCCTGGGTCCCGGCCAGGGAGGCGGCCTCGGCGGCCACGCCCTCCTGCATGCAGCCGTCGCCGACGATGGCGTAGACGTGGTGGTCGAAGACCGACTCCCCCGCGGGCGCCCCGGCGTCGAGCATCCCGTGCTCGCGGCGGGAGGCCATGGCCATGCCCACGGCGGTGGCCAGGCCCGCTCCCAGCGGCCCGGTGGTGGTCTCCACCCCGGCGGTGTGGCCGAACTCGGGGTGCCCGGGGGTCAGCGAGCCCCACTGGCGCAGCTGGCGCAGGTCCTCGACCTCCAGGCCGTAGCCGGCCAGTGCCAGCTGGATGTACTGCAGGAGGGAGGCGTGCCCGATGGACAGCACGAAGCGGTCGCGGCCCAGCCAGGCGGGGTCGGAGGGGTCCACGCGCATCTCGCGCTGGTAGAGAAGGTAGGCCACTCCCGCCAGGGAGATCGGGGTGCCGGGATGCCCGGAGCCGGCCTTCTCGACGGCGTCGGCGGCCAGTGCCTTGGAGATGGCGATGGCGCGGTGGTCGAGATCGGTCAGTAGCGGCTCAGCGGTCATACGGGCTCCTTGAAGCGGTGTCGGGGCCCGCGGCGGCAGGCCTGGATGATTCATCCTGCCCCGCGTCGCCGGCCGGGGCAACCATGCGCGCTCGTGGCGGAACGGCCCGTCGCGGGGAATAGGGAGCAGGCTCCGGCCCGCCGATCCCCGAACATTCGACAATTTGCATGAGATCGGCCTTCTCCAGCGCCGGAAAAGGCCGATCTCATGCAAATTGTCGAAGAGTGGGGAGGGTCAGGGCGCTGAGGGCCGGTCCCCGCCCTCTCCGCCGTCGCCGCCGTCCTGGGGCAGGAGGTGGCCCACCATGTCGGTCAGGCCCGTGCCCACCAGGCTGCGCAGCACGGCGTCGAGCTGGTCGACATTGCCGGCCACGGCCCTGGGCAGGGCGGAGGCGCCCTCGGTGGAGATGATCGACATGTCGCGGACGTTGCCCAGGGGCTCGCTCAGGGCCCGGGCGATCTCGGGCGCCTTGTCCAGCAGCATCTGGCGCGTGGCCGCCTCGCCGTACTTGGCCAGGGCATCGGCCTTGTCGCTCATCGCCTTGGCCTCGGCCTCACCGGCGGCGCGGATGGTCTCGGCCTCGGCCTGGCCCCGGGCGGCGATCGCCTCGGCCTCGGCGCGGGCGCGCGCGGCGGTCGCCCTGGCCTCGGCCTCGGCGCGGGCCACGGTGGCCTGCGCCTGGGCCTCGGCATCCAGCCGGGTGCGCTCGGCCTCGGCCTCGGCGCGCAGGAGGGCCTCGGTCTTGGAGGCCTGGGCCTCCTGCTCGCGCTGGTAGCGCGCGGCGTCGGCCGGCTTGCGCACCGAGGAGTCCAGTTCGCGCTCGGTCAGGGCGGCCTTGGCCTCGGCGGCCTCCTGCTCGATGACGGCGATCTCCCGCTCCTTGGCGGCGCGGGCCAGGGGGCCGGCGGAGTCGGCATCGGCCTGGGCCTTATCGGTCTCGGCCTTGAGCTGGGCGGCGCGCAGGGCCAGGTCCCTCTCGCGCTCGGCGATGAGCTGGCGGGAGGTGACCTCGGCGTCGCGGGCCTCGCGCTCGGCCTGGGCCCGGGCGATGCGGGCGTCCTTCTCCACGCGCTGCTGCTCGGGCACGCCCAGGGACTCGATGTACCCGCCGGCGTCGGTGATCTCGGAGACCTGGAGCATGTCGATCTCCAGGCCCATGTTGGCCAGGACCGACTTGGCGTCGTCGAAGACGTTCTTCTGCAGGGCATCGCGGTCGGAGATGAGGTCGGTGACCGTCATGTGGCCGATGATGGAGCGCAGCGAGCCGATGAGGGCCTCACGGGCCGAGTCGGCGATGGCCTGATCGGTGTTGGGCTTGCCCAGGAAGCGCTTGGCGGCGGCCCGCACCTGCTCGTCGGAGTCACCGACCTTGACGGCCGCCACGGCCGAGACATTGACGTTGATCTTGTTCTCGTCCTCGGCGGTGACCTTGAATCCGATGGTGGTCTGGGTGAAGGGCAGGTACTGGATGGACTGGATGATGGGCAGGACGAAATCGCGCCCGCCGGGGTGGATGATCTTGACCGCGCCCCGGTTGGATCCGGAGATGAGCCCGGTGAGGTTGGAGGGAACGACGACGACCCGCGTGAGCATGTAGGCGCCCAGGAGCAGGACGATGATGATGAGGGCTGCGATCGGCAGCACCACGGAGGAGTCGAGCACGGCTGGCTGTTCCTTTCGATGAGGGGATGGGGACTGAAAGTGGGAACGGTGCGGGGAGACTGCGGGGGCGCGGGGCTGGGACGGTGGGAGGTGCTGGGCGGCTCAGTCCTGCGACCAGGGGGTGATGAGGAGGGCGTCGTCCTGGTAGATGTCCAGGACCCAGGCGCTCTGGCCGGCGCTCAGCGGCTCGGGGGAGCGCGCCGCCAGCGTCAACTGGTGGCCGCGCGCCAGGGCCCGGACCTCGCCGGTGCCCTCCTTCCACCACAGGACGCTGACCTCCTGACCGACCAGCTCGGCGGCCGACGGCGGTGCGGCGTCCAGGGGCATGGAGCGCCGGAGCCGGGACCAGGCCCAGCGCGCGGCCCCGCCGGCGGCCAGGGCCAGGGCTGCGGGGGCGCCCCATAGCACGACGGCGGGGGCCCCGGGGCCCCCGCCCGCGGCGGCCTCCACGCCCATGCCCACGGCCCCGAAGACCGCCAGGGCGACGGCCAGGACCGGCAGCGCGCCGTCGGGCAGGAGCTCGTCCAGGGGTCCGTCCAGGAGGATCCCCAGCAGCAGGACGGCGCAGCCGATGAGGGTGCACCAGGCGAAGATGCTCACGGGTCCGTCCTTCTGCGGTGGCCCGGGCGGCCCCGCAGACGGGATTGTGCCACGCCCGGCCCGGGGCGGGGCGCCGGGCCTGCGGGGAGGACTCCCCGGTTCGGCGGTCCCGGCCCGGGCCGTGTCAGCCCAGGTCGAAGTGGGCGGGGTCCTGGCCCGCGTTGCGCAGGACGTCGGACAGGGGGCTGATGAGGGCCAGGCGGAAAGCGGGATCCATGCTCCCGGCACTGATGGAGCCCCAGATCTGCTCGGCGCTCAGGGGCGCGCTGGTGGGGTCCAGGTCCCGGCGCATGGCGGCCACCAGATCGGACTCCAGGCGGGCGTAGGCCATGGTGTAGGAGTCGGGCCATACGGCCTGGGGCCGCCGCGAGCGCAGGATGGTGAAGTTGCGCAGGGCGCGCTGGACCTCGTGGGAGGCCCACAGCATCGACTCCACCCGCAGGTGGTTGAGCGCCTCGTCGGCCGAGCCGATGACCGGCACGTGCCCGGGGCGCATGAGGTGGCGGTTCTCCTGGGCCGCCTGGTGGAGGAAGGCCCGGTAGAGCCGGGTCTTGTCAGCCATGACCCGCTCCTCCGAGGCGGTCCGCAACTGCTTGAGGGCGCGCTGCTCGCCGGCCTGGGCGCTGTGCGCCGCCGACTGCACCCGGCGCAGGCGCTCGATGCTCGCCCGGGAGATCCTGGAGGCCTCCCTGGCGGCGATCTCGGCCCGTGCCGCACTGCGGCCGGCCACGATGATGGCCACCAGGGCGATCGCCAGGCTCAGTCCGATCGCCGGTGCCACGACAAGCAGGTCCATGGGCCCATCCTGCCTGGCTCGGGGCCCCGGGGCATACCATCTCAGGCGCGAATGGGCCCCGATTCAGACACGGATTCCGAAAGCAGAAGAATCTGAGGGAATCCTGAAGCAGTCCTGAATCATCTCGGGGCCGGGGCAGGGCCGTGCTGCCCGCGGATTCTCGGGGCCTTTGCGCCTGCCGTGGCTCGCGGATCGCCGTCACGCCCCTGTGGCGGGCGCCGCCCCGGGCCGGTAGCGTCGTCCCCATGAAGAAGCTCATCGATTCCGCCGACACCGTGGTCGCGGACGCACTGGCGGGGATGGCCGCGGCCCACCCCCATCAGCTCGCCGTCGACCTGGACAACCGCATCATCTACCGCCGCACCCCCAAGGACGGGGGCAAGGTCGCCATCATCTCCGGCGGCGGCAGCGGCCACGAGCCCCTCCACGGCGGCTTCGTGGGCACGGGCATGCTGGATGCCGCCTGCGCCGGGGAGGTCTTCACCTCGCCGGTCCCCGACCAGATCGTGGCTGCCACCACCGCCGTGGACCGGGGCGCCGGCGTGCTGCACATCGTCAAGAACTACACCGGCGATGTCATGAACTTCGAGATGGCCGCCGAGATCGTGGACATGGAGTCCGGTATCGAGGTGGCCACCGTGGTGACCAACGACGACGTCGCCGTGGAGGACTCCCTGTACACCGCGGGCCGCCGCGGGGTGGGGATCACGGTCATGGTGGAGAAGATCGCCGGGGCCGCCGCCGAGGAGGGGCGCGGCCTGGCCGAGGTCGCCGAGATCGCCTCGCGCGTCAACGCCGCGGGCCGCTCCATGGGCATGGCCCTGACCTCCTGCACCGTGCCCGCCAATGGCAAGCCCTCCTTCGACCTTCCCGAGGACGAGATGGAGATCGGCATCGGCATCCACGGCGAGCCCGGCCGCCACCGCGAGCGGATCGCGCCGGCCGAGCGGATCGCCGCCCAGCTCATCGAGCCCATCCTGGCCGAGCTGCCCGAGGGCGAGGACGGCCACGGCGTCATCGCCATGCTCAACGGCATGGGGGCCACGCCGCTGCTCGAGCTCTACCTCATGCACGGCCACGTCGCCGAGCAGCTCGGGGCCGCGGGGGTCACGGTGGAGCGCTCGCTGGTGGGCAACTACATCACCAGCCTGGACATGGCCGGCTGCTCCCTGACACTGCTGCGCGCCGACGCCGAGATGCTGCGCCTGTGGGACGCCCCGGTTCTCACCCCCGGGCTGAGGTGGGGGGCATGAGCCGGGCGCCGGGCGTCGAGGAGCTGGGGCCCGCCGAGCTGCGGGCCTGGCTGCACGAGTGCTCCGCCCTGGTGAGCGCCCATGCCGAGGAGCTGACCGCCCTGGACGCCGCCATCGGGGACGCCGACCACGGCGCCAATATGAAGCGGGGGCTCAGCGCGGTCGAGGCGGTCCTGGAGGCGGGCAGCTTCGAGACCATCGGAGCGCTGCTGAAGAAGGCGGGCATGACCCTGGTCTCCACGGTCGGGGGAGCCTCGGGCCCCCTGTACGGCACCTTCTTCATGCGCATGGGGGCGGCCGCGGGGACGGCCAGCGCCTTGGACGCCCGGGGACTGGTGCGGGCGGTGTCCGCGGGCGTGGAGGGTATTGCCGCGCGCGGGCGGGCCACCACGGGGGAGAAGACCATGCTCGATGCGTGGAGCCCCGCCCTGGAGGCCCTCGGCGCCCATCCCGAGGACCTGGCGGCCGGCACCGCTGCGGCCGCCCGGGCGGCCGAGCAGGGCCGCCGGGCCACCGAGGCGATGATCGCCACCAAGGGGCGGGCCTCCTACCTGGCCGAGCGCTCCGTGGGCCACATCGACCCCGGGGCGGCCTCCACGGCCCTCATCCTCCAGGCCCTGGCCCGGGTCGTCGCGGGCGGTGGCGCCGCCGACGGCGATGCCGGCCCCGCCGCCCAGGGCGCGCCCGCCCCTGTCCCCGGCCCCGAGGAGGGCGGCGCCTGCCCGCAGGGCTCCGCAGGCCGGGAGGCGGCCGCCCCCGCCGCGGCACCGGCGGAGCCCGCGACGCGGGCACAGGCCTCCGGCACGACGGCGGCGCCTGCCGAGGTGGGCATCGTCCTGGTCTCGCACTCACGGGCCCTGGCGCAGGCGGCTGCCGATCTGGCCACCGGCCTGGTCGCCGGCCTCGACGTCGTCGTCGAGATCGCCGCGGGACTTCCCGACGGCGGCCTGGGCACTGACGGATCCGCCGTCGCGGCTGCCATCACCCGGGTGGCCCGGGGCGGCACCGCAGTACTGGTCCTGGCCGACCTGGGCAGCGCCATCATGAGCGCCGAGGCGGCGCTGGAGCAGCTGGATGCGCCGGTGGCGGCGCGCACGCGGATCAGCGCGGCGCCCTTCATCGAGGGGCTCGTGGGCGCCTACGCGGCGGCGGGCATCGGCCGCGGCCTGGAGGCCGTGGCCGCCGAGGCACTGACGGCGTCAGCGGCCAAGGAGGCCCAGATCGGGGCGTCGTGAACCCGGTGCCCGTCAATGGGCCCGGCGGCGGGCGGGGCGGAGGGGCCGGCGGGGGTCGAGCGGGTCGGGGATGGCTGTAGGATGAGGTGGCTCGGCCGGGCCCGTGCAGCGCATCGGAGGGCTGCACGGGCGCCCGGGCCGGCACGCGACCGTCCGCCGCGCCTTGCGGACCCCCGATCAACGGCAGACCGAGGGCCCGCAGGCGGGCCCCTGAGAAGGACCCTACCTACATGTCCCACATGCGCACCTGGCCATCGTCCCAGCCCGTCGCGAGCGGCGGCGGTACCGCGATCACTGCGGATACCGCAGGCGCCGTGGAGGCCGCTGATGAGCCGCAGGCCGGCATCAACGGCCGGCTCATCGACCTGGAGGCGGGGCCGTACCGGGCCCGCATCGCCACCTGCGGGGCCACCCTGGTCCACCTGCGGCGCTCGGGGCGCGATCTCGTCCTGCCCTTCGACGCGCAGGCCGCCCTGCCCGGCGGCTGGCAGGGCAAGGCCCTGGTCCCCTGGCCCAACCGCGTGGCCGGGGCCCGCTACACCTACGGCGGCACCCGGTACCTGCTGGCCTGCAATGAGCCCGAGACCGGCGCGGCCCTCCACGGCCTGGTGGGATGGAGCGACTTCCAGGTGGCCCGGCGCACCGGCGATGAGCTCATCCTGGTCCTGACCCTGCCCGCCTCCTACGGCTACCCGTGGACCCTGGGGATCCGGGTGCGCTTCACCCTGGATGCCCGCGAGGGCCTGCGCCTGAGCATCACCACGACGAGCCTGGGCGCCGCCCGCCCCGCCCCGGCCACCCCGGGAGCCCCTCAGGGGCGGGATGGCGCGCTGCCCGCCCCCTACGGCGTCTCCTACCATCCCTACCTCACCCGCTCGGTCCCCATCGACCAGTGCCACCTGAGCGCTCCGGGCCGGCGCGTCCTGGAGACCGATCCCGTGACCCTGGCCCCCGCAGGGGAGCGCGGCGTGGAGGGAACCGACTGGGACTGGCGCGAGGGCCGGCTGGTGGGCCCGACCTCCACCGACAATGCCTACCTGGGTCTGCCCGAGGGGACCTGGCAGGTGCGGCTGCGCGGGGGCGACGGCGAGGGCGCCGTTGTCCTGGAGGCCCAGTCGCCCTGGCTCCAGCTCTACACCGCCGAGCACCTGGGCCGCGCCGGGGTGGCGGTGGAGCCCATGACCTGCCCGCCGGACGCCTTCAACTCCGGGCGCGACCTCATCCTGCTGGAGGCCGGCCAGTCCCACGAGTTCCGGCTGCGCCTGTACGAGGAGGACTGAGCCGGCCCGGAGCCACGATCCCGAGTTTGCTGCAGTCTCCTTGGTGTGTTAGCGTGAACATCACCACGAAACTTCAGCCGGCGATCGCCAGGCGATGAAGCGGGTGGTACTTTATGCAGATAAGAAGCTCCCTTCGAGCAGGATGACGCACCCCACGTCAGCATCCCGATGGCGCCGTCAGGGCAGGGCTGCCCTGAGGCCCCTCAGGCCCACGATGCGCGTCCCCGGCTCCGGGGTCTTCACCAACCCACCATGAAGGAGCGCGGGTACATCGGCGTACGCGCGCACTCCTCGGCATCACCTCAAGGAGGAGACCACCATGTCGATGCTGCTCTCACGCCGTTCCATCCTCGCCGGCTCCCTGGCGGCCGCCGCCGCGGCCGGCCTCGCCGCCTGCGGCGGCTCCGGGGGGTCCCAGGGCTCGTCGGGCAAGGACGGCAACACCCTGACCGTGTGGACCTGGGACCCCAACTTCAACATCTACGCGATGAAGGAGGCGGAGAAGATCTACAAGAAGGACCACCCGGACTTCAGCCTCAACATCGTGGAGATGTCCTGGGATGACATCCAGCAGAAGATCACCACCCTGGCCCAGAGCCAGAAGATCGACCAGCTGCCCGACATCTTCCTCATGCAGAACATGGCGGCGCAGAAGAACATCACCAACTACCCGGATGTGTTCTCCGACCTGGAGGGCTCGGGGATCGACTTCTCCCAGTTCCCCGAGTCGGTGGTCAACTTCTCCGTCGAGGACAAGGTCCACTACGCCCTGCCCTTCGACTCCGGCACCGCCGTGCTGGCGCTGCGCACCGACCTGCTGGAGCAGGCCGGGCTGAGCATCAAGGACTTCACCGGCATCACCTGGAGCAAGTTCATCGAGCTGGGCAAGACGGTGCTGGACAAGACCGGCAAGTCGATGCTCTCGGGGCGGGCCGGGGCCTCCGATCTCATCATGATGATGGTGCAGTCGGCGGGTGCCAGCATGTTCAACGAGGACGGCACCGTCAACATCAAGGACAACAAGGCCCTGCTCAAGGGCGCCGAGATCTACAAGGAGATGGTCGACTCCAAGGTCTTCCTCGAGGTCAATGCCGACGAGGAGTACATCAAGAGCTTCACCAGCGGACAGGTCGCCGGGGTCCTCAACGGCATCTGGATCTCCGGCTCCATCCAGGAGGCCAAGGATCAGTCCGGGAACTGGATGGTCACCAACATCCCCTCCCTGGACGGGGTCGACGGCGCCACCAACTACACCGCCAACGGCGGCTCGTCCTGGGTCATCTCCGCCAACGCCGACTACGAGCTGGCGGCCGATTTCCTGAAGTCCACCTTCGCGGGCTCCACCGAGTTCTATGACACGATCCTGCCCTCCTCCGGTGCCATCGCCAACTGGATCCCCGCCGGGGAGTCCAAGGTCTACCAGGAGCCGCTGGAGTTCTACGGCGGCCAGGCCGTCTACGCCGACGTCGTCGAGTACGGCACCAAGGTGCCCGCGGTGCACGTGGGGGTCTACCACTACGAGGCGCGCGACGCCGTCTCAGCGGCCCTGACCGAGATCGTCGGCGGCAAGGACCCGGCCACGGCGATGGCCGAGGCCCAGGAGACCGTCGAGTTCGCGATGGGCTGAGGCCGCGGGACGAGCTGATGTGACTCGGCCCTCCGCGCGCAGGGCTGGTGTCCGCGGCGGCCGGCGCCGGCCGCCACGGACACCAGCCCCGCCCCGGGGGCGAGGGCTCCCAGGTCCGCAGTGGTGAGAAGAAAGTAGGTTGCTCGTGTTGTCAGGATCCTCAGGATCGTTGAAGCTGTCGAAGGGGGTGCAGCGCCCAGGCGTGAAGGCGCCCGCTGCCGCATCCGCCTCCCGCGCGATGACATCGGAGAGGCGCCGCAGCCTGACCGGCTGGGCCTTCCTCCTGCCCGCCGCCCTGCTCATCGTGCTGATGAGCTTCTACCCCATGCTCCAGGCCTTCCTGCTGTCCTTGCAGACAGGCAAGGGCACGCGCCTGCGGTATGCCGAGCCCCTGTGGTCCAATTACTCGCGCCTCCTGTCCGACGAGCGCTTCCTGGAGACCGTCAGGAGCACCTTCCTCTACCTGCTGATCCAGGTGCCCATCATGCTGGCCCTGGCCCTGGTGCTGGCGGTCATCCTCAACGACCCCCACCTGCGCTTCAAGGGCCTGTGGCGCACAGCGATCTTCCTGCCCTGCGCGGTCTCCCTGGTCTCCTACTCCCTGGTGTTCCGCACCATCTTCGCCACGGACGGCTTCGTCAACGACATGCTGCTGGGCCTGCATCTCATCGACAGCCCCATCAACTGGCTGGGCCAGGCCGGCACGGCCCGCATCGTCATCATCCTGGGACTGCTGTGGCGGTGGACCGGCTACAACATGGTGTTCTTCCTGGCAGGCCTGCAGAACATCGACTACGCCACCATCGAGGCGGCCCGCATCGACGGCGCGGGCGCGTGGAAGACCTTCTGGTACGTCATCGTCCCCCAGCTCAAGCCCATGATCCTGCTGACAGCCATCATGTCGACCAACGGCACCCTCCAGCTCTTCGACGAGTCATGGAACCTCACCCTGGGAGGTCCGGGGAATGCCACGAAGACCATGTCCCACTACCTCTACGAGCTCTCCTTCCTCAAGAGCCCCAACATCGGCTACGCCTCGGCCATCTCCTATGTGATCCTCATCCTCGTCGCGGTCCTCGCGCTCATCCAGATGAAGGTCGGTGACAAGCGCGATGCCTGAGCCCAGGACAACAACCATGCCCGCCACAGCCATGCCCGCCACGACCACGCCCGCCGCGCCCGCCGCGCCAGGCCCCGCCAGGAGCAGGCGCGCGCGAGCAGTCCTGCTGCTCACGCGTCTGAGCGCCCGACTTCGCCGCGCAGCGATCTACGTGTTCCTGACCATCTGCTCGGTGGTCTCCGTCTTCCCCCTCTTCTTCATGGTGGTCTCGGCGACCAACACCAGCAACGACGTCCTGGCCTCCCGCCTGCTGCCCGGCAGCCACCTCATGGACAACCTCAGGTCCCTGGCGAGCACCACCAGCCTCGGGCCCGCCCTGGGCTACTCGGCGGCCATCGCCCTGGCGACCACCGTCCTGGCCCTGCTGGTGTGCTCCCTGGCGGGCTACGGCTTCGAGATCTACCACTCCAAGGCCAAGGACGCTGTGATGGCGGTGCTGCTGCTGGCCATGATGATCCCCTTCGCCGCCACGATGATCCCCCTGTTCCGCCTCTTCGCGGGCCTGGGGATGGTCAACTCCCTGTGGGCGGTGGTGGTCCCCGCGGTCTCCACCCCCTTCCTCATCCTGCTCTTCCGCCAGGCCTCGCGCTCCTTCCCCCATGAGGTCCTGGAGGCGGCGCGCCTGGACGGCCTGAGCGAGGTGGGGATCTTCCTGCGCATCTACGTGCCCACCATGAAGTCCACCTATGCCGCCGCAGCCGTGGTGACCTTCATGACCGCTTGGAACAACTTCCTGTGGCCGCGCATCATCCTGGTGGACAGCGATGTCCAGACCATGCCCCTGCTCATCTCCAACCTCTCCGCCGGATACGTCACCAACTACGGGGTGCTCATGCTCGCCGTGCTCCTGGCCTCCCTGCCCGCGATGGTCGTCTTCCTCGCCCTTCAGCGCTCCTTCGCCAACGGGATCATGGGGGCGCTGAAATGAGCCGGATGACACCAGTGGAGCAGCCGTCCCCCTCAGCGCCGTCAGCGCCGCAGGACGCCGGGGCGCCGGCGGCCGCGGGGCCCGGCTTCGACCCCGCCCGGCTCCACGACCCCGGGTTCTTCGCCGAGAACCGGCTCCCGACCCACTCCGACCACCTGTGGTACGCCGACTGGGACGAGGCCCGCCTGGGCGGCTCCAGCTTCCAGATCAGTCTGGACGGGGTGTGGAAGCTCAGCTGCGCCAAGAGCCCCGCCCTGGCGGTGGAGGGGTTCTGGGCCGACGACGTCGATGTGAGCCACTGGGACGACATCCCCGTGCCCGCCCACATCCAGCTCCACGGCTACGACCGCCCCCAGTACGTCAACACCCAGTACCCCTGGGACGGGCATGAGGCCCTGGCCCCCGGCCAGGCCCCCACCGGCTACAACCCGGTGGCCAGCTACGTCAAGGACATCGACCTGGGCGCGCTGCCCGAGGGCGAGCGCCTCATCCTGCGCCTGGAGGGCGCCGAGAGCGCCGTGGCCGTCTGGTTCAACGGGCAGTACATCGGCTACTCCACGGACTCCTTCACCCCCGCCGAGTTCGACCTGACCAGCACCGCCCGCCGGGGGCGCAACCGCCTGGCCCTGCGGGTCTTCAAGTGGTCCGCCGCATCCTGGTTGGAGGATCAGGACTTCTACCGGTTCTCCGGTCTCTTCCGCTCCGTGCTGCTGCGCCGCCTGCCCGCCGTGCACCTGGAGGACCTGCGGGTGCGCACCGAGCTGAGCCCGGACCTGGGCGCCGCCGTCGTGCGCCTGGACTACCGGCTGCGCGGCCGCGGCCGCGTGCGAGCCGTGCTCGACGGCGTCGGGGAGCTGGGCCCTGCGGGCGCGGCGGCCCCGGGGGCAGGGGCGGCCGAGGAGGTCCAGGAGGGCCGCGGTGCTCTGAGCATCACCGTGCCCGGCCCCTACCTGTGGAGCAGCGAGGATCCCCACCTGTACTCCCTCCTCATCGAGGTGCTCGATGAGGAGGGCGCCCTGGTCGAGGCCGTCCCCCACCGCGTGGGCATCCGCGGCGTGGCCATCGAGGACGGGATCCTCAAGGTCAACGGCAGGCGCGTCGTCCTCAAGGGCGTCAACCGCCACGAGTTCGGGCTCCAGGGCCGCGTCGTCGGCCGCGAGACCACCGAGGCCGACCTGGTGGCCCTCAAGCGCGCCAATGTCAATGCCATCCGCACCTCCCACTACCCCAACAGCACCTTCTTCTACGAGCTGTGCGACCGCTACGGCTTCTACGTCATCGACGAGGCGAATCTGGAGACGCACGGGGTATGGGATCTCATCGAGCGCGACGGGGAGCCGGTGTCCTCCTCGGTCCCGGGAGACCTCCCGCAGTGGCGCGGGGCCGTCCTGGACCGGGCCCGCTCCATGTACGAGCGCGACAAGAACCACCCCTCGATCATCATGTGGTCCTGCGGGAACGAGTCCTACGGCGGCACCAACCTGCGCGACATGGCCGACCTGCTGCGCAGCCTGGACACCAGGCCCGTGCACTACGAGGGCATCCACTGGGATCAGCGCTACCCGCAGACCTCCGACGTCATCAGCCAGATGTACACCCCGGCCGCCGAGGTCGAGGAGCAGATCCGCAACCGCACCGCCCCGGCGGAGCGGCCCGGCCCGGCCGGGGGGACGCCGGGGGCCCAGGACGCCAAGCCCTTCATCCTGTGCGAGTTCGCCCACGCCATGGGCAACTCCCTGGGCGCGGTGGACCGCTACCTGGACCTGGCCGAGCGCGAGCCCCGCTTCCAGGGCGGCTTCATCTGGGACTTCGCCGACCAGGCCATCGAGCTGCGCAGCTCCAGCGGGCGCACCTACCTCGGCTACGGCGGGGACTGCGGGGAGGCGCCGCATGACGGCGACTTCTGCGGCAACGGGATCCTCTTCGCCGACCGCACCCCCTCGCCCAAGGTGGCCGAGGTCGCCCATCTGTACCGCCCTCTGCTCACCGAGGTGGGCGAGGAGGGCTTCACGGTGGCCAACCGCCACCTGTTCACCGGATCAGGAGCCTTCGAGTGCGTGGTCCGCCTCGAGCGCGAGGGGATCCTGCTGGAGCGGGCCGTGGTGGACACCGACGTGCCGCCCGGGCAGTCCCGGTCCTACCCGCTGCCGCTGAGCCTGCCGCAGGAGGCGGGGGAGTACGCCCTGACGGTCTCCTTCCACCTGCGCCGGGCCACCACGTGGGCGCCGGCGGGCCATGAAATCGCCTGGGATCAGCGCGTGCTGACCCGTGGCCGGCAGGCGGGGCCGGCCGCCGGGAGCGGCGAGGCGGCGGACGGCGCTGCCGCGGCGCCATCGGCCTCCGGCGGCGCCCTGTGGCAGGTGTCGGCCCGCGCCCCCGAGCTCATCCGGGGAGGGCACAACATCGGGGTGCGGGGCGAGCACTTCGAGGCGCTCTTCTCCCGGCTCGCCGGGGGCCTGAGCTCCTACCGCTACGGCATGACCCCCGATGGCGGCAATGAGCTGCTGCGCTCGGTGGTGCGCCCCTGCTTCTGGCACGCGCCCACCGCCAATGAGCGGGGCTACAGCGGGCCCTTCCACGAGGGCCCCTGGCTCCTCGCCAGCCGCTACTCCCGGCCCGCGGGGGGCCAGGACCTGCCCAGGGTCCAGGAGGAGGCAGACGGCTCAGCGGTCACGGTCGCCTTCGACTACGAACTGGCGGGCCTGCCCGGCTCCACCTGCTCGATGTCCTACCGGGTGCTGGCCGACGGGACGGTGGAGGTCCTCCAGGTGCTCCGGCCCGCGGGCGAGGTGCCCGAGCTGCCCGAGTTCTCCACGCTCTTCGAGGTGCCCGGCTCCCTGGACCGCCTGACCTGGTACGGCGAGGGGCCTCAGGAGTGCTACGTCGACCGCCGTGGGGGCGTCCGCCTGGGCGTCTACCGGGCCGATGTCGCTGAGCAGCTGACCGCCTACCTCAAGCCCCAGGAGTCCGGCAACCGCACCGGGGTGCGCTGGGCGGAGGTGCGCGGACGGCGGGGCCTGGGCCTGCGCTTCGAGTGCGAGCCGGGTGCGCCCATGGAGCTGTCGGCCCTGCCCTGGACGCCCTACGAGGTGGAGAATGCCGCTCACGCCTTCGAGTTGCCGCCCTCGGAGCGCACCGTCATCCGCCCCGCCCTCATGCGGCGCGGTGTGGCCGGGGACGACTCCTGGGGCGCCCGGCCCCACCCCGAGTTCCGCCTGCCCGCGGGGCGCCTGGAGCTGCGCTACTCCTTCCGGGGCCTGCTGTAGGCGGCATTCGCCCCGGCATCCTCCGTCCCGGCCCTCGCCGTCGAGCCCGCGCCTCTGGGCCCCGGATCGACGGCGAGGCCGCGGGAGGGCGGCACGAGCGGAGGCTGCCGGGCTCGGCGGCCCGGGTCAGGCCCGGTTGGCGAAGCGCTCCAGCAGGGCGGCGTCGCCCCCGACCACCAGGATGTCATCGGGGGCGATGAGCGTGTCCGGGGTGGCGTACTCGAAGGGCTCGCCGGGGCTCATGAGGCCCACCACCGTCACCCCGTAGCGCGAGCGGATCTTGGACTGGCCGATGGTGAAGCCGTGCAGCTCCGAGCGCGGGCGCATCTTGACGATGGTGAAGCCGCCCTTCTCCATCTCGATGTAGTCCAGCATCCGCCCCGAGACCAGGTGGGCGGCGCGCTGGCCGGCGTCGAACTCCGGGTAGACGACGTGCTGGGCGCCGATGCGCCGCAGGATGCGCCCGTGGGCCCGGGAGATGGCCTTGGCCCAGATCTGCGGGGTCCCCAGGTCCACGAGGTTGCCGGTGATGAGCACGGAGGCCTCCAGCGAGGTGGCCACGCCGACCACGGCGGTGCCGAAGTCGGTGGCGCCCAGCTGCTCCAGGGCCTCGGCGTCGGTGGCGTCGGCCTCGACCAGGGGGATGCGCCCGGTCCACTGGCGCACGGTGGCGGGATTGGTCTCCACGGCCAGGACCTCGCGGCCCAGGCGGTCCAGGGTGGCGGCCACGGCCGAGCCGAAGCGGCCCAGGCCGATGACGAGGGTGGAGTCGTTGTGGGCGGAGCGGTCTGGCATGGGTTCGCGGCGTCCTCGCGGTGGCGGTGGTGGCAGCCATGCATGGATCCGGCCGGGGCGTCCGCGCCCGGCCGGGCCCGGCTGGGCCCGGTCGGGTACACGGTAGCCCTCTGCGCCGTCCGGGTGCCAGTGGGCCTCAGCCGATGAGCGGGCTCTCCTCGGGCATGCGGATGACTCGCCGGCGGTCGCGCAGGGCCAGTGCCGAGGCGGCGGTCATGGTGCCCACGCGCCCGACGAACATGAGCGCCACCATGACGTACTTCGCGCTCTCGGGCAGGATCGGGGTGATGCCCGTGGACAGCCCCACGGTGGCGAAGGCGGAGATCACCTCGAACAGGACCCGGTCCAGGGTCAGGTGGGTGATCTGGAGCAGCACCAGGGTGGCGATGCCGATGATGGACACGCCGATGAAGGCGACCGCCACGCTCACCCTCACGGTCGAGGGCGGGATCCGGCGGCCGAAGGCCTCGATGTCCTCATCGCCCCGGGCCTCGGCCAGGATCGCCAGGACCAGCACGGCGAAGGTGGTGACCTTGATGCCCCCGGCGGTCGAGGCGGTGCCCCCGCCCACGAACATGAGGACGTCCTGGAGCAGCCAGGTGGTCTCGTGCATGTGCTCGGGGGCGATGAGGGACAGCCCTGAGGAGCGGGCATTGACCCCGTTGACCAGGGCCGTCAGCAGCTTGCCGCTGGTGGGCAGGGACCCGTAGGTGCGCGCATTGCCCCACTCCAGGGCCGCGATGGCGACCGCTGAGACGAGGCTGAGGCTGAGGTAGGTGGTCAGGGTGATCTTGGTGTGCAGGCTCCAGGCCCGGGGCCTGCGCCGGTGGCCGGCCACGTCGAGGATGACGGGGAAGCCCACCGCGCCCACGATGGTGCCCAGGACGATGGGCAGGCCCATCCACCAGTCCGAGGCGTAGGGGGCCAGTCCCTCGGGCATGACCACGAATCCCGCATTGTTGAAGATGGACAGGGCCATGAACAGCGAGTACCACAGCGCATGGCCCGGATCCAGGCCGCTGATGAGGAAGCGCGGCAGCAGCGCGACCATGAGCACCAGCTGGCACCCCACCGAGGTGTAGATGACCGCGCGCAGCAGGGAGGCCACATCCCCCAGGCGCGACTGGTTCTCCTGGGCCGCCAGCATCCGCTGGGTCAGGCCCACGTGGCGGGAGACCACCAGGGAGAGCAGGGAGGCGATGGTCATGATCCCCAGGCCGCCCACCGCGGCCCCCAGGATGATGACGGCCTGGCCGAAGGGCGACCAGTAGGTCGCGGTGTCCACCGTGGTCAGTCCGGTGACGCAGACGGCGGAGGTCGCTGTGAACAGGGCGTCGACGAGCTCGGCCCTCTGCCCGGAGGCGGTGGCCACCGGCAGGCTCAGCAGGCCCGTGACCACGGCGATGATCCCGGCGAAGACGGCGACGGCCAGGCGCGAGGGGGTGAAGCGGGCGGCCTGGGCGACTCGCTTGAGCGAGACGAGCCGGCGCAGCCGGCTCAGCAGCTCGCGCAGCACGGAGGGCTGCTGAGAGCTCCGTCCCGCCCTGGTGCTGCGGGGCGCGTCGGGTTCCTGGGGCACACCGGCCATTGTTGCCGACTGGCCGCCCCCGGTCATCTCAGCGCGCCGGTGGGGGCGGTGCCGCCCCGAGCGCGCCACCGCGATGAGGCCGGGGCTCCTGGTGCTCCAGTGCCGCTCGTGGCTGTGGTTGCCTTGGTTGCCCCAGTGTGAGATGCGACGCGCGTGATTGATGTGAGTGCGAAACCCTGTGCCGCGCTGCCGGCTCGGGATATATTGGCTGTGTTCCTGCCCCCAGTGGGCGCCCTCGACGATGGGACTCAAGAGTCATGGCACCGGGTCTGCCCTCATCCTCCAGCGCCTCCGGCGCCCCCTCCTTCCTCACCGTTGCCGAGGTGGCCGGGATGCTGCGCGTCTCGAAGATGACCGTCTACCGCATGGTGCACTCCGGCGACCTGCCCGCGATGCAGGTCGGGCGCTCCTTCCGGGTCCCGGAGAGGGCCGTCCAGGAGTACCTGGCCGCCGGGCTTGGTGATTGGGGCCACGAGAAGTCGGAGGCATCGGGGTCCTAGGACCCGCTAGACTCGCCCGGTCACCCGTGTGGTCGGCTGTGAGTCGTCACGCGCCGACCAATCGCCCCAAGGCGCCCGCCGGTCGATCCCCGGCCCCGGCGGACCCGGTGGGCACGACCAGCGAACTGCAAGGAGATCTCATGGGATCCGTGATCAAGAAGCGCCGCAAGCGCATGGCCAAGAAGAAGCACCGCAAGCTGCTTCGCAAGACCCGCCACCAGCGTCGCAACAAGAAGTGACGATCACGCGCCCGTGATCGGCGAGGGCCTCGTCCGCGCAGGACGGGGCCCTGTGCGTCTGCGTGCCCGCGGTGCGCCAGCAGCGCCGGGCCCCGGGCGCCCTCGTCCCGCGGGGCGCGGCCGAGTCGCCGGCGCCCCCATCCCCGTGACCGTCACCATTCAGCAGCGCCCGATGCCCGAGGAGAGCCCTATGACACAGCCCAGCCGCGCAGCCCGCGACGAGTCCGCCGGCCCGGTGCCCGACAGCGCGGATGCGTGCCTGATGCCGTTGAGCGCCGCGGATGGCGGTGAGCAGGAGGCCTGGCCCGCCCCGGTCAGCGCCCTGGCCCGGCCGCTGGGGGGCCCGGCGCCCACCACCCTGGCCGAGATGACGACCCTGCGCGTGGGCGGGCCCATCGGCGAGTACGTGGAGGCCGCCACCGAGGCTGAGCTCATCGACGCCGTGCGGAGCGCCGACGAGGCGGGCACCCCCCTGCTGGTCATCGGAGGGGGCTCCAACATCCTGGCCTCCGATGCGGGCTTCGAGGGCCTCGTCGTGCGCGATGCCCGTCAGGAGGTGCGGACCGACTCCGACAGCGCCTGCGGAGGCGTTGAGCTCACCGCGACGGCGGGCACCACCTGGGACGACCTGGTGCGCCGGGCCATCGCCTCCCACTGGGCGGGCTTCGCCCCCCTGTCCGGCATCCCCGGCACCGTGGGCGCCGCCCCGGTGCAGAACATCGGCGCCTATGGCGCCGAGGTCTCCGAGCTCCTGGCCTTCGTGCGGGCCTGGGACCGGCTGACCGGCCGCAGCGTCCACCTGCCCCTGGGCAGCCTGCACCTGTCCTACCGGGACTCCGACCTCAAGCGCTCCTTGACCGACGCCGAGGTCGGCGGCGGGCGCCTGTGGGGCCCCACCGGCCGCTGGGTGGTCCTGGAGGTCGGCTTCCATGTGCGCCAGGCCTCCCTGTCGGCGCCCATCGCCTACAGCCAGCTCGCCGAGGCCCTCGGCGTCGGGCTCGGGGACCGTGTCCCGGCCGTGCGGGTGCGTGAGGCGGTCCTGGAGCTGCGCCGCTCCAAGGGCATGGTCCTGGACGACGCCGACCGCGACACCTGGTCCGCGGGCTCCTTCTTCACCAACCCGATCCTCACCGAGGAGCAGGCCGCCGCCCTGCCCGAGCGGGCCCCCCGCTTCCCCGTCGCCGATCACTCCAAGGTGGTCCTGGGCACCCGGGCCGCCCCCGTCATCGAGGGGCTGGTCAAGACCAGTGCCGCCTGGCTCATCGACCAGGCGGGATTCCCCAAGGGCTTCTCCCTGGGCGCCGCCGGCTCCCAGGGCCGGACGCCCGCCTCGCTGTCCACCAAGCACGTCCTGGCGCTGACCAACCGCGGCGGGGCCCGGGCCGCGGATATCGCCGCGCTGCGCGACGCCATCGTGGCCGGGGTCCGGGAGCGCTACGGCGTGACCCTGGTGCCCGAGCCCGTGCACGTGGGCTGGTAGGGCGGCGGTCCCGGCCCACCGCGAGCCACGCCCGGCGGCCCCGCCCTTTGCGGGCGGGGCCGGGCGCGAGCCCCGCCTCCGATCCGCAGGGATCGTCACAGCCGCATCCATCCGAACGCAAACGATTGCGCTGATGCAAACGATTGTGTACCGTGATGCGCGCCATCACCGCCGTCCCGGGGCCGTGCCGCCGGGACGGCCCCCATCCCTTCTGAACCACAACGAGGTGGATCATGAACAACAGCAGTGGTCCTTTCGGGATCAGCGCCAAGCCGCTGGGGCGGATCCCCCTCCAGATCCAGCGCAAGCGCTGGATCTGGGAGTTCCTCAAGACCTACTCCGTCCTCATCATCGCCTACGGGGGCTTCTACCTCCTGCGCACCAACTTCAAATCGGCCCAGCCCTTCCTCGTGGAGCAGGCGGGTCTGACCACCACCCAGCTGGGAGCCATCGGCTTCGGCTTCTCCCTGACCTACGGCTTCGGCGGCCTGGTGCTCGGCTTCTTCATCGACGGGCGCAACACCAAGAGGGTCGTGGCCGCCCTGCTCCTCGCCTCGGGCCTGACCTCGATCCTCATCGGGGTGGTGCTGGCGGCCGGGGGCAGCCCGTACGGGTGGATGATCCTCCTGTGGTCCCTCAACGGACTGTTCCAGGCACCCGGGGGGCCGTGCTGCAACTCCACGATGAACCGCTGGACGCCGCGCCGCCTGCGCGGGCGCTTCATCGGCTGGTGGAACTCCTCCCACAACCTGGGCGCCATGATCGCCGGCGCGCTGGCCCTGTGGGGCGCCAACACCCTGTTCAACGGCTCGGTCGTCGGCATGTTCATCGTGCCCGCCATCGTGGCCATCCCCATCGGCATCTGGGGGTACTTCTTCGGCAAGGACGATCCGGTGGAGCTGGGCTGGAGCACGCCCGAGGAGATCTTCGAGGAGCCCCAGGCCAAGGCCGACGTCGTCACCGAGGACATCTCCAAGGGGCGCATCCTCATGGACTACGTGGTGAGGAACCCCGCCGTGTGGTTCCTGTGCATCGCCAATGTCGCCGCCTACTGCGTGCGCATCGGCATCGACAACTGGAACGTCCTCTACACCCACGACGTCCTGGGCTTCTCCGACTACGTCGCGGTCAACTCCACCATCGCCCTGGAGCTCGGCGGCCTGGCCGGCTCCCTGCTGTGGGGCTACGCCTCGGACAGGATGGGCGGACGGAGGGCCCTGGCCGCCGCCATCGGCATCGCCCTGGTCATCATCCCCATCTGGGTCTACTCCCAGGCCACCACCCCGACCCTGGTCTACGTCTCCCTGTTCCTCATCGGCTTCCTCATCTTCGGACCCGTGACGCTCATCGGCATCTGCGTCATCGGCTTCGCCCCCAAGACCGCCACCGTCGTGGTCAATGCCGTGCCCCGGGCCTTCGGGTACGTCTTCGGCGACTCGATGGCCAAGGTCCTCCTGGGTCGGATCGCCGACCCCACCAAGGACGGCGTGCACATCCTGGGCCACACCCTGCACGGCTGGGGATCGACCTTCACGGTGCTCATCGTCTCGGCCCTGGTGGGCCTGGCCTGCCTCATCGTCGTCGCGCTGCTGGAGGAGCGCCTCATCCGCGGTGACCGCGCCTTCTCCCAGGGCGGGGAGGCATGATGGGCGGCATGGCACTGCGCAGTGATCCCGACGGGCTCCTGGCCCTGGCGGTCGACGTCGTCCGGGAGGCCGCCGCCATGGCCCTCCACCCGGGCCAGGACCTCGAGGTCAGCACCAAGTCGGACCGCAACGACCTGGTCACCGCCGTGGACCGGCGCATCGAGGAGCACGTGGCCGCCCGCCTGAAGGGCACCGGCTACGGCCTGCTGGGGGAGGAGGGGCACGGCGTGGACACCTGGCAGGGCCGGGTGTGGGTCCTCGACCCCATCGACGGGACGATGAACTTCGTCCAGACCCACCGGGACTACGCGGTCAGCCTGGCCCTGTGCGAGGACGGGGCCCCGGTGCTCGGCGTGGTCATGGATGTCGTGGCCGGCCGCTGCTACACTGCCGTGCGCGCGGGCGGCGCGTGCTGCGACGGCGAGCCCCTGAGCCCCGTCGTCGATGACCGCGGCTACCGCGACGCCGTCCTCATCACCGATCTCAAGGAGATGCGGGCCCTGCCGCGCCTGGCCCGGTGCCTGGAGGAGTCCCGCGGGCATCGGCGCTACGGCTCGGCGGCCCTGGAGTGCGTGGAGGTCGCGGCGGGCCGCGCCGGGGCCTTCGTGCACATGTGGGTCTCGCCCTGGGACATCGCGGCGGCCGGCCTCATCTGCTCCGAGCTCGGGGTGCGCGTCACCCGACTGGACGGCACGCCCCTGGACCTGCGGTGGAAGGGCTCCGTGCTCGCGGCGCCCCCGACCATCCACGACCAGCTCCTGCACCGGCTCATGATCGACCCCCGGTAGTCCGGGCGCAGGAGTCCTCAGCGGCGCGCCGGGCCGGTGGAGGAGCGGGGGACCAGGGCGGTGCCCACGGTTCGGCTCACCGGTTCACGGGCCTCGGACTCGACCCGGGCCCCGGCCAGCTCCACCGCCAGGCGCGCCACATCGGCTGGGCTGCGGTCGATGGAGGTCAGGTCGAAGGCCGCTGAGGCCGCCAGCCGGGAGTTGTCGACGCCCGCCACCGACAGGTCCGCCCCCGGCCGCAGCCCGGCGCGCAGTGCGGCGATGATCACCCCCTGGGCGCACTGGTCGTTGTAGCAGACCACCGCCGTGCACGGCTCCCGGCCGGGTGCCGGGCGCAGGAGCCCGGCCCGGTCCAGCAGCGGCGTGAGAGCGGCCAGCCCTGAGTCGACGTCTGCCCCGCCCGGCACGATGTGGAAGGCCAGCCCGGCCCTCCCGGCCGCCTCCTGGAAGGCCCGGCGCCTGGCATCGGCGGAGACGCCGGGGGTGGAGTCGATGTAGACCGCCCGGCGGTGGCCCAGGCCCCTGAGGTGGTCGACGAGCTGGGCCATGCCCTCGGAGTTGTCGCTGGTGACCAGGTCCGAGGCGGCCACGGGCCGCTGCTGGCCGATGGTCACCGCCCCCTCCAGGAGGGCGGGCTCCGCCTGCGCGACGGTCGCCGGGTCGATGATGATGAGGGTCTGGCAGCGCAGGCGGAGCAGGTTGTCGATGGCCTCGCCGGCGCCGCGCAGCGGCCCGACGCTCTCGGTGACCAGCCGCAGGCCGTGGGCCTCGGCCTGGGCCAGGAGGTGATCGCGGTAGACGACGTGGAGCTCCTGGTCCAGGCGGCACAGCAGCCCCAGCACGCGGGGGCGCGGGGTGCGGAGCAGGGCGCCGATCGGGTCGGCCTGATAGCCCAGGCGCCGTGCCACCGCCCCGACCCGGCGCCGGGTGGGCTCGCTGATCTGCGGGCTGCCGGCCAGGGCCCGGGAGACCGTGGACACGGAGTACCCCGTGGCCTCGGCGACATCCTTGAGCGTGGGGCGCCTCATCGGCTCGGCGCCTCCGGCCGCCCGGAGCCCCGCTGATCGGCCTCCCTGCGGCCGGCTGCGGGCCCATCCCCGCGGTCGCGAGCCCCGCCAGGCGCGCCATCCCCGGTCGCCGATGAGGCGGGATCGGGTCCCGCCAGCCAGTCCTCGACCTGGGCCAGCCACTGCTGCTTGGACCGCGGTGAGGCCAGTGAGGCGCGGATCGAGCCGCGCGCCAGCTCGGCCAGGGCCGCGTCGTCGCAGCCCAGGGAGCGGGCGATCTCGTACTGGTCGACCAGCCGGGACTGGAAGAGCAGCGGGTCATCGGCGCCCAGGGCCACCTGCGCCCCGTGGGCCAGCAGCGCCGGCAGGGGCACCTCCTGCGCGCAGGGGTAGACGCCGAGGCCCACATTGGAGGCGGGGCACACCTCCAGGCTGATGCCCCGGTCGACCACCTCCTCCAGCAGCGCGGGGTCCTCGCCGGTGCGCACCCCGTGGCCCAGGCGGGTGGGGCCCAGGGCGCGGACCACCTCGCGCACATGCTCGGGTCCCAGCAGCTCCCCGCCGTGGGGCACGCAGGCCAGCCCGCCGCGGCGGGCGATCGCGAAGGCCGGGCCCCAGGAGGCCGTCTGCCCGGCGCGCTCGTCATTGGACAGCCCGAAGCCGACGACGCGGCCCGGGCTGTCCCCGGCGTAGCGCACCGCGAGGCGGGCCAGGGTGCGCCCGTCCAGGGGGTGGCGCATGCGGGAGGCCGCCACGATGACCGCCACCTCCACGCCCGTGAGGGCGGTGGCCTGGTCGGCGGCGTCCAGGATGATCTCCAGGGCCGGGGTGATGCCGCCCACGAAAGGGGCGTAGCTGGTGGGATCCACCTGCATCTCCAGGCGGCGCGAGCCCTCGGCCGCGTCGTCCATGGCGGCCTCCAGGACCAGGCGCCGCATGGTCTCCTCGCTGCGCACCAGGGCGCGGGCGGTGTCGTAGGCGCGCTGGAAGCGGAACCAGCCCCGCCGGTCGGCCGGGACGCGCAGGGGGTCCCCGTCCAGGAGGCTGGCGGGCAGGCGCGTGCGCGTGGCGGTGGCGAGCTCGACCAGCGTCTCCAGGCGCATGGACCCCGTGAAGTGCAGGTGCAGGTGCGCCTTGGGCAGGGCGGCGAGATCGCGCATGGAGGGGATTGTTCCATGAACGGCCCCCGGCGCCGGCGGCGCGACCCGCGGGCCGGACTCGTGGCCCGGAGCGGCCCAGAGCCCCTGGGGCCGGTGCGGATCCGGGCCGCGCCTCCTCCCGGGGCCACTGATTCCACGGCGAGTCGTGGTCTCAGCGCACACGGTGGGGCAGACTTGAGGCATGAACCACTCGTCGGCCACGCATGAGCCGGAGGAGGTCGCCCTGCTCACCGGGCCCCGCGCCGCCTCTGTGCTCTCGGCGGCATTGGCGCCCTCCGGTCAGGGACTGGCCAGCTGGGAGGTCCACTCGGTCCACCACCGCCCCGGCGCGGGGGTCTCCGTGGGCTACACCGCCGTCGTCGTCTCCGGGGGGCGCTCGACCACCGAGTACCTGTGCGCGACCACCGCCCGCCTGTCCAATCCCGGAGCGCCCGGGCTCACCCGCGTGGCGCCCACGGGGGGCGACGGGCCAGTGGTCCATGTGTGGCGCCACCCGGCCGACCCCGAGCTGCCGGGACTGGCCGTGGCCTGCACCCCGGCGCTGCTCTCGGCCCGCATCGGAACCCAGATCAAGGCCACGATGGTGGCCTACCGCCCCACCCGCCGGGCAGTGGTGCGCGCCACCTTCCCGGATAAGACCACCGCCTACGCCAAGGTCCTGCGCCCCACGCAGGCGGCCGGCTTCGCCCAGCGCCACCGCATGCTCACCGCTGCGGGCGTGCCCGCCCCGGAGGTGCTGCGGGAGGACTCCGACGGCCTGGTGCTCATCTCGGCCGGCTCCGGCGCCGTCCTGTCCGGCCTGCTGTCCCAGGGGATGGAGGTCGACCGGGCCGAGCGGGTGTTCAACGGCCTGATCTCCCTGCTGGACTCCCTGCCCCGCAGCGCCCTCCAGCTGCCCGTCCACCCCGCCTGGTCCGACCGGGCGCGCCACTACGCGCATGCCGCCGCCACCGTCCTGCCCCAGAGCGCGGTGCGCGCCCGAGCCGTGGCCGACGGCGTCGAGCAGCTGATGAAGAGCTCGCACACCGGGCCGCTGGTCCCCGTCCACGGGGACTTCTACGAGGCCAACATCCTCATGGAGGGGGAGAAGGTCACCTGCCTGCTGGATGTGGACTCCCTGGGGCCGGGCTACCGGGTCGACGACCTGGCCTGCCTGCTGGGGCATATCAGTGTCCTGGACCACCTGGCGCCCTCCTCCTACCCGCGCCTGCGCCCCATCCTGGAGACCTGGACCCGGATGGCCGAGGCCCTCGTGGACCCCGTGGCCCTGCGCGCCCGCTGCGCCGGAGTGGTCCTGTCCCTGGTGGCGGGCGCCCGGCGGGAGGACGGCGGGCCGTGGCGGGCCGACGCCGAGGGCCGCCTGGCGCGCGCCGAGTCCTGGCTGGCCCAGGGCCGCGAGATCCTGGCCCGCCGCGGCCCCCACTGATCGCCGTCCCGGCTGCGCATCCTCACGGGCCCCGGCCAGCGGGCCGGCCCCCCTCCGCCACGCTCTGCCATGCTCTGTCATGGCGCCGTCACACGCTCAGGACCTAGCCTTCTGCCGAGCCCGGTGCCCGGCCGGGCGGGAAGGCCAGTCATGCTCCATCCCCCTGCCCCAGCCGTCCTTTCCGGCCCCCTCGGGCCCGTCAGCGCCTCCCCGGTGCCGGCACTGCCCGGGCCCGCCGCGTCCGACGGCCTGATCGGCGCGCCCTCCACGGCCCTGCCCGCCTCGGCTGGAGCGGCCGGCGGCATCGAGTCCGTCCTCAACGCCGTCAGCGCCTTCATCTGGGGCCCGTGGTTCCTCATCCCCCTGCTCCTGGGCACCGGCATGGTGCTCACGGTGCGCCTGCGGGGCCTGCAGCTGCGCAAGCTCGGGCCGGCGCTGCGCTTCGCCCTCCTCGACCGCCAGGACGGGGAGAGGGACACCGCCGAGGGCGACATCTCCCACTACCAGGCCCTGACGACGGCACTGGCGGCCACGGTCGGCGTGGGCAACATCATCGGCGTGGCCACGGCCATCCACCTGGGCGGCCCGGGGGCCCTGCTCTGGATGTGGGTCACGGCGCTGTTCGGCATGGCCTCGAAGTACGCCGAGGCCTTCC
This sequence comes from Actinomyces bowdenii, assembly GCF_017592395.1. Taxonomy (GTDB): domain Bacteria; phylum Actinomycetota; class Actinomycetes; order Actinomycetales; family Actinomycetaceae; genus Actinomyces; species Actinomyces bowdenii. Next base: position 133,730 of record NZ_JAGFOU010000002.1, read on the forward strand.
TGGCGGTGCGCTTCCGCACCACCGATGCTCACGGCAGGCAGTCCGGCGGCCCCCAGTACTACCTGCGCCACGCCATCAAGGGCCGCGCGGGGCGCCTCCTATCCGTGCTCTTCGCCGTGGCCGCCATCCTGGCCTCCTTCGGGATCGGCTCGACCACCCAGTCCAATGCGGTGGCCGCGCAGCTGTCCCACTCCTTCGGCTGGGACCCGGCCCTGGTGGGGATCCTGCTGGCCATCGCCGTCGGCGCGGTGCTCCTGGGCGGCATCAGCGCCATCGGCACCGTGACGGCCGCCTTCGTGCCCATGATGATCGTCTTCTACGTCACGGGATGCCTCTACATCCTGGCGGTCAACGCCGGCTCCATCCCCCACGCCCTGGGGATGGTCCTCCAGGGGGCCTTCACCGGCTCGGGGGCGGCGGGCGGATTCCTGGGCTCCACGGTGCTCATGGCCGTCCAGTACGGGGTGGCCCGGGGCATCTTCTCCAACGAGTCGGGCATGGGGTCGGCGGCCATCGCCGCGGCGGCGGCCAAGACCAGGCACCCGACCCGTCAGGGCCTGGTGTCCATGACCCAGACCTTCATCGACACCATCATCGTGGTCACCTGCACCGGCCTGGTCATCCTGACCACCGGCAGCTGGACGGGCGGCAACCCCGACACCATGACCGCGGAGGCCTTCAGCAACGGCCTGCCCGGCCAGTGGGGGCACTACATCGTCTCGGTGGCCCTGGTCTTCCTGGCCTCCTCCACGATCCTGGGGTGGGCCTACTACGCCGAGCGCTGCGTGGTCAGGCTCGTGGGGGTGCACGGGGTGCTGCCCTTCCGCCTCGTGTTCACCATGGCCGTCTTCATCGGCTCGGTGACGAGCCTGGACGCGGTGTGGGCCTTCGCCGACATCGCCAACGGGCTCATGGCCGTGCCCAATCTCATCGGCCTGCTCGTCCTGTCGGGCCTCATCGTCCGCGAGACCGGCGACTACCTGGCCCAGGACCCCCACCTGCGCCGGCCGGGGGGCGAGTTCACCTCCGTGCCGACGCCGGCGGCCCAGGAGCCCTGAGCCCCGATACCGGTGGCGGGTCCCCGCTCCCGGTGACCATCGGCGGATTCCCCCGTCTCGGGGCGGGGATACGGGCTATGGTGGTGTGGTCCTCGCGACACGGCTCCTGTGCCAGACCGCCCAGCCGCCTGAGGCGCGCCCAGCGCACGGCGGGAGCGCCGTCGCCGCTTGCCGAGAGAAGGTGCGCCGTGACCGCTCAACGCCCTGTGCCCGCCGCTGATCCCGGGATGCCCGCCGAAGCGCCTCACCACGAGGCGCCGGGCGCCTACCGGGTCCTGACCATGTCCACCATCGCCTTCACCCTCATGTTCGCGGTGTGGCTGATGTTCGGCATCCTGGGCAAGCCGATCCAGAAGGAGTTCGGCCTCGACGCCGTCCAGCTGTCCTGGATCAGCGCCGTGGCCGTGCTCAACGGCTCCATGTGGCGCCTGCCCGCGGGCATCCTGGCCGACCGCTACGGGGGCAGGATCGTCATGACGGCCATGATGGCGCTGGGGGCCGTGGCCTGCGTGCTGGTCTCCCTGGCCACCAGCTACGCCATGCTGCTGGTGCTGGCCTTCTGCGTGGGGGTGGTGGGCAACTCCTTCTCCAGCGGCATCGCCTGGAACTCCGCCTGGTTCTCCGAGCGGCACAAGGGCCTGGCCCTGGGGGTCTTCGGGGCGGGCAATGTGGGCGCCTCGGTCACCAAGCTCATCGGCCCGGGCATCATCGCCGCCACCGCGGGGTCCACCTACCTGCTGGGCATCCGGGGCGGGTGGCGCCTCATCCCCATGGTCTACGCGGTGCTCCTGGTCGTGTGCGCGGTGGCCCTGTGGCTCATCACCCCCAGCCCGGACCGCAAGCCCGGCCGCTCCACCCCGGTGCGCGTCATGCTCCGGCCCATGTCGGATATCCGCGTGTGGCGCTTCAGCCTCTACTACGTCATCGTCTTCGGCGCCTACGTGGCCTACTCGGCGATCCTGCCCGGCTACTACCTGGACGCCTACGGGGTGTCGCTGGGCACCGCCGGCCTGCTGACGGCCTCCTTCATCTTCCCCGCCTCCCTGCTGCGGCCCCTGGGCGGGTGGGTCTCCGACCGGTGGGGCGCGCGGGCCGCCATGTACGGCACCTTCCTCATCATCGGGGCGGTGCTCACCGTCCTGTGCCTGCCCTCGGGCGTCGATGAGAACGGCAGGGCCTACGGGCTGCCCCTGTGGCTGGTGGTGCTCCTCATCTTCCTGGTGGGCTGCTCCATGGGCATCGGCAAGGCCGCGGTCTACAAGCACATCCCCACCTACTTCCCCGGCAATGTCGGCTCCGTGGGCGGCCTGGTGGGCATGCTCGGCGGCCTGGGCGGGTTCTTCCTGCCCCCGGCCTTCGCCTACATCGAGGACCTGACCGGCCTGACCTCCACGCCCTTCATCGTGCTGACCCTCATCACCGGGCTCACCCTCATCTGGATGCACCTGGTCATCACCCGCATGAGGCGCGAGCAGCCGCAGGCCGACCTCATCGAGGTCCCCGCAGCCGGCCGCTGAGGCCTCCGGGCCTGCCACGGGGCACGGTGCCCCGGGTGCGCTGGGGCCCGTGGCGTCGCGCGCCCGCGGGCAGGCGCCTGGGAACGCGCCCCTGCCGCCCGCGCAGGGCGGCAGGGGCGCGCATGCGGGGCGGGCTGCCCGGCTACTCGACCTCGGCCAGCAGGGACTGGATGCGGCCGACGCCCTCGGCCAGGTCCTCGTCGCCCAGGGCGTAGGACAGGCGCAGGAAGCCGGAGGGGCCGAAGGCCTCACCGGGGACGACCGCCACCTCGGCGTGCTCCAGGATCAGCCCCGCCAGGGTGGCCGAGGAGTCGATCCCGGTGCCGCGCAGGCGGCGCCCCAGGAGGGCCTCCATGCTGGGGTAGGCGTAGAAGGCGCCCTGGGGGACCGGGACGGTCAGGCCCTCGATGGCGGTGAGCATCTCGACCATGGTGCGGCGGCGGCGGTCGAAGGCCGAGCGCATCTCCTCCACGGCGGACAGGTCCCCGGCCACGGCCGCCAGCGCGGCGCGCTGGGAGACGTTGGCGACGTTGCTGGTCAGGTGGGACTGGAAGTTGGTGGCCGCCTTGATGACGTCGCCGGGGCCGATCATCCAGCCCACGCGCCAGCCGGTCATGGCGTAGGTCTTGGCCACGCCGTTGAGCACGATGGCCTGGTCGGCCAGCTCGGGGACGAGGGCGACGATATGGGCGGGGGCGGCGCCGTCGTACAGGAGGTGCTCGTAGATCTCGTCGGTGATGACCCAGATGCCGTGCTCCAGCGCCCACTGCCCGATGGCACTCAGCTCGGCGGGGGTGTGGACGCTGCCGGTGGGGTTGGAGGGGGAGCACACGAGCAGGGCCTTGGTGCGCTCGGTGCGGGCGGCCTCGAGCTGGTCGACCGTGACCTTGTAGTCCTGCTCGGCCCCGGCGAAGACCTCCACGGTGGTGCCCCCCGCCAGGGCGATGGCCTCGGGGTAGGTGGTCCAGTAGGGGGTGGGCAGCAGCACCTCGTCGCCGGGATCGACGATGGCGGCGAAGGCCTGGAAGACGGCCTGCTTGCCGCCGTTGGTCACCAGGATGCCCTCGGGGGAGACCTCGTAGCCCGAGTCCCTCAGGGTCTTGGCGGCGATGGCCTCGCGCAGGGCCGGAAGGCCCTTGGCGGGGGAGTACTTGTGGTTGGCGGGGTCCTTGGCGGCCTCGACGGCGGCTGCGACGATGTAGTCGGGGGTGGCGAAGTCGGGCTCCCCGGCACCGAAGCCGATGACCGGGCGGCCGGCGGCCTTGAGGGCCTTGGCCTTGGCGTCCACGGCGAGGGTGGCGGAGGGGGCGATGGCGGACAGGCGGGCGGAGACGCGGCTCTTGGGCGCGGTGCTGGCTGTGCTCACGGCTCCCATGGTCCCACACCGGTGGCCTGGAGGATGCGGGTGAGCATGGCCGCCCGCGTGGGCAGGTCCGCATCGGCGGGCACCTGGCACTTGGCGCCCAGGTAGCGGGCGGCGGGCGCCGCGGCCTGGGGCCCGACGGCGGCCAGGGCGCACTCGCGCACGTGCGCGGCGCTCATCACCGACCCGGGCTCGTCGGCCTCCAGGGGCAGGTGGCCGTCCATCCAGGCCTTGGCGTAGGGCGTGTCCACCGGGCCGGCCCCCGAGAAGGTCACCCCCTCCAGGACCCCGGCGGCCCGGGCGGCGCGCACATGCTCCAGGGGGGCGGAGGCGTCGTGGGCCTCCAGGGCGCTGCGCCCCCAGTTCAGGCTCATGCGCACCCCGGGATGGTCCAGCTCGCGCAGCACCTCGAGCTCCTCGGCCAGGGTCAGCATCCGCTTCTCCCCGCGGTCGTCGCCGACGTAGGCGTCGCAGTGCTCCACCAGCAGCAGCGCCCCGCCCCAGTCCCAGTCGGCCACCTCGGCCAGGGACTCCCCGAAGGCCTCCGCCACGTGAGCCACCCCCGGCGCCCCCGAGGGCGCCGAGTGCAGCTCGACCCCGGCGACGACGTCGCGCCCGGCCGCCTCCCGCAGGGCCTCGACGCCGTCGCGCACGGCACGGGTGAAGGCCAGGGCCTCGGCCCGCCCGCCCCGGTCGGTGGAGGCCAGGCCGAACGTGGCGGTGGCCCACACGCGCATCATGGTCCCGGGGATGGCGGTGACGATATTGCGGTCCCAGGCGGGGGCGAGCCGGGCCGCCAGCCAGTCGATGCCGGCGGGGCCGGCCAGGTCGTCGCGGAAGGGCAGCTCCAGGCCCCGCACCGCGGGCAGGGCGGCCAGCAGCCGGTAGTACTCCTCGACCTCCTCCTGCCTGCTGGGCAGGGAGGCGTAGGCGCCCAGGACGGCGATCGGGCCCGGTGAGGGGGCGGTGCCTGCGGTGTCAGTGGGACTGCCGGTGGGGGTCATGCTCTCCTCCTTGAGCGCGATGGGTGCGAGACGGGTGCGATGGGACCGGAGGTGCTGCCGGGACCGGCGGGCCGCCAGGGGCGCCGCTGGTGATGGGCGACGTCGTCGCAGCCCCACCGAAGCATCAGACATCAGATGATACGCCACCGGTGACGTGTCGCAGCCCACGGCGGCGGGTTGCCCCGGATGCCCGTCCGTATGGCAGACTAGGGCACCGCTGAAGGGCAGTGGCGCAATTGGTAGCGCACCGGTCTCCAAAACCGGCGGTTGTGGGTTCGAGTCCCGCCTGCCCTGCTGAGAACGGCGGATCTGTCGGGGGATCCCGTCGACTCCGTCCTCTCGCCCGCATGCGGGCACTGATCGAGATGTATGACCCTGAGGACCGACATTCATGAGCGAGAGCGCCGCGAGCACACCCACGAAGAAGAGTCGCGGCTTCTTCGGGCGCATTGCGCTGTTCATCCGCCAGGTCATCGACGAGCTGCGCAAGGTCGTCTGGCCCACCCGCTCCGAGCTGGGGACCTACTTCGTCGTCGTGGTCGTCTTCATCCTCGCCATCATGCTGTTCACCGGCGTGCTGGACTTCGTCTTCAACCGCGCTGTCACGTGGATCTTCGCCTGAGCGCGGACCGGGCTGCCCACCAGCAGCCTCCCGGGCACACCTGACATACTCAAGGGTCTTGCCCCGCCCGCATCGAGCCACCGGAAAGCAGGTACACCATGTCAGAGGACACCTCCGCCCAGCCCTTCGCCGAGGATGCTCAGGGCGTCGAGCCGGTGGCGAGCGCCGACTCCGCCGAGGGTGCGCAGCAGGCCGCCGCCCCGCAGGCCGGTGAGCCGTCTGAGGCCGCCGGGGCCCCCGAGGCCGCCGAGCAGGAGGCGCCCGCGGTCGATCCCCTGGAGGAGTTCCGCAAGCAGATGTCCGCCCTGCCCGGGGAGTGGTACGTGCTGCACACCTACTCCGGCTACGAGCGCCGGGTGGCCACCGACATCATGACCCGCGCCGAGAACTTCGAGGTCGAGGACTACGTCTTCGATGCCACGGTCCCCATGGAGACCGTCATCGAGATCAAGAACGGGTCCAAGAAGAAGGAGGTCTCCCGTGTGCGCATCCCCGGCTACGTCTTCGTGCGCATGGACCTGGATGACCCGGAGACCTCCGACCGCGTGTGGCGCACCATCAAGGACACCCCCGCCGTCACCGGCTTCGTCGGCGACCGCTACAACCCGGTTCCCCTGACCTTCGAGGAGGCCGTCTCCCAGCTCGGCCCCACCCCCGAGGAGGTCGCCGCCAAGCAGGCCGAGGCCCAGGCCGCCCCCGAGTCCGGCTCGGGCACCCAGATCGCCGCCGACGGCAAGGTCTTCGAGGTGGCTTTCGAGGTGGGCGAGTCCGTCATCGTCACCGACGGCCCCTTCGAGACGCTTCCCGCCACGATCGCCGAGATCCACCCCGAGACCCAGAAGCTCCAGGTGCTCATCTCCCTGTTCGGCCGCGACACCCCCGCCGAGCTCTCCTTCACCCAGGTCGCCAAGATCTGAGGCGCCCCGAGCCCCGGCGGCGCCCCCTCGTGGGCGCGGCCGCGGCAGGGCGGGAGCCGAGGATCACAGCGCGGCTCCTGTGAAACCGCGCACCGAGCGCCCTGAGGAGTCCCGGGCGGGGCTACGATGGGCGCTTGTGCGTGCCCACGCATGCATACGCTGCACGGCAGGCGTGCAGCATCTTCCGGACACGATAAGGACCCCACTATGGCCCCCAAGAAGAAGGTCGCCGGGCTGATCAAGCTCCAGATCCAGGCCGGCCAGGCCAACCCCGCCCCGCCGATCGGCCCCGCCCTGGGTGCCCAGGGCGTGAACATCATGGAGTTCTGCAAGGCGTACAACGCTGCCACCGAGTCGCAGCGCGGCAACGTCATCCCCGTGGAGATCACCGTCTACGAGGACCGCTCCTTCACCTTCATCACCAAGACCCCGCCGGCCGCCGAGCTCATCAAGAAGGCCGCGGGCATCTCCAAGGGCTCCGCCACCCCGCACAGCGCCAAGGTGGCCTCCCTGAGCGCCGACCAGATCCGCGAGATCGCCGAGTCCAAGATGCCCGACCTCAACGCCAACGACGTCGAGGCCGCCGCCAGGATCATCGCCGGCACCGCCCGCTCCATGGGCATCACCGTCGAGGCCTGAGGCGCCCCGATCACCTGTCGAGGCGCCCGAGGGCGGCTCGGCGCGCGGGCCCCGGGCCCGCCGCACCCACCGATGTCATGAACCACCCGTGGTAGGGCCCAGCGCGGCCCGCCAACCACGACTGCTAAGGAGAAGCAGATGACCAAGCGCAGCAAGGCCTACCGCGCCGCCGCTGAGAAGATCCAGTCCGGAATCCTCTACACGCCGGCCGAGGCCGTCCACCTGGCCAAGGGGACCACCGTCACGAAGTTCGACTCCACCGTGGACGTCGTCTTCCGCCTGGGTGTGGACCCCCGCAAGGCCGACCAGATGGTCCGAGGCACCGTGTCCCTGCCGCACGGCACCGGTAAGACCGCCCGCGTCGTCGTCTTCGCCCAGGGCGAGCGCGCCCAGCAGGCGCTGGACGCCGGGGCCGACGAGGTCGGCGGCGACGAGCTCATCGAGAAGGTCGCCGCCGGCTACACGGACTTCGACGCCGCCGTGGCCACCCCCGACCTCATGGGCAAGGTCGGCCGCCTGGGCCGCGTCCTGGGCCCCCGCGGCCTCATGCCCAACCCCAAGACCGGCACCGTGACCATGGACGTGGCCAAGGCCGTCACCGACATCAAGGGCGGGCGCATCGAGTTCCGCGTGGACCGCGCCGCCAACCTCCACTTCATCATCGGCAAGGCCGGCTTCACCGAGGAGCAGCTGCTGGACAACTTCCAGGCCGCCCTCGATGAGGTCCTGCGCCTCAAGCCCTCGACCTCCAAGGGCCGCTACATCCTCAAGGCCACCATGAGCACCACCATGGGCCCGGGCATCCCGATGGATGTCGCCAAGGCCTGAGGTGGCCTGAGGCCCTCCGGGCACCGCAGTTGGAGTTCCGGGCCCGCGATCGGGCTGGTGGAACCAGCTGCTGAATCGACGCCGTCGGCCGTCTCCCCGCGTGGGAGGCGGCCGACGGCGTCCCCGTGCTCCCCGGGGCCTGCCCGTGGAATGGGGTGGGGCCCGGGCCCTGCACGTTCTTTCCCCGTGGGAGCCTGCCCATTCCTCTGTTTCCGGGATTCTCCTACGGTGCTGCCATTCCTCGAGCCGAGACGGCTGGCGAGGAGTGGCAATTGAGCACGATGGAGGTTTCATCATGATGGGGATGACTGAGCGGGCTGCTGGGCGGGTTCTCGCCGCGATGAGTGCGGTCGGATTGGCACTGGGGCTGGCGGGCTGCCAGCTCACGGGAGGAGGCAGCGATGATGCGGCGTCGTCACCTGCTGCCTCCGGGGCCGGCAGCGCAGGTGCGGGTACGAGCGAGGCTGGTGGCGAGGGCGGGGGAGCGCCGGGGAATCTCGGCTCCTATGAGACGACCGTTGAAGGGAATGCGGCCACCGTCACCCTCAACTCGGTCGGTGGCACGGGGAGCACGATCACCGTCACATTCACCGTGACGAATAATGACCCGGACGATGACATGTGGGTCTATGAGACCTTCTCCGACGGTGATGACTCCGTTCCGCAGGCGGAGGGAAAGCCCTCCCCCGGAGGGGTATCCAATAATGCCGACGGGCTCACGCTCACCGAGTCGTCCTCCTCGACGGTCTACCGGGTGGCCTATGACGGCAACGGGGGCTGCCTGTGCTCCGGCCCCTTATCGGAGTATGTGAAGCCGGGGAACTCCCTGGTCCTGCAGGCGACCTTCGCCGGCGTTCCTGCCGAAGCCTCCACGGTCACGGTCGCCATCCCCTCGGGTGGCACCTTCAGCAATGTGACGGTGACCCGATGAGACCGGGGACGCTCAGGGCATCGGCGCGCGATGGCCGGCGCCGGTGTGGCCGCGCGCGCCTGCCGCTCCTGCCGGGTGCTGCCGTCCTCGCCGTGAGCGCGCTCGTCCTCGCCTCGCCCGCCGCGGCTGCCTCCACGCCCTCTGCGCTGAGCGGCGCGGCCGGTGCCTCGTCGGGGGAGGCCTCTCCGACGCCGTCGGGCAGCGGGAGGGTCGAGAGGATCCCTCCTGAGAGCACCGGCCCGGGCATCCCCCGAACCGCGGACCTCATCGTGCGCGCGATGGAGCCGGTCTCGCGGAAGGGCAGTGCCGATAGTGCGGTGACCTACTCCTCCCACGGCTCGACGACGACGGCCTCCCTGTCCGGGGATGTCAACTTCGACGTCGATTCCGCGACGCTCACCGAGCGTGCCAAGGAGGTGCTGGACGGGATTGCCGAGGGTTGGGGGAGCAGGCCACCGGCCTCGGTGACGGTGGTGGGGCACACTGATTCGGTGGCTGATGATGGGCATAACCAGACCCTGTCCGAGCAGCGGGCGCAGGCGGTGGCCGAGTACCTGACCTCCAAGGCGCCCTCCGTGACGGTGGAGTCCTCGGGCAAGGGTGAGAGCGAGCCGGTGGCCAGTGAGACCAAGGAGGATGGCTCGGTCAGTGAGGAGGGCAAGGCCGCCAACCGCCGCGTGGAGATCACCTGGCAGCAGTAGGAGGCATCGTGCGCCGTCGGCCGTCTCCCCGCGTGGGAGGCGGCTGACGACGCGTCTGCGGGCAGTGCCCGGGCTCTCCCCGTGGACCCGTGAGGGGCCCGGGCTCTATACGCTTTCTCCCCGTGGGCGCCTGCCCATATCCCTGCCATGATGGTGGTTCTACTCTTGAGAGCGGGGCGGGCAGAGGGAGTCCGCCAGATCATGGAGGTTCGCGATGATCCGCACGACGATCCGCACTGGCAGGACCACTGAGAGGGCCGAGGGCGGTGGAGCAGCCCGGCGCTCCGCCTCGCCGTCGGGTGGACGGCGCCGTCGGCTGCTGGCCGCCGTGAGTGCCGCCGCCCTGGCCGCCGGCACCCTGAGCGCCTGCTCGTTCTTCGGGGGCGGCTCGGAGGAGTCCGCCGACGGCGGCTCGCAGCAGGCCTCGAACGTCCCCGCGGCGGTCACCTCCGTGCTGGAGTCCACCCGGGCCTCGGCGGGCTCCGATGAGCCGGTGGCCATCTCGACCGAACTGCCGGTCATCGCCTCGCGGGAGAGCTCCGAGGGCAAGACGCCCCTGACCATCACCCTGAACTCCGTGACCGTGTCGGGCGGGGTGACGACCGTCCTGTTCTCCGTGACCAACACCAATACCGAGGCGGGGGATGACTGGATTCCTTGGGACAACCTGTCCGACCAGGTCAGCGGCGTCCCGCTCAACTCCGAGGGCGCGGTCAGCGACAGTGGCGGGACTAACTACAACACCGACGGCGTCACCGTCCTGGACACCACGAACAACGAGATCTACCGGGCGGCCTACGACACCGGGGGCAACTGCCTGTGCTCGCCCACCTCCGGCCTGAACATCGCACCCGGCCGGACCATGGTCTTCCAGACCTCCTTCGCCGCCCTGCCCCAGGATGTGAGCGCCGTGACGGTGACGATTCCGCTGGCCGGTTCCTTCGACAACGTGTCGGTGACACGATGAGCGCCCCGGGAGTCAGCAGGGCCCATCGCGGCCTGACCAGCGGTGCCTGCGCCCTGGCGGCCCTGGGGGTGGCCCTGGTCGGGATGGTGGGCCCGGCCTGGGCCGATGACGAGTCGCCCGAGGACTCCAGGGGCGGCGTGGCCACGAGGACCTCGGGCTCGGTCACCCATCCGCCTGCGATCACCGGGCAGGCCATGCCGCCCGCCTCCGTCCGGCCCGATATCACGCCGATCAGGCAGATCGTCATGCCGAGGATGGACCTCGTCCTGCGCGTGGGGGCCTCCGACGGTGCGGTGACTACGGACTCCGATGGCACGAGGACCAGGGCGACGCTGTCGGGCGACGTCAACTTCGAGACCGACTCGGCCACCCTCACCGACCGGGCCACGCAGGTCCTCGACGAGATCGTGTCCGGGTGGGGCGGTGCTCCGCCGGAGTCGGTGACGGTGGTGGGGCACACCGATTCGGTGGCAGACGACGCCCACAACCAGACCCTGTCCGAGCAGCGGGCCCAGGCCGTGGCCGACTACCTGACCTCCAAGGCGCCGTCCCTGAAGGTGGAGGCCTCCGGGAAGGGCGAGAGCGAGCCGGCAGCAAGCGAGACCAAGGAGGACGGCTCGGTCAGCGAGGAGGGCAGGGCCGCCAACCGCCGCGTGGAGATCACCTGGCAGCAGTGATAGCGCGCTGCCGTCGTGGGCGCGGGGCGAGGGCTCTCGACGCGGCAGGCACAGGCAGGTGGTGTGGAGAACCACAGCGTGCCTGAGGCCCTCTCGCTGGAGATGAGTGCGCTGGGAGGGCATGGTGAAAGGCTGTCGGTCCTTGGCCTGCGGATATAGAGCGGGGCATGTGGAGAGCCGTGAACGAGGTGCGGACAGACCGAGGGATCCGCGTGTACCTGGGGAGTGCATGGGTGTATCGGGGACGTATGGATAACGGCTGCTGACAGGTGTTGAGTGCGATGAGGATCGGGCCTTAGCGGCGGGATGGTGAGGGAATTCGCGAATGTGGTGTGAGACACCGGGGCTGGGGGCGGCCGTGGGGCGAGCGCCCCTATCGACTCTCCCGGCCGTCCCTTAGGCTGATGTTGTTGGAAAGCGCCAATGGCTCCAGTTATCTCTGTAGGTTTCCGAGTCTGCTGCTGCCGTTCGAGGATGCTTCACGTCCTTTCATGATGGCGCTGAACCATGGTGTGCTTGATCGTTCACCAATATGTCCTCGTGGGGGTTCAGGGATGGGGAGAAGGGCCCGTCCAGATGGGAGGGGTATCCCATGCTGGTGCTGTCCGCCTCATGTATAGTCCCTGACAACATCACGATCGTTGCAGTTTGGTTGCGATCACCTCAAGAGTCGTGCGTCCCATCCCATACCCATTCCCAAGAGTGGTAAGGCCGTCGGCTTTGGTCGTTCTGGCTGCGTGATCAGGAGGAAACCGGATTCTCCCCGCCGGTCGGGGGGACTGATCACAGGAGGGAAGTCATGTTCCTCACCGCGGGAATTGATCTCTCCGGGCTGGTTCCAGGCCTGAAATCGGCCGATACCCTTGACGGGGCGGTCGGCCTGATCCCAGCCTGGCCTGAGGAGGACGTGCTCATCCTCTGCGGGCCCAGAGAGGCCATGCGGGCGCCCTGGGTCGCCCGGGCCGCTCTGGAGCATGATCGCGTCGCCATCGTGACGATCCCAGGAACTCCCACTCGTCAGGCGGCCATCGCCTCCCTGGTCCTGTCCATCCCCACCAGCCACCTGGGCGTGGCGCAAGCGGTGGTCGACGCCTCGCAGAGGATCGTGTCCACCCGCGTTGCCCTGACCTCCGTGTCCCGGCTCGAGGCGGGCCGCCCGTCCATGCTCCAGCACCTGCGCAGCTTCTTCCCCGGAGCGAGTTTCGACGTCGACGTGGTCACGCGCGAGGTCACCTCCGTCAAGCCCGTGGACTGGTCGCAGCTGCCAGTGGCGATGAGCGTGGAGGCCCGCTCTGAGCCCCCCGGCGGCGACGGCGCGATCGCCGTCGTAGCGCCACCGGCCGGCTTTCACCTGCCTGTGGACCCAGCGACCTGGAAGGCCCGCAGCTGGGTGGAGCGCTCGGCGCTTCCCGAGGCGCCCAACCGGATGGCCATCGCGCTGGCGCAGCGGGCCGGATGCAGCGGATGCCCCACCTGCGGCAGGCCTGCGGGCCCCACTGGCTGCCTGTTCTGCGGAACCGACCGCACATCCGTCGGGGCCATGAGAAGCAACCGGCCCGTGAACCGGGCCACGACCGAAGGAGCAAGGATCTGATGAACCCCCGGCAGCGCAAAGGCGTCATCCTCATCTTCTTCACCATGATCGGAGCCCTCGTCACCTTCGGGCTCGTGGCCTCCTACGTCAGCTCGGTCGCGAGCCAGGTAGGACCGATGACCACCGTCGTCACCCTGACCCGGGATGTGGAGTCCCTGACCTCGCTGACCGAGGAGGATGTGGAGATCAAGGAGGTGCCCGAGCGGTGGGTGCCCGAGCAGGCGCTGCACACCTTCGAGGAGACGGCAGGACTGGTGACCGCCGGCAGCTACCACAGCGGCGACATGCTCCAGAGCGGGATGCTCGAACCGCCCCCGGGCCTCCAGCCCGGCTACCGCGAGGTCGCCATCATCGTCGACGCCGAGACCGGCGTGGCCGGGAAGGTCTCCTCGGGCGAGACGGTCGACATCATCGCCACCGTCGAGGACCCGAGCACGAAGGTCCAGGAGGCCAAGGTCGTGGTCGAGAACGCCCTTGTCATCGATGTCGGCGTGCCCACCGCGGTCAAGGAGGAGGATGCCTCCGGGAACTTCACCGATGAGGAGGGCGTCCCGGTCACCTTCGCCCTGACCTCGCAGGACGCGCTCAAGATCGCCTACGCCGAGAGCTTCGCCGTCAAGGTGCGCCTGGCCCTGCGCGGCGAGGGGGATGACGGCGCCCTGGATCCCGGATCCACCCAGTACGGAGGTGCTGCCCAGGCGCCCGAGGCCCCTGCGGCGCCCCAGGGCGGTGAGTGAGCATGGCGCTGTTCATCGTCTCCCAGGACCGCGAGGTCGTCGAGCAGGTGCGGGCCACCCTGCGCGAGATCGACGCCACGACCTCGATACACGCCGTCGCCTCCTCAGAGGCCCTGCGCCTGCGGCTCCAGGACGACTCCGAGGGGCATGTCGTTCTCATCGACCTGCGCGTCAACGATGGGCTCGGGCTGGATCTGGCCCGGGAGGTCACGATGGCCTGGCCGCTGGTGGCCACCCTGCTGCTGACCACGGAGCGCGGCAACCAGATCTACGAGAACGCCCTGGAGGTGGGGGCCCGTGATGTGCTGCCACTCCCGGCCTCCCTGGAGGCCTACTCCACGCGGATCCCCTCGGCGCTGGCGTGGACGCAGGCGGCCCACCACCGCGTGGAGGGGGTGGCCATCGAGCAGCAGCGCCAGATCGGCCGGGTCATCGCCGTCGTCGGCGCCAAAGGCGGAGTGGGAACATCACTGCTGGCCCTCCTCCTGGCCCGCGAGTTCGCCAGGCGGGCCCCCACCTGCCTGGTGGACTTCGACCTGCGCAATGGTGATCTGGCCGCCTACTGCGGGGCCAGGCCGCGGCGCTCCGTGGCGGACCTCGCCGAGGTGGGGGAGAACATCGGCCGCCGTGAGCTCGACGAGGCGAGCTTCCCCGTGCCCCACGGGATCATGCTCCTGTCGGCACCACGGCACGGCGAGGCCGGTGAGGCCATGGGGGAGGCGCAGATCCGGCGCGTCATCCAGGCCACGCGCTACCAGTACGCCGCCATCATCCTGGACTGCGGGTCCCGCCTGGATGATGTGCAGGCCGCCGCCCTGGACTTCGCCGACGAGCTGCTCATCGTTGCCACCCCCGACATCCCCGCCCTGCGGGCCGCTCGGCGCCTGCATGAGGCCATGGAGCGGCTCGATATCGCCCGCTCCACACCGATGTCCCTGGCGCTGAACAAGGTGAGCAGGAGGGCGGAGATCCAGCCGGCCGCCGCTGGCCGCCTGACCGGCCTGGCCCTGGGGGTGGAGATCCCTGAGGCTGAGAAGCTGCTGGAGCCGCCCATGAACACCGCCACCGTCCTGGATCAGCCGCTGGAGCCCATCTGCGAGCCGCTCTCGAAATGGGTGGATCACAGTGCCCGTCCTCCTCAGGGGGCGCCTGCGCCCCAGGTGCAGCAGGGATTCGACGAGATCACCCGCGGCAGGAGCGCTGAGGGTGCGGAGCAGGGCAAGCGGGACCGGCGTCGGGAGAAGAGGAGGACCTGGGGGCGGCGTCGGGAGCGGGGCCAGATCCTCGCTGAGGCACCCGTGGGCTTCGCCCTGGTGACGCTGGCCGTCCTGGTGTGCATCCAGCTCGTGTTCTGGGGCGCCAGCCACCTCGTGGCCTCCAATGCCGCTGAGGACGCGGCGCGCTACTACGCCGTGGGGATGTCGCCCGGGGAGGTGCAGGCCAGGGTGGCCGACGACGTCCCCTGGGGCTGGGACGACAACCTCACCGTCGGCGCCCCCAGCGGCGATCGGGTGAGGGTGTCCCTGACGATCCCCTCGCCCTTCACCCTGCCGCCCGCCGATGCCACTGCGAGTATCCACTGGGAGCGTTGATCATGAGTCTTCGACAGTACCGAGCCGACCGGCGCCACTGCGAGCGGGGATCCCTCTCCGTGGAGCTCGCGATCGCCATCCCCATCATCGTGCTCGTCACCCTGTTCGTGGTTCAGGGCTTCCTGGCAGTCTCAGTCATCTCCTCGGCGCAGACCGCCGCCCGCGATGGTGCCAGGGCCGCGATGACCCGCTCGGCCTCAGTGGAGGGCGCGGTGGCCGAGGCCCTGCCGGACTGGGTGGTCACCGAGAGTGTGAGCCGGTCCTGCCCCGGTGAGAACTGCGTGGCGGTGACGGTGCGCATGCCCGTCGGCATCCCCTGGATCACCAGCGAGGAGCTGACGGTGACGCGGAGCGCCTCCTTCCCCCGGGGGGAGTCCTGATGGCCCTGCGCGACAGGGTCCTGCGCGACCAGGACCAGCCCACGAATGAGCGCGAGAGCCTGGTCTCGGTCTACCGCAGCAGGCTCCTGGAGGAGGTCGACCTCAACGAGGTCTCGTCCCTGTCGATGCCGCAGCGCCGGGCCCGCCTGGAGCGCATGCTCTCCCGCATCCTGTCCGCCGAGGGCCCGGTGATGTCCTCCCCGGAGAGAGCCCAGCTCATCGAGCGGGTGGTCGACGAATCGGTGGGCCTGGGGATCCTCGAGCCGCTCATCGCCGACCAGAGCGTCACCGAGATCATGGTCAATGGGGCGGGGAGCATCTTCGTGGAGCGCTCCGGGCGCCTGGAGCGCCTGCCCCAGGGCTTCTCCTCCGAGGCGGAGATCTACCAGACCATCGACCGCATCGTCTCCTCGGTCAACCGCCGGGTTGATGAGTCCAGCCCCATGGTGGATGCCCGCCTGGCGGGGGGCGAGCGCGTCAACGTCATCATCCCGCCCCTGGCCCTCGACGGGCCGACGATCACGATCCGCCGCTTCCCGCGGCCCTTCCGCCTCAACGACCTCATCGCACGCCGGAGCCTGCCCGAGGACGCGGCGGCCCTCCTGGCGGCGATGGTCCGGGCGCGCCTGAACATCCTGGTCTCCGGCGGTACCGGCACGGGCAAGACGACCTTCCTCAACGCCCTGTCCGGTGCGATCCCCGAGGCCGAGCGCATCCTGACCATCGAGGACGCCGCCGAGCTCTCCCTCCAGCAGCACCATGTCGTGCGCCTGGAGGCCCGGCCCGCCAACTCCGAGGGCAAGGGGCAGGTGACGATCCGCGACCTGGTGCGCAATGCCCTGCGCATGCGGCCGGACAGGATCGTCGTCGGCGAGGTCCGTGGCGGCGAGACCCTGGACATGCTCCAGGCGATGAACACCGGTCACGAGGGCTCCCTGACCACGGTGCATGCCAACAGCACGGCCGATGCCCTCAGCCGCCTGGAGACCCTGGCCTCCATGTCCGATGTGGCCCTCCCGGTCGACACGATCCGTGATCAGATCAACGGCGCCATCGACATCATCGTCCAGCTCGAGCGGGACTCCACGGGCATGCGGCGCGTCAGCGAGATCGCCGAGGTCACCTCCCAGCGCCGGGAGCCGTACGTGACCCAGCCGGTCATGCGCTTCGTGCCCGGGCCCTCGCGCTCCGGGGAGGGTGAGACGCTGCGCTTCCCCCTCTCCGAGAACCTCTCCCAGCGCATGGTGGCCAAGCGCGAGCAGATCCCGCCGGCCTATGCCGGGACGCCGGGGGGTGCGTGATGAGTCCGTGGCTGGTGCTCTTCTCGGCGGTCGTGCCCCTGGTCCTGGGATGCTGGGGGATCGCCGTGCTCTCCGGGGACCGCGCCCGCAGCCAGGAGCTGGAGGAGAGCGTGGGTGCAGGGGGCCGGCCGGCCAATGGCGGCCGGCTCGGCGGTATGGGGCGCCGCCTGCGCTCGACCCGCTGGATGACGGGCATGCAGAAGCGCCTCGCGGCGGCAGGGCTGTCATGGCCCGCGGGTCGGGTGCTGCTCGTCCTGGCCTTCGCCATCATCGTCATCCTCCTGGGCGGGCAGGTGCTTGTGGGCCGGATCGCCTCGGTCGTTATCGCCCTGCTCCTGCCCCTGCTGCTGTGGAAGTGGCTGGACTACCGCAAGACCAAGCGGACCCAGCGCTTCGTCGCCCAGCTCCCGGAACTGGCCCGCCTGCTGGCCAATGGGAGCTCCGCGGGGCTGTCCATGCGCCGCTGCCTGGGGATGGCGGCCACGGAGCTTCCGGAGCCCGCGAGCGGAGAGATCAACCATGTGGTCAGCCAGCTCGATATCGGCTGGTCGATCGAGCAGGCGCTCCAGCAGCTCACGGAGCGGCTGCCCTCCCGTGAGGTTGGAGTCCTCATTCGCACCATCGTCATCCAGCAGCGCGCCGGCGGGGAGCTGGTCCGCGCCCTGCATGATATCGCCGCCTCCCTGGAGGACCGCAAGGAGCTGCGCCGCGAGGTGGGGACCACCATCATGGGCGCCTCGATCTCCGGCTACGCCGTCATCCTCATCGGATTGGGCTCGGTGCTTCTCATGAATCTCTTGAAGCCCGGGATCCTCGACATGATGGCCACCTCCCTCCTGGGCCAGATCGCCCTGGTGACCTCCGGAGTGCTCTTCGGTGGAGGTATCGGTCTGATGCGCCTAGTGGGGAGGGTGGATATCTGATGCACCCCATCGCACTTCTTGCTGGTTGTGCCGCCTTCGCCCTGGTCCTGGGTGCTGCGCAGGGCCTGCGCATGGTCCGCTATGACGCCGCGAGCTCGCTGTCCATGGAGGAGCCTGTGGATAGTGGGGCTCGGGGCAGCCTCATCGTCAGGGTCGTCGACGGCCTGGGGCGCCGCTTCGGGAGCCTGCTCCGGGGGGTGTACAGCCCTCGACAGCGAGCATTATTGGAGAAGCGGTTGAAGAGGGCGGGCTATCCGGCGGGCCTCACCCAGGCGAGTTTTATTCAACGGGAAGCCGGTTTCATGGTCCTTGGGGTGATCGTCCTCCTCTTTGCCTTCCTGCTGCGTCAGTGGCTCCTGGGCTTCATGATCTCCTTGCTTCTCGTCGGATGGATGCGGTTATGGCTCATCAATACCGGGATGCGGCGCTCCCGGGAGATCGATCGTGACCTGCCTGATTTCCTTGATGTATTGTCAGTGACGGTCCGCTCGGGGATGGCCTTCCGGCCCGCTATCGAGCGCGTGAGCTCTTATCATGGAGGTCCGTTGGCCGAGGAGATGAGGAATGCCATCCAGTCCATGCGGCTGGGGGTTTCCCGCCGGGATGCCTTCGTCGCGGTTCGGGATAACTCTCGTAGCGAGAACGTTGCCCTCTTCGTCTCGGCCTTCCTCCAGGCCGAAGAGCTGGGCACGCCCCTGGCGGACGCCCTGATGGACATCTCCACGGAGATCCGTCGGGAGCGGGCCCAGCAGGTCCGGCGCGCGGCCGCCAGGGCCCAGCCGAAGATCGCCCTGGTGGTCACCACGATGATCCTGCCCGCCACGCTGCTCCTCATCCTGGGCGGGATGATCCTCATCAATATCGGATCCGGCTTCGGGGGTTGAGATGAACATTGAAGATGCGCCCCTGGCCACGCAGGTCCTGGCGGGAACCATCAGGTCGACGGTGTCCTTCCTCGCCTGCGCGCGGATGGGGATACTGACGGCGATAGGTGTCGTAGCGGCTGTTGCCTGGCCGGGGACCGGTGCGGCCGTGCTTCCGCTTCTCGCCTTGCCGATGAGTGCGCTTCTCCTGTGGGGCTGGTCGTGGACCTCGCACGCGGTGCTCAACGGTTGGCTCTTCCCGGTAGGCGACGCCGTCATAGCAGGGATTCTCTGTGTGGTTGTTGTCACCCGTCTTGATGCCCCGGTGCTCGGCGGGGCCTACCTCCTGCTCTCCATCGTGCTCATGGGAATCACCCGCTCCGCCCCCTGGGTGGCCGGGTGGCTCGTCATCACAGGAGCCATTGTGCTCGTCGGGCATGGGCCAGCCTCTCCCTACGGCGGGGGGATGGGACTCGCCCTCATCCTGGTGTCCTTCGTGCTGACCGCGATGCTCGCCCTGAGGATGGGGAACCAGTTCCGACAGACCGGTCATCTCACCGACGAGCTCGCCGAGGCGCGCATCCAGCGGGCCGCCAGTGATGAGCGCCTCCTCATCGCCCGGGACCTGCATGACTCGGTGGCCAAGTCCGTCCATGGCATCCGCATGCTCTCCGAGGCGCTGCGGGATGATCTGGAGGGCGCCGATCCTGGGACGCGGCGCCTGGCGGAGGTCCTCTTCGAGTCCGCGGATGAGGCCAGCAGAGAGGCCCGTGCTGTCCTGGACGGATTGAACTCCTCGGCGCAGGTGCAAGATCTCAGTGCCCACCTCTCCCAGCAGGTCGAGACCTGGGGGCGGCGAACCGGCCATCGAACGGTCCTCGACCTCTCGGAGGATCTCCGGGGGCAGCAGGCCCAGGGTGAGTGGGCCTGGAATGTCGAGCGTGTGCTCGGGGAGCTGCTCGCGAATGTGGAGAAGCATGCGCAGGCGGAGACTGCCCACGTGACGATGCGCCGTCAGGAGGAGACCCTCGTTGTCGTGGTCGAGGACGATGGGCGGGGGACCCCGGAGGCGCTGCACCGGTTGGATGATCTCGCCTCCGAGGGGCATTACGGACTGGCAGGGGTGAGGGAGCGCCTGCGGAGATTCGAGGGGGCGTTGCATATCGGGCAGCGCGCCGATGGACCTGGAACAGCGGTCACCATGACGGTGCCACTGCCCCGCCAGGAGCACGGGATCGCATGATGTTGGAACACATGAGGAAGGCACGATGATGCAGGTACTGGTTGTGGACGACAACCCGATCGTCAGGGCGGGACTGGTGACCCTCCTGCGGCGCATGGAGCAGGTGGAGAGCGTCGAGGAGGCCGGGGATGGAGTGGAGGCGATCACCTCGGCCCGCAGGACCTCTCCCGATGTCGTGCTCCTCGACGTCGATATGCCGAGGATGGGCGGGCTGGAGGCCCTACCGGAGCTCTCGTCGCTCTCCACCGTCCTCATGCTCACCAATTCGGGCCAATCCGAGACGATCCGCCAAGCACTGGAGCTCGGGGCACGCGGCTACCTGGTGCACGGCGGGATCGGCATGAAGGAGCTCGCCGGGGCACTGTCCACTGCTCTCATGGGCGGGATGGTCCTGGGGCCGGAGGCGGCGGAGGTCATGCTCAACGGCCCGGCGCCCCAGGCGACGAATCCGCTGCGCGCCAAGGTCACGGAGCGCGAGGCGGAGGTCCTCGATGCTGCCGCCCGCGGCATGACCAATGAGGAGATCGCCCGGGAGCAGTTCCTCTCGGCCCGGACGGTGAAGAACTACCTCAATGCCGCCTACCCCAAACTGGGGGTGCACAACAGGGCGGAGGCGGTTCTGGCCTGGGTCAACGGAGGGGCGCCGGACAGGGCGGGAGAAGGGCTGAGCTGAGGGCGCCTGCCCCTGGGGTGCGGGTCATGAGCTCCCCTAGAGTAATGAATGTCAGCAAGGACGGGCGCTTAAAGCCGGTCCACCTCATGTCACTCGCAAAGCGAAAGGGGACACGACATGTTCAGCACCAACAAGATGCTCGCCCTCCAGGTCCGTACCAAGATGGCCTTCGAGCAGATGAAGAACTCTGAGCGCGGCCAGACCGCTGTGGAGTACGCCGGGATCGCCTTCCTCGTTGCGCTGATCGCTCTGGCGCTGATCGGCGCCAACTCGGAGATCGGAGACGCGGTTAAGGCCAAGATCATCGAGGCGATCGACAAGATCACTGGCTGATCCAGCATCTAGCGCTGCATAGGGAGGTGCCCCGCTCGCCGGAGCGGGGCACCTCCCTTATCGTCTTGGGAGCTCCTGTGGAGCTCTAGGGCGGGCGTGAATCCTGAGATCGTTTATCCATGGTGCCTGGGGAGTCCACGGGGTGTTCCCTGTGGCGAGGTGCCGGGGCATGCTCTAGGGTGGTTTGCATCCTTGTCGGTTGCTCATCGCGCAGCGGGATGCGAAGGAATCCTCTGGGTGCATGTGAGTGCAGTAGTTCAATCTGCGGAGAGGACGTGTGATCATGGGCGGTAGGACTCGACGGTCAGTGCTCCTGGGTGGTGGTCTATCGGTGCTGGGGGTGCCGGTGCTGGCCGCATGCCTGGGACGGGGGCAGGATAGCGGCTCCGCTGAGCCGACTGGAGGAGACGGCAGCGCGTCGAGCAGCGCTCCTAGCGGGGCGTCCTCGGGAGGTGCCAGTGGTGGTGCCTCGGTGGACCCGGGGCGGGGGGTGAAACGGACAGTCACGACGATGGGGGCGAGCGTGGAGATCGCAGTGGGGCCGGCCATGGTCAGTGGTGACGTCATGGTGGTGCCGCTCGCAGCGCACCTGGACAAGCTCTGGACCACCAAGCCGCCGTCGGTCACCGGTGACGGCGTGAATATCGCACTCCTATGGAACGGGACGGAGAGCTTCAGCGGCGCTGATGGTGTGCGGCTGGTGGACTTCGATACGGGAATGGCGCAGGAGACTTACAAGGCGGCTTCTGAGTCAGCCGAGGTGAGTGAGGAGAGTCCCGATGACGTGCTGCATGCGTTCTTCAAGCCGGTGACTGCGGAACGCATCAATGTGCTCGTGCCCCAGGCGGGCCTGTTCACAGGTGTCCCGGTGGTGCGTGATGGCAAGTTGTCGGCCGAGGCCCAGAAGGCGCTCGATCGGGCGAAGGACACGAAGAACAGTCCAGATCCTGCGGCCTTGGAGAGCTTCACTGCAACAGTTGACGGCGCCTCGGATACGCGGGTGACGCAGGAGTCGGTGACGGTGACGCTGGCGGCCGATGTGCTGTTCGCCGTCGATTCGGCGGAGCTCAGCGGTGAGGCCGATGCTGCCCTGCGAGGGGCAGCGGACCAGCTCAAGGCGTATTCCGGGGGCGAGGTCTCGATCGTGGGGCACACGGATGACGTTGCTGATGAAGCCCATAACCAGGACCTGTCCACGCGCCGGGCTCAGGCCGTGGCCGATCGCCTGGGGCAGTTGACCGATATGTCCGCCTTCACCGTGAGTGTGTCGGGCAAGGGTGAGGGTGAGCCGCGGGTGCCCAATGACTCTGACGAGAACCGCCAGCTCAATCGACGGGTGGAGGTCGTTCTCGTCCCCACCCAGGAGGTCTCCGAGAAGAAGGGGAGGAGCGACAGCAGCGGGGAGCTACCGGCGCCCCAGGGGCCAACGGCCAAGGGAAGTGAGGGCGTCACCGTCTCGCGTGGCCTCGGCGATGGCGAGGCGGTCTTCACCCTGAAGGAGGTCACCCGCTATGGGGACTACCTCGTCGGGGAGGTCATGGTGACCGGTGGCACCGGGGGAACAGTGGTGGGGCCAGCCGACTGGCTCCAGCCCACGAAGAGGCTGGGGAGTGCCCGAGGCGAGGAGGACAATGCGCTGCTCTTCGCGGTGACGGGGCTGAGCCTGTTGACGGGGACGACGCGGTACTACCCGGTGGACTACAGGTCCGCCAAGGACACGCACCACCCGCTCAGTGAGATTACAGCAGACAGTGTGTTAGGCGAGGGAAATACGACGACTCTGACGGTGGTCTGGCCCGACACCGGTCAGGACACGGTCACCCTCGATCTTGAAGCGCCCGAGAAGAACTCTGCCCGATCGAACAACCCCTTCCGCCTCACCGACATCCCCGTCGTCGAGCGGTGAGATGTCGATGGGACGCCTCGTGGTCAGGGGGTGCGTCAGGGGCGATCGCCCCTGGCGGATGACGACTCACTCGAGTGCAATAGGAGTACTTGAGGAGAGGTGATCATGGAGGAACTGCGTCGTCGTCTGCGGCTGAGGGCCACCGAGGAGCGGGGGAGCATGCTCCCCTATGTTGTGGCGGGGGTCTTCGTCATCACCCTCATCGGGTACATGCTCATCGGATACCTCGGTGATGGCTACGACGAGAGCCGGCAGTCCAAGGCTGCCGCGGATGCGGCCGCTCTAGCAGCAGCGGAGTCCTGGTCTCAGGCACTGGAGTTGGAGTACACCAAGGCGCTGGCCTCCTCAAGCCCAGCCGAGTTCTGGAGCCACTTCGGTAAACGGCTCACCCTGACCAAGGGGACGGCGGAGCTCGCGGCGGAGCAGTATGCGAGCAACAACGACGCCACGGTTACCTCCGTCTCCTACGATGCGCGCACCGCCACCGTCGAGGTCACCGTTCGCGGGAACGATGAGATCAGGGACACTGGGCAGCGGGCTGAGGCCACCGCCTCGGCCCGGATCGTCTTCGAAGGCGGGATCTGCAACTCCAAGGGCGACCTGGGGGTCTCCATCGGGGGCGCCTGCGCCACCAGTCCCACCTCCGCAACCGTCCCTGATGGCTTCGACTTCTCCACAGCCCTCAAGGGCGTGCTTCCTCAGACCAGGACCCGCCTGACCGACGGGCAGGACTGAGGAAGCAGTCAACCGCAGGGCTGCAGCCCTCAGGGCATGCTCAACGCCCAGCTCAGGAGGATCCCTGCAATGAGATAGGGGCCGAAGGCCATGGGATCCTTCCGGCCGATTCGCTTGAGCGCCATGAGAGTAAGCGCCACGGGGCCGGCCAGGAGGAAGCTTCCCATGAGGGCTCCTAGGGGAGCCAGCAGGCTCAGGGAGCCCAGCCACAGGCCCGCCACGCCCATGAGTTTGACATCCCCCATCCCCATTCCCGAGCCGATGAAGGCCAGTACAGTCGTGACGACGAGCACCAGCGCGGCTGCCCCCAGCCAGGTCAGCACAGCAGTGGCACTGGGTTGCTGGGCTAGTCGCACGATGCTGCTCATGAGAGCGGGAAATGCGGCAAGCCCGAGGAGGGCATTGGGCAGGCGGTGGCATACCGCGTCCACGGAGCCGGCCTGGCAGAGGGCGACGGCGACAGGCGCGGCCAAGAGCCCTTCAAGAGGAGCATTGAGGGAGCAGGCCCACCCGATGGTGAGCCCCGAGGCAAGCAGGGCCAGGCCGGCCTGCCATGCCGTGCCCAGGAGCCAGGTGTGCCGCGGTCGTGGATCCTCAATCTCCTGCGCATAGCTGCGGCACCAGGAGGCGCCTCTACCACCAGCCAGCACCGCGCAGGTGACGGTGACGAGAGCGCCGATCACGCCTGTGACCGCCCCGCTCATGCCGAGTGGCCTTCCTTCCTGGTCCTCGTGCGATAGAGACGGTGCGGTCGTGCTACCTTGAGGGTCATGATCAGCATGGCCCTAGCCTGGCAGAACTCACCGCATCGGGGCGGCTTCTCGAGAAGATCAGGGAGTTCTCAGGGCGAACGCCCCTAGGAGCAGGGACACCGGTTGCGGTCTCCTTGGTTCGTGGATGCGCGAGAGCGACGGAATACTCGGCCGACGAACCAGGAGGACCCGATGCAGTCTCGATGGCGGATGACATGCGAACGTGGTCAAACAGCGGTCCAATACGCGGGCATGGCGTTCTTTGCCGCTGTGCTGGCCGTGGTGCTGATCGCCTTCTCCACCCCCATCGGCGAACAGGTCGCCTGCAAGATCCAAGGCGCGATTGCTGAGTTGACTGGCGACAGCTATTCGTGTAGTTCCACTGCGGCCAGTGACCCCTATCAAGTGGATCCTTCTAAGGTGGTCAAGTCGTCTATTGAGAAGTCGTCTTCTACTGAAATCGGAGTTTCTGTTCCCGTGGGGCCAGGATCCGTGAATGTTGATGGTAAAGATGGGCAGGCAATTACGTTTACAACCTATTCTGATGGCTCTGGGATGCGAGGATTCAGTTCTACACAGGAGTTGTCTGGCAGTTATGGTGTAGAGAAAGGTCGGGAGAGCAGTAAAGAAAACAAAGGCGGCGAGGCCGGTTTTGAGGCTAAAGTTAGCGCCTCTGGGGGCGTCTCGGTAAGTCGTACCACGACTAATAACTTCCATTGTGACTCCGAAGGACAACCATCTTGCCGGCAGTTCGATAGAGATAATTCTGAGGCGATTGAGGATCATCTTGATAATCACGGATTTGGGCGTTTTGGTGAGGAGAAGGAGGTGAATGATGAAGTGGATGAGCAATCGGTATCACACAAGGTGAGGCTCTTCCTTCAGGCCGGGGCGTCCGTCAGCGCTAACGCGGAGATCAAAAAGAACAATAACAATGGGGGCGAGGAGGATGAAGAGGGTGCTAGTGTCAGTGTGGGCAGCGGGAGTGTCGGCGCAAGCGTGTCCATATCGGGAGAGGCGAGCTATACTCATACGGATTCGATAGCCAAGACGGAAACAGGTGAGAAGCACAGTACTTCGCATGAATTTTCTTATAAGGGCGAGGCGTCTGCTTCTGCGTCCGCCGAAGGGAAGGGTCCGAATGAGGTGTTCGGATTAGAAGGAAATGCTGATGCGTCAGCTAGTTATGTGGGTAACTATAAAGTGACGTATGATGAGATGGGTAATCTACAAACTATTACTTTCACTAACGTCAAAGAGGGGCAGGCGTCAGCCTCTGCGAAGGCTGAAGTGGGAGGAGCTGAAATTGGGGATGCCTCTGCTGCCACGCCTACGGTGACCTCCACCATCGAGACAACCCTCGATGTCTCATCACTAAGCCCGGAGCAGAGGCGAATCGCTGAGGACTACGTCAACTCCTCCCTGACTAACGGGGCGCTGACAGTGCCCCAGTCCGCTCTTGACCCTAGTAAGCCCTCCTCTGATCCCTTTGACAATCTCCTTTATGAGAGGGCTCAGGTTACGCGTACCCTGCAGGAGGGGACTCAGGTTACTGACTCTGGGGGCGTTGATTTTTGGGTTATGAACTGGAATGAGGTTGACTCGGAGACAACCAAGGAGACCCTCTCCGTTGAGCAACTGGGGCGCCCGTCCGTAGGGGGTGGTGAGAGGCGTTATGAGGATGCTGAGATTCCATAATGAGTCGGCAGGTATCCTTTTGGTTGAACCTGAGGTGCGGTACTGCCCAGTGACTGGGTTGTCGCTACATGGACTTTGGAGTATACTTTAGACATGAGTATGTATGTTGTGAGGAGTAGGCGGATGATTCGATTCGATTGTGGTTCCTCCATCGTGGGCGGTCTTGTGATGATCCTCGTCGGTGCTATGTTGTGCTCATGTAGTAGTTCTTCCGATCCTGCCGATGCTTCGATTTCTCCTGATTCAGTTCGCGAATCGGCGTCTGCGGCTACGGAACAGCCATCTAGTGGTGTTTCTTCTGCGCCTTCGCAGGCGGAGGGGTGGACGATGAATCCGGCCCTCGGGCTTACTGTGACGATATCCGAAGAGGCTGGTTCTGAGCCTCCGAGGACGTTCGATGACGGCCGGAAGCAGGTTATATACAATGTGGATACGGATGCTCCTTACTCTGTTTTTGTGGAGTATTATGCTAATGGAGAGAAGAGTGCTGATGATATTCTCGCCGTCGAGCAGGAGGCCTTTTCTTCGAAAGGTGAGGATGTGTCTGCGGTCAGCGTGTCGGTTGATGGTGGGAGAAATGCTAGGCGATTGGAGTGGTCGCAGCAAGGAAAAACCCGTTGGTCCACTGAGAGCCCCAATGCTGAAGTCGAGTTGAGAGGTGCGGCGATTATAGTTGACGGTGAGGGTGGGTATAGTTATTCCGTCTATGTGATGGCTCCGGCTGCTAATAGTGAAGCTGTGGATGCCGCATATGCGGTCCTCGACTCACTGGTGGTGAGCGCCCCGTGAGGCGGCGCGCCGTGGTTGCCTCAGCATCCGTCGTCGCCGCGGCCGGTGTGCTGGCCGCATGCGGATCCGGTGACGCCCCCTCAAAGGCCCTCACTGAGATCTCCGACGTCCCCCAGGCGCCCTCGCCGCGCCCAGGACCGGACGAGGACGCCGCCGGCTGGCAGGAGACAACCATTGGGGCCATGCGACTGCTCCTGCCCACGGACGCCGCCGGCCCCACCGCCCACGAGGACTGGGGCCAGTACGCCAGCTCCTACGACATCCCCGGTCAGAGCGAGGAGAACGGGGCGGCCCACAGGATCCTCACCGGCCAGCTCTCGGCCGGCACCTCCGCCAACGGCGCCCGCCAGGTCGTGGACCGCATCAATTCCTTCCTCATCGAGAACTATGTGGAGATCGACAGGATCTCCTGGGACCAGGACGAGGCCACAGGCATCGAGCGCATCGCCTTCTACTGGGGCCCCACCGGCTCCGACAGCGGCTGGACCTGGCTCACGGCCGGCAACAGCGGTGAGATCGCGATCGTCACGCTCTTCGGCAGCACCGTCGACGACGGGCTGCGCAACGGGATCGAGGAGTCCATGACCTACTCCGAGGGGGAGTAATGACCACCGCCATGCCTCGCAGAGCAGGACTCCTGGCACTCGTGGGCGGGATCGCCGTCGGCGCCGCCGCCTGCTCCTCACTGCCCGGCCCCGACGGGGACTGGGAGCGCGTCGACGAGAGCGGCATGCTCCTGGCCACCCCCTCCGGCTGGGAGAGATCAGCTCCAGCAGCGGGACTATGGACCGCCGTGTGGACCACCCGGGACGATTCGGGGAGCCGGCTCATGGCCGCCCCCCACGTCGACGCCGACGACGTCTACGGCGCCATCGACATCGCGATGAACGCCGCCCGCTCCGTCACCCGCGGATACACCCCCGTGGGGGCGCGCACCGCCTGGTCCGGGGGCGGAACCACCCTCGTCCGCCAGGACTACCGCGCCACCTCGCCCCTGGACGCCACCGGCACCCTCTGGGGGATTCAGCGGGGCGAGCGCATCGCTTTGCTCGACCTTGCCGGCCCCACCGTCACCGATGAGCAGCGCACCACCGTCGGATCCTGGATCGAGCTCACCGACGACCAGCCGGCCACCCCCAGCGCCGCCGTCTCAACCGCCTCCGCCTCTCAAGCCGTCCCCGGACAGGAGGCCGATGCCGACGGCGTCACGCTCCTCATTCCCGAGGGCTGGCTGGAGACCGGAGGGGCTGAGGGATCCCAGCGCTGGACCAGGGGATGGGCGCTGGTGGATGACAACAGCATCATGATCCAGCGCCTCCTCGTGGCACCCACCATGCCCGAGGAGTCCGTGGCGTTGGCACTGGCGCAGATCGAGGTCGACCACAAGGCGGGATCCCTCACCGGCTACGTCGCCAAAGTGCGCAACCCCCTGACATTGGAGGGCCTCAAGGAGGCCGTGCGCGTCGACTTCTCCCACGGTGATGACGGCACCGATGAGGGCTGCCTCTGGGTGATCAGCAACGGCGAGCGCATCGCCGCGGTGCAGTACGTCGCCACAGGTGAGATCAACACCGAAGTGCGCTCCGCCGTCGAGGACTCCCTGGCCCTCACCGCCGGCTGAAGCGCCCGGGCGCGGTGCCTCTGCGTGCGGGATCGGCCAGGACGCTGCCCCGACGGATGCCCAGGCGCTCGGCCATCCCGGCCTCCATCTCCACCACCGCGCTGGCGCGTAGGCGGGGCAGGCCGATCCGCCCCGGCGCCAAGGGCGCCACCGCCACCACCGTCCCGGAGCGGCGGACGTAGACGACATCGATCGTGTACCGCATGCCGAAGCAGTGCACCCAGTTGCAGCGCGGGATCCACAGCGCCCCCTCGATGCCGTCGGTGCCGAGCAGCCCCTTATTGCGCTCGCGCCGGTTGGAGGCCACCCACAGGGGCAGGCCCGTGTCCCGCCCGTCAACAGTGAGACGGGGGAGATCGTCGGGCAGGGCGTCTGACCACACGGGCGCTGTCGTCCTCATGGCGTGAGCCTATGGGGGCTGCGCCGCCACAGGCAGGGGCGCCCGCCCCGACGCCCCGGGGCGCCAGTGGAGCCCGCGGCGAGCCGAGCCCCGCGTGACCAGCCCCACGGCGCCCGGCCTTGCCGCAGCGGCGCCGTCGGCCTGTACAGTTGGCCCCGCCAAAGACCGCAGGTTGCCCACTCCGGTGGGACCAAGTCCGCTTACGGCGGGGCCGGCGCAGGTGAGACGAGACCCGGCCGGGGTGCCCCGGCCCGCGAGCCCCGTGCCCACCGGCGCGGGGCTCCTCTGCTGAGCGGGCCCTGCGGCAGACCACGGAAGGAGGGCCCATGGCACGGCCTGACAAGGAAGCAGCCGTCGCTGCACTCGCGGACAGGTTCCGCGAGGCGGACGCGGTCCTGCTCACCGAGTACCGGGGACTGAGCGTCAGCCAGCTCAAGGAGCTGCGCCGCGCTCTCGCCGGTAACGCCGAGTACGCCGTGGTGAAGAACACGCTTGCCGCGATCGCCGCCCGCCAGGTCGGCCTCGAGGCCTTCGCCGAGGACCTCAAGGGCCCCTCCGCCCTGACCTTCGTCACCGGTGAGCCGGTGGAGGCCGCCAAGGCCCTGCGTGACTTCGCCAAGGACAACAAGCAGCTCGTCATCAAGGGCGGCGTCATGGACGGCGATGTGCTGTCCGCCGACGGCGTCGACAAGCTCGCCTCTCTCGAATCCCGCGAGGTGCTGCTGGCCAAGGCCGCGGGCGCTATGAAGGCGTCCCTGTCCAAGGCCGCCTACCTCTTCGCCGCACCGGCCTCCCAGGCCGTGCGCACCGTCGACGCCCTGCGCGAGAAGCAGGAGACGGCGGCCTGAGGCCGCACGCGTCATCCACCACCCCTGCACGCGCAGGAACCACACCAGGAAGGAACGCCCATCATGGCGAAGCTGACCACTGAAGAGCTCATCGAGCAGTTCAAGGAGCTCACCCTCATCGAGCTCTCCGAGTTCGTCAAGGCCTTCGAGGAGACCTTCGACGTCACCGCCGCCGCCCCGGCCGCCGTGGCCGTGGCCGCCGCCCCCGCCGCTGCCGGTGGCGAGGCCGCCGTCGAGGAGAAGGACGAGTTCGACGTCATCCTCGAGGCCGCCGGCGACAAGAAGATCCAGGTCATCAAGGAGGTGCGCGCCCTGACCTCCCTCGGCCTGAAGGAGGCCAAGGAGCTGGTCGACGGAGCCCCCAAGGCCGTCCTGGAGGGCGCCAACAAGGAGGCCGCCGAGAAGGCCAAGGAGCAGCTCGAGGGCGCCGGCGCCACCGTCACCCTCAAGTGAGCCCCGCCCCGCTGCACGGCGCACGGTAGTTGCCGGCGCCGCGCCGGGGGAGTGCTTCCACGTGGCCCCGTCCACCCCTGCGGTGGGCGGGGCCGCGTCGCGTTCCCGCGCCGGGGGTGCTGAGGGCCACCGGTTCGGCGTCGGTTGGCGACTTGGGCGTCGTTTCGCGACGTGGACGTACCTTGCAGGTGTCGCCTCCGTCGCGAAGTGACGCGCCTGTCGCGAAGTGACGCCCTTCTTGCGCCCGGCGGGCCCTGTCACTGCCGTTGCTCCGGAGCCGCCCGGGTCAAGTCTCTTGGTGTGGTGTTCTTTGTGTTAGGTGGTGATGGTCATCAGGGGGTGGTTGTCGGGGGTGGTGTGGGTCAGGGTGTGGGTTAGTTGCTGGAGTGAGGTCTGGGATAGGTAGCGGCG
>NZ_JAGFOU010000020.1 GCF_017592395.1 Actinomyces bowdenii
ACCAGCGAGACCGAACGCGAACAGGCCTACGACCAGTGGCTCCACCACTACAATCACCACCGACCCCACACAGGCATCGCAGGCCAAACCCCCTCACAACGCGTTCACAACCTCACGAGGAAGAACACCTAGCAGAGGGAGCCGGAGCCGTCATTGTCGTTATCCACAGACTCTGCGGCAGCTTGTGGGCATCCCCGTGAACATCCCCCGCAGAAGGCGGGCGACAGCCCGGCCTCTCGGGGCGGGGCACAGGTGCGGGCGGTCACGGGGGAGCCTCGCGAGCACCCTCCCGGGCGCCTTGCCCACCGCTCATCGCGATAAGGCGATGATCGGGAGCGCATGCGCGATTCGCGCGGAAACATGCGAGAAAGGGCACATGCTGCGCGGAGGCTCCCGGGCCGGGGGAGCGATGCGGGACGCAGCCCTGAGCACCGGTGGGCGGGTCGCCGGATCACATTCGGGCGTATGTTCACAAGGGGAGGGGCGTGATGCCGCGACTCCACACTCAGGTGCACAGCCCTGTGGATAGATCCTGTGGATAACTTCGGGGCGCGTCGCGCGGCGGCCGGAACGGCTGAGTATCGCTCAAAAGCCTTCTGAGGGAGGTGGGTGAGATTCCCGTGGGAAGACCCCTGGAATCCTGGGAGAATGCAGGGAGTGGGGTTCGGGGTGCAACCATTCCCGGCGGCCCGGCGCCCCACGGGCATGCCGTAGCCCACCCCCGGTGAGGCGATCCCCCCGACCGGCGCTCCTCGACCGCCTAGCCGACCAGGCGCGCCAGCACCTCCAGGAGGTCGAGCATATGGCGGTTGGGCAGAAACTCCCTGCGCACGGACTCATGGGCCGCGGCTCCCATCTCAGCGGCCCGCTCCGGGAACAGCAGCAGGTCGGCCACCGCCTGGGCCCAGGCGGTGGCGTCAGTGGGATCGACGAGAACGCCGTCGACGCCGTCCTCGATCTGATCGCGGATGCCGCCCACGGCGGAGGCCACCACGGGGGCCTTCTTCCACATCGCCTCGGCGACCGTCAGGCCGAAGGCCTCCACCAGTGAGCGCTGCGTGACCACCGAGGAGACCCGCTGCACCGCATTGACCACGGTGGCGTTGACCTCCCGGTCCTCCATGCTCACCGCCGCCACATGCACCCGCTGCGCCACCGACTCCGGCAGCAGGGAGCAGCGCTCGACGATCTCCGAGAGCACCCGGGCCGAGCCCGCATCCTGGTCGGTATCCGGGCGCGGCCCCACCAGGAGCAGGTGGGCGTCCCCGGGAAGGGCGGCGATGCCCTCGGCGAAGGCCTCCACCAGCTCCAGGCCGCCCTTGAGGCGGTCCCAGCGGTTGACCTGGGTGATGGCCCGGCTCCCCAGGGGCACTGGTGCGCCCCAGGCCATGGGCGGGCCCTCCAGGCCCCGGAAGGCGTCGGCCCGCCCGTCATGGCGCATGAAGGGCACCGCGGCGAAGGGCGGCTCCCCGGCGAAGATCCCCGCGAGACGGGCCACCGACCAGGCCTCATCCAGGTCCAGGACCCGGTTCTTCGGGGAGTCGGCGTCGATCGAGGGCGCCAGGATCGCGCAGCGCTCCTCCTCGATGTAGGGGGGCCGGTACTCGGGGCGCGAGACCACTGTGAGGTCGACGTCCTCCAGGTAGCGGTCCAGGAAGGCCCAGGCGTGGGCCGCGGCCTCCCCGGCCTCCTCGGTCCCCGCGTGGCAGCGCCAGACCACCGAGGCCCCCGTGGCCTTGACGGCCCGGGCCAGGCCCGCGGTGGGCGGGTCGTGGAGGATGACGATGTCGTCGGGGCGGATCTCCTCGATGATGTTGTCCGCATTGGAGGCCAGGACGTGCTCGTAGATGTCCCGCTGCTTCTCGCTCAGCTTGCCGCCGTCGCCCCTGTCCCCGTGGATGCCCGCATGCAGGCGGTCGGCGATCCGGGTGAACTCCGCCGGCGCGTCGAGGGCCAGCCAGCGCGCCTCCAGGCCCAGCCCGCGCGCATAGCCCACCAGGGAGGCCACCGTCTCGGCCGGGCCGGCGCCCGCGGCGGCCGTGGGCGTGACGCTCCACACGGTGCGGCCCTCCAGCAGGGCCCGGGCGGCCTCTATGCCCGCATGGAGGCGGCGGATGGCGACCTCATCGAGATGGCTCTCGAGGTCCGAGAGGGGCAGCGGGGCGACGTCGATGTCTCTCATGCTCCGATCTTGCCCCTAAATCGTGTGAGGCGCAGCACTTGGGCCTGGCGTGCCGTGGATATGCCGTGGATATGCCGTGGATGCGCCGTGGGCCTGCCGTGGAGCGGTGCCCGGGACCCGCTCGGGACCCTCCCCGTCCGGCGGGCCGCCGGTCCGATACGCTTCCCCTGGCCGCAGTGCCACCCGTCGCACCTGACCGCATCCCCCTGACACCCAGGAGCACCCATGGCGCCTGAGCCGCACGCCCCCGCACCGCACTCCGACACCGTCCAGGACGCCGCCGCCACCCCGGACCAGGAGATGCCCTGGGCCGAGCTCGGCCTCAAGGCCGAGGAGTACGAGTCCATCCGCACCCTGCTGGGCCGCCGCCCCACCAATGCCGAGCTGGCCATGTACTCGGTCATGTGGTCCGAGCACTGCTCCTACAAGTCCTCCAAGATCCACCTGCGCCAGTTCGGGGACAAGACCACCGAGCAGATGCGCGCCCACCTCCTGGTGGGCATGGGGCAGAACGCCGGGGTGGTGGACATCGGCCAGGGATGGGCGGTCACCTACAAGGTCGAGTCGCACAACCACCCCAGCTTCGTCGAGCCCTACCAGGGCGCGGCCACCGGTGTGGGCGGGATCGTGCGCGACATCATCTCCATGGGCGCCCGGCCCGTGGCCGTCATGGACCAGCTGCGCTTCGGCGCCGTCGACCACCCCGACACCGCGCGCGTCGTCCACGGCGTCGTGGCCGGGGTCGGCACCTACGGCAACAGCCTGGGCCTGCCCAATATCGGCGGGGAGACCGAGTTCGACCCCTCCTACCAGGACAACCCCCTGGTCAACGCCCTGTGCGTGGGCGTGCTGCGCCACGAGGACATCCACCTGGCCAACGCCTCGGGGCAGGGCAACAAGGTGGTGCTCTTCGGGGCGCGCACCGGCGGGGACGGCATCGGCGGCGCCTCCATCCTGGCCAGCGAGTCCTTCGAGGACGGCATGCCGGCCAAGCGCCCCTCGGTGCAGGTGGGCGACCCCTTCATGGAGAAGGTCCTCATCGAGTGCTGCCTGGACCTGTTCGGCGCGGGCCTGGTCCTGGGCATCCAGGACCTGGGGGCCGCCGGCATCTCCTGCGCCACCTCCGAGCTGGCCTCCAACGGTGATGGCGGCATGCACGTGGACCTGGAGAGGGTCCTGCTGCGCGACCCCAGCCTCACCGCCGGCGAGATCCTCATGAGCGAGTCCCAGGAGCGCATGATGGCCGTCGTCGCCCCGGAGCGGCTGGAGGACTTCATGGCGGTCATCGATCGCTGGGACGTCGAGGCCTCGGTCATCGGCGAGGTCAACGGCTCGGGGCGCCTGACCATCGACCACTTCGGGGAGCGGATCGTGGACGTCGACCCGCGCACCGTGGCCCACGAGGGCCCCACCTACGAGCGCCCCTACGCCCGCCCCGCCTGGCAGGACGAGCTCAACGCCGACACCTCCGCGCGCCTGGAGCGCCCCGGCAGCGCCGCCGCGCTCGCCGAGCAGGTGCGCGCCGTGGTCACCGACCCCAACCAGGCCTCCACCGCCTGGATCACCGACCAGTACGACCGCTTCGTGCGCGGCAGCACCGCCCTGTCCCAGCCCGACGACGCCGGGGTCATCCGCGTCGATGAGGCCAGTGGACTGGGCGTGGCCGTCTCCACCGACGCCAACGGCCGCTACACCAAGCTCGACCCCGCCACCGGCGCGGCTCAGGCCCTGGCCGAGTCCTACCGCAACGTGTGCACCGTGGGGGCGCGCCCCATAGCCGTCACCGACTGCCTCAACTTCGGCTCGCCGGAGGACCCCGACGCCATGTGGCAGCTGGTGGAGGCCATCACCGGGCTGGCCGATGCCTGCGCCGCCATGGGCGTGCCCGTCACCGGCGGCAACGTGTCCCTGTACAACTCCCACGGCAAGGACAAGGGCCGCATCGACTCCTCCATCAACCCCACCCCCGTGGTCGGGGTCCTGGGGGTGATGGACGACGTCAGCCGGGTGCGCCCCTCGGGCTGGCATGAGGAGGGCCTGGCCATCATGGCCCTGGGCGCCACCGCCGATGAGCTGGACGGCTCGGCCTGGGCCCGCGCCATCCACGGGCACCTGGGCGGCCTGCCCCCGCGGGTGGACCTGGAGGCGGAGATGGCCCTGGGCCGGGTCCTGCTCGCCCTCCACGGGGCGGACCTGCCCGACGGCGCCGGGCCCCTGGTGCGCGCCGCCCACGACTGCTCCTCGGGGGGACTCATCCAGACCCTCGTGGACTCCTGCCTGCGCTGCGGCGTGGGCGCCAGTGTGGACCTGACGGCGGTTGAGGGCGAGGGGATCGACGACTTCACGGCCCTGCTCTCGGAGTCCGGCGCGCGCGCCGTCGTGGCGGTGCCCGAGGCCGCGGTCGCGGTGGTCGTCGCGGCCGCCGAGGCCGAGGACGTCCCCGTGGCCCGCCTGGGCACCACCGGTGGGGACCTGCTCGTGGTCACCGGCGGCGACCTGCTGGCCGACGGGGGCGCGGGCCACCCCCTCATCCTGGACCTGGACGAGCTGCGCGAGGGCGTGGAGGGCGCGCTGCCGGCTCTGTTCTGACCGGCCCGCCGGCACGGTGCCGGCACCGTGCCGGCGGGGCCCGGCGAGGGCCCTCATGATCACAGCCGCATCACGGAGCGGGGGGCCGAGGGCCCGGCTGACTAACGTACCGCCTCCGGGACGGTCACGCGTGGATAACGGCGGTCGGTGCTCGCGATGGGCGGAAGATCCAGCGGACACCAAGGCGTTCTCCATAGACTTCGAGCATGACTGCGCCATCAGAGACCTCCGAGACGATCGACCCGCGCCGGGTGTCCCTCTATGCAGGCCACTTCGATGCCCTGTGGGGGCTCGCCTGGAGCCCGGACGGCACGCGGATCCTCTCCGGGTCCCATGACGGCACCGCCCGCGTGTGGGATGCGGCCAGCGGCGGCGAGCTCTTCGCCCTCACCGGCCGCGGAGGCTCGGTCAACGCCGCGGCCTGGAGCCCCGATGGCAGGCGCCTGGCCACCACCTCGGAGGAGCACACCGCCCGCATCTGGGACGCGGACACCGGTGAGGACCTCCTCCTGCTGGACCTGGGCGGGCGGGCCATCGGCGGCGCGGTGGCCTGGAGCCCGGACTCCACCCGCCTCATCACGCGCATGGAGGACGACGCCGCCCGCATCTGGGATGCCGCCACCGGCGAGACCGTGCGCACCCTGGTCGGCCACGCCGACAATGTCACGGCCGTGGCCTGGAGCCCGGACCGCACCCGCGTGGCCACCGCCTCCGACGACGGCACCGCCCGCATCTGGGACGTCACCACCGGCACCGAGCTGCTCCATGTGGGCCCCATCCCGGTCCAGGACACCGCCCAGGGCGAGGACGGCGCGGTCGAGCCCATGACCGGCCTGGCCTGGAGCCCGGACTCCACCCGCATCATCACCGCCTCCGACGAGTCCATGCCCCGGGTGTGGGATGCGGCCACCGGCGCCCACCTGATGACCCTCAGCGGCGAGTACTGGGTGAGCACCGTGGCCTGGAGCCCGGACTCCACCCGCATCATCACCGACGACCTGGGCGACTCCTCGGCCCATGTGTGGGATGCCAGCACCGGGGTGGAGCTGATGACCCTGGTGGGGCACGGCAAGTGGGCCTGCTCCCTGGCCTGGAGCCCGGACTCCACCCGCGTGGCCACCGGCTCCCACGACCACACCGTGCGCATCTGGGACCCGGTCACCGGCGAGTGCGTCAAGGTGCTGGGGCCGGGCAACAGCGTGGACGCCGTGGCCTGGAGCCCCGAGGGCAGCCGGGTCGTCGTGGGCGCCAAGATCGGCGGGACCCGCGTGTGGGACCTGGCCTCGGGCGAGCCCGTGCTGACCGTCGACGTCCAGGACACCGAGCTGTCCAGCTTCGGCTGGAGCCCCGACGGCAGCCGCTTGGCCGCGGACTCCTACTTCTCGCGCGGCGTGTCCGTGCTCAACGCCAGCACCGGGGAGGGGATCCTGTCGCTGACGGCGGGCCTCGATGAGGTCAACGCCTTCGCCTGGAGCCCGGAGGGCCGGCGCCTGCTCACCGGCGTGGGCGGCTCGATGGCGGTCATCTGGGATGCCGACCGCGGCACCGCCCTGCTGGAGCTGGAGGGCCACTCCGACATCGTCACCTCGGTGGCCTGGAGCCCCAATGGCGCGCGGGCCCTGACCGGCTCCCAGGACGGCAGCGCCCGCATCTGGGACACCGCCACCGGCAAGGTGGTGCGCACCTTCACCCACGACTGGGTGCGCGAGGTCGCCTGGACCCGGGGCGGCCCCCGGGTGGTCACCGGCAGCGCCGACGGCGATGGGCACGTGTGGGATGCCATCACCGGCGGGGAGCTGGTCAGGCTCGCGGGCCAGGGCGCCATGGTGCGCTCCTTCGCCTGGAGCCCGGATGGCCAGCGCGTCCTGGCCGGCTTCGACGACGGCGTGGCGCGGGTGTGGGACGAGGTCTCCGGCAAGGTCGTGCTCACCCTGGCCGGCCACCGCTTCGGGGTGACCGCCGCGCAGTGGAGCCCGGATGGCGCGCGCATCATCACCGGCTCCGAGGACGCCACGGTGCGGCTGTGGGACGCCGGGACCGGCGAGATGACCGGCCCCTTCTTCTGCTTCCTGCCCGACGGCGAGGTCGCGGTGCTCGACGCCCCCACCCTGGGGCTGCGCGCGGGCTCCGAGCGGGTCTGGGACTTCCTGGCCCGCCCCGAGGTCCTGGAGGGCCGCCTGACCCGCGTGCTCATGACACCGCGGCGGGCCGAGCCGCTGCCCCTCCAGGCCGCAGGGGAGGAGGACCGGACGGCCGGTGCTGCGGCCGGTGCGCCCGGGGAGGAGGCCGAGGGCTCCCGCGCCCCCGGCGGCGAGCCGTCCCCTGAGGCGCTGGACGGCGCCCACCGCGCGGAGCACGGGAGGCACGCGCTGCCGGCCCGGGAGGAGGCCGTGAGCCGTCCCGAGTCGGCGGCCTGGTCCGCTGAGCCGGCCCCCCAGGCCGACGGGCCCGAGCCGGGCTCGCAGGCCGAGGCGCTTGAGGGCGCCGAGCGCACTGAGGGCCCCGCGCCCGACCTGTCCCTGGTGGCCGATGACTCCAGCGGTCATGGCGCCGCCCCCAGCCCGTGGGACATCCTGCCCGCGGTGGATGCCGACAGCCCCGAGGGGGCGCCGATGCCCGATCTCGCCCTGCTCTCCGGGGACGCCCATGTCTCGGCCCCCGTGGGGCAGCCGCGCCGCGGCGCCCATGCCGCCGAGGCCCCGGCCGAGCCGCCGGAGCAGCCGGGGCAGGCCCCCGCCGAGAGCGTGCGGCCCGCCGGGCCCGAGGCCCCTGGAGCCGCCGACGCCCCCGGCACGGCTGCCGTCGCCTCCGGGGCGGAGCCGGCCGCGGCTGCCCAGGGCCAGGCGCCGTCCGACCAGTCCCGGGCACTGGTCGAGGGGCGGGAGGGAGAGCGGTCCGAGCCCGACGCCGGCCCTGCCGCCGTCCCGGTGCCGCAGGACGAGGCCGCGCCCGAGCCCTGGGGGGACCCCGGGCTGCGGCGTCGGATCTACACCGAGGTGGAGGAGTTCGTCTCGGCCATTGCGCGGCGCGACCTCAACGAGCTGGCCAGCCGCTACGGGATCTCGGGCGATTCGCTCTCCGCCCTGGAGGAGCAGATCGACCGCTTCCCCGTGCCCGCCTCCGAGCTGAGCCTCTACCCGATCCAGAGGGCGGATGAGTACGCCGACGGCCGCCACCGCCTGACCCTCAGCGAGCTGCCCGACAGCGGGGTCCTCATCGAGAGCGAGGTCTGGCGCGAGGGCACCTATGCCGGGGGCCTGCTCGTGGCTCACTGGAACCCGATGGGCATCTACCCCTTCGACTTCCGCAGCTTCCGCTTCTGAGGCGGGGGCCCGGCCGGGCGGCGCTCGAACGGGTGCGGGGCGCGGCCGGCCACCGGCGGATTCTCCCTGGGACGTACGTCGGCGGGAAGGTGCATAGACTCTGCCAGGTACCACCTGCCGAGAGGAGCACCCGTGACGACCACCCACTACCCGCTCAAGGCTCGGGCGGCCGCCTGGGCGGTGCACTGCCTGACCATGTCCGGGCTGGTCTGGGCCTCCTTGGCCACCCTGGCCGCGATCCACCAGGAGATCACCTGGATGTGGGTGTGGCTGCTGGTGGCACTCGTCGTGGACGGCGTGGATGGCACCCTGGCCCGGCGCACCCGCGTCGCCGAGATCATCCCCTGGTTCGACGGCGTCATCGTGGACATCGTCGTGGACTACCTCACCTGGACCTTCATCCCGGCGCTCTTCATGTACCTGTACCTGCCCATGGGCGCCGGACCGGTCAAGGCGCTCATGCTCATCCTCATCCTGAGCTCCTCCATGTTCTGCTACGCCAACAAGAACTGGAAGTCCACCGACTACTACTTCGTGGGCTTCCCGGCGGCCTGGAACATCGTGGCCCTCATGTTCTACGTCCTGGGCACGCCCGCCTGGGTCAACGTGCCGGTGACCATCATCCTGGCGATCCTGACCCTGGTGCCCACCCACTACGTGCATCCCGCGCGGGTCAAGCGGTTCCGCGCCCTCAACATCGCCTCGGCGGGGGTGTGGCTGGTGGCCAGCAGCTGGCTGGTGGCGATCCACCCCTCCCGCCCCCTGCCCCTGGTGGCAGGGGTGGTCATCGCCGGGGGCTGGTTCATGCTCGTCGGCGTCCTGCGCTCGATCCGCGGGGTCGACGAGGCCGCTCGCGCCTGACTGCGGCGCCCTGCCGCGGCCGGGCGCCATCGCGCACGGGGCGATCAGCCGCCGGTGGCGCGATCGGGAGCGGCCCCGCCCCTGGCCCCGGGAAGGTCCTGGACCCCCCGGGCCACACCGATGTCGCGCAGCCAGCGCCCTCCCTCGAGCAGGAGGGTGAGGAGGACCAGCGCCCCCACGACGAGCAGGACCCACGCGGGGTAGTCCTGCCCGCGGGCGAAGAAGTACAGGTAGGGGGCGATGAAGGTGGTCAGGGTGATGACCAGGCCGAGCATGCGGATGCGCAGGCGCTTGCCCGCCACCATGGCGATGATGCCCCAGGTGTAGGGCACGGCGGTGACGATGTCGATGGTCCACAGCACCCAGGGGTTGCCGTGGAAGCCCGGGGCCAGGGCCGCGGGCAGCGCCCGCAGGGAGGAGTAGATGAAGACCGTCGCGTAGGCCAGGAAACGGGGGTTGTGCAGCAGGCGGGTGATGCTGGAGCGCGGCAGAAGGCTGACCTGGGCCGACTTGAGCGCCTCCAGGATGTGCCGCGAGACCCGCAGCGGGTCGGTCCCCTCCAGGACGGTGCGCAGGTAGGCGACCTGCTCGGGGCCTCCCTTGGCCCACCGGTCCAGCAGGGCGCGGGGGCTGAGGGCCACCACGCAGGCGGCCGCACCGCAGCGGGCCGCCGCGCGGTCCGTGCTCCCCGGCATGAGGGCGGCGGCCCCGGTCTGGTCGGACAGGGCGTTGGCCAGGTGCACGAGGTCCTCGCCGAGCAGCGCCTGCAGCGCCTCGACCTGCGCGGGGGTGGCCTCGCACAGCCACAGCCTCTGCCCGTGCTCAACGGCGTGGCTCAGGGCGTGCCCCAGGGCCCAGCCGTGCTCATCGGGGCTGAAGAAGTCCGAGGGGCGGCTCAGGCTCGCCAGCTCGGGCACCTCGGCGACGTTGAAGCAGGTGAGGTCCCCGACGCGGTCGACCTCCGCGACCCGCCTCAGCGTCTCGGCCTCCAGGGCGTGGCGCTGGACGATCGGAAGCTCCACCGCGGAGCGCAGGGTGATGAGCCCGGCCATGGTGGTGGGCGGGCCGGAGCGGCGGGAGGGGGCGTGTCGGAGCATCGTGCTGATGATAGGGCCAGGGGCCCGCCTTCTCCTCGGCCTGGGGGAGGAGAAGGCGGGCCCCGCCGCTGTCGGGCTCCGCGGAGGCGCCGGCACGCGGATGCGCCCGGGATGTGGACAGGCCGGTGTTGCCTGCGCCACTGCCGGGCAGGCGGATCCGCGTGCCCGGCTGCGCGGCGCCCCTGGTGTCTGCGGCGGCACTGCGGGGGAGTGCGCCTCCACCCGTGGGGCCCAGGTTTCCACCAGATGACGCGGTGTTTCGCCCCAGTGAACGCTTGAGTGGGAATCTGAGCCCGGCACCGGGGCGGCAGCCAGGTGCCGAGTTTGAGAGTTTGCCTGCGCGGTGAAGGAGAAGCAGTATGCAGGACGTTGTCGAGAAGGTCTATGAGCAGGTCGTGGCCCGCAACCGTGGAGAGGCCGAGTTCCACCAGGCCGTCCGCGAGGTGCTGGAGTCCCTCGACCCCGTCATCGCCAAGCACCCCCACTACGCCGAGGCCGCCCTGCTGGAGCGCCTCGTCGAGCCCGAGCGCCAGATCATGTTCCGGGTGCCGTGGGTCGACGACGCGGGCAACGTCCAGGTCAACCGCGGCTTCCGCATCGAGTTCAACTCCGCGCTGGGCCCCTACAAGGGCGGCCTGCGCTTCCACCCCTCGGTCAACGCCGGGATCATCAAGTTCCTCGGCTTCGAGCAGATCTTCAAGAACGCCCTGACCGCTCAGGGCATCGGCGGGGGCAAGGGCGGCTCGGACTTCGACCCCCACGGGCGCTCCGACGCCGAGGTCATGCGCTTCTGCCAGTCCTTCATGACCGAGCTCTCCCGGCACATCGGCCCCAGCACTGACGTTCCCGCGGGCGACATCGGCGTGGGCGGCCGCGAGATCGGCTACATGTTCGGCCAGTACAAGCGACTGCGCAACTCCTATGACGCCGGGGTCCTCACCGGCAAGGGCCTGGCCTGGGGCGGATCGCTCGTGCGCACCGAGGCCACCGGCTACGGCGCCGTCCTGTTCGCCCAGTCGATGCTCGCCACCAAGGGCGAGTCCCTGGAGGGCAAGAGGGTCGTCGTCTCCGGAGCGGGGAACGTGGCGATCTACGCCATCGAGAAGGCCCAGCAGCTCGGCGCCACCCCCATCACCTTCTCCGACTCCTCCGGCTACGTCGTCGACGAGGCCGGCGTGGACCTGGAGCTGCTCAAGCAGGTCAAGGAGGTCGAGCGCGGCCGCGTGGCCGACTACGTCGAGCGCCGCCCCGGCGCCCGCCTGGTCACCGGGGGCTCGGTCTGGGACGTCCCGGCCGACGTCGCCCTGCCCTGCGCCACCCAGAACGAGCTCGATGGGGACGCTGCTGCCACCCTGCTGCGGGGCGGCTGCGGCGTGGTCTCCGAGGGCGCCAACATGCCCTCCACCCCCGAGGCCGTGGAGGCCTTCCTGGCCGCGGGCATCCTCTTCGGCCCCGGCAAGGCGGCCAACGCCGGTGGTGTGGCCACCTCGGCCCTGGAGATGGCGCAGAACGCGGGCCGCACCCGCTGGAGCTTCGAGAAGGCCGAGTCCAAGCTCGCCGGGATCATGCAGGACATCCACGACTCCTGCGTGAGCGCAGCCGAGGAGTACGGCCGCCCCGGCGACTACGTGCTGGGTGCCAATGCCGCGGGCTTCACCCGTGTGGCCGATGTCATGATCTCCCACGGCATCGTGTGAGCCGAGCGCGTCCCGGAGCCTGAGGCCGAGCGCCGGTTGCGGGACCCGGCCCCCTGAGCAGCGCTGATGCCGCCCGCCCCGGCCGGGGCGGGCGGCATCGTCCGCAGTGGGGGCGGTCGACCAGGCCGGAGGCGCGCTCTATGAGATGGGCCAAGAACCCGGGGTGATCTCTGCCATTTCCGCGTGGAGGGGCGATGACCGGCGTACTGTGTAACCGTTCCGTAATCCCGCCCTTCGAGGACTCTGATGAGAACACTCCCCCTCGCCAAGGCCGCCGCCGCTCTGAGCGCCCTTGCCCTGGCCGCCGCCGCGCCCATCGCTGCTGCTGACGAGGATAAGCCCGCTGCTCCCCCGCCCCAGGAGGGGCAGGCGGTCACGATCGACCTGCTCGGCATCACCGACCTCCACGGCCACATCTCCCGCACCACCCGGACTGACAAGGCCACCGGCCAGGTCAGCGTGGAGGATCCCGGTGCCGTGACGCTGGCCTGCGAGGTCTCCACCGCCCGCGCCAGCAACCCCAACACCCTGCTCGTCTCCGCAGGGGACTCGGTGGGCGGATCGGCCTATGTCTCCTCGGTCCTGCAGGACCAGCCCACCATCGATGTGCTCAACGCGATGGGGCTGGATGCCTCCGCCCTGGGCAACCACGAGCTCGACAAGGGCCTGCCCGACCTCGAGGGCCGCATCCTGGGCGCCACCGACGCCCCGGTGCTGGCCGCCAATGTCAGCGGGTCGGCGCCCCTGAGCGCCGAGGGCGCGGGCAACGGCGTGTTCATCAAGGAGACCGGCGGGGTGCGCGTGGCCTTCGTCGGCGCCGTCACCGATGAGCTGCCGACCCTGGTCCCGCCCTCGGCCCTGGCCTCCCTGACCCTGAGCCCCGCGGTGCAGACCGCCAACGCCAAGGCCAGCGAGCTCAAGGACGGCGATGCCGCCAACGGCGAGGCCGACGTCGTCGTGGTGCTGTCCCACGAGGACGCCGCGCTGACGGCGGGCTCCTTCAACAAGAGCGTCGACGCCGTGTTCGCCGGTCACACCCACGTCCCCTTCGCCCAGACGGTCACCGGCGCCGAGGGCAACCAGATCGCGGTGGTCCAGGCGGACCACTACGGCTGGGCCCTGGGGCGCATCTCCCTGAGCTACGACCCCGCCACCAAGCGCACCAGTGTGGTGGCCGCGGAGAACAAGGACCTCAAGACCTCCGGCTGCACCACCGACGCCTACGGCGTGGCGGGCATCGTCTCCAAGGCCGAGGCCGACTCCTCGGCCCAGGGCGCCAAGCCCCTGGCCCGGATCGGCTCGGACTTCCTGCGCGGATCGGATGGCACCGGCCCCGGCGGGCACCGTGGCACGGAGTCCACCGCCTCCAATGTCATCGCCGAGTCCTTCCGCCACTGGCTGGCCACCAGCATCCAGCCTGCGGACTCCACGTACTACGTGGGCCTGATGAACGCCGGGGGAGTGAGGGCCGACTACCTCTACGCCTCCAGCGATGCCAAGGAGGGGGACGGGGTGCTGACCTCCGGGGAGGCCTACACGGTCCAGCCCTTCGGCAATGAGATGGCCTACACCACCCTCACCGGTGCCGAGCTCAAGGCGCTCCTGGCCCAGCAGTGGCAGCCCGGGGCGAGCCGCTCGGTGCTGACCCTGGGCCTGTCCAGCAATGTCGGCGTGGTGCTGGACGCCTCCGCGGAGGCCGAGCTGGCCGCGATCCAGGCCGACCTCGCCGCCTCGGGCGCCGAGGCCTCCACCCGCGCCGAGGACATCAAGGCCGCCCGCGCCAAGGTGGTGCGCGAGATCGTCGTCGACGACCACCCCCTGAGCGACACCGACACGGTGGTCGTCGCCTCCAACTCCTTCGTCCTGGAGGGCGGGGACGGCTACGACGCGCTGGCCGGCCACGAGGAGGTCAACACCGGGGTCCTGGACCGGGACGTCACCGCGGCCTACCTGGCCTCCTTCGGCGACCAGCCCGTCTCGGCCGGTTACGACAAGCGCCAGGTCGGCATGACCCTGACCGGCAAGGACCGCGACACCGCCACCGTCACCCTCGACGGCCTGGCCTACACCAACCCCGCTGAGCAGGAGGCCGGCGCCCGGCGCGTGCGGGTCATGAACGGCACCACCGAGATCGCCAGTCACGACCTCGACCTGGCCGTGGACACCACCGGGCCCACGACGGGCAAGGCCACCTTCGATCTCACCGTGCCGGCGGATGCCCCCACCGCCACCTGCCGCTCCAAGTCCGACCGGACCTGCCGCTACGTGACCCTGGAGACCGTCGACTCCCAGGGCAGGGTCCTCAACACCCTCTATGTGGAGACCGCCGTGGAGCAGCAGGGCTCCCCCGCGCCCAGTGACACGCCCACGGAGTCCCAGCCGCCCACGGGGTCCCAGCCGCCCGCCGAGCAGCCCCCGGCCGCGGATGCGCCGCCCGCCCCGGAGCAGCCCGCGACTCCCACGCAGGCCCCACCGGCGCAGGCGACCACTGCGGCGCCCCAGGAG
This sequence comes from Actinomyces bowdenii, assembly GCF_017592395.1. Lineage (GTDB taxonomy): Bacteria > Actinomycetota > Actinomycetes > Actinomycetales > Actinomycetaceae > Actinomyces > Actinomyces bowdenii. The sequence continues at coordinate 14,255 of NZ_JAGFOU010000020.1, forward strand.
GGCGCCCCGAGCGGTCCGGGCTCCCTGGCGCGCACGGGCGCCTCGCCGGTGTGGGGGGTCCTCGCCCTCGCCCTGCTGACGGGCGGCCTCCTGCTGGTGGCACGCCGTCGCTCGGCCTCCTGAGGCTCCAGGCCCCCGCCCGCCGGGCCCTCTGATGGATCGGCCGGCCCTCCCCGCATCGGGGAGGGCCGGCCGATTTCTTGCGCATAGCACGAGCATGTCGAGTAGATCACATCGCTCTGGACAAGAATCTGCGAACGGACGTAAACTGATGTCCGAACAGACATCTGGGGATGTTCGTTATGCCCGGTCAGACATCCGGGTGTGGCCAATGATGAGGTCAGGAGGCGAGCCATGGCGGCGCAGCACAGGCAGGAGCAGATCCTCGATCAGTTGCGCGCCCTGGGGCGGGTCCAGGTCAACGACCTCGCTGAGCACTTCGACGTCACTCCCGAGACCATCCGCCGCGACCTGACCGCCATGGACCGCAGCGGGGTCCTGCGCAAGGTGCACGGCGGCGCCGTCCCCGCCTCCTCCCTGGCGCTGCCCGAGACCGGCGTGTCCCACCGCGAGCAGCTCCACACCGCCGCCAAGCAGGCCATCGCCCGGGCCGCCCTGGGCCGCCTGGACCTGGCCGAGGGCACCACCCTCCTGCTCGACGCGGGCACCACCACCGGAGCCCTGGCCCGGATCCTCCCGGCCGTCCCCGGCCTGACCGTCATCACCAACTCGGTCCTCACCGCCGCGCTCCTGGCCTCGCGCGGGGAGATGGCCGTGCGCATCCTGGGCGGGCACGTCCGCGGGCTGACGCAGGCCGCCGTGGGCTCCGAGGCCCTGGAGGCCCTGGCCCGCCTGCGCGTGGACGTGGCCGTCCTGGGGACCAATGGCGTCAGCGCCCAGCACGGCCTGTCCACCCCGGATCCCGACGAGGCCACCGTCAAGCACGCCATGGTGCGCGCCTCCCGCCGGGTGATCGCCCTGGCCGACGCCTCCAAGATCGGCCAGGAGCACCTGGTCTCCTTCGCGCCCCTCGACGACGTGGACCTGCTGGTCCTCGATGCCGAGCCGCCCCCTGCCCTGACCGCCCAACTCGCCACCACCGGAACAGAGGTCCTCGTCGCATGATCCTCACGCTCACCCCCAACCCGTCGCTCGACCGCACCGTCACCCTGCCCGGCCCCCTCCAGCGCGGGGCCGTCAACCGCCTGTCCACCGTCACCGTGGAGCCCGGCGGCAAGGGTGTCAACGTCGCCCGCGTCCTGGCCAGCTCCGGGCAGGCGGCCACCGCCCTGCTGCCCGCCGCCGCCCACGACCCCCTCCTGGCCTCCATCGAGGCCCTGGGCATGGCCGAGCTGACCGCCCTGCCGGTCCAGGTCTCCGGGGCCGCCCGCATCAACACCGCCGTCACCGAGCCCGACGGCACCACCACCAAGCTCAATGAACCCGGGGCGGGCCTGAGCCGGGAGGAGATCAGCGCCGTCGAGCAGGAGCTGCTCGCAGCGCTGGGCGCGTCCGCCCACGACGGCGGCGCCGCGGGGCGGCCCGAGGCCCACCACTGGGCCATCCTGTCCGGCTCCCTGCCGCCCGGCGTGCCGGAGGACTGGTACACCCGGCTCGTGGCCCTCCTGCGCCAGGCCGTCCCGGGCCTGCGCATCGCCGTGGACACCTCCGATGCGCCCCTGGCCGCCCTGGCGGCCGCCCTGCCCGAGTCCGCGCCGGACCTCATCAAGCCCAACGGCGAGGAGCTCGCCCAACTGGCCGGGGTGGGCGCCTCCGATCTGGAGGAGGGGGCCATCAACGGCGACCTGGAGCCGGTGGCGGCCGCCGCCCGCGCCCTGGTGGACCTGGGCATCGGCGCCGTCATGGCCACACTGGGGCCCGCCGGGGCCGTCCTGGTCACCGCGCAGGGCGCCTGGCACGCCACCGCCCCCGAGGTCGCGGTGGTCTCGACCGTCGGGGCGGGGGACTCCTCCGTGGCCGGCTACGTCCTGGCCGAGGTGCGCGGGGGCGATGAGGCCGAGCGCCTGGCCACGGCCATGGCCTACGGCTCGGCGGCGGCCTCCCTGCCGGGAACCGCCCTGCCCACCCCCGCCGACCTGCCCGCCCAGCCCGCCGTCGTCGTCCGTCTCGCCTGAGCCGGGCGGACCGCTGCCAGCGGCGCCTCCGGCCCGGCCGGGCCGCGCCGCCACCGCCCCCATCCGCCCTCCGACCCACGACCACCCACTCCGCCTCGTGCCCGCGAGGCGGCCCTCGGACAACAAGGAAGCCCCATGACCGAGAACACGCCATTGATCATCCCCGATCTGGTCGTCCTGGACGCCCAGGCCGGGCCGAGCAAGGAGGACGTCATCGAGTTCCTGGCCGCCACCGTGGCGGGCGCAGGCCGAGCCTCCTCCCCCGACGGACTGGCCTCCGACGCCAAGGCGCGCGAGGCCACCGCCCCCACCGGCATCCCCGGTGGGATCGCCATCCCCCACTGCCGCAGCCCCCACGTGCTCGCCCCCAGCCTGGGCTTCGCACGACTGGCCGAGCCCGTGGACTTCGGGGCGGCCGATGGGCGGGCCGCCGATCTCATCTTCATGATCGCCGCCCCCGACGGCGCCGACGACTTCCACCTCCAGCTGCTGGCCAAGCTCGCCCGCGGCCTCATGCAGGCCGAGTTCACCGAGGCCCTGAGGCAGGCCCGGAGCCCCGAGGAGGTGGCCCGTATCGTCACCGGCCAGGTCCAGCCCGAGCTGCTCGACGGCGGGGACGCTACCGCCGCCGCGGCCGACGACGGGGCGCCCGCCGCGGCCGAGGGCGGAGCGGGCGGTGGGGACGTGGTCATCGTCGGGGTCTCCTCCTGCCCCACCGGCATCGCCCACACCTTCATGGCCGCCGAGGCCCTGGAGCAGGCCGGCAAGGACCGGGGGATCACCGTGGCCATCGAGGGGCAGGGCTCGGGCAGGATCGATGCCCTGGACCCCGCGCTCGTGGCACGGGCCGACGCCGTCATCTTCGCCCACGACCTGCCGGTCAAGGGCCGCGAGCGCTTCGCCGGCAAGCCGGTGATCGACGTCGGCGTCAAGGCGGCCGTCAATGACGCCGGGGGCCTGGTGGAGCGGGCCCTGGCCGCCATCGACGACCCCGCCGCCCCCCGGGTGCCCGCAGGCGGGGCCCAGGCCGAGGGCGGCTCGGAGGATGAGGAGGAGTCGGTCCACTGGGCCCGCCGCCTCCAGCGGGCGGTCATGACCGGCGTGTCCTACATGATCCCCTTCGTGGCCGCGGGCGGTCTGCTCATCGCCCTGGGCTTCCTCTTCGGCGGCTACGACATCGCCCTGACGCCCGAGGGCGCCGACAAGCCCGTGGCCGAGGCCGTGACGCACGACTACACCCTGTGGAACCTGCCGGGAACGGTCCCCGGCGCGGAGCACTCCAGCGGGCTGATGCTCTACCTCGGGTCGGTGTTCCTGGTGCTGGGGCAGGCGGCGATGGGCTTCCTGGTCCCCGCCCTGGCCGGCTACATCGCCTTCGGCCTGGCCGGCCGCCCCGGCATCGCCCCCGGCTTCGCCATGGGCGCGGTGGCGCTCTCGGTGGACTCCGGCTTCATCGGCGGCCTGGTGGGGGGCATCCTCGCCGGCTACGTCGCGGCCTGGCTCACCGGTCTCCGGGTGCCGCAGTGGCTGCGCGGCCTCATGCCCGTGGTCATCATCCCCCTGGGGACCACCCTGGCGGTGGGCTCGGTCATGTACATGCTCCTGGGCAAGCCCCTGGCCTCCCTCATGGCCGGCCTGCAGGACGGCCTGACCTCCATGTCCGAGGGCGGATCCGCCGTGCTGCTGGGCGTCATCCTGGGCCTCATGATGTGCTTCGACCTGGGCGGCCCGGTCAACAAGGCCGCCTACCTCTTCGCCACCGCCGGCCTGGCGGCCGCGACCACCGCCTCCTTCGAGGTCATGGCCGCCGTCATGGCCGCGGGCATGGTGCCGCCGCTGGCCGTCTCGGTGGCGACCTTCCTGCGGCCCCGCCTGTTCACCAAGGCGGAGGTGGAGAACGGGCGCAGCGCCTGGCTGCTGGGCCTGTCCTTCATCTCCGAGGGCGCCATCCCCTTCGCCGCGGCCGACCCGCTGCGCATCATCCCGGCCACGATGGCCGGGGGCGCGGTGACCGGGGCGCTGTCCATGGCCCTGCACGTGGGCTCGCGCGCTCCGCACGGAGGCGTGTTCGTGGCCTTCGCCATCACCAACGTCATCGGATTCCTCGCGGCGATCCTCGCCGGTGTCGCGGTCACCGCAGTGCTGGTGATCCTACTCAAGAGCCGCGCCCACAAGGCCTGAGGCCGGCGGCGCCCGTGCGGGCCCCGGGCGGGGCCGCCAGGCGGGGGGGCGAGCGCGGGGTGCGCAATGCGACTGCAGGATCATCGCATCGCGCACCCCGCACTCGCCTCCCGGATCCCGGCCTTATCGTCCGGGACGGGCCGAGGACGCGCCAGGGTGCAGGGGCGGGCGGTGACCGCGCGCCGGGGCCGCCGCGTAGGATTGCCCCCATGACTCCCCCGCGGCGCATCGATCCGGATGCTGGTGCTCAGGCGGTGCGCCGATGGGCGGCGTACCGGGCCCAGGACCCTGAGGGCCCGGAGACCGGCCCGGCCCATCGCGCGCAGATCCGCCGCACCACCGCGACGGCGGTGCGCTACACCCTGGAGGAGCTGGCCGCCTGCGCCCCGGGCCGCGCCGTGGAGGTGCGGGTGCCCCCCTTCGGAGCCACGCAGGCGGTCGCGGGAGCCGTCCACCGCCGGGGCACCCCGCCCAGCGTGGTGGAGACGGGCCCCGAGACCTGGCTGGCCCTGGCCACCGGCGCCCTGACCTGGGAGGAGGCCCTGAGAAGCGGAGCCCTGCGGGCCTCGGGGGAGCGCTGCGACCTGTCGGCCCACCTGCCGCTGGTCCGGCCCTGAGCCGCGCCCCGGCACTGCGCAGGGCGGGGGCGGCGGGTAGATTCGCCCCATGAGCCGCACTCGCCTGAGCGCGCACACCGCGCCTCCCGCCGAGGTCGCCCGAGCCCTGAGCGCCCTGCGCGCGGAGCACGGCATCCTCGCCAGCTTCCCGCCCCAGGCCCTGGCCGAGGCCGAGCAGGCCGCCGCCCGATGGGCCGACGGCGGGGCCCAGCGGCTCCTGGATGACGGTGCCCGCGATGCCCGCGACCTCCCCCTGGTCACCATCGATCCGGCCGGCTCCATGGATCTCGACCAGGCGCTGGCCCTGGAGAGCCTGGGCCCGCCGGAGCAGCCCGCGGCGACCGGGACCGGCCAGGCCACCGCCTACCGCGTCCACTACGCCATCGCCTCCCTGGCCACCTTCGTGCGGCCCGGCGGTGCCCTGGACGCCGAGCTGCGCCGCCGCGGCGAGACCGTCTACGCCCCTGACCACGCCACGCCCCTGCACCCCGAGATCCTCTCCCACGGGGCCGCCTCGCTCCTGGAGGAGCAGGACCGGCCCGCCTGCCTGTGGACCATCGACCTGGATGCCCGCGGCGAGATCCTCCACGCCCACGTCGAGCGCGCCCTCGTGCGCTCGCGGGCGCGCCTGAGCTACGCCCAGGTGCAGGCGGCCCTCGACGGCCGGGCCGGGCTCGACCCGCGCGCCCCCGCCGATCTGCCCCGGCTCCTGGAGCGGATCGGCCGACTGCGCCAGGAGCGTGAGGCCGCCCGCGGGGGAGTCTCACTGGCCACCCCCGAGCAGACGATCGAGGCCGTTGACGGGGCCCCGGGCGCGCCCAGCGCCCCCGGGGTCGCGCCGCAGCCGGCCGCCGTCCCCGCGCAGGAGCCCGCACACGCCCCGGAGGCCCCGGACGGCGCGGGCGAGGGGCCCGCTGGAGCGGCGCCCGGCGGCTACCGGCTCGTCTTCCGCGCCGCCCTGCCCGTGGAGGGGTACAACGCGCAGATCTCCCTGCTCACCGGCATCTGCGCCGCCCGGATCATGATGGGGGCCGGCATCGGCATCCTGCGCACCATGCCTCCGGCCGCGCCCGAGGACCACCGGCGCCTGCGCCGCGTGGCCCGAGCCCTGCGCATCGACTGGCCCCAGGACCTGCCCTATCCCGAGCTGGTGCGCAGCCTCGATCACGCCGTGCCCGCCCATGCCGCCTTCCTGGACCAGGCGCTCTCGCTGTTCCGCGGCGCCGGCTACCTGGCCCTGCCCGAGGCCGAGGACGGCGCCGGCCCCGAGGGCGCCGAGCGCACCGCCCACGCGGCCATCGCCTCCCCCTACGCCCACGTCACCGCGCCCCTGCGCCGCCTGGTGGACCGCTACGGCGAGGAGGTCTGCATCGCCGTGTGCGCGGGCCGGCCCGTGCCCGACTGGGCGGCCAGCGCCCTGCCCGAGCTGCCCGAGGCCATGGCCCGGACCGGTCGTCGGGCCAGGGCCGTGGGCCGAGGCGCGATCTCAGCCCTGGAGGCCATGGTCATGTCCGGGCACGAGGGGGAGGTCTTCGAGGGCGTCATCCTCTCCGTGCGCCAGGGGCGTGGAGAGCTCATGGTCTCCGAGCCCGCCGTCATCGCCGAGCTCCGGGGCGAGGAGGGCCGGGGCGACCACGACCCGGCAGGCCAGGACCGGGGCGGCGAGGAGCAGGGCGGTGCCCGGCTGCCCCTGGGGGAGATGGTGCGGGCCCGGCTCATCCGGGCCGACCCCGCGGCCGGCCGTACCGAGTTCCTCCTCGTGTGAGCCCTGCCGCTGGCCGCCTGCCCGACGGGCCGCGATCCAGCGGGTCACGGCGCAGCCCGGCGCCGGGCATGGAAGACTGGGGTGGTGAGCACCGGTGAGAACCCTGCGCTGACCGCCCCTCCTGCCTCCCTGAACCGCGCACCCGCGGCGTCGTCGGGGTGCCGCGACGAGCTGCCCGATGGCCTGGCGGATGGCCCCCGCGAGGAGTGCGGCGTCTTCGGCGTGTGGGCCCCGGGGGAGGACGTCTCCCGCCTGAGCTACTTCGGGCTCTACGCCCTCCAGCACCGCGGCCAGGAGTCCGCCGGGATCGCCACCTCCAACGGCAGGCAGATCCTGGTCTACAAGGACATGGGCCTGGTCTCCCAGGTCTTCGACGACGCCGCCCTGTCCAACCTCGCCGGCCACCTCGCCGTCGGCCACGTCCGCTACGCCACCACCGGCGCCACCACCTGGGAGAACGCCCAGCCCATGCTCGGGCCGGCGGCCGGCGGCACCCTGGCGCTGACCCACAACGGCAACCTCACCAACACCCCCGAGCTCATGGCCGCCGTGCGCGAGACCTCCGGGGAGGACCTCACCGGCGAGCTCGGCCGCGGCTCGTCCACCGACACCGCGGTCATCGCCGCCCTGATGAACCTGGTCTCCGAGCGCGGATGCCTGGCCGGCTGGGGCCCCGCCGCCGACCAGCGGGCCGAAGCAGCCGGCGAGGGGGACCCGGCCGCCCCGGCCCCCCTGACCATGCACCAGGCGGCGCTGACCGTCCTGCCGATGCTGCGCGGCGCCTTCTCCCTGGTGTTCATGGACGAGCGCACCCTCTACGCGGCCCGCGACCCCCAAGGAGTGCGGCCCCTGGTCCTGGGCCGTCTGTCCAACGGCTGGGCGGTCGCCTCCGAGACCGCCGCCCTGGACATCGTGGGGGCCGCCTTCGTGCGCGAGATCGAGCCCGGAGAGCTCATCGAGATCGACGACGACGGCGTGCGCTCCACCCGCTTCGCCACCCCCCGCCGCGCCGGCTGCGTCTTCGAGTACGTCTACCTGGCCCGGCCCGACACCCGTATCTCGGGGCGCAGCGTCATCGCCTCGCGCAACGAGATGGGGGCCGCCCTGGCGCGCGAGCACCCCGTGGATGCCGACCTGGTCATCGCCACCCCGGAGTCGGGAACCCCGGCGGCCATCGGCTACGCCCAGGCCTCCGGCATCCCCTACGGCCAAGGACTGGTGAAGAACGCCTACGTGGGGCGCACCTTCATCCAGCCCACCCAGACACTGCGCCAGCTGGGCATCCGCCTCAAGCTCAACCCGCTGCGCGAGGTCATCGAGGGCAAGCGCCTGGTGGTGGTCGACGACTCCATCGTGCGCGGCAACACCCAGCGCGCCCTGGTGCGGATGCTGCGCGAGGCCGGAGCCGCCGAGGTCCATGTGCGCATCTCCTCCCCGCCGGTGCTGTGGCCCTGCTACTACGGCATCGACTTCGCCACCCGCGCCGAGCTCATCGCCACCGGCATGGGCCTCGATGAGATCCGCCGCTCCATCAACGCCGACTCCCTGGGCTTCCTGTCCATCGACGGCATGGTGCAGGCCACCGACCAGCGCGCCGAGGAGCTGTGCCTGGCCTGCTTCACCGGCGACTACCCGATCCCGCCACCGGCCCCGGGCATCCCGATCGGCACCATCCCGGTCAACCGCGTGCCCTCCGCCTACCGCCGCCCCGGCCCGCCCCACCCGCCGCAGGGCGAGGCCGCCGGGCGGGTCACCCGCCCCGAGCTCGGCTCGGGCGGCCCCGCAGCAGCCAGCTGACATGACCCACCCACGCCAAGGAGCCCAGTGATGACACCCGTGCCCGACGAGGACCAGCAGCACCAGCCGATCACCTACGCCTCCGCCGGGGTGGACACCGCAGCGGGGGACCGCGCCGTCGAGCTCATGCGGTCCGCCGTCAGTGCCACCATGACCCCGCAGGTCGTGGGGGGCGTGGGGGGCTTCGCCGGGCTGGTGGACGCCACCGCCCTGCGCGACTACCGCCGCCCCCTGCTGGCCACCTCCACCGACGGGGTGGGCACGAAGGTGGCCATCGCCCAGGCCCTCGACATCCACGACACCATCGGCCAGGACCTGGTGGGCATGGTGGTCGACGACATCATCGTCGTCGGCGCCCGCCCCCTGCTCATGACCGACTACATCGCCTGCGGGCGCGTGGTGCCCGAGCGCATCGCCGACATCGTGCGCGGCGTGGCCCGGGCCTGCCAGGCCGTGGGCACCCCCCTGCTGGGCGGGGAGACCGCCGAGCACCCGGGCCTGCTGGGGCCCCAGGAGTACGACGTCGCCGGGGCCGCGACCGGGGTGGTCGAGGCCGACCGCCTCCTGGGCGCCGAGCGGGTGCGGGCGGGCGATGCGATCGTGGCCCTGGGCTCCTCCGGCCTGCACTCCAACGGCTACTCCCTGGTGCGGCGCATCATCGGGAGCGCGGGCTGGGACCTGGAGCGCCACGTCCCGGAGTTCGGCCGGACCCTGGGCGAGGAGCTGCTCGAGCCCACCCGCCTCTACACCCGCGTGTGCCTGGTGATGCTGGAGACCCTGGCCCCCGCCGCCGCTGCCGGGCCCGTCCACGCCCTGTCCCACATCACGGGCGGGGGACTGGCCGCCAACCTCGCCCGCGTGCTGCCCCGCGGGCTCGTCGCCCGGGTCGACCGCGGCTCCTGGAGCGTGCCGCCCGTCTTCTCGGTCATGCGCGACCTGGGCCGGGTGCCCTGGAGCGACCTGGAGTCCACCCTCAACCTGGGGGTCGGCATGGTCGCCGTCGTGGATCCCGACGGCGCCGACGGCGTGCTGCGGGTGGCCCAGGGCGCCGGCATCCCCGCCTGGGTGCTCGGCGAGGTGCGCACTGCCGACGGCCAGCCACAGGGGAGCCTGGTGACCGGCACCAAGGGCGTCGACGGCGGCGGCGTCGATCTGACCGGGGACTACCGGGCGGGCTGACCGGCCAGCGGACCGGGGCCCGGCGCGACTCGGGCCCCGGCACGGGACAGCCGGCAGGCCAGTGCCTGCCGGCTGCTATCCCGGTGGGGCGTCAGCCGAGAGGCCTACCTGCCACCCTCGTCGGAGCCCTCCCAGTCGTCGTCATCGACGGCGTACTTGGCGGCCAGCTCCTCGTAATCGATCTCGTCCTCGGCCTCGGAGCCCGAGGACGCCGAGACGAGCTCGCGCTCAAGAGCGGCGTAATCGGTCTGCGGGCTGAAGTACTTGAGCTTACGGGCAACCTTGGTTGCCTTGGCCTTCTGACGGCCGCGCCCCATAGGCTCGACCCCCTCCAACGTGTCACGGCACGCACAGGGCGCGCTCTTCCTGGTCAAATGTGTCGTGGGCCAACCGTACAACGTCGTCGTGCGGGAACACCATTCGGAAGACGTTCAGGTGCCGTGGTGCCGCCCACCCCCGGGCGCCCAGGGGCGCGCAGGAGGACCATCGGCCGCCTGAGGGCCGTCATCCGGGCGTGTTGAACAGGCCTCTCAGGCGCGAGCCGGTCTCCTTGAGCCGGCGCGCCCCGGCCCTCTGGGCGCGGTCGAGCCCGCGCCTGGCGCGCTCCTCCGCCTCGCGCCCCTGCCGGCGCAGCTCGGAGACCCTGGACCCGGTCTGGTGCCGCAGGGCGGTCAGCCGGGTCCCGGCCTGCTCGCGCAGGTCGCCGCCGGCCTGGCGGGCCTGCTCGCGCGGGCTGATGCGGGAGAACAGCTCATCGACGCAGTCCGCCAGGCTCTGGCGCCGGGCCCGCAGCTCCTCCTCGATCTCCTCAGGGCTCGGCGCGGGCACCCTGCCTGAGCCGCCCGCCGCGCCCCGGCTCTGGCGCCTCACTGCCATCCCTGGGATGGTCCTGCCGGTGACGGCCTCAGCGTGCTGATCGCCTTGACCAGCGCCACGCCACTGAGGCCCGCCAGGCCGAGGGCGGCGGCGGTAACGATCGCCAGGGCCACCGGGTCGCCGTCGCGGGCGTCATCGAGCAGCAGGCTCAGTCGCCGCCCCAGCGGCTGCCCGTCGGCGCCGGCGGAGGGGGCGAGCCCATAGGCCTGCGCCCGACCGCCCTCCGGGGAGTCGTCGGCACTCCTGTCCGCGCCCTCCCGGGACAGGCCCGCCTTCGCCAGCAGGCCCTGGGCCCTGTCCTGGGCCCGGCCGCTGAGGGCCCCGGCCCGGCTGCGGGCCTGGGCCGCCGCATCCTGGCCGCGGGCGCGCAGAGTGCTCATCGCTGAGTCCGCCGCCTGCCGCGCCGAGCGCTTGAGGCTGGCCGGGGCAAGGCGGGAGGCCAGCTCATCGACGTCGGAGACCAGGGCGCGGCGCCGTGCGTCCTGCGCGGCCGCCAGGGCCTCGGGGGTGGGGCCGGGGGCTCGCCTCTTGCTGCTGCCGGCGCTGCGTGCCGCCGCGCTCATTGGGACTCCCCCCTCTCCAGGCCGGTGCTGACCGCTCCCTTGAAGGCCTCCACGCTCTGGGTGAGACCGGCCTTGGGGTCGGGGACGTCGTCCTTGGCGGCCAGGAGCCTCCTCCTGCCCAGGTAGGCGAGGATCGCGCAGATGATCAGCAGGACGAGGGCCACGATGAGGCTGGCCGCCCATGCCGGCAGGGCCAGGCTGAGTGCCTGGACGATCGAGGCCAGCACCAGTCCGAAGGCGTAGAGCGCCAGCACGGCGGCGGCGCCCAGCAGGCCCGCGCCCAGCCCCATCGTCTTGGCCATGCGCATCCCGCGGGCCTTGGCCAGGCGGAGCTCGCCGCGCACCAGGGCGACGATGTTGTCGCCGATCCGCACGACGAGTTCGCCCAGGGACGGCTGGGGGCTGGAGGAGCCTGCGCGCGCGGACGGTGCCGGCGGTGGCGCGGGGGGTTGATTCTGGGGCATGGAGGAACGACCTTCGCGGCTATGGACGGTGTCGGTGGATGGAGCCACCGGGGTAAGAATCTCATAGCCCGGGCCGCGACGGAACAGCGCCTGCCCCCGGGTCCCGCTCGGCGGCGTTCGCCGGCCCCTATGCGCCTGCCGGGCTCGGCGGCGGGCACGGGGGCGATCGCGGTGGCCGCGGAGCCCTCGGAGCGCCCTGCGGCTCAGCGCTGCGGGGCGCCGTCGTCGTGCTGTGCGCGAAGGGCCGCGACCTCCGCTCGCAGGGCCCGCATCTCCGCCAGCAGCTCGGTGAGGCCCTCCCCGGTCCCGGGGCTGGTGGGGGCCAGCCTGGCCGGCGCCCGCCCCTCGTCCCCGGCCAGGGCCTCGGGGTTGGTCTTGAGGATCTCCTCCCGGGCCGGGTGCGAGGCGCCGGCCCCGCTCACCGGCGTGTCGGGGCCCTCGCCCGGCCGGCTCTGCGCCGGCGCTGTGCCGGCGGCCTCGTCCTGCTGCGGGTCGGTGGTCTCCTCCTGCCCGGCGGCGTCCATCTGCCCCATGGTGTCCACGATGACCGCGACGAACAGGTTGAGCATGGTGAAGGCCGAGACCAGGATGAAGGGCACGAAGAAGGCCCAGGCCCAGGGGGAGTGCTCCATGACCGGGCGCACGATCCCCATGGACCAGCTCTCCAGGGTCATGATCTGGAACAGCGTGTAGAGGGACTTGCCCAGGCTGCCGAACCAGTCGGGGAAGGCCTGGCCGAACATGGCGGTGGACATGACCGCGGCCACGTAGAAGATCATGAGCATGAGCACGGCGATGGCGCTGATCCCCGGCAGGGAGAGCATGAGCGCCTCCACCACGCGGCGCAGGCTCGGCAGGAACTTGATGACCCGCAGCAGTCGCAGGATGCGCAGGGTGCGCAGCACCGACAGGGGCCCGGCCCCGGGCACCAGCGCCACGGCCACCACCAGGAAGTCGAAGACGTTCCAGCCGCTGGAGAAGAAGCGGCGCGGCCCCATGGCGGGGATCTTGATGGCGATCTCGCCCACGAAGACCGCCAGGGCGATGTGGTCGAGCAGGTGCAGGATCCTGGCCATCGGGGAGGCGCCGTGAACGGCGGTCTCCAGGCCGATGGTTATGGAGTTGATGACGATGACCGCCATGATGACGTTCTGCACCGCGGGGGAGTGGATCCAGCTGTCCAGCTGGGCGCGCCGCAGGGCGACCTTCGTGCTCAACCGATGACCTCCGTGCAGGGGCGGGATATGGGGCGGCAGGGGTGCCGCCGAGGATTGTAGGGGATGGCCCGCCCTTGCGGCATGGGGAGATCTCCCCTCCCCACGCCCTCCCAATTTTCGACAATTTGCATGAGATCGTGCTTTTCCAGGCCCGGAGAAAGCCGATGTCATGCAAATTGTCGAAAGGAGGGGGCTATTCGCGGCTCCAGGCCTCCCACAGGCTCGCATACTCCCCGCCCAGGGCCACCAGCTCCTCATGGGTGCCCAGCTCGATGATGCGCCCGTCCATGACCACCGCCACCCGGTCGGCGTCCTGAGCGGTGTAGAGGCGGTGGGCCACCTCCACCACCGTGCGGCCGGCCAGGACCGTGGACAGGGTCTGCTCCAGGGTGCGGGCGGCACGCGGATCGAGAAGGGAGGTCGCCTCATCCAGGATGAGGGTGTGCGGATCGAGCAGCACCAGGCGGGCCAGCGCCACCTCCTGGGCCTGAGCGGGGCTCAGCCCCAGGTGCCCCGAGCCCACCATCGTGTCCATGCCCGAGGCCAGCCCATCGACCCAGGTATCCGCCCCGATCGCCTCCAGCGCCTGACGGATCATCGCATCGTCGGCATCGGGGCGCCCCAGGCGCACGTTGTCGGCGATCGACCCCACGAAGACGTGATGCTCCTGGGTCACCAGGGCCACATGCCGCCGCAGCTCCTCCTCGCTCAGATCCGTCAGCCTCACCCCGCCCACGGTCACGCTGCCCGAGGTCGGCGGGTTGATGCCCGCCAGCATCCGCCCCAGGGTGGACTTGCCCGAGCCCGAGGGGCCCACCACCGCCAGCCTCTCGCCGGGCACCAGCTCCAGGTCGACGCCGTGAAGGACCTCCACGCCCTCGCGGTAGGCGAAGCGCACATCGCGCAGCACCATCCGGGTGCCCCGGGGCGCCTCCCCGGTGGGGCGGCGGTCGGCCCCGACCTCCTCCACCCCCAGGATGCGCGAGAGGGAGGCCTGGCCCACCTGCACCTGGTCGATCCAGAACATCAGCTGCCCCACCGGCTTGCGCAGCTCCATGGCATACAGGGCCACCGTCGTGATCGCCCCCAGCGTGGCGTGACCGCGGGAGGCCAGGAACCCGCCCCACAGCAGGACCAGCACCACCGGGGCCCGCCAGGCCACGTCGAGCACCAGGAACAGGCCCACCCGCAGCACGGCGGTGTAGCGCTCCAAGGACCACGCCTCCTTGAGGGCGGCCCCGATCGCGGCCTCGCGGAGGCTGCCGATCCCCAGGGCGTCCACCGTCTCGGCATGCTCCACCGTCTCGGAGACCACGCCGTTGAGACGGGCGTAGGCCGCCGACTGCGCCCGGTAGGCGGGCACCGAGCGCGGCAGGTACCAGCTCATCATCCCCCACACCGGCGGGACGATGAGCAGCAGGGCCAGGGCCAGCAGCGGATCGGACAGGACGGCGGCGACCACCGTGAAGATGATCGTCACCACGCACACGAGGATCTGGGGGATCCCCACCCGCACGAGGAAGTCGATGCGCGAGACGTCGTTGGTGGTGCGGCCCACCAGGTCGCCGGTGCCCGCGGACTCCACCGCCGAGAGCGGCAGGTGCACCACGCGCCCCATCATGCGCTCGCGCAGGTCGGCGAAGACCGCCTCGCCCAGGGAGCGGGCGTGCATCTGGGCGTAGCGGTTGATCACCGCGCCCACGATCGTGACCACGATGATGACCAGGACCACCGTGTCGACATACCCGATCGTGGCCCGCCCCTGAGACACCCGGCCCACCAGGCGCCCCAGCAGCTGGGGGGCCACCAGGGTGGCCAGGACCGCTGCGATCTGCAGGGCCAGGACGACCGCGAAGCGCCCCCGGTAGGAGGCCATGATCCCGAGGGTCTTGCGCAGGGCGACCCGGCCGGGGGCGAGCGGCAGCGCCATCAGGAGCCGGCCTCCTCTCCAGCGGCCCGCGCCACCACGGCGCGGTAGGCGATCGCCTCGGGCAGGCCCAGGTGGGCCTTGGCCAGCAGGTCGCGGTGGGTGGAGCGCACGCGCTGGGCGCCGTCGTCGCCCAGAAGGATCACCTCGTCGCAGACCTCCAGCACCAGCGGGGAGGAGGAGACCACCACCGTGGTGCGACCGGCGCGCGCCCGGGCCAGGCGCCTGGCCACGCGCGACTCGGTGTGGGAGTCCAGGGCTGAGGTCGGCTCGATGAGCACCAGGGCGGGGGCCTCGGTCAGCAGGGCCCGGGCCAGCGCCACGCGCTGGCGCTGGCCGCCGGACAGGGACCGGCCCTTCTCCGTGATCATCCCCGCCAGCCCCTCGTCCAGGGAGGTGAGCACGTCGCCGGCGTCAGCGATCTCCAACGCCTCCAGGAGCCTGTCGTCCCCGGGGGCGTGGCGCTGGTGGGAGCGGACCTGCTGGTCGACGTCGGCCACTGCGGCGCGCTCGGCCTCGGCGCGGATGAGCGCCCCCAGATCCGCGGGCACCGGGGCGCCGGCGCCGCGCACATCCAGGGCCTCGCGCAGGGTCCCGGTGAACAGCTGCGCCGTGGCCCCGGACACGACGATGCTGGCGCGCACCTTCTCCAGCGGCATGTTGGCCAGGGGCCGCCCGGCCAGGGCGACCGTGGGCCCGGCGTCCGAGAAGCGGCCCAGGCGGGTGGCCGCATCCGCCGCCACCTGCGGGTCCTGCGCCACCAGGGCGGTCATGCGCCCCTCGATCAGGCGCAGGCCGGTGGAGGTGTCCACCAGGTCGCCGCGGGTGGGGAAGGCGCGGGCGGGGTCCAGGTCCAGGCGCTCGCGGACCGAGCCCGCGGCAGGAGTCACCCTCAGGAGCCTGGCGAGCCGCCGGGCCCCGACGACGGCCCGCGTGTAGTCCTGCACGGAGTTGGAGAAGACCCACAGCGGCCAGGACAGGTAGGCGGTGTAGCCGTAGAAGGTCACCAGCGCCCCGGGGGTGATCCCCCCGCTCAGCGCGATCCGGGCGGCGGCCCACACCACTGCGGCCACGAACAGCCCGGGCAGGAGGACCTGGAGGCTCATGAGGATGGACTGGGTGCCGGCCACCTCCACCCCGCGGCGCCTGAGCTCCTGGGAGGCCTGCATGTAGCGGCGGGCGAAGACGTCCTCGCCGCCGATGCCCCGCAGGATGCGCAGCCCGGCCACGGTGTCGGTGGTGATGGTGGTCACCTCGGCCTGGGCCTCGCGCTGATGGGCCTGACGGCGCTGCAGGGGCTTGATGACCAGGGTGACGATCCAGGCCACCAGGGGCATGCCGATGATGACGATGGTTCCCAGCTGCACGGAGGTGCGCAGCATGAGGACCGCGACGACCGCGAAGGAGACGGCGGCCCCCAGGAGCTGGGGGAGGCGCTCGATGAAGTTGCCCAGGTACTGGGCGTCGGAGGCGATGATGGAGGCGATCTCGCCAGTGGAGGCCTGGCGGCCCAGGTCTGCCCCGGTGATGGAGACCTGGCGCCCCACCAGCCGGCTGACGTCGAAGGTGGTGCGCATCCAGGCCACGACGCCGAAGTAGGACAGCATGGTGTCGCCCACGGCGTAGAGGAGGAACAGCACCATGAGTGTGAGGCAGATCCGCCAGATCCCGGCGTTGAGGCCGTTCTCGATACCGGCGTCCAGGGCGGCGCCCAGGAAGGCGGGGACCACTGCCTGGATGACGTTGGCGACGCAGGCGGCCGCGGTCGCGATGAGCACCGGCACAGCGGCCCGGCGCAGCAGCCACACCAGGAGCGCCCCGCTGCCGGTCAGGGGAGGCTGCGGCAGGGGCGCGTGCGGGGCGGCCGTCAGGGCGCTGTGCGCGGAGGGCAGGACCCGCGCGAGCGGGGAGGGCGCAGAGGAGGGCATAGTGCTCCTCAGGCTAGTGCAGGTTCCGCTGCTTCTCCTGCTGCGCGGGGTCCGGCCGGGCGGTCACTCGGTGGCGATGGCCTCCAGGACGGGCAGGCGCGAGGCGCGCAGGGCGGGCCACAGGGCGGCGATGAGGCCGACGATCACGGAGATGACGAGCATCGCCACCAACTGGCCCCAGGGGATGGTCAGGGAGGTCAGGCCGTCATCCTCCAGGACCTTGCGCAGGGCGGCGGCCAGGATGATGCCGGTGGCCCCTCCCAGGACGGTGCCGTACAGGGCGGTGAGGACCGACTCGACCATGATCTCGCCGGCCAGCTGGGACTTCCCCAGTCCCACGGCGCGCATGAGGCCGATCTCCCGGGTGCGCTCGGCCACCGAGAGCACCAGGGTGTTGACGATGCCCAGGATGGCGATGGCGATGGACAGGCCCAGCAGGGCGTAGAGGATGCCCAGGGTCTGGTTGACGCTCTGGCCGATCTGGTCGGAGACCTGCTGGTGGTCCATGACCTGGTAGACGTAGGTGGGGGCCACGATGTCCTGGATCCGGTCGCGCACCGCCTCCAGGTCCGCTCCCGGCTCCAGGGTGACGAACAGGCCCATCGGGGAGTCCAGGACCTCATCGCTCCGGGTGGGGGTGGCGCCGCTCAGGGATCCCACCGCGGCGGCGGTGTCGGGTGAGACGTAGAGGTGGGACTGGACGCCGCGGGGGTCGGCGATGCCGGCCACGGTGGCCTGCACGGTGCCGTTGGAGCCGGTGAGGGTCACGGTCTCGCCCAGGGCCAGCTCGGAGCCCTCGAAGGCGATGACATGGGTCTGGTCCAGGTCGGACAGGGATCCCGAGGACATCCTGGGGTCGAAGGACCGGCTGTAGGCGGTGGGATCGACGACGGCCAGGCCGGCCACGGCCTGGGTGCCGTCGGGCCGGGTCATGGCGGCGCTGTGGGCCGTGAACCCCGTGGTGGAGGCCACCTGGTCCAGCTCGTTGATCTGCTGGACCATCTGCGGGCTCAGGGAGGCCTGGGCCGCGCCGGAGGCCGGCTGGATGAGCAGGTCGGCCCTCATGGAGGTGTTGACCTCATCGGAGACCGAGGAGTTGACCGAGGCGGCGATGGTGGCCCCGGCGCACACCAGGGCCATGCCCACCATGAGGGCCCCTGAGGTGTTGGCGGTGCGCCGCGGGTTGTGCACGATGTTGCGCACCGCCAGGCGCCCGGCGGGCCGCAGCAGCCGGAAGGGCAGGCCGATGACCCCCACCACGGGGCGGGCCAGCACGGGCGAGACCACCAGCAGGCCCAGCAGGATGCCGGCGGCCCCCAGCCCCAGGACGAGCCGGCGCTGGTCCAGCTCCTCCCCGGCCCAGGCGGCGGCCACGGCCGCCGCGCCCCCGGCCAGGACCAGGGCGCCGATGACGGTGCGCACCACCAGGGGCTTCTCCCGCGCCCCGCTGACCCCGCGCATGGCCTCCACCGGATGGGTGGTCGCGGCCTCGCGCGCCGGCATGAGCGCGCCCACCACGGTGACCAGGATCCCCACGACCATGGACACGGCGATGATGGCGGGGGTCATGGGCACCCCGTCGGTCAGGGGCATGCCCATCGCATCGAGCAGGGCCACCAGCCCCTTGAGCAGGCCGGCGCCGACCACCACGCCCAGCGCCGAGCCGACGATGCCGATGACCAGGGCCTGGCAGAAGACCACGCCGAACACCGAGCCCGGCGAGGCCCCCACCGCCCGCAGCAGGGCGAACTCCCTGACCCGCTGGCGCACGCTCATGGCGAAGGAGTTCATGATGATGAAGGAGCCCACGAACATCGCCAGCACCACGAAGACCAGCAGGAAGGTCTGGACGAATCCCAGGATCCGCTCGATGAAGGCATTGGTCTCATCGATCATCTCGGCGCGGGTCCTGACCTCGACGCCGTCGGGCACCATCTGGGCCAGGGACTCCTTGACGGTGCCGGTCTCAGCGCCGTCGGCCACGCTGATGGACACCGAGGAGATCTTCCCGTCCGGTGCGGCCATGGGCACCAGCCAGTCGCCGTCCATGCCGATGATGCTGGCCCCGGCCATGGTGGTGCCGTAGGACAGCTCGCCGACGACGGTGACCTCCATGGGCCGGCCCTGGAGGACCACATGGGTGGTGTCCCCGATCTTGAGGCCCGAGCGCTCCAGGGCGCCGGACTCCAGGGCGATCTCCTCGGCGCCGGCCGGGCGCCGCCCCTCGACCCAGGTCAGCCCCGGCTCGCGCTCGAACAGGGGGATGAACAGGGTGGGCGCGCCCCCGGTGGTCACGGGGGCGCCGTCGGCGCCCACCAGGACCCCGGGCATGCTGGCCCCCGGGTTGGCGGTCTCCACGCCCTCGACGCCCTGCGCCTCCTGGGCCAGGGAGGCGTCGATGGGCTGGGACTGGACGTTGGAGGAGGTCGTGGGGTCGCCCACGGTCCGGCCGGTGAGGTAGAGGTCGGCGGTGAAGGTGGAGGCCGTCAGGGCGGAGAAGGTGTCGGACATGACCGCGCGCAGGGCCAGGGTCCCTGACAGGAAGGCCACTCCCAGCACGACGGCGAAGGTGGTCAGGACGAACTGCTTGACATGGGCGCGGATGGAGCGCCAGGTGACCCTGAGCATCACTCGGCCCCCGGCTCGCGCTGCTGGCCGGTGGCGCCCGGGGCGGCTGCGGGGCCCCCGCCCTCGCCCAGATCGCGCAGGGCGTCGAGGACCCGGTCGCGATCGGGGTCGGCCAGCTCGGCCACCACCTGCCCATCGCGCAGGAAGACCACCGTATCGGCCCACGCCGCGGCCTCGGGCTCGTGGGTGACCATGACCACCGACTGGCCCAGGGCGTCCACGCTCGAGCGCAGGATGGCCAGGACCTGCTCGGTGGAGCGCGAATCCAGGTTCCCCGTGGGCTCATCGGCGAAGACGACGGCGGGGGAGCCCACCAGTGCCCGGGCGCAGGCCACCCGCTGGACCTGGCCCCCCGAGAGCTCGGCGGGCCGATGGCTCAGGCGGTCGGTCAGCCCCACGGCCTCGATGACCTGGTCGAAGCGCTGCTTGTCCACCTTGGTGCGGGCGATGTCCAGGGGCAGCGTGATGTTCTCCGCGGCCGTCAGGGTCGGCACCAGGTTGAAGGACTGGAAGATGAAGCCGATCCGCTCCCGGCGCAGCCGCGTCAGGCGGCGCTGGCTCATGGCCGAGACCTCCAGGCCGTCGAGCACGATCTGCCCGCCGCTGACCGAGTCCAGGCCCGCCAGGCAGTGCATGAGGGTCGACTTGCCCGATCCCGAGGGCCCCATGATCGCGGTGAAGCGTGCCCGGGCGATATCGACGTCGACGGCGTCCAGGGCGGTCACCGCCCCCGATCCCCGGCCGTAGACCTTCGTCAGTCCCCGGGCCCGGACCACCGGATCCTCGACAGGCCGATGCGGGGAGAGCAGGGACACTGGCGCAGAACTCATGAGAAGCCTCCTGGAGGGCTGAGGTGGGTGGCGGGCGGGGTCCAGTCGCATGCCCCGCCCGTCCTGGTGGATCGTGATGGGCGGTGCGTGCCGGGAGGGTGATCAGAACGGGCGGTTGATGGATGCGGACAGCCGGTGGGCGGGGCCGCCGGGGGCCCGAGCCGTCGATGGTGCTGGTGTCCGTGGGATTCTCTCATGATAGTGGGGCGAGTCACTCCTCCTTGCGGACGGGATGCGGGGGTCCTCGCGAAGGAGGGCCGGGTGGTCCGGCGGGACGGGCGGGAGAGGCCGGCCCATGAGGCCCACATGGGCGTCACAGGGTGGTGGCTAGGATGGGATCGGGCCCGGTGGTTGCAGGAACGGGCCCGGTTATCCACTGTCATCCACTCCAAGTCCGGCGATCGAGGAAGGCTTTGTTATGGACCCCCTGCAACTGATCATCGAGGCCTCGCGGGCGGATCAGGTGCTCGCCGCGCAGACGGCCGACCCGGACCTGCAGACCGCTATTGCCCGCAACCGGCCGGATCTGCGGAGCGCGCTGATGACGAATCCGAGCATCCACGATGATCTGCTCCTCTGGCTGGAGGCTCAGGGGGCCGGGCCCGCGGAGGGGATGGCGCGGGAGGGGTCCGGCGGCGCTTCTGCTGATTCAGGGGCCGAGGCCCAGGATGCTCCGCCCGCGGGGGTGGGGGATGGCGGCGAGGAGGACGAGCGGCTCTCGGACGGCGGGGCCGACGACGCTGGGCCCGGCGTCGAGGGGGAGTCCGCGCAGGACGACGGAGCTGAGGATGCTGGAGGCCTTGCTGATGACGGTGGGCCTGGGGGCGCCGAGGAGCCCGACGCTCAGGGGGCGGTTGCCGAGGGCGGCGAGCAGCGGGCCGCCGATGATGACCTCGAGGGCGATACCGCTCAGGATGATGATGCCGGCGATGTCGCGGACTCGGTGGAGGACGGTGCGCCTGCGACTGCTGATGGCGCCGACGGCGAGGACCTGACTGGGACGGGCCGGCCCGAGGGCACTGGGCCCGACGGGGCTGAGCCTGGTGGGGGCGAGCCGGACGATGCCGGGCCTGATGGGGCCGGGCCTGGTGGGGGCGAGCCGGACGATGCCGGGTCCGATGGGGCCGGGCCCGATGGCGCCACGGCTGATGGGCCTGCGCAGGCGGACTCCCCTGAGACGATCGGCTTCCCCGCGCCCCCGCCGTCGGCGGAGGACATCGCCGCCTGGGCTGAGACCCCCAGTGCGGCCCCCGAGGCCTACGAGCCCTCCGCGCTGGCGGCCTCGGGGAGCGTCTACGCGCCCTCCTACCCGGTGCAGGCCCCGTACCGGGCCCAGGCCCAGGAGTCCCGGCGCTCCTCAACGACCAGGCTCCTGGTGGGCATCATCGTGCTGCTGCTGGTCATCATCGTCGGTGGCGGTGGAGCTCTCCTGGGCTCCCGCCTGTCCGGCGGGGGCTCGGAGGACGAGGCCGGCGGCCAGCGGGCCACCGGGGCCGAGGCCGATGAGGCGGCGGGCGCCGAGGCCGCCGGAGGGATCCCCTCGGCGACGAGCACGGGCCCCATCACCTCCTGCGGCACGGCCCCCGCCGTCCAGGTCATGTCCGTCACGGATGAGCAGGGCTCCCTCAGCGCCCGGGTCAAGGTGACCAGCCCCTGCGCGCAGGGCGATTTCCTCGACGGGGCGGCGGTTCGGATCAACCTGTACGGGCCCTCGAGCACCAGTGGCGGGGGCATGGCCGACGCCGTCGTCGCCTCCGGGGAGTTCGACTTCTCCCGCACTCCCCTCATCATCCCCACCGAGGGGGCGGCACTCGAACTGACCTACGGGTCGGGCCATTACTTCCGCACAGCGGCCGACCTCGCCCCCGCCGGCAGCAGCGCGCAGGGGGTGGAGGCGATGACGGGCAAGGTGCTCCTCAGCCGGGCCTCCGCCACCACCCTGGGCACCCAGGGCCTGGTCAGCCCCGGCGCGGTGAGCGCCGCCGAGACCAGCACCGACGCCTCCGGGGAGGAGGCCGCCGCCTCGGAGGCCCTGAGCTGGTACATCGAGCAGGGCCGCTCCGGCGTCCGCGGCTCCCTGGTGGGCAGATGGACCCCTCAGCTGTCCTCGAAGCGGCCGGGCCTGGTCGCCGAGGGGCGGACCTGGGATGCGCGCTCCGCGCTGGCGGAGTTCCTCGCCCTGCGCCAGGAGCACACCACCGCGGTGCTCGTCGACAGCGACGAGTGGCCGGTCTTCGAGCCGGGCCAGGGCTGGTGGGTGACGCTGGCCGGCATCCCCTACTCCAGCGCGGAGGAGGCCAACGCCTGGTGCGACGCCCAGGGCTACTCCGCCGAGCACTGCCTGGCCAAGAGGATGGACACCACCGGGCCGCCCGAGGGCACCACCAAGTCCCGCTGAGGCGGGCCGCCGGGCGGCCCGCGGTCAGCCGCCGGGCCCCTCTACCGGGAGCTCTTGAGCGCCAGGATGCGGCGCGCCGACTCATCGATGCGCGCGGCCAGGGAGGGGTCGGCCTGCGCCGCGGCCACCAGGGCCTGCGCCATGGGAGCGGCGGTGCTCGCATCGGCCGAGGCCAGCACCAGGTCGCAGCCCGCCCGGACGGCGCGCACCGCCCGCTCGCCCGGCTCCCACTGCTGGAGCTGGACGGCGGTGGAGGCGTCGTCGGTCATGATCACCCCGGTGAAGCCCATCTCGCCCCGCAGCATGTCGGTGACGACGACCGGTGAGAACACCGCGGGCGCCGAGGCGTCGATGAGCGTGTAGGTGGCCGAGGACATCATGATCACCTGGGCGCCGCCGCTGACGGCGCCGGCGAAGACCGAGACGGCGGCGTCCCCCGAGCGCGAGGTGGTCGTGTCGGTCACCCCCGCCGCGGTGTCGGTGTTCTCGGCCACCCGGCCCAGGCCGGGGAAGTGCTTGTAGACGGCGATGACCCCGGCCTCGCCCATGCCCTGGGCGAAGGCCGCGGCCTGGGCGCTGACGGCGGCGGCATCGCGGCCGTAGTGGCGCCCCCACCGCCCGATGGGCTCATTGGAGGCCGGATCCGCGACGTCGACCAGGTCGGCCACCGGCGCCAGGTTCATCGTCACCCCGCAGGCCGACAGCTCCTGCCCCCAGGCGCGGGCCGAGGCCAGCAGCTCATCGGTGGGCAGCGCCGCCTGCTCCTCGGCGGAGGGGATGGGGGAGAAGCCCGGGCCCGAGAGCACCTGGACCTGGCCGCCCTCCTGGTCCGTGGCCACCAGCAGCGGCGCCCTGCCGCCGGTGGCGGAGGGCGGGCCGGTCAGCGAGCCGATGAGGGCGCTGATGGCCCGGCTCCCGGCCTGGGTGCGCCCGGCGATGAAGACCCCGCCGACGTGGTGGTCGGTGATGGCCGCCGAGGCCAGGGGCGAGGGGGCGTCGGCCTCCACGCCCACCATGATGAGCTGGCCGGCCTTCTCCTCCAGGGTCCAGCCCTCCAGCGGGTCGGAGGAGGGGGCGGCGGTCGATGGGGCCATCGAGTCGGGGGCGCCGGGAGCTCCTGGGGCCGTTGTCTGGGGAGGCGGGCTCGCGGCGGGAGCCGGCCGGGAGGCCTGCGGGGAGCCGGAGCCCGATGAGGCCTCCTGGGCGCCGCAGCCGGCCAGGGCTGCAGCGCCCAGGAGCGCCGTCATGATGACGGGACGGCGCCGCGCATGCAGATCCCCGGGGGCTGCGGGGGCCCGGGAGGTCCTGGCTGCCGCAGGGCCCGTGGAGTCGGGGACGGCGGCGTCCGGCGTGCTCGGGTCGCGCTCCTCACTCATGGTCACGACCATAGGGCATCGGCGCGATGCGGCAGTGGTCCTGGGCGTTCCCGGGTGCTCTCAGGCGCTCCCGGGCGGCCCTGGACGGCGCCCGCGGCTCAGGGCGTCAGGCCCAGCCCAGCTCGTGGAGCCGCTCGTCGTCGATGCCGAAGTGGTGGGCGACCTCGTGGATGACGGTCACCATGATCTGCTCGACCAGCTCCTCGCGCGTGGCGCACCAGCGCTGGAGGGGGCCGCGGAAGATGAGGATCCGGTCGGGCAGGACCATGGACCAGCCCTCGTCGCGCTCGGTCAGGGGCGTGCCGTCGTAGAGCCCCAGGAGCGTGGGGCGGCCCTGCCCGTCATAGTCCTCGGGGTGGAGCATGTCGGGGTCCGGCTCGTCCTGGATGAGCACGACGACGTTGTCCATGGCATCGGCCAGCTCCGGTGGGATCTGGTCCAGGGCGTCGCCCACGGCCCGCTCGAAGTCCTCCTCGGACATGCCGGGGACGGGCACGGGGGGCTCGATGGGCGGGAGGGTCATGGTCACAGCCTGCCACGGCCCATGGGCCGAGGGCGGGGCGGCGGTCGCACGGGCGGGCCGCGGGCAGGTCGCCGGCGGCCCGCCGCCAGGGGCGGGGCCAAGGGCCCCGAGGCGGGGCGGCACGGTCTGTGCTAAGGCTCACGCGCCAGGGATTTGCGCCGGGGAAGATGCGGCCCTTAGTGTTCTACCCGGTTCGAGGCGCGACGACGCCAAGGCCCCAGGGCCCCCATCGTCTAGCGGCCTAGGACCCCGCCCTTTCACGGCGGTAGCACGGGTTCGAATCCCGTTGGGGGTACGGATTCGTGCAAGTGAATGCCAGTCATGGCCTCGTGGCGCAGTTGGTTAGCGCGCCGCCCTGTCACGGCGGAGGTCGCGGGTTCAAGTCCCGTCGAGGTCGCGGAGCGAGTCGGTCCGATCAGGAATGATCGGACCGAATCCATCCCGAGGCTCTGTAGCTCAGTTGGTAGAGCGTTCGACTGAAAATCGAAAGGTCACCGGATCGACGCCGGTCGGAGCCACTGCGGTAGGCCCGGATCCCACAAGGATCCGGGCCTTTCGCCTGTGCTGAGGCGAGTGCCGGATCACCGGCTCGCCCAGGCCGCCCCGGGCCGCCCTGGGCGAGCCGGTGCGGCTCAGCGGCGCTGGCGGGTGGGGCGGCCGCGCGCCCGCAGGGAGGAGCGCGCCCCGGCGAAGGCGCCGAAGGCCAGCCCGGCCACGGGCCACAGGATCCAGGAGCGGTCCCAGGCGTCCCACAGGAAGCTCCACAGCAGGTAGAGGATGACGCAGGCGGGCCAGAAGACGCTCGCCACGAGGCCGATGAGCGGGTCGTCCTCGTCCTCCTCCCAGCGCGCGCCCCCATCGCCGCCCTGCCCGCGCCCCTCTGCGGCCGGGCGCCCCTGGGTGGTCAGGGTGCTGTGGGTGGTGGAGGACCAGGAGGCCGGCAGGTAGATCTGCAGGCCGATCGCCACCAGGAACAGGGTCAGGGCCGTGGCCGGCCCGGTCCAGCCCTGATCGGCCCCGGGGCGGGAGGCGAGCATGCCGCTGGCGATCAGGGGCAGTGCCGCCATGATCCACAGGGCGACCGCGATGGACAGCTTCTTGGAGCGCTCCACCTCGTGGCCCTGGCGCTCGCGCGCCGCCCAGGCCGAGACCACGGGGTCCCGGGTGAAGCGCCCGGTGAGCAGGTGGCCGACCCCCGCGAAGGCCGCGCGGCGCCGCACGAGCATGACCACGCCCGCGGCCACCGTTGCCAGGGTGAGGGCCAGGCCGATGACGTTGGCCTCCGGCTCCCCCATGGCGATCCTGCCGTGCTCGGCCAGGTCCGTCAGGGCGATGAGCGCGGCGGGCGCGAGGACGAAGGCGGCCACCGCATGGCCCAGGGTCGAGGCGGTGTCCCGCCGCGCCTTGGCCAGGGCCCGGGCCTGGGGCAGGGTGACCACCGGGTAGTCGGGGTCGGCGGCGGGCGGGCCGGGCCGGGCGGCGCCGGCCGTGCTGCCGGTCCCGGCGTCGTCGGCCCGCAGCTCGGAGGCGATGCCCAGAACGGGTGCCAGCTCCTCCAGGTTGCCGAAATCGGTGATGACCCGGCCCACCGCCTCGTTGTGGGTGCGGCCGGAGGCCAGGGCGTCGTGGTAGGCGTCCTCCATCATGGCCCGCAGCTCGGCCCTGGCCTCCCTCAGGCGCTCCGTGGCGGGGTAGGGGGCGAACATGGCGTCGAGGAATGTGTCGATGGTGTCCATCAGTGATGCCCTTCGGTGAAGCGGTCGATGAGGTCCTTGGTGGCCGCCCATTCCAGGAGCTTGGCGCTCAGCTGCTCCTGGCCCCGGGGGGTGAGGCGGTAGTAGGTGCGGGGCTTGCCCGACTCCGAGACGTCCTGGAAGGAGGCGCTCAGCCCCGCGGCCTCCAGGCGCTTGAGCGCGGTGTAGAGCGTCGTCTGCTTGATGGTGTACTGGCCCGCGGATGTCTCCGTGATCGTCTTGGCCAGCTCGTAGGCGTAGGACGGCTGCCGGCTCAGCAGGGACAGGATGATGAGGTCGACGTATCCGCGAATGGCATCTGCGCTGATCATCGCTCTCCTGCCTGGGCTGTAGGGATAATGCCTCTAGCGTAGTACGGCAGCCGTAGTATGTCGAGTGCGGGCTCTCGCCGTTGACGGTGGGGCTCCTCATCGAGGGCGGTCCTCGCCCGCCTGCAGTGCGGGCACAGGCGCTCGGCCTACTGTGGGCCCATGCTCCGCGCCGCCACCGCCCCGCCCGACGGCTCCACCCCGCCCGTGGAAACCCCCACTCCCACTCCCACCCCCAGCCCCACGCCCGATGCCCCCGCCACCCCGGGGGAGGGCATGCCCTCGACGACGCCGACCCTGGACGTCACCGAGACCGTGGAGGTCATCCAGGAGACCACCGTCGACTTCCTGACCATCGCCTGGAAGGCGGGCCTGGGGGCGCTCATCGGCCTGGCCGTGGTCCTCGTGGTCCTGCGCCTGCTGAGCATCATGGGCGGGCGGCGCCTGCTCTACGCCGAGCTGGCCCGCTTCGGGCGCACCGCCGGGTACGCCGCCGGAGCGCTCACCGGCGCCTATGCCGGGGCGCAGGTGGCGGTCATGGGGCAGAGCCGGAGCTCGACCCACCAGATCGTCCTGCACGCGCTGCTCATCGCCGTCATCCTGGCGGCCACCTGGCTGGCCGCCAGCACCACCCGCGCGCTGGAGACCACGGTGGTCAAGACCATGCGCTCCTCCAGCGACGTCGGGCGCTCCAACCGCGTGACCACCCAGGCCCAGATCCTGCGCCGCGTGGTGGAGGTCATCGTCATCGTGCTCGGCCTGGTGGGGGCCATCATGACCTTCCCCAGCGCGCATGTGGCCATGGGGTCCCTCTTCGCCTCGGCCGGTCTGGTCTCGGTCATCGCCGGTCTGGCGGCGCGCTCGACCCTGAGCAATGTCTTCGCCGGGGTCCAGCTGGCCACCACCGACGCCATCCGGGTGGGGGACCTCGTGGTGGCCGCCTCCGAGCAGGGCACCATCGAGGAGATCACCCTGGCCTACGTCGTCCTGCGCACCTGGGATGAGCGGCGCGTGGTGCTGCCCTCCACGTACTTCACCGAGAACCCCTTCGAGAACTGGTCCCGCGGCGGCACCCAGGTGATCGGCCACCTGGATCTGGATCTGGACTGGCGCGCCCCCATCGCCGCCCTGAGGGCCGAGCTGGCCCGCATCGTGGCCGGCTCGACCGTCTGGGACGGGCGCCAGGCCGCCCTGGAGGTCGCCAACGCGGTGGGCGGTACCCTGTCGGTGAGGATCACCCTGTCCGGCAAGGACTCCGGCGATGTCGGCGCCTTGAAGGCCCAGGTGCGCGAGGGCCTCGTCGACTGGCTCCAGCGCGAGGCCCCCTACGCCCTGCCGCGCACCCGGGTGGAGGTCGAGCAGGTGGAGGTCGCCCGTGACCTCGCGCCCGAGCAGGTGGCCCGCATGGCCGAGGAGCTCGTGGCCCGCCAGCGCACTGAGAGCGGTGCCCGGGATGAGGGGGAGGAGCCCGAGGGCGCCGGGGCGCCGGGCCAGGAGCAGGTGCCCGCCCTGCCGGCGCATCTGCGCGCCGTGTCCAAGGGGCGCTCCCTGCTGCGCCGCGCCCGCAGGGGCGGCCTCGGCCCGCGTTGACCCCCACCCCTTCTTTTCGACAATTTGCATGAGATCGTACTTCTCCAGGCCCGGAAAACGCCGATCTCATGCAAATTGTCGAAAGTGGGGAGTTCCCGCTGCGTGAACGGGCTTCGCGCCGGCCCGGCAGCCGCGCCACCATAGCCCCATGACGATCGACCCAGCGGCCGCCGCCCGCACCGACGCCCAGTGGCGTGCCGCCCTGACCCCCCTGGAGTACCACGTCCTGCGCGAGGCGGGGACCGAGCGCCCCTTCACCGGAGAGCTCCTCGATGAGCACCGCGAGGGCATCTACCGGTGCCGGGGCTGCGGCTCCGAGCTCTTCCGCTCCACCACCAAGTTCGACTCCCACTGCGGCTGGCCCTCCTTCTACGATCCCAAGGACTCCGCCGCCGTGAGGCTGCTCTCGGACACCTCCCACGGCATGGTGCGCACCGAGGTGCGCTGCGCCACCTGCGACTCCCACCTGGGGCACGTCTTCGACGACGCCCCCTCCACCCCCACCGGCCAGCGCTACTGCATGAACTCCGTGAGCCTGACCTTCGACGCCGATGATCCGGCCGCAGGGGCCGCCGGCATCCGCGCCCAGTAGAGGGGGCCGACCATGCGCGTCCTGAGCCTCAACCTGCAGCACGGACTGCCCGGGGCGGGAGCCGGCGACGGCAGTGCCGCCACCGGATCCCTGGCCAAGGCGGACATCTCCTCGCCGGCCATCGCCCGCACCGTCATGGAGGCCCTGGCCGAGCAGATCGCCGAGCTGGCCCCCGACGTCGTCGCCCTCCAGGAGGTGGACCTGGGCCAGCCCCGCTCCGGGCGGCTGGATCAGGCCGCCTTCCTGGCCCGGGCGCTGGACATGTCCTTCCACCGCTTCGCCGCCTCCTACGCGGGTCCGGCGGTGGGCCTGCGGCGCCGGCCCCTGCGCGCGGAGCTGACCGCGGCCCGCCACGACCCGCTGGGGCTCATGCGCGCCACCGTCGGTGCCGGGCCCATCGGCTACGGCAACGCCCTGCTCTCGCGCCACCCCGTGGAGTCCTGGGGGAACCTGCGCCTGGGCCGGGGCCCCTCGTCGTGGGTGCGCCGCGGCAAGCACGCCTGGAACCCTCGCTCCTACAAGGTGTTCACCGCCTCCAACAGGGTGATGGTCACCGCCGTCATCACCCTGCCCGACGGAACCCGCCTCAGCGCCGCCTCCACCCACCTGGCCACGCGCGGCGACACCGCTGCCAAGCAGCTCGCTGCAGCCTGGCGCCGCCTGTCCGAGCTGCCGGGGCCCCACCTGCTCATCGGGGACTACAACCTGCGCGAGGAGCACCTGGCGCCGCTGGGCATCGGCCGACCGCTGGGCGCCGGCCCCACCTTCCCCGCCGCCGCGCCCGCCCACCGCATCGACCACCTGCTGACCGACCCCTGGCCCGTCGACGCCGCGGGCCGGCCCCTCGGCCCCGCCGAGGCCGCCGCCTCGGGCCCCCTCCTCCAGGCCACGGACTGGGGCACGCGGCCCTTCGTCGTCTCCGATCATGTCGGGACCTGGGTGGACCTGGAGCCCATCGGATGAGGGCCGGCCGGGGGCCGGCACCGCCCGCGCGCCCCGGCGCAGCACTGCGGCACCAGCCCCACGGCCGTCCCAGGGCCCAGCGCGGGTCAGCGGGCTGCGACGGCCGTCCCAGGGCCCTCCCCGGGCCCCGCGGGGCCGGGGGAGGGGAGCATGACTGAGGTCCTCGAGGGCCTGGCCGTCTTCGGCGTGGTCATCGCCCTGGGCTGGCTCCTGGTGCGCACCGGCGCCCTGCCCCGCGACGCCGACAGCATCCTGACCCGGGTGTGCTTCTTCGCCGCCACCCCCGCACTGCTCGTCCTCACCCTCAGCCGCGCCGACCTCGACGCCGCGCTCTCGCCCACGACCGCCGCCGCAGTGGCCGCCGAGCTGGCCGCCATCATCACGGCCTGGATCCTGCACCGGCTCATCCTCGCCCGCCCCCGGGCCGAGGCCGCGGTCGCCGCCATCTGCTCGGGGTACGTCAACGCCGCCAACCTGGGGATCCCCGTGAGCATCCTGATCCTGGGGGAGGCCACGCCGATCGCCCCCATCCTGCTCCTCCAGCTCCTCGTCATCACCCCGGCCGCCTTCACCGTGCTCGACGCCGCCACCCGCCGCGGCAGCCCCTCCCGCTTCGCCACCCTCACCGCGCCCCTGCGCAACCCGCTGCTGTGGGCGGTGGTGGCCGGGGTGTCCCTCAACCTGGCCGAGTGGGACGTCTCGGAGGCCTCGGTCGGGCCGCTGGCCCGGGTCCTGGAGCTGCTCGGGGCGGTGGCCGTCCCCCTGATGATGCTCGCCCTGGGGATGAGCCTGGCCGGGGCCCCGGGCCCGCCCAGCCTCGGGCGCCGGGCGGATCCGGGCCCGGAGGCGCGCCGGCCCGGGAGCCCCCTGTGGTGGGCCGTGGCCTGGAAGCTGCTGGTCATGCCGGTCCTGGCAGGGCTCCTCGGGCTGGCGATGGGGCTGGACGGCGCAGATCTGCTCATCCCCGTGGTGGTGGCCGGCCTGCCCACCGCGCAGAACGTCTTCATGTACGCCTCCCGCTACGGCACGGCCCAGGACCTGGCGCGCGACACCATCCTGCTGACCACCGCCGGCTTCGTCCCCGTCATCCTGGTGGCAGCCGCCGTCCTGGGCTGAGCCCCCGCCGTTGCACATCTTCAGGCCGTGCGGGCCCGGCCGAGGGCGGGTTTCCCGCATGATCCCGTCGCCGCAGAGGCCGAAGATGTGCAAGGCGGCTTGCGCTGCACATCTTCGAGCCCCGCCCGCGCGGCTCGACGGCGCCATGGCGCGGATCGGCATCGGAGGACCGCTTCCGGGGCGGCTGAAGATGTGCGCCACAATGGGGCGGTGTCCGACCTGCCCCCCGAATCCGATGACGCCCCTGCCGGGGCCCGCCCCCCGGCGCAGCACCTGCCCCCACGAGGGGGTGGGCGCCCCATCGGCCTCATCGCGGCCATCCCGGCGCCGCTCATCTTCATGTGCGCCGGCCTGTCCACCTATGTGGGGGCGGGCTTCGCCGTCGCCCTGTTCGCCCTCATGCCCTCCACCACGGTCGCCTGGTGGCGCGTGACCATCGGGGCCCTGGTGCTCCTGGCCTGGAGGCGGCCCTGGCAGCGGGGCTGGACCGCCCGCGAGCTGGTGCTGAGCACCGCCTTCGGCATCGCCATGGCCACGATGAACGTCCTGTTCTACGCCTCCATCGACCACCTGCCGCTGGGGACCGCTGTCTCCCTGGAGTTCCTGGGGCCCGTGGCGGTCGCCCTCATCACCGGTCGCGGCTGGATGCCGCGCGTGGCGGCCGTCCTGGCCCTGGCAGGAGTGGTCTTCATCTCCGGGCTCGGCCTCGACCTGGCCGATCCCGGGCAGCGGCTGGGGATGATCCTGGCCCTGGCCGCCGGAGGCGCCTGGGCCGGCTACATCCTCCTGGGCCGCACCGTGGCCAGTGCCGGGGCGGGCATCGACGCCCTGGCCGTGGCCGCCGTCGCCGGGAGCCTGGCCTACCTGCCCCTGTCCGCCCCCACGGCCCTGCGCGCCCTGAGCAGCACCGGCACGCTCCTGGCGGTCGTGGGAGTGGCGGTGATGTCCACCGTCGTGCCCTACGCGCTGGACCAGGTCAACATGCGGCGCCTGCGCGCCGACGCCTTCTCCCTGCTGTCCTCCCTCATGCCCGCCACCTCACTGCTGGTCGGCATGGTCATGCTGCGCCAGCTGCCCAATGCCGGGGAGGTGGCGGGGCTCGTGCTCATCTCGGTCGCGGTCGCCCTGGCCGGGCGCGCTCCGAGGGCCTGAACCGGCGGATCCGGGGTGCCGGTCCGGGGCCTGGCCGACGCCGCCGGCCGCGGGCGGCCGTGTGCGACAATGGTTCCGGCCCGGCACTCCGCCGTGGCCCGGCTGGTGCCCCGGCTCCGGCGCTCGCGGACGGCTCCGCGCGCCGTCGAGTCCCTGATCACCGGCGCCCCGCAGAGCCGCGCCGACACCAGCACGACGCCGGTCGGCCCGGCCATACTGAAGGACAACCGCGTGCCCGCATTCACCTCCTCCCGCCTGCCCGCCGACGGCGAGGCCTCCTTCGCCTCCCTGGGGATCGACGACGACCTCGTCGCCGACCTGGACTCACGAGGCTTCACCGCACCCTTCCCCATCCAGGCCGCCACGCTGCCCGACACCCTGGCGGGCCGTGACGTGCTGGGGCGGGGGCGCACCGGCTCGGGCAAGACCCTGGCCTTCAGCCTGCCCCTGGTCCAGCGCCTGGCCGAGCAGGACAAGGCGCGCCCCGGCCACCCCATCGGCCTGGTGCTGGCCCCCACCCGCGAGCTGGCCATCCAGATCGCCGAGGTCATCGAGCCCCTGGCCCGGGTGGTGGACATGGACGTGACCACCATCTTCGGGGGAGTGTCCCAGAAGCCGCAGGAGAGGGCGCTGGCGGCGGGGGTCGACGTCGTCGTGGCCTGCCCGGGGCGGCTCCTGGACCTCATGGGCCAGGGGCTCATCGACCTGGACGAGGTGGCGGTCACCGTCCTGGACGAGGCCGATCACATGGCCGACCTCGGCTTCCTGCCCGGGGTGCGCCGCATCCTGCGCGCCACGCCCGAGGGCGGCCAGCGCCTGCTGTTCTCCGCCACCCTGGACAACGGGGTGGACAGGCTCGTGCGCGAGTTCCTCCACGACCCGCTCCAGCACGCCGTGGATCCGGCCTCCTCCCCGGTGCGGGCCATGGACCACCGGGTCTGGCTCGTGGCCGACAGGACCGCCAAGGACGGCGTCGTGCGCCGCCTGGCCTCGGGGACGGGGCAGCGGATCCTGTTCACCCGCACCAAGCACCTGGCCCGCCGGGTGGCGCGCAAGCTGACCAAGGACGGCATCCCCGCCGTCGAGCTGCAGGGCAATATGAGCCAGGGGGCGCGTGAGCGGGCGATGAGGGCCTTCTCCTCCGGTGAGGTCCATGTCATGGTCGCCACCGACATCGCCGCCCGCGGGATCGACATCTCGGGGGTCGAGCTCGTCGTCCATGTCGATCCCCCGGCCGAGCACAAGGCCTACCTGCACCGCTCGGGGCGCACGGCGAGGGCCGGGGCGGCCGGGACCGTGGTCACCCTGGTCCTGCCCGAGCAGAGGCAGGACGTCCAGGTGCTGTTGAGGAAGGCCAGGATCAAGGCCGATATGGAGCGCGTGCGCCCCGAGGATGAGGCCGTGGCCGCCCTGGTGGGCCAGGTGGCGCCCCTGGTGGAGGCCGAGCACATGCCCCAGGGCGTGGCCGTCAAGGGCGCCGCCCCGGCGGGCCGGGCCTCCCGGGCGGGGCGGCCCGCGGGAGGGGCCCGTCGTCGCGGGCGGCCTGATCGGGCGGCTCAGGGGCAGCGGGAGGGGCAGGCCCTGCGCGGTGCGCGCGCGGGCCAGGGCCCCGGCGGCGCGGAGAGGGGCCGGGCGCAGGGGCATCGGCAGCCCCGCGGCAAGGGGCAGGGGCGTGCTCAGGGGCAGCCCCATGGGCAGTCCCGTGGGCGCGCCGCGGGGGCGCGCAGCACCCGCAGGAAGGCCTCGGCCCCGCATGCCCCGCGCACGCACCGCCCTCAGTGACGCCCGGGATCCGAGCGGCGCCAGGGTGTTGCAAGCCCTGCAACATCGGTGAACGCCGATGTCACGTCTTTTTCGGATTTGCCGCTGTGTGAAATGTCAACTGCTTGGCCGGCCCCATCACGGCCGGGGTTCATTAGAATTCATTGCTGACACCGCTCATCTCCTGTAGCGTCGTCAACTCGCAATCCGATCTCATAGGAGGAGAAAGCCATGGGCGAGCTCATTGGAATGATCATCTTCGGTGCCGTCATCGGTGCTCTGGCCCGCCTGTTCATGAAGGGCGACCAGAACCTGTCCGTGCTGTGGACCATTGTCCTGGGCGCTGTGGGCGCCTTCATCGGAGGCTGGGTCTCCGGCCTGCTCGGGGTTGCCGAGACCCCCGGAATCGACTGGATCCGCTGGATCCTCTCGATCATCGCCGCCATGGGGGCCATCACGGTCTTCCTCGCGGTGACGAGGCGCAAGTAGCGCGGGGCGCTGCGTCCGGGACATGAGCCCGGGACGGGGCTCATCCCCGGACGCCCGACCGGCGTCGGCCGGGTCGTTGTGAGGCATCGCTCGCAACGGCCCGGCTATTTCTTCTGGTACGTTCGAGGCCCCAGCCGGTGCGAGCCGGTTGGGGCCCTGCTGGCTTGCGGGGCGGCCCGCCCGCCGATCCGGGATCACTGCTCGCCAGCGACTTCCCAGTAGTCCGTGATGACCCCTCCGGCCGGAGTCCTCAGCGCCATCAGCGGCCATTAGTGTGAAAGGACGCCCATGAATGCACTGATCTCCCGGCGCACCCTCACCCATGTGATGGCGCCTCTGGCTGCGGTGGGGGCGCTCCTGCCGGGCTCGGGGGCACTGGCCGCTGATGGCGGGGGACGGGTGGCTGAGCGCTTCTATCCCGTTGCCCGAGCGCCCAAGAAGGGCCTCGTGGTCTACCTCGACGGTGATGGGCAGGAACTGCACGACGCCGGCGATGCCTCAACAGCCCCGGGTGGTCTGACAGGGCCGCGGAGCCTTGTGGAGGCGGCGCGCAGCCGCGGCTACGACGTGCTGTCCGTGCGCTCCCCCGAGTCGGACATGTGGTGGACGGATGAGACGACGGCGGATGACGATGCGATCGTCGTGGAGGGCGGGCTGTCCCGGGCGGAGAAGATCTCCTACCTCGTGGAGGCGATCGACCGGGCTCGCAGCGATCGCCGGGCGAACACCGAGACCCTCTGGCTCGTCGGCTACTCAGGCGGCTCGGAGTTCATCACCGAGTTCTTCTTCCCGGCCTATGCCAGCAGCATGAGGAAGGGCGGATTCATCGTCTTCGGCGGCGGGGACGTACCGGCGGAAGGGCTGCAGGCCGACTCCTTCTCCGCGGATTCCAAGGCGAGCCTGTCCCTGAACTGGGTCACCGGAACCCTGGACCTGCCCCAGGCCCCCGAATGGTACGACGGCATCGGGCATGCCCGGGAGGGGCACAGCGGTTACGCCGCGGCGGGATTCCATGGGAGGGCTCGCGCCACTTGGCTCCCGGGGCACGACCATGAGGGGATCGTCCCCGTCTTCGGTGCTCATGTCGGCGAGATCCTCGATGCCTATCGAGAAGAGTCCCTGTAGCGGATCGGGGTGATTCCCGGCCGTCATCCTCAGTTCCCGCCTCCACCGCGTGGCAAGGCCCCGGATGACGGCGGGCTGCTCATTCCCCCGCCGCTCCCACCCGCACCTCATCCCGACGACGAACGCCCACCCGTGAGGGTGAGCACCCTTCATCGAGTGAGGCGCCCGAGGTGCCCGCCAGCACGGCTCCGTAGCGGGTTCGTGCCGAGCACTGTGGTACCCCCTGTGGGGCTCGAACCCACGACCTTCGGATTAAAAGTCCGCAGCTCTGACCAACTGAGCTAAGGGGGCGCGGCCGGGAGGCCCGGCGCGGTGACCAGCATAGCGCCCCGGCACGACCGGTTGGCGCTGCTGGGGAAGGGGGCGGGGCAGGGGCGCCGGGAGGCCCGTTGGCGGCATCTGTCCCGCCCGCAGCGCTACCGCCCGTGCTGCTCAACGCGAGACAATGCCCGGGCAGGAGCCCCACTCGACCCACAGGAGGCCATCGATGGCACGCCAGTTCCACCGCCCCGCCCGCCTCGACCCCGAGGCCGCCGAGCAGATCGAGGGCAGCACCGACACCGCCGTCTCCTCCGAGCTGGCCCACCGCGCCGCCCAGGCCCTCATCGGCGGGTTCCCGGTCGACGGGGAGGAGGACCTCATCACCCGCGCCGGCGTGACCGCCGCGGTGGCCTCCACCGGGGTCGACGACGTCGCCGAGCTGTGGGCGGACTCCCCGGCCACCACCCTGCCCGGCACCCTGTGGCGCCTGTTCCTGGTGCGCGAGTGGATCCGGCGCGACCCCGGCCTCGTGGCCCGCCGCTACTCCACGACCGTTGACCTCACCGGTGCCGACGCCGCTGCCGGCGCCCGTCTCGAGGCCGCCCTGGTCCAGGCCCGCCCCGCCCCGGCCCCCGAGGAGCTGCGCGAGCGGCTGGATGCGGTCCTGGCCGGCCGCATCGAGGGCTCGGTGACGGCCCTGGCCCCGCTGCTGCGCCTGACCTCCGGCTTCCTGCGGGCCCTGGCGGCCGGCTCGAACCCGGTGTGGATCGAGGACGATGCCGATGAGCTCGCCGACCGCGTCACCCGGCGGGACTCCGCCCTGCTGGCCACTGCCGATGAGCTCGCCGAGGCGGCCCGCCGGGCGGCCGCCGGCCTGCTGGACTGAGGCGCCCGCCGGATCGGGCCGCCGGGCCCGCCCGCGCCCGCATCCTCAGCGCCCAGCCCGGGAGCAGCGTCCCGGGGGAGGGCGCCTGCGCCGGGGAGGGCGTGCAGCACGGTCCCACCGGGCTCGGGGCCGCCTGAAGGCCTCCGCCCGGGCCGGGGGCGTGGGAGCATGTGCCCATGAGCAGCGACGCGCCACAGCCCTCCCCCGTCCCCCTGTCGAGCTTCCTCGGCGGCTGGGCCCGCCAGAGCCCTGCCGACCCCGCCCAGACCCCCTCCGTCGAGGGCGCATCCCCCATCCCGTCCGAGGGGGCCGGCGCTCCGCAGCCCGGCCCCTCCGAGCCCCGGGACCCCTCGCCCGCCGCTGAATCCGGGGCCCTCCCGCCCTCCCCCGCCGCCCCCGCCGAGGCGCCGGGCGAGGGCGCCCAGCCGCTCGGGCCCGGTGATGAGCACATCATCGAGCCGGCCGATCCCCGCGACTTCGCCGACGACGCCGGCCCCCAGTACGAGGACGAGGACTTCGATGAGATCACCGAGGTCGAGATCCCCTCCGATGCCGCTGCGGCGCAGCCCGCCCCGGCGCCCGTGGGCGGGGCCCAGCCGCTCGAGGCCCCCTCCCTCCCCGCTGCCGAGGCGCCCCCGTCCCAGGAGCGGGCCTCCGGGCCCGAGGAGTCCCTGCCGCCCCTGGAGTCCTTCGAGGACCGCTTCGCCGACCGCGAGCTGACCTGGATGGACTTCAACGAGCGGGTCCTGGAGCAGGCCGAGGATCGCAGCCTGCCACTGCTGGAGCGGGCCTGGTTCCTGTCGATCTTCTCCTCCAACCTCGATGAGTTCTACATGGTGCGCGTGGCCGGCCTCATGCGCCGCATCAAGGCCGGCATCACCCCGGTGCGGGCCTCGGGGCTCAACGCCCACCAGGTCCTGTCCCGCGTCACCGCCCGCGCCAAGGAGCTCACCGCCCGCCAGGCCGCCGTCTTCCAGCAGGATGTGCGCCCGGCCCTGGCCGAGCACGGCATCGAGATCCTCACCTGGGACCAGCTCGCCCCCGAGCAGCAGGAGCGACTCACCCGGTACTTCCGCCACCAGATCTTCCCCGTGCTCACGCCCCTGGCCGTCGACCCCTCCCACCCCTTCCCCTACATCTCGGGGCTCTCCCTCAACCTGGCGGTCATCCTGCGCAACCCGCGCAGCGGCAAGGAGCACTTCGCGCGCATCAAGGTCCCCGGCTCCCTGCCCCGCCTCATCAGCGTCCCGGGCCGCGAGCTGGACACCTCCGATGCCCAGGCCGGCTGCGCCGTCATCCCCATCGAGGTGGTCATCGGCCAGCACCTCGACCACCTCTTCCCCGGGATGGACATCCTGGAGCACCACCTCTTCCGGGTGACCCGCAACGAGAACCTGGAGGTCGAGGAGGACGACGCCGAGAACCTCCTCAAGGCCATGGAGAAGGAGCTGGAGCGGCGCCGCTTCGGCGCCAGCGTGCGCCTGGAGGTGGAGGACACCATCTCCTCCTTCACCCGCCGCTACCTGGTGCGCGCCCTGCGCCTGCGCGACGACGACGTCTTCGAGCTGCCCGCCCCCCTGGACCTCAACGCTCTCAACGAGCTGCACGACCTGGACATCCCGGCCCTGAAGTACCCGCGCTTCGTGCCGGTGACGGCCGCGGGCCTGGCCACCCGCGAGTCCTCCTCCGCCCCGGATGTCTTCGCGGCGATGCGCGAGCACGACATCCTCCTGCACCACCCCTACGACTCCTTCTCCACCTCCGTCCAGGAGTTCGTGGCCCAGGCGGCCGCCGACCCCAGGGTCCTGGCCATCAAGCAGACCCTCTACCGCACCTCGGGCGACTCCCCGATCGTGGACGCCCTCATCGAGGCGGCTGAGGCCGGCAAGCAGGTGGTCGCGATCGTGGAGATCAAGGCGCGCTTCGATGAGGAGGCCAACATCTCCTGGGCCCGCAAGCTCGAGCGGGCGGGCGTGCACGTGGTCTACGGCATGGTGGGCCTCAAGACCCACTGCAAGCTCCTGCTGGTGGTGCGCCAGGAGTCCGACGGGCTGCGCCGCTACTGCCATGTGGGCACCGGCAACTACCACCCCAAGACCGCCCGGGGGTACGAGGACCTGGGCCTGCTCACCTGCGACCGCGACGTGGCCCAGGACATGACCACCCTGTTCAACCAGCTCTCCGGGTACGCCCCGCGCGCTCGCTTCCGCCGCCTGCTCGTGGCGCCTCGCAGTCTGCGCGACGGGCTGGTGGAGCGCATCGAGCGGGAGGTGGACAACCACCGCGCGGGCCTGCCGGCCTGGATCCGCATCAAGGTCAACTCCATCGTCGATGAGACGGTCATCGATGCGCTCTACCGGGCCTCGCGGGCCGGGGTCCCGGTGGATATCGTCGTGCGCGGCATCTGCGGGATCCGGGCGGGGGTCCCGGGGCTCAGTGAGAACATCCGGGTGCGCTCCATCCTGGGGCGCTTCCTGGAGCACTCGCGGATCTACGCCTTCGCCGCCGGCGGGGAGACCGAGCTGTACATCGGCTCGGCCGATCTCATGCACCGCAATCTGGACCGCCGCGTCGAGGCCCTGGTGCGCATCACCGACCCCGTCATGGTGGACCACCTGGAGGGGCTGGTCACCCGCTGCGCCAGCGATGAGGTGGCCTCCTGGCGCCTGGAGCCCGACGGCAGCTGGACCCGCCATGCGCACGGCCCCGACGGCGAGCGCCTGGAGGACATCCAGGACAGCCTCATGGCCAGCGCCCGCTCCCGGGTCAAGGGCCGCAGTTGAGGGCGACGGCGGGCCGGCTCCGGCGGTCCGGGAGGATGCGGGAGGGGAGCAGCGGTGAGTGAGAGGTCGGGCACGGTGCGCGCCGCCGGCGCCCTGGTGTGGCGGCGCAACGGCAAGCACCTGGAGGTGCTCCTGGTCCACCGCCCCCGCTACGACGACTGGTCCTTCCCCAAGGGCAAGGTGGAGCCGTGCGAATCGGTGCGCACCTGCGCGGCGCGGGAGGTGGCCGAGGAGACCGGCATCCCGGTGGTCCTGGGCCAGCCGCTGAGCACCATCGCCTACAGGCTCGACGGCGGGACCCGCAAGGAGGTCCACTACTGGGCCGCCCGCCCCGCCCAGCAGGGGGCGGCGGCACTGCGGGCCCGCGACGCCGTCGAGCCGGCCTCGCCCAGGGAGATCGACGCGAGCCGGTGGGTGCGCCTGAAAGAGGCCCGCAGGCTCCTGAGCTATGAGCGGGACCGGGACCTGCTCGGGGAGCTGGTGGACCTGTGGGAGGACGACAAGCTCGATACCTGGACCCTGGTCCTGGTGCGCCACGCCCGCGCCGTCAAGCGCTCGGTGTGGAACCGGCCCAAGAAGCGCGACAAGGAGGCCGATGAGGCCACCCGCCCCCTGACCCATGACCAGGGGGAGGCCCGGGCCCGGGCCCTGGTGCCCATCCTGGCCGCCTACGGGGTGGGGCGGGTGATCTCCAGCCCGTGGAGGCGCTGCGCCGAGACGGTCGCGCCCTATGCCGGGGCCGCCGGCATCGAGCTGGAGACCGAGGGGGCCCTGACCGAGGCGGCGCACGCCGAGCGCCCCAAGGCGGCCCGCAAGGTGGTGGAGCGCGCCCTGCGCGAGCGCGAGGAGCCGGTGGCGCTGTGCACCCACCGTCCCGTGCTGCCCACGGTCATGGAGGTGGTGGCCCGGCACGCCCCCGGCCGCCTGCTGCGCTCGGTGCCCGACCGCGACCCCTGGCTCAAGACCGGGGAGATCCTCGTGGTGCACATGGCGCGCCGCCCCCATGGGCGCATCCGGGCCGTGGCCATCGAGAAGCAGCGCCCCGTCCTGTCCGAGGGCCGCTGAGGCCTGGGCCCAGCCGGGGGCGGCCTGTGCCGTCCTCGACGGCGCCCTCGCTGCGGGCCCGGGGCGTGACGGCGGACACCGCGGGCGTTCACTGGGTGTTCACCTCCGGCACTTTCCGCGGTCATCCGGGCTCCTTAGCCTCCTGGCGTGTCACGATCCGACTCCTCGCGCACCCCTGGCCTCACCCGCCGCGGCGTCCTGGGCGCGCTCGGCGCCGCCGTCGCCCTGGGCTCCCTGAGCGCCTGCGGCCGCGATGCCAGGCCCCCCGCCCCCGGCGCCAGCACAGACCTGGAGGGCGAGATCAAGGGAGCGGGCGCCACCTCCCAGTCCGACGCCCAGGATGCGTGGGTCAACGGCTTCATGGACCGCAACCTCAACGCCGCTGTCGACTATGCGGGCGGGGGCTCCGGGGCGGGCCGCACCAAGCTGATGGCCGGGGCCGTGGACTTCGCCGGCTCCGACGCCCCCCTGGACGAGGCCGAGGCCGAGGAGCTCGACGGCGCCGTCGAGCTCCCCCTCTACATCTCCCCGATCGCCGTGGCCTACCACCTGCCCGGCCTGGCGGGCCATGGGCGCCTGAACATGACCGGGGAGGTCATCGCCAGGATCTTCGCCGGGGAGATCACCTCCTGGCGCGACCCGGCGATCGCCGCCCTCAACGAGGGCGCGGACCTGCCCGAGGCCCGCATCACAGTGGTGCACCGCTCGGACGACTCGGGCACCACCAAGAACATCACCGGCTACCTCCACGCCGTGGCCCCCCGGGTCTGGCCCCACAAGGGCGCCGAGACCTGGCCGCTGGGCGGCGGGCAGTCCGGCGATGGCACCTCGGGCATGATCCAGACCCTCACCGCCGCCGTCGGCACGATCGGCTACGCGGATGCCTCCAAGGTCCCCGACACCCTGGGCACCGTGGCCGTGGGCAGCCCCGGCAGCTTCGTGGCCTACT
This sequence comes from Actinomyces bowdenii, assembly GCF_017592395.1. GTDB lineage: Bacteria > Actinomycetota > Actinomycetes > Actinomycetales > Actinomycetaceae > Actinomyces > Actinomyces bowdenii. The sequence goes on from NZ_JAGFOU010000020.1 coordinate 55,453, forward strand.
CCGCCCAGGCGGCCGCCGCCGCCCTGGACGCCTCGCAGATGTCGGAGCACGCCACCGACTCCCGGCTGGTCTACGCCCTCAACCACTCCGCCGAGGGCACCTACCCGATCATCCTGGTGTCCTACCTCATCGCCCGCCAGCGCTACGCGGACCCCGGGATCGCCCCCGTCCTCAAGGCCTACCTGCGCTACGCCGCCTCCGCCGAGGGCCAGCAGGCAGCCTCCCGGGCCGCCGGCTGCGCACCCATCTCCGAGGAGCTGCGCACCAGGGTCAACGCCGCCATCGAGACCATCGTGGGCTGAGGGGCCCACCCGCCCCCGGCCCGTCCGCACGACGGCGCCGAGCCCCACCACCATCAGGAAGGCCGCACGTGGATCACTCAGAACCCACCGCATCCGCCCCGCCCCCCACGGGGCCGGGCCCGGCCCCCTCGCGCCCGGCACCGGCCGAGTCCGCCCGGCTGGCCGACGCCGCCGCCATCCGCACCGGGCGCGCCCCGGGCCGCACCGGCAACCGGGTCTTCTCCGGGCTGTCGGCGGGCGCGGGCCTGCTCATCATGGCCGTGCTCGCCCTGGTGACGGTCTTCCTCGTCAGCCAGGCCCTGCCGGCCTTCACCGCCTCCGCCGATGACCTGGCCGATATCTCCTTCCTGCGGGGCCGGGGCTTCTGGGGGTACGTGGCCCCCCTGGTCTTCGGCACGCTCCTGTCCTCCCTCATCGCCCTGGGCGCGGCGGTGCCCCTGAGCATCGCGGTGGCCCTGTTCATCTCCCACTACGCCCCGCGCCGACTGGCCCAGGGGCTGGGCTACCTGGTGGACCTGCTGGCAGCCATCCCCTCGGTGGTCTTCGGCCTGTGGGGCTTCCTGTGGCTGGTGCCCCAGCTCGACCCCCTCTACTCCTGGCTCACCGAGGCCCTCGGCCTCATCCCGCTGTTCGCCGACTACACGGCCCCGGCCAAGAACATCATGACCGCCTCCCTGGTCCTGGCGGTCATGATCCTGCCCATCATCACCGCCACCATCCGCGAGATCTTCCTGCAGACGCCCACCCTGCACGAGGAGGCCTCCCTGGCCCTGGGAGCCACCCGCCACGAGATGATCCGCCAGGCGGTCCTGCCCTTCGCCCGCTCGGGCATCATCTCCGCCTCCATGCTGGGGCTGGGCCGTGCCCTGGGCGAGACCATGGCCGTGCTCATGATCATGTCCCCGGGACTGAGCACGAGCCTGCACATCCTGGAGGCCGGCCGCCACCAGACCATCGCGGCCAATATCGCCGCCCAGTTCCGCGAGGCCTTCGGCATGAGCGTCAATGTCCTCATCGCCACCGGCCTGGTCCTGTTCCTCATCACCTTCGCCGTCAACTCCATGGCCCGCTGGGTGATCGCACGCCGCGCCGAGTTCTCGGGGGCCAACTGATCATGAGCACCACCCCGTCGACGTCATCGACCCTCAGCCCCGCCGGCGCCCCCCGGGGCCCGCGGACGGGCGCGCCCCCCGACCCCCTGGCCGACCCGCCCACCATCGAGGGGGTGCCCCTGACCTCCTACCGCCTGCCCCACTGGTTCCTGTGGGCGGCCCTGGGCGCCGCCTTCATCCTCGTGGGCGGCGTCGGGCTGCTCGCCTCCTGGTCCCCGGCCGCGATCCTGGCCCTGACGGCGGTGGCCTGGGTGGTGGGCGCCACCGCCGTGTCCTGGTTCAAGGAGGGGGAGCGGTGGGGCCGCAACACCCTGGCCACCTCCCTGGTCTACCTGGCCTTCGCCCTGGTCATGGTGCCGCTGGTCTCACTGATCTGGATGGTCCTGTCCGGCGGGGCCGCCCGCTTCGGCCCCGAGTTCCTGCTGACCAACATGCGCGGGGCCGATGAGTCCAACGGCGGCTTCTACCACGGGATCGTCGGGACCCTCCAGATCACCGGGATCGCCTCGGCCATCTCCATCCCCCTGGGGCTGTTCACCGCGATCTTCCTGGTGGAGTACAACGGCGGCTGGGTGGCCCGGGCGGTGACCTTCCTGGTGGACGTCATGACCGGCATCCCCTCGATCGTGGCCGGGCTGTTCGCCTACTCGGTGTTCCTCACCCTGGCCGGCCCCCGCTACCAGGCGGGCATCATCGGGGCGGTGGCCCTCAGCGTCCTCATGACCCCGGTGGTCATCCGCGGCGTGGAGGAGATGCTCAAGCTCGTCCCCAACGACCTGCGAGAGGCCTCCTACGCCCTGGGGGTTCCCAAGTGGCTGACCATCGTCAAGGTCGTGCTGCGCACCGCGGTGGCGGGGATCACCACCTCGGTGATGATCGCCATCGCCCGGGTCATCGGGGAGACCGCGCCCCTGCTCATCACCGTGGGCCTGACGATGCGCACCAACACCAACCCGCTGGAGGGCTCCATGTCCACCCTGCCGGTGCTCGTCTACGACCAGTACTCCCGCGGCGAGGCGGCCGCCATGGAGCGTGCCTGGGCCGGTGCCCTGACCCTCATCCTGCTGGTCATGCTGCTCAACCTGGCGGCCCGCCTCATCTCCAAGCGCTTCAGCCCCAAGGGCAAGCGCTAGGCCCGGCCAGCGCCGCCGCCTCAGCACCGCCCGCCCGGCCACCCGACCCTGCGAAGGAAGCACCCGTGTCCAAGCGAATCGACGTCATCGACGAGAACATCTACTACGGCGATTTCCTGGCCGTCAAGGACGTCAACGTCACCATCGAGCCCAAGACCGTCACCGCCCTCATCGGCCCCTCGGGCTGCGGGAAGTCCACCTTCCTGCGCACCCTCAACCGCATGCACGAGGTCATCCCGGGCGCCCGCGTCGAGGGCCAGGTCATCGTCGACGGCGTCAACCTCTACGGCCCGGGCGTCGACGCCGTCCAGGTCCGCCGCGCCATCGGCATGGTCTTCCAGCGCCCCAACCCCTTCCCGACGATGTCCATCGCCGAGAACGTCCTGGCCGGGGCCCGCCTGAACAACCGCCGCCTGAGGAAGGAGGAGGCCGAGGAGCTCATCGAGACCTCCCTGCGGGGGGCCAACCTGTGGGACGAGGTCAAGGACCGCCTGGGCCGCCCCGGCTCGGGCCTGTCCGGGGGCCAGCAGCAGCGCCTGTGCATCGCCCGGGCCATCGCCGTCAAGCCCGCGGTGCTGCTCATGGACGAGCCCTGCTCGGCGCTGGACCCCATCTCCACCCTGGCCATCGAGGACCTCATCGCCGAGCTCAAGAGCGACTACACGATCGTCATCGTCACCCACAACATGCAGCAGGCCTCCCGTGTGTCCGACATGACCGGCTTCTTCAACCTGGAGGCCACGGGCAAGCCCGGCCATCTCGTGGAGTTCGACTCCACGGCCAAGATCTTCTCCTCGCCCTCCGAGCAGGCCACCGAGGACTACATCTCCGGCCGCTTCGGCTGAGCCGCGCTCCCGCCCTCGCCTGCCCGCTCCCCGCTGCGCCGGGGAGGGCCTGGGCCTGCGGGCCCCTGGGGCTCACAGGCCCAGCAGCCGGGCCAGCACCCGGCTGACGAGCGCCCCCACCACTCCTGCCACGGGCAGCGTGGCGACCCAGGCGAAGGCGATGCGCCCCAGCACGCCCCAGTGCACATGGCGCATGCGCCGCGCCCCTCCCGCACCGGTGATCGAGGCCGCGATGGTGTGCGTGGTGGACACCGGCGCGGCCGGCCCGAGGGCCGAGACGGCGAGCACCGCCGCGGTGACCGCCTGGGCGACGAATCCCTGGGCGGCATCCAGCCGAGCGATGCGCGCCCCCAGGGTCCGGATGATCCGCGCGCCACCGGCCCAGGTGCCGGCCCCCAGTGCCGCCGCGGCGCTCAGGCGCACCCACAGGGGCACTGCGGAGGCCGCCTCCCCGGTGCTTGCCATGCCCCCGGCGACCAGGGCGATGAGCATGACCCCCATGGTCTTCTGGGCGTCCTGGAGGCCGTGGCCCAGGGCGGTCAGGGCGCTGGCCACCGTCTCCAGGAGCCGGAAGCGGCGCATGGTGGGGTGGTAGGGGCGCGCGGCCAGCAGGCGGCGCAGCCCCGTCGTGACCGCCCAGGCGGTGGCGAAGCCCAGCAGGGGCACGGCCACCATGGGCGCCACCACGACGTCGAGCAGCCTGCCCCAGTGCACCTCCACCCCGCCGGCCAGGCCCGCGCCCGCCAGCGCCCCGAGGAGGGCATGGGAGGAGGATGAGGGCAGGGCCAGCCACCAGGTGATGAGGTTCCAGCAGATCGCCCCCACCAGGGCGCCGCCCACGACCACCAGGCCCGCGGGGCCCACGACATCGTCGGGCTCCAGGAGCCCCGAGCCCACGGTGAGGGCCACCTGCGTGCTCAGGAGGGCCCCCAGGGCGTTGAGCCCCGCGGCCATCGCCAGGGCCCGGTGGGTGGTGATGGCGCGGGTGGAGACCGAGGCGGCCACGGCATTGGCGGCGTCGTGGAAGCCGTTGGTGAAGGCGAAGACGAGGGCCAGCGCGCTCACGACCGCCGTGGCCGGGCCCAGGGCCTCCATGGCGCTCCTCAGCCCTCGCGCATGGCCAGGGACTCCACCGCCCCGGCCAGGTGCTCGAAGGCGTCGACGGCGGCTTCCAGGTGCTCGATGACCTCCTTGACCTTGATGAGGCGGACGGCATCGCGCTCGGTGGAGAACAGCTCGGCGATGGCACTGCGGAAGAGGCGGTCGGCGGCGTTCTCCAGGGAGTTGACCTCCACCCAGTACTCGCGCAGGCTGGAGGCGGCCCGCAGGCGGGGCAGGGCCTGGGCGCTGAGCTCGGCGCAGCGCTGGAGGATCTGGACCTGCTCGGTGCACACCGGCGGCAGCCACCCCACCTGGTAGAGCACCACGATGTCCCCGGCCTCATCGAGGGCGTCCATGCAGTCATCCAGCAGGGAGCCGATGCGGTGGAGGTCCTCGCGGTCCACCGGGGTGACGAAGGTGTCGTGGATGAGGCGGAGGAGCCGGTGCTGGATCTCGTCGGCGGCATGCTCCACGGCGTGCAGCTCCTCGCGCAGGGCCGCCCTCTCGGTGCGGTCCGCGGCGATGATGCGGGCCAGCAGGCCCGAGGCGCTCACCAGCGCCTGGGCGGCCTCGCCCACGAGTGCGATGAGCTCGTCGTCGTTGTTGCGGGGATGCAGTCGCACACGCACTCCTGACCGGCGGTGGGTGGGGACGTCGGGCCGGAGAGCGCCAGTCGGCGCGAATGCCGCTCGTGGCGGCTTGAGTTGGAGCCCGGGGCCCGTCGCGGCCCGACGTCGGCAACCAGGATACAGCGCCGGCCCGCGGAGCTCCGAATGCCTACTCCTCGGGGGCGTCCAACCGGTAGCCGACATTGCGCACGGTGCCGATGATGTGGTCGTGCTCGGGGCCGAGCTTGGCGCGCAGCCGCCGGATGTGGACATCGACGGTGCGCGATCCGCCGATGTAGTCCTCGCCCCAGACCTCGTCCAGGAGCGTGTCGCGGGTCAGGACCCGGCCGTGGTTGGCGGCCAGGAACTTCAGCAGCTCGAACTCCTTGTAGGTCAGGTCCAGGATGGCCCCGCGCAGGCGCACCGTGTAGGCGGTGGCGTCGATGACCAGGTCGCCGACCTCGATGAGGTCGCTGCTGAGGGCCTCGACCACGGGCACGTGGGCCCGCAGGAGGCGCAGGCGGGCGGAGAGCTCGGCGGGGCCCACGGCGGACATGACGAAGTCGGCCGCCCCCCAGTCCCCCTGGACGACGGCCACACCGCCCTCCTCCAGGACCAGGATGATGGGGGGGCAGTCCATGGGGCCGGTGAACAGCTGGCACAGGGCGCGGGCGCGGGTGAGGTCGCCGCGGGCGTCGATCATGACGACGTCGGCGGAGTCCACGGCGGCGTAGGAGGAGGGGACGGGGGCCAGGCACTCGACCTCGGAGTCCAGGAAGGCGGCAGCGGGGAGCACCCTGGTGGCGTCGGTCTCACGTGTGAACATGATGATGCGCACGGCGTCTTCCTTCATGGGTCGCGTCGACCCGGTTCCGCGGCGCTCCAAGGCGGGAGCGCGCCTGGATCCGGACGGGGCAAGTCAACCACATCGGCGCACCGGCCTGCCTCCCGCCTGCGCAATCGCCGTCATGCCGCGCCTGGCGGGCCGGATGCCGACGGCATCGGGGCCACCGGCGCCCGGGGTGTGGGACGATGCGCCCTGTGAGCACCCAGCACCGCCAGCCCGGCCCCGCCCGATCCGCCGCCTCGCCCGCGCCCGCGGGCGCCGGGCGGGCATCCGGTCCGCGCGGGGGCGCGCGTGGGCGCGATGCGCAGGATGCCGGGCAGGCCTCGGTGCAGGGCGCGGTGCCCGGGACGGGCCTGGCCTCACCACTCGATGAGATGCCCGAGGAGCCGGTCCCCGTCGAGCTGGGACTGGTGGAGCCGGGCTGGACCCGCCTGGCCTTCGCGGGCCTGGTGCCGGTGCTCCTGGCCGTCAGCGCCTCCCTGCCCTCCTGGGCCCGACTGGCCCTGGTGGCCCTGCTCATCCCGGCGGCGGCCCAGGGGTGGCCCGCCCTGCTGCGGGCCCACCACGACCGGGGAGCCGCGATCGTCATGACCCTGACGGGCTGGGCGGCCACGGTGGTGGTCTTCCTCCTGCACGACCTGGGGGCCGCGGGCGTGGTCATGGCGCTGTCGGTCCTGGCGGCCTTCATCGCCCAGATGATGCGCCGCGACGGGCGCCGGGGGCTGGTGGAGGACCTGTCCTCCACGGTCAGCGGGTGCCTGGTGGTGGTCTCGGGGGCGGCCTGGTGCGCCCTGGAGTCGGGTCTGGCCGACCCCGCGGTCATCGTGCCCACCTGCCTGGCGCTGTTCATCGGCGCCCTGCTCTCGGTCCTGGAGGTGCGGGCCACGGTCCTGGAGATCCTCACCGTCACGGTGCCCACCCTCGTGTCGGGCATCGCCGGGGGTGTGCTGGCCTCGGCGGGCTTCTTCGGCATCGGGCACATGGGCGTGACCGCGGGCCTGCAGAGCGCCGCGGCCTGCCTCATCGTGGGCTTCGTGGCGGGGGTGCTCATGGCCGCGGGCAACCGGGTGCTGTGGACCCACCGGTGGGTGCCGGGCGGCCGGGCGGCGGTGACCTCCGCCGTCGTGCCGATCCTGGCCGTGGGCATCCCGGTCTACGCCATCGCGCGCCTCATGGGAAGTTTCATCGCCGGCTGAGCCCGGGCCCTGCCGCCCGCGGCGCCGTGCCTCCTAGGCTGCCCCCATGGCTTTCACCCTCCCGGACGACATCGCCCCCGAGCTCTACCCGCTGTCCTGGCTCATCGGCACCTGGCGCGGCTACGGCATCCTCACCTATGGGGAGACCATCCCCGAGCAGGCCGTCTACCAGGAGATGGTCTTCGATCACGACGGAGGCCCCTACCTGCGCCAGCTCACCACGATCTGGACGGTGGACGCCACCCGCAGTCAGGACCTCGACTTCGAGATGCCGGGCCTGGAGGGGGCCTCGCGACTGGCGCCGGCCCGCATCTGGTCCACCGAGACCGCCTACTGGCGCCCGGTGGGCCAGGAGCAGCCCGATGACGATGACGCCGACACCCGCACGCCGATCACCCGCCTGGAGCTGGTCTCGGCCGACCCCGCGGGGCACGTGGCCGTCTGGGAGGGGTGGATCCAGGGGCCGCGGGCCCAGGTGGGCACCCAGGCCGTGGGGCGCACCCGCACCTCTGCCGCGGTCACCGAGATGACCCGCATGCTCGGGCTGGTGGGCGGGGACCTCATGTGGACCCAGGACATGGCCGCCTTCGGCGTGGAGGCCCCCACCACCTACGCCTCGGGCCGCCTGGGGCGTGTGGAGGACCCCGAGGACCCGGCCAGCCGGCCGGGTGCCGCCCTGGCGGCCGGCGCTGGGGCGGAGCCGGACCCGGAGGCGGATGCGGAGCCGGGGCAGGGATGAGACCGCCGGACCCGCTCCGCGGTTCTCCCCCTCAAGACGCGGATTCGCCCCCAGTAACCCGGGGAATCCGCGTCTTGAAGGGCACAACTGCAGATCCCATCCGCTCGTGACCAACCGCAGACCCGCATGGAGGTGAGGCCCTGTGCCGCCACTGCCCCTGATGAGCCGGCCCGGCGCCGTCGCCAACCCCGAGTGCGATCCCGACGCCGCCGTCCCCGCCCACTTCGGCGACCCCCTGCGCGAGCAGGCCGCCCTGGGCGAGGGCCGGGCGCTCAGCCCCCTGGCCCGCGACGTGGTGGCCGTGTCCGGCCCGGACCGCCTCGATTGGCTGACCACCCTGTCCAGCCAGGTGCTCACCTCCCTGGAGCCGGGCGACGGCGGCGCGGAGGCCCTGCTGCTGGACGCCCACGGCCGCATCACCCACGCCCTGGCGGCCCTCGACGACGGCGAGCGGCTCCTCCTGGTCACCCAGGCGGGGCAGGGCGGTGCCCTGGTGGAGTTCCTGGAGCGCATGCGCTTCATGCTGCGCGTCGAGGTCGGTCAGTGCCCGGACCTCGTGGCCCTGGGGGCCGTGGGCCAGGGGCTGGAGGCACTGGAGGGGGCCTGCGCTCTGGTGGGGCGTGCTGATCCTGCTGGCCCGACTGCCCTCGTTGAGACTGGTGGTCCCACTGGCCCTGCAGATCCCGAGGGGTCGGTGGGCGCCGAGGGGGCGGCTGCTGACGGGCCTGTGGCCGGCGGGCCCGCGGTCGAGGGCGGGGGTCTGTGGCGCGACCCGTGGCCCGGCATTGTCCAGGGCGGCACCAGTTACGACGTCGGGCTGGAGGAGCGGGCCCATCCGGGCCGGGACTACCGGGCGGGCTTCGCCCTGGTGGAGGCCGGGATGCTGGATCGGGTCGTGGAGGCCTTCCTGGGGGCGGGGCATGGGCGGTGCCTGGCCGGGTCCCTGGCCTGGGAGGCGCTGCGCGTGGAGGCGGGGCGGCCCCGGTGGGCGCGCGAGGCCGATGCCCGGGCCATCCCCCACGAGCTGGACTGGCTGCGCACCGCGGTGCACCTGGCCAAGGGCTGCTACCCGGGCCAGGAGACGGTGGCCCGCACCCTCAATCTGGGGCGGCCCCCGAGGCGCCTGACGATCCTCCAGCTCGACGGCCTGGGCGGGGATCTGCCCGCTCCGGGGGCCACGGTGCACCTGGGGGAGCGGGCCGTGGGGGTGGTGACCTCGGTGGTGCGCCACCACGAGCTGGGCCCGATGGCCCTGGCCCTGCTGCGGCGCGCGGTGCCGGTGGGCGAGCAGTTGACCGTGGCCCTCACCGAGGAGGCGCAGGATGGCCGGCTTGTGGAGGTGGGGCGCGTGGATGCCGCCCAGGAGCTGCTGGTCTCCCCCGAGGGGCGGGCCCAGGCGAGCCCCGCGCAGCGCCCGGGTGCGGGCCTGCGCAAGGGCCTCCTGCGCTGAGCCGCCTGAGCCCCCTGATGCTGCACATCTTCAGCGGGGCTCAGCGGCAGTGACTGGACGAGGATCGCGGAATTCCAGCGCTCGACCGATCGGTGGATTGTTGAAGATGTGCAGCGAAAGAGGTGCTGCACATCTTCAGCGGGGCTCAGGCCGGATTCTTGTGGGAGTTTCGCGGGATTCCGCCGTTCGAGGGCATGGTGGGCGGTTGAAGATGTGCAAGAGGGCGGGCCTGTTCTCGCTGGGCGTGGGCCCGGCCCTGGGTGCGGGGCGGCCTCACCGGTAGCCTGAGCGGGTGAGCGTTCTGTACACCATCGCCGTTGTCCTGCAGGAGGCCGTGGTCTGGGCCTGGCGCCTGGCCCAGGTGACTGGGCTGATCATGGGCGCGTGGGCGCTGATCGACTCGGCTCTGCGGTCGCCGTCGCACTATGTCGCGGCGGGCAAGCGCACGAAGGGCTTCTGGCTGGGTGTCAATGCTGCGGGCCTGGGGGTGGTGGCGCTCATGGGGGCCGCCTCGATGCTGGGGCTGCTGGGTGTGGTGGCCAATGCGGTCTACCTGGCTGATGCGCGCCCGGCCCTGCGGTACTACGCCCCGGTGCGAGTGCGCTCCTCGATCCGGATCCCGGGGCGGGCCTCTCAACGGCGGCCGGGCGGCCCGGGCTCGGGCCCGCGCGACTGGCGGCCGGGGCGCTGATGCGCGCGGTTCTTCAGCGGGTGGGCCGCGCGGCAGTGCGCGTTGAGGGTGAGGTGGTCGGGGAGATCACCCGGCCCGGGCTCCTGGCGCTGGTGGGGGCCACGCATGACGACGGCGAGGCCCAGGCGGCGACCATCGCGCGCAAGATCGCGGAGCTGCGGCTCTTCGAGGGTGAGGATGGCGCACCGGGCTCGGAGCGCTCGGTCAGTGACCTGGGAGCGCCGGTGCTGGTGGTCTCCCAGTTCACGCTCTATGCCGATGTGCGCAAGGGCCGGCGGCCCTCGTGGAACAAGGCGGCCCCGGGTCCGGTGGCCGAGCCCCTGGTGGAGTCGGTGGTGGCGCAGTTGCGGGGCCGCGGCCTGGAGGTGGCCACGGGGAGCTTCGGCGCCCACATGACGATCGACATGGAGGCCGACGGGCCGGTGACGATTCTGGTGGAGGCGGAGTGAGGTTGTCTGTCGCTCCTGTCATCCTTACAGGCTCCTGGCTCCGCGCAATGGTCACGGGGCGGGCCTGATTCTCTAGCTCTTGATCTCTTGGTGCCTGGCCTGGACAGGTCACGAGTTGGTCACATAGGCTTCGGTGGTGAACTTTCCGCACGACGTTGATAGCGACAGTTTGGTCCTTGAAGGTTATTCAGGGGTTGGTGTAGGTGTATAGGGCTAGGGTGGCTGTGATGGTTTCTTTGAAGGTTTCTAGCGGGCGCCTGTAGTCGTGGGATAGGATCTTCCATGTTTTGATGTGTGCGATGGTTCGTTCGACGACGTATCGGATGTTGTTCAGGGATTTGTTGGACTGCTTCTGGGCCTTGGTGAGCTCGCCGTTGGGTGGTTTCTTGTAGGGGACGGTAATTCCTGTACCGACGTAGCCCTTATCACCGATGCAGCAGGCGAGGTCGAGCCCCTCCAGAACGCCCGAGGCTGTGATGGCCTTGGCGTCATGGG
>NZ_JAGFOU010000021.1 GCF_017592395.1 Actinomyces bowdenii
CCAGGATCTGGTTCGATGCCGCCGCCCCCGGATACACCACCGTCGTCATCACCACCGGCTGCCACCCCGGCACCATCTACCAGGACTGGCCCACCGGAACCGAGAACATCCCCACCCACCTACGCGGTATCGGCAGACGACACCGCGACCACGAGACCTGGAGCCCCCAGGAGCCCACCAACCCCACACCCTCACCAGGCTGGACCACACCCACAACCTCAGCGAGAGGACGCGCGAGTGATCACGACGGGGAGCTGATGACGGCAGACTATTCACGGAGCGACGCAGACGATCCTGACTTCATGGCCTGTCAGTAGATGACGAAGAAGCCCTTCATGCGTGCCGGATGCCTGAGCCCGGCTCCGTCGCCCTAGGCAATACGATTGTGAGGCGATATTGATGAGTGGACGTGATGTCGGCCTGTTCGCCTTCGCTCGGGGCATCAGCAACTTCGGCGGTAACGGCGCACATGTGGCGCTGCTCGTGGTGCTAGCAGCCGAAGGCGGATCCTACGTCGGCTTCTACATGGGCGCAGTGGCTTTCGTGAGTGTGACCTTCGCCCCACTGAACGGATACCTGGCCGACAAGGCCAGCGCAAAGCACGTCCTCGTGACAAGCGACCTACTGTGCGCCGGGTGCTTCCTCGCGGCGGCACTGTCCCAGGGAGCGACGATATGGATCATCACCTTTGGCGTCCTATCGGCACTCTTTGAAGGGTCGTCCAACACCGCCGGAATCGCGGCGATCGGCCGACAGGATGACGAGCGAGTGAGCCAAGTGCTCGGCACCATCGAATCCGCACGAAATGTGGGGAACGTCATCGGGCCAGCGGCCTCAGCAGTATTGGTGTCCTCGTTCGGCGCCAGCTTTGCCTTTGCGGCGAACTCACTCACTTTTCTCGTATCGGCTTGCGCGATCTCATTGATTCACGGTTTCCCTGCGGCCGAGTCGGGGAACCACCAGAGCAGGTTTGGAGGCTTCGCCGAGGTACTCGGAAATACTGCACTGAGGAGACTCGTGGTCGCCTGGATCATCGTTGCCGCGGTCGCCTCGCTGCTCGTGGTCTCCGACCCGTTCAGAGCAGAAGAGATCTCCTCCACCGAGGACTTCTCCGGCCTGCTCGGGGTCGTGCTCAGCGCTCGTGCGCTCGGCGCACTGTCCGGATCGGCGCTGGTAGCCTCTCGTAGTAGTGCACGAGGCGGCGTCCTCACGGTTGTGGGCATCGCTATTATGTGCGCGGCGCTCGCAGGCATGGGGATGCTGGAAAATTCCGTCACCATCGTCATGTGCTCATTCATGTTCGGCTTCGGCGACTCATCCGCCTTCGTAGGACGAGTGACACTCACCAGCAGGCTCGTTGATCGTTCAGTACTGGGCAAAGCACAGGCGGGGTTCGATGCGTGCATCGGAGTCGTGCTCACCATTGCACCCCCCGCTGCAGCACTGATGGTCAGTGATCTCGGCCCAGCAGGAGCGCAGATCATATCAAGCGCTATGCTCCTGTCCGCCGCGCTACTGGTCCTCTTCGGCGTGCTGCGTCATGCGAGTCGCAAGACTTCCGCGCTGCGGAGCAGCACCCCATAGCAGCATGAGCCACCGGCGACGGCCATATGACCGACCAGGCGAGGAGCAAGACGGGGCATGACCCGCCAGAAGCCCCCCATGCCCAACAGTGATGAGAAGGATGAGAAGAGGGGCGGACCGACCGACGAGCTCCCTCTGATCGCGGTCGGCATCATCCTCATGATCCTCTTCCTCTCCTGCCCGGGCCTGACTCACCACCTTGCCCGCGAGACCTCCCCAGTCAACGAGAATATCGGCGGGAGCAGCAGTCCGGGTCCCGACCCCCAGATGCGCACCGCACCTCCCTGACCCGCCGACCAATGGCAGTGACCGCCGTCGGGCTGCAGCGCGACATGAGCACTGCAGCCCGACGACGGTCACCGAGAAGGCCCGGGCAGGGCCAGGCCCCGGCTCAGCCGAAGTACTGGTCCATGAGCTTGACCAGCTCGATGCCGTAGTGGCGCGAGGCCGCCCAGCCCCCGCCATGGGGGTTCTCCTGGATGCCGAGGTACTGGATGTAGGGGGCCGAGCCCTTGCGCACGTACTGGAAACGCGGGTCCACCACCGGGTTCGCCAGGGAGCCGGCGCTCACACCGGCCTCCGCATAGGCCCGCAGGTGCTGGGCCTGGGCCCGCAATCCCACGCGCACGCTGGGGAAGCGGTTGCCCGCCACCCCTCCCCCAGTGGCGCCCAGTCCGCCGAAGTTGAACTGGCCGACCTTGACATCCCCACCGAACTGGAGCCAGCCGGTCTCCTTGACCACCTGGGCGAAGAGCAGCTCGGGGCTGACTCCCTCGGCCACGGCCTCCTCATAGAGGATGGTGAAGAAGTCCTTGGCACTCGGAGCCCCACCGCTGCCCAGCGCCCTGGCAGGATAGGAGCGCCCCGAGGAGGAGTAGGCCGAGGTCATCGCCGAGATCACCTGCGCCTTGCCAGCGCTCGGTGAGGCCATGATCGAGCGCAGGGGCTGGGACTCCACGGCACGTCCGCCCCGGTAGAGGGTGTAGGTGCTCCCCTGGAGGCTCCACCCGTCCTTCACCTCCTTGGCCGCGGAGGCCTCGCCGGTCCACGCGCCGCTGCTGGCGAATCCGTGGGAGGCGCCGTCGATCTGCACCACGCCGGTGGCCATGGCGCCGCTGGAGGGATTGAGGTAGTACCAGGACCCACCGATCTTCTGCCAGCCGGTCGCCATCGCTCCACTGGAGCCCAGGTAGTACCACGAGCCGCCGGACTTCAACCACCCCGTGGCCATCGCCCCACTGGAGCCCAGGAAGTACCAGGACCCGCCGATCCTCTGCCACCCGGTGGCCATGGCACCGCTGGAGGGACTGAGGTAGTACCACGAGCCGCCCACCTTCTGCCAGCCGGTCGCCATCGCCCCACTGGAGCCCAGGTAGTACCACGAGCCACCGGACTTCAACCACCCCGTGGCCATCGCCCCACTGGAGCCCAGGAAATACCAGGACCCGCCGATCCTCTGCCACCCGGTGGCCATGGCACCGCTGGAGGGACTGAGGTAGTACCACGAGCCGCCCACCTTCTGCCAGCCGGTCGCCATCGCCCCACTGGAGCCCAAGTAGTACCACGAGCCGCCGGACTTCAACCACCCCGTGGCCATCGCCCCACTGGAGCCCAGGAAATACCAGGACCCGCCCACCTTGGCCCATCCGGTGGCCATCGCGCCATCCGAGCCCAGGTAGTACCACTCGCCCTTGTAGGACACCCAGCCGGTGGACTTGGTGCCGTTGGCGCCGTAGTGGTTCCACACGCCGCCGTTCTTGACCCAGCGGGATCCGTCATGAGTCTGGGACTGGGCGATGGAGCGGATCTCCCCCAGGCGGGAGTAGCCGACATTGCCGGGGCAGGCGGTGTAGCCCACGTCGCGGTGCCCCAGGATGCGGGGCAGGGTGACGGTGGCGCCCGCCGCGTACTTCTCGGTGGTCTTGATGGTGAAGGGAGCCGAGCCACGGGCGTCGCTCACGCCCGCGCGCCCCAGGAACCAGCCGGCCATCGTGCCCACGGCCTTGATCTGGGAGGCGGAGGGCACCACCGAGCTGTAGTCGCCCATCATCGACAGGCCCATGGTGCCGGTATTCGCCCCGCGGGCGTGCGCGCCCGCGGGCATCTTGCCGGCGGCGGCCCTGGTGGAGCCGTAGCGGCCCTCGAAGACCTGGCCGTACTTGTCGATGAGGAAGTTGTAGCCGATATCGCCCCAGTCCAGGGTGACGGCATGGTAGTGGTAGATGCCGCGGACGATGGAGGGGGACTGGGCGGCCGAGTAGTTATTGGTCCCCGCGGTGTGGTGGACCACCACGTGGGTGGCCGTGGCATAGGTGGGGCTCCAGGACATGTACGCGGGGTTGGCCCCCCACTGCTCGCGAGTGGTCACCGACACCGGCAGGCCATTGGCCGTGGCCGCCGCCAGGGCCGTGCCCACCCCCGGGGCGAGCCCCATCCCGCCAGTGGGCGAGGCCGAGCCGGGCACCGCGGGCGAGGCCGCGGACTGCTGGGGCGCCGGCGAGGCCGCGGACTGCTCGGGGGCCTCGGCAGCCCCGGGCGCCGTCGTCGGCTCAACGGGGGTGGCCGGAGGACCGGCGGGCTGGGCGCTCTGGGATGCCACCGCCGTGGGCTCC
Source organism: Actinomyces bowdenii (assembly GCF_017592395.1). Taxonomy (GTDB): domain Bacteria; phylum Actinomycetota; class Actinomycetes; order Actinomycetales; family Actinomycetaceae; genus Actinomyces; species Actinomyces bowdenii. The sequence continues at coordinate 4,197 of NZ_JAGFOU010000021.1, forward strand.
GCCTGGGAGGTGGCCAGCTGCGATGCCTCCAGGACCTCCTCGCCCTGCGGCTGGCCGGGCACGAGGGCGAGCTTGAGGTCGGCGGGCAGGGCCTCGGCGCTGCCGACGACGGAGGCCTGGACGGCCTCGGCCCCACCGGTGATGAACTCAGAGGTGCCGTTGAAGGTGCTCTCATCCGGGCCGCCGTCGACCATCTCGTTGAGGAACCACGGGGACCAGGCACCGCCCTCGCGCACCCGCAGGTAGATCTGGACGCCCTCGGCCAGGCCCTCCCCGCCGCTCCAGGTGAAGCCCGCGACGTAGAAGTCGTCGACCTCCAGGGGGTCGGTGAGCAGCACGGCGTCGGCCTCGGGGTCCACCCCGCTTCCCAGCTCGGCTGCCAGCAGGGAGGGCAGTCCCGGGCGCACGGCCATGCCCCCGGAGGTGCCGGCGGGAGCCTGGTCACCCCGGCCCTGCGGGGAGGAGGGGTCCTGCGCCTCGGGGGAGGCGGCATCGCCGGGCGAGTCGAGCCCTCCCTGGCCCAGTTCCGTACTGGCCCCCGAGGAGGTCGTCAGGGGCAGGATCTGGACGGGTGCGGGGTCCTGGGAGCTCGGCGGCTCGGCGATCGCCGCTGGCGGCGCTCCCACCAGGAGGAGGGGGATCGCCACCGCGACACCGAGGAAGCGTCGTGCCGACATAGGGTTCCTTTCGGCAGGGGACAGGAGTGATATGGAGAGGAAGCACCCCGGGAGCGCGCCTATCGCGCGCAGAGAGTGTCACGTGTGAACACTGGGGCGTAAGTGACACATTACCGAGAAGTTCCTGAATGCAACACCGCAACTGCCCCCGAATCTCCCCCGCAACCGTCAGCACCGCGCCCCCGGCCCCCGCCGGCCACCGCTTTCTCCCGGAATTCCGGACTTCTCCCGGAGGCGCTACAGAACCGTCACGATCCTGGGCCCATGATCACGGATCGATTCCCGCCGAAGCCGTCGGGCCCCGGGCGGGCCCGTCCGGGGCCCGACGGCGGTGCTGGCCCTGTGGCATGATGACGCCGTCTCACAGCGGCGCCCTCAGGCCGCGAACCCGTCAGTATCGGAGCAGTTTCCATGCACGTCCTCATCACCGGAGGCGCCGGCTTCATCGGCGCCAACTTCGTCCACCAGACCCTCAACCGCTTCCCCGACGCCGCCGTCACCGTCCTGGACAAACTCACCTACGCGGGCAACAAGGGCTCCCTGGCGGACCTCGGGGATCGTGCCACGCTGGTCGTGGGCGATATCGCCGACGCCGACACGGTCGACCCGCTGGTGGCCCAGGCCGACGTCGTCGTCCACTTCGCCGCCGAGTCCCACAACGACAACTCCCTGCGCGACCCCTCCCCCTTCATCCGCACCAACCTCGTGGGCACCTTCACCCTCCTGGAGGCGGTGCGCCGCCACGGGGTCCGCTTCCACCACATCTCCACCGACGAGGTCTACGGGGACCTGGAGCTGGACGACCCCGCGAAGTTCACGGCCACCACCCCCTACAACCCCTCCTCCCCCTACTCCGCCTCCAAGGCGGGCTCGGACCTGCTGGTGCGCGCCTGGGTGCGCTCCTTCGGGGTGGAGGCCACCATCTCCAACTGCTCGAACAACTACGGCCCCTACCAGCACATCGAGAAGTTCATCCCCCGCCAGATCACCAACCTCATCGACGGCGTGCGCCCCAAGCTCTACGGCGCCGGGCAGAACGTGCGCGACTGGATCCACGTGCTGGACCACAACGACGCCGTGTGGGACATCATCGAGAAGGGCCGGATCGGGGAGACCTACCTCATCGGCGCCGAGGGGGAGAAGAGCAACAAGGAGGTCGTCGAGCTCATCTGCGAGCTCATGGGCCGCGAGCCCGACGACTACGAGCACGTGGCCGACCGGCCCGGCCACGACCTGCGCTACGCCATCGACAACTCCAAGCTGGTCCAGGAGCTGGGCTGGCAGCCCCGGTACACCGATTTCCGCTCGGGCCTGGAGGCCACCATCGCCTGGTACCGCGACAACGAGGACTGGTGGCGGCCGCTCAAGGCCGAGGTCGAGGCCAAGTACGCCGCCCAGGGCCAGTAGCCCGGCACCGCCCCTGCTCTCAGGAGCCGTCCCGCTGCTGGTCCAGCAGTCCCTCCTGTGCCGCCTGTGCCAGCGGGTCGCAGGCGGTGATGCGCCAGATGGCCGCCCGCCCATTGGTGGCCAGGAGGGTGAAGCCCTGTGAGGTGTCGACCTCGAGGTAGCCGGGGAACTCCCCCCCGATCTCCCGAGGGTCGGCGGTGCGGTCCTCGTAGTACAGGGGCGTGCCCCCGATGTCGTTGATGATGGCGCAGACCTTCGGGTCGGTGCGGAGCTCATCGAAGGCCCTGCCCACGTAGCGCTTGTCCAGGCGGTCGCCGCCGACGCTGTCGATGCGGTGGAAGGACTCGATGTCGGTGAGCACGGGCAGCAGCCCGGCCCCGGAGGCCGGGTAGCCGTAGACCACCGCGTCGTCGGGCAGGTGCTGCTCCAGGTAGGCCATGAACCGCTCCTCCCCCGGGTCCAACCAGGGGGAGTGGATCATGTGGTCCACATCGTAGGCCCGACGCGCCCACAGGGAGTCGTCCTCCAGGGAGCCGTGGCCGATGGCGCCCACCGCGAGCGCGAGCACCAGGAGCCCTCCCACCGCCGCCGGGCGGCTGGCACCGGCCCTCCCGCCGGCACGGCCCCCTCGGCGGCGGAGCGCATCCAGGCACCAGGTCGCCAGGCGGCCCAGGGCGTAGGCGGCCAGGACCCCGGCCAGGACGGCCAGAACGGCTCGGAAGCGGGCCTCATCGCGCCACCAGCCACCCACGTAGGCGCGCCACCAGCCCTCGGGCAGCACGGCGATGAGGTCGAGGATGAGGATGACGGCCCAGCAGATGACGAAGGTCCACCGGCGCCCGGCGATGAGCAGGACCAGGCCGGCCAGGGAGGCCAGCGCCAGGACGAGGTGGTGCCAGACGGTGCCGAGCTCGGCGAAGGGCGCCAGGGTCAGGGCGTTGAGCAGGGCCCGGCCCGCGGGCACCTCGGCGCGGTAGTAGGTGCCCATGAACCGAAGGGTCGGCGAGGAGCCCATGCCCCACAGGAGCAGCAGGCCGCAGATCGCCGGCAGGGGCGAGGCCAGACGCGCCCGGAGTCCCAGACTCCTCCAGTGGGCCAGCAGCCGGGCGCTCCACACCACTGCCAGGACGGCGCCGACCACCATGAGGATCTGCCCGGCACCGGCGTGGGCGATCCCGGCACCGGCCATGGCGGCCACGGCCGCGCACAGCGCGCCCAGCCGGGCCTTGTCTCCGGACCACTCCAGGATCGCGGCCAGGGCGAAGGGGATGAGTGCCACCGACAGGGCCGTGGGGGTCTGGCCGTGGAAGTAGAGCATGAGGCCGGGGAACCACATGGTCACGGTGGCCGCGAAGGGGGCCAGGGTCATGGCCGCCCCACCACCGCCCAGGGCCCGCACCAGGAGGATGCACCCCAGAGGGGTCAGGAGGGCGACCACCGTGAGCAGCACGGTGTTGAAGGCCACGGTGGCGGGAACCCCGGGGAGGATGGCCGCCACCGCATGCCACAGATTGGGGTAGTAGCCCCCGCCGTTGACGGCATCGGCCGAGGTCAGCAGGGAGGCGTTGCCGCTGTCCTCGATCTGGGCGATGAGGTTGAGGTGGAACATCGCGTCGTGGTTCTGGAGGATCGCCGTGGGGCGGCCCATGACCTGGATCAGGACGACCATCTGGGGCACGGCCACGGCCAGCACGCCGATGAGCGCGGGCCAGTACTCGCGGGCCCGGGCGGCCAGGGGGCCGGCCACGGCCCGGAGCGGGGCGGAGGCGGGAGCCGGCTCCGGCTCCTCGGCTGGACTGGGATTCTCGACCGGACCGGGATCCTCGGCAGGACCGGGATCCTCAGCAGTATCCGGCTCCTCGGTGCTCCCCTCCTCGTCAGCCTCCTCACCGGTGGAGTCATCATCGTGCGTCACGCTGCCGATGACGAAGCGAAGGACATGGCCACGAGCATCCGCAAGGCCATCGGCCGCCTCCGGAACGCCGGCCCCCTCAGAGTCGTCCCGCTCCTCCGGGCCGGCCGCCTCCTGCACGTGGTCAGCGCGCTCACCCTCATCGGCGTCGTCGTCATCCTTGAGGAGTCCGGGCTCCTCGGCATCATCAGACCCCTGCGGGTCCCCGCCCCCGTCGAGGCCGTCGTCACCGGTCGTCCCCTCGCTGCTGCCGCGCTCCTGCGCGCCGGCCTCGCGCCCGGCGCCGCGCCTCCTCCACCGGAGCGCGACGGGGACGGCGCTGAGCGCGCAGATCGCCAGGAGCAGTGCCGCTGCGGTGCCCAGCGTCCACCGCATGCCCAGCAATGGCAGGACGATGGTGGCCGCGGTGATCGTCGTGATGCTCAGCCCGGGACCCCCGGCCAGGGCGGCGGATCCGCTGGCGCCCAGGGCGCGCAGGAGCAGTGCGCCCGGCAGCACGATTGCCAGGAAGAGCAGACTCGCGAGAGCTATGGCGACTGTCCACTCGATCACGATTGAAAGGCTATCCCATGGCTCTTCTCATCCCGTGACGCGCGCCCCGGGAGACCTATTCGTGATGTTCAGTGCCACCACTCCTCGCAATAGCCCGGCCCTCATAGCCCCCTCATCCACCGTCTCAGCGAATGCCGGGGCCGACAGACAGCCGCCTCTCCCGCGGTGCCGCTCCTCGGGAGCCGGGAATGCGGGCCCGAGGCACAGGGGCCCTTCTCATCACAGCTGCCGATTCAGGGCCGTGCCGGCGGAGATCACCAGCCCCGGGTGTTGCACATCTTCAAGAATAGACCGCCCGGTCGATCCGCATGATTCCGCGGTTCGCCCGGCCGGAGGCCGGTCTGCAGGGGCTGAAGATGTGCAGCGGCGCCCTCGTTGCACATCTTCAGCCCCGCCCGGATTCGGCCTCCACCGGAATCCTGCGGAAAAGCGGGGGCCTGCTGGCGGATCGGGGCATGAAGATGTGCAACGAGGAGGGGACTGGCGCAGCCCGCGACGAGGGATACTGCCCCTACTGGCAGGCGGTGATGCGCCACAGGGCGTAGTGCCCCTCGCGGTGCACCAGCTCCAGCCCGTCGGAGGGCAGCACGGTCAGGGCGCCGTCCCAGCGCAGAGGAGGCTGGCCGGCGCGGGACCCCCCGGCATCCGGGGAGGAGTCGGTGTAGAGGTACTCGGCCCCCAGCTCCTCCAGCAGTGGGCAGGCCTGCGCCAGTCCCCCGCCGTCCTGGGCAACCACCCCGGGCCATGCCGCGATGAGCCGGTCCTGCGCGCTGTCGGGCATCGGGGCGGATCGCACCGGGTAGACCACGCGGATGCCCTCGACGGCCCACAGGTGGGAGGCGCCGCGCGAGGGTGCCCCCAGGACCACGGCGTCCTGGGGCAGCATGCCGGCAGCCCGCTGGAAGAAGCCGAACTCCTCTCGGGCCACCAGGGTGCCGTAGCGCACCTGATCGGGGTCGTGGACGCTGGCCACCAGGTCCCGCTGCAGCGGCAGGCGCCCCACCACCAGGAGCAGGGCGATGAGCCCCGCGGCCAGAGCCCGCCGAGGGGCGGTCGGCAGGGGCACTGACCGCCACGGCCCGCTCTGCCGCAGCACGGCCTGCCCTGCCGCGTCCTGCTGCGGCTCGCGGCGCCCTCCCGCGCCCCGGCGCTCCAGCAGCCCGGCCCAGGCCAGGCAGATGAGCGCCAGGGCCGGCACCAGCACCAGGGACGCCAGGCGCGCCTTCTGCAGGTACCAGGGCGATCCGAGCTGGCGGCCCCACCAGGAGGGGCCGCCCACGCTGATGAGCAGGAGGAGCGAGATGCCCCACATGGCGCCCCAGGCCCTTAGGCGGGGATGGGCCCGGACCGCCCAGGCCCCTACCAGGGTGAGCCCGGCCATGAGGATGCCCAGCAGGGCGAAGGGGCTCCACACCCGCCCGTACATGGGCAGGTCGGCGAGGGCCTGCCCGGCGGTCGAGGCCAGGCCCGCCCAACCGCCGTCGTCGCGCTGGTAGCCCATGACGGAGGCCAGGGGGCGGCGCAGCGCCCACAGGGCGCCGGCCGTCACCACCAGGGCCAGGACCAGCCCCGCTGAGCGCAGCCGCACCGACCAGCATCCCACCGCCCGCCACAGCCGGGGGATCCAGGCCGCGCCCAGGACCAGGAGGTTGAAGGCGCCCGTGCCGTGAGAGGCCACCGTGCCGCCCACGGCCAGGGCCAGGAGGAGGGCCGTGGCACCGGGCCCGGGCAGGAGGGCCGGCACCGCCGGGGGCCCGTCGACGGCATCGGCCGCATCCGCATCGGCTGGTCCCGCCGACGCCGGCGGGCCGTCCTGCGGCACGGCGCCCGCACCGGGGGCCCTCCCGCCATCCGGCGCGGGGGTCAGCAGGAGGTGGGCCAGGAGCAGGCACCCGGGCAGTGCGGTGACGCTCAGGGCGTAGGGCCACACGGTCAGCGCGGTGGTCAGCACGGTGAAGGCCGCGGCGCTCCCGCCCACCAGGACGCTCAGGGCCACCGCCCACACTCCGGCGCGCGGGCCGGCGGGAAGATCGGGGCGCAGCCCCAGGAGCATCCCGGCCAGCGAGGCCGGCCAGACCAGGCCGCCCAGGCCCAGCAGGGCGCCGTTGGTGGCCACCGGGATGCTCCCGGGCAGGAGCGCCACCAGGGCGTGCCACACACTGGGGTAGTACAGGGCCGCCCCCTGGTAGAGGGTGCGCAGGCCGCCCAGGAGCGAGGCGTCGCCCTCCTCCCGGATGGCGGCGACGGCGCTGAGGTGGAAGGTGGCGTCGAAGGCCTGCGCCGGCCACCGGTCGTGGACCGCGCCCCACAGGTAGGAGCACAGGCAGGCCGCGGCGCACAGGAGGACCGCGCCGATGACCGGCAGCCTCTCGCGCGCCCCGCTCCCCGCCCGGGCCAGGACCACCCGGCGGGCACCCGCCAGGGTGCCGCCCGGGCCCTGGGGCGCTCCCCCGGCCCCGTCCCGGGAGGCGGCCCGGGACCGCCGGGTGAGGGCCGGCACCAGGCAGAGGAGCGCTGCCAGCAGGGTCAGCAGCGCGAGGGCCGGCAGGGCCGCCACCGTCCAGGGCAGGCCGAGCAGTGGCAGGACCATGGAGGCCACGGCCACCAGCAGCGCGGTGATGCCCGGGGACGCCGCCAGGGCACCCCAGCCCCGCAGGCCGGCGGCCCTCGCCACGAGGCCCCCCGGGATCCACACCAGTAGGGCGAAGAGCGCGGCCGCCAGGAGGAGGGTCACGCCTCCTCAGCCCCTCGGGGGCTGCTGCGCCGGGGCATCGGGCGGCCCATGGCCTACTGCCCCCCGCCGATGGTCAGGCGCGGCACCCCGCTCCAGGCGGCGGGGTCGGTGGCGCGGCGCCCGTCGAGCAGCAGGCGCAGGCCGGGCAGGTCGGCGGGGGACAGCTCGCGGTACTCGGCGTGGTCGGCCTGGACGATGGCCACATCGGCCTGCTCGCCCAGGTGGTAGGGGGTCCAGCCGAAGGAGGACAGCTCCTCGTCGGTGTACATGGGGTCGTGGACACTGACCCTGGCCCCGGCGGCCTCCAGGGCCTCCACGGCGGGGAAGACGCCGGAGAAGGCCGTCTCCTTGACCCCGCCCCGGTAGGAGGCGCCCAGGACCACCACGCGCAGGCCCTCCAGGGAGCCGAGGACCTCCTGGGCCCGGCCCACGACGTAGCCGGGCATGGTGGCGTTGAAGGCGCGGGCGGTGCGCACCACCGAGGCCTCGGGGTCGGTGGACAGGTACAGGCGCGGGTAGACGGGGATGCAGTGGCCGCCCACGGCGATGCCGGGCCGGTGGATGTGGGAGTAGGGCTGGGAGTTGCAGGCCTCGATGACGCGCTCGACGTCGAAGCCGGCCTTGTCGGCGTAGACGGCGAACTGGTTGGCCAGCCCGATGTTGACGTCCCGGTAGGTGGTCTCGGCGAGCTTGGCCATCTCCGCGGCCTCAGCGGTGCCCATGTCCCACACGCCGTTGGGGCGGGGCAGGTCCTCGCGCTCATCGAAGTCCAGGACCTGCTCGTAGAACTCGATGCCGGCCCGGGTCCCGGCCTCGCTCAGGCCCCCCACGAGCTTGGGGTAGCGGCGCAGATCGGCGAAGACCCGGCCGGTGAGCACGCGCTCGGGGCTGAAGACCAGGTGGAAGTCCTTGCCCTCCTGCAGGCCCGAGATCTCCTCGATCATGGGCTTCCAGCGGCCCCTGAGGGTGCCCACGGGCAGGGTCGTCTCATAGGAGATGAGGGTGCCGGGGCTCAGGTGCTCGGCCAGGGAGGCGGTGGCAGCGTCCATCCAGGCGAAGTCGGGCTCCCAGGTGGCGTCGTCGACGAACAGCGGGACCACCAGCACGATCGCCTCGGCGCCGGGGATGGCCCGGGAGTAGTCGGTGGTGGCGCGCAGGGAGCCGTTGCCGGTGGTGGGGTTCAGGGCGGCCAGCTTCTCCGCCAGGTGGGCCTCCCCGGGGAAGGGCTCGATCCCGGCGTTGACGGCCTCGACGGTGGCCGGGTTGACATCCACCCCGATGACCTCGTGGCCCTTCTCGGCGTACTGGACGGCCAGGGGGAGCCCGATCTTGCCCAGGGCGACGACGGCGATACGCATGCTTGTCCCTTCTTCGGCCCCGCCCGGCGCTGCGCCGAGGGGGAATGAGGTTCCTTGGGGTCCTGTCTGTGCGCCCACCGGGCACCGGCCCAGGATAATGCAGGGGCGGGGCCGCTCAGCCGGGCGGGCGCATGCCTCAGCCCATGTGGCACATATCGATACGGTAGACGGCGGCCTGGCCGCCACGGTCGACCAGGGTGAAGCCCTGGGCCACGCCCACCCCGTACAGGCCGGGGCGGAGTATCGGGGTGGGGACGCCGTTGAAGGGCTGGGAGACGTCCCGGTAGAAGTGGGTGATGCCGTGCTTGCGCACGATCTCGCACACCCGGGGGTCGCGGTGGATGTCGCGGAAGTGGTAGCGCAGATAGAGCCCGTCGGCGTCGGAGTCGGCCTGGCCGGCGAACATCCACACGCTGCGCCGCCCGGAGGTGAAGGGCAGCATGGCGGTGCCCGCCACGGGGTCCCCCACGACCAGGGCGTCGGGCGGCAGCTCGCTGCTCAGGCGCTCGATCATCGCCAGCTCGGCGGAGGAGACGACCATGCGGGTGTGCCCCAGGCGGGGGGCGAAGGCCCCGGCGACGTCGAGGCGCAGCGCCGGCAGGCTCCCCACCGTCCCGGCCACCAGGACGAGGAGGGCCGCCACCGCGGGGGCCCAGCGCCTCATCGGCCCCCCGGGGGATCGGACCGGGGCCGTGGGTCCGGGGGCGCCGGCCGCCTGCCCCGGGCCCTCGCGGGACGCCGTCGGGGCACCGGCCGCTGCGGCCCGGCCGCGCCACCAGCGCCACGCCTCCTCCAGCCAGGGGCCCAGGGCCGCCATGGCGATGACGGCGAGCAGGATCGCGGGCACGGCCGTCATGGCCTTGAGCCGGTGCGGGTTGTTGTAGAAGGTGCCGGTCAGGGAGGACAGGATCGGCACCGGGGCCGTGGCCGCCAGGGTCAGGGGCAGGCAGGCCACCCAGGCCACGGCCACCCCCCGGTGGCGGTGGCGGGCGTAGGACACCGCCACGCCCAGGAAGCACAGGAGCGCCAGGGTGATGTAGACGGTCTTGGTCATCCATCCCCCGCCCCCGTAGAACAGCAGCACCGGGATGGCCAGCTTGATGATGGGGTTGTCCCAGTTGCGGTCGGGGCTGCGGCTGAAGTGCTCCTGCTGGGGCCCGGGCGCCAGGACGAAGATGATGCCGGCCACCACCACCATGGCGGCCAGGCCCAGCAGCAGCATCCCCCGGCGCCGCCGTCGGGCCTCGCCCGAGCGCAGGTGGCGGGCGCCGGCCAGCAGGATGCCCGTCCAGGCGACGACGGCCAGGGGCCAGCCGATGATGACGCTGGCCGAGGGGTGGGCCAGGATGACGCCCAGCAGGCCCGCCATGGGGGCCAGGAGGACCAGGGGGGTGCGGCGCCGCCGCCCCATGGCCCACAGCCACATGCAGCGCCGCCAGGCCGCGACCATCCAGGCCACGACGGCGGGGCTGGCGGCCAGGGCCAGGCAGTAGGGCCAGACCGCGGTGTCCATGAGCAGGCGCATGGGGAAGATGGGGGTCAGGCCCGCGGCCCCCAGGGTCAGGAGCACTGATCCGCGGATCTCGGGCAGGATGACGCGGGCGAGGTAGACCATCCCCACCAGCCACACCAGGGGCACCACCAGGAGCATGGCATTGGTGACGGGGACCACCTGGGTCCAGCCCACGGCCACGATGGTGATGATCTCGTGCCAGACCATCGGGTAGAAGCTGTACTTGCCGTCCAGGCCGAACATGCCGGCATTGCCGTCGAGCATGGAGGCGTTGCCGGTGTGCTCGATGAGCCAGGCCTGGTTGTAGTGGTAGATCGAGTCGGCCGACTGGATGGGGATGCCCGGCCCCGTGCCCGGGAGCACCGGCAGGGTCATGATCACCCAGGCGGCCGCGATGGCCCCCCACACCAGGGCGGGCGAGCCCAGGGTGGCACGGGCATCGGCCATGGGCGGCTCGCCCGGCGCGCCCGAGCTGCTGGTGGCCCCGGGGGCGGCCTCGGGCGCGGGGGCCAGCCAGGTGCGCAGGCCCGGGGCCTCCCCGCGCAGGCGCAGCCACCCCCAGCGGGTGGCGGCCACGGCCAGGGCGCACACGATGGTGCAGGCGATGACGGTGGGGGCGTGCCAGCGCACCCCCAGGAGGCGGAAGAGCAGGCCGCCGACCCCCATGAGCAGGAAGGTCATGGCGGGGGCGCAGGCGATCGCGGCCAGCCGGTAGCGCGCTCCCCCGGCCATCAGGATGAGCCATCCGGGGGCGAAGGTGGTCAGGACGAGCAGGCCCAGGATGGGCAGGGCCGTGATCCAGGGGCTCACCCGCGCACCACCTCCCGCAGCCGGCGGGCCACGGACTCCCCGGTGGCCTCCAGGGAGCGGTGGGCCCGGACCCAGGCGTGCAGGCGCTCGGCCCGGTCCCGGCGCCCCTGGCCGCCGTCCGCCTCACAGGCGGCGTCCTGGTCCAGGGCCAGGCTCAGGGCGCGGGCGACGTCGTCGGGCTCATAGGCGGCCGCCCAGCCCAGGGAGGCGTCCTCCAGGTCGGCGCGCACCGGGCCGACCCCGGCGTAGACCACGGGGGTGCCGCAGGCCAGGGCCGCCAGGACCTTGGTGGGGTAGGCGAAGTCGTAGCCCTGGCCGGGGCGGATGGAGACCAGGGCGGCGGCGGCCCCGCGCTGCCAGCGGGCGGCGTCCTGGGGGGCCATGAGGTCGTGCATGACGACGGCGGGGGCGCCGTCGGGGCCGGGGGGCAGGGCGGCGGCGGCCCGGGCGATGGCCTCCCAGTCCGAGCCCTGCCCGATGAACAGGGCCTGCGCACCGGGGTGGGTGCGGCGCGCCCGGGCCAGGGCCTGGACGAAGATGCCGGCCCCCTGCCATTCCGAGGCGGTCCCGGCGTAGACCAGGTAGGGGCCGGTGATGCCCAGGGCCTCGCGCTCGGCCAGCGAGGGCGTGGGGCCGGTGGGCTCGAACAGGGAGGTGTCGATCCCGTTGGGGATGACCACGACCCTGCGGGCCCCCAGGGCGCGCACCCGCTCGGCGACCTCCTCGTTGACGGCGATGACGGCTCGGGCTCCCCGCACGGCGCAGGCCTCGGCGCTGCGCACGGCGCGCGCCACGATGCCGGGGGCGCCGGTGGAGGCCACGGCCTCGGACCACACGTCCGGGGCGTACCAGACGTAGGGGGTGCGCCGCAGGGCGCAGATGGTGCGGGCCACCACCCCGGTGGTGGGCGGGGGCTCGACCAGGACCACATCGGGGCGCGGGGCCAGCCCTAGGCGCAGCAGGAGCGGGACGTCGAAGGACAGGTAGGGCAGGTAGCCGCGCAGGTAGCCCGACTCGTCGCGCAGGGCGGGCCAGCGCGAGACCGACACCCCCGGGGGGTCCTGGACCTGGGGCGCCGGGGCGCCGTCGCGGCCGGGGACCGTGGTGGTCAGGACGCGCACGGGCACGCCGTGGCGGGCCAGGGCCCGCTCGACGCCGTCGAGGCGGAAGGAGGCGGCTGCGGCCTCGGGCAGGTGGATGCGGGTGGCCAGGAGCGCCCCTCCACGTCGGAACCTGGTCATGGCGTCCTCTCAGTCATGTCGGTCATGGGATCCTGCCGGGGCGGGGCCGCTGAGGACCTCGGCGACCGTGCGGGCCCGGGCCTGCCAGGTCTGGGTGGGCAGGACTCGGCGCATCCGCTCGCGCACGGCGGCCAGCTCCTGGGGGGCGCCGGCCAGGCGGCGCAGGAGGGCGGCCAGGGCCGCCGGGTCGTGGTCGAGTGTCCAGCCGATCCCCATCTGCTCGACCAGGCGGCCGGTCTGGGTGCCGCGCACGGCGATGACGGGCAGCTCGTGGGCCAGGTACTCGTAGAGCTTGTAGGGCACCGCGAAGTCCCAGTAGGGGTTGGGCTCGGTGAAGAGCACCCCCAGGGCGGCGCGGGCGTAGAGGGGCTCCAGCTCGGCCCCGGAGCGGTGGAGGACCTCGTGGCGCCCGGGGGGCAGGAGGGGGGCGTAGTGGTCGCGCGACTCCTCCCAGGTCTCCTGGCGCACGCACAGGGTCAGGCGGGTCCCCTCCACCTGGCGCACCGCCTCCAGGCAGGCGTCGAGCCGGTAGTTGTCCTGCAGGACGCCCACGAAGAGAAGCTCCAGGCCCTCCCCCGAGGGGCGCGAGACGCTGGTGGCCTGCGGCGCCCCGGGTGGCAGGGCGCTCATGCGCTGGACGGGGAAGAGGGGGACGTGGCGGGCCATGGCCTGGCTGGGCAGGAAGAGGTGGGCCCCGGCGGCGCGCAGGCCGAGCAGCTCGCCGCGGTAGGCGGCCTGGAGCCCGGCCTCCAGCACGGGGTGGATGCCCTCGCGGAATCGGGGGAAGCGCCAGTACACGTCCCGGTAGAAGACCCCGGTCCCGGCCCCGCGGGAGCGGCAGTGGGCCAGGAAGGCGGTGTCGAGCAGGGGGTGGGGCGGCAGGTGGCGCGGCTCGGTCAGGGCGCTGGGGATGGTGGCGTTCTCGGAGTAGACGAAGGCGGGGATCCGCCCCTGGCGCATGGCCTGGCGCACCCGCCCCATGGCCCGGCGCCGCTGGGCCGCGTAGCCGGTGACCTCCATGACCTCGTAGCCCAGTTCCGCGAAGGCGCGGCGCATGGCCAGGGGGCGCAGCATCGAGGCGGCCACCCGGTCCGGCTGGAGCGGGAAGGGGGCGTGGAAGACCATGAGTCCGCGCTGCGCGACGTGCTGGCTCACGCCGTCACCTCCATTGACTGCATAGATGTCTGGCTTTGTGGGTAGTGAATGGGCATCGGCATGGGCATCGAGTGGCACTGGCGTGGGCGTGGTGCACGAGCCGGGGCCCTTGCCGGCCCGGGCTGATTCCTGCCATCAGCCTACCCATCATAAATCGCTCCACCGCCAAGGGCTGACGCATGCGGGGCGGCGATCCGCACAGACCAGCGCGCGGTGGGGACCGCCCAGGCCCCCACCGCGGCGCGGCGATGGGGCGGGGCGGCGCCATGAGGCGCGATCCGGGGGATGGCAGCCGGCCGGCCGCCCCATCGGTGTGTGGCACACTGTGGGTGATCACTCGGCGTCACCCCGCTGATGGCCCGCCCCGATGACGGCCGGCCCGGTCGCGGGCGCCCCGATGATCGGCCTGACGAGCTGCCGGGATGGGAGAGCGCGACGTGAACGACCTTGAGGTGGATCTGCGGCTCATCAGCCCCCACTGGCGCGAGGGGGGCACCGGTGGGGCCGCCGCCCCCGGCGCCCCGGGGCTGTGGGTGCGCGGCGACCTTCCCTGCCCCGCCCCCACCGACCCGGCCGCCCTGCGCGCCCACCCCGGCCGCCTGGCGGCGGTGGAGGTGGGTGCCGACGAGGTGGTGCTGGCCCAGGACCGCCTGCGCTCCTGGCCGCTGTTCTGGTCGATCCAGCCCTCGGCCCCCGGGCGCCCCCGGCGCCTGGTGATCAGTGATGATGCCGCGGCCATGCGCGCGGCGCTGGAGGCCCCCGCCCTCGATGAGCGCGCCTGCCGCGAGATGGTCGACGCCGGCTTCGTCTCGGGCGCCGACACGCTCCTGCGGGATGTCTTCCAGGTGGAGCAGGGCTCGATGGTGCGCATCGACCTGCGCAGCGGGCGGGCGAGCACCACCTCCCACTCCCTGGGGCGCTTCGATGAGGACGGCGTCATCGAGGACCCGCAGGCCTTCTCCGACCTGCTGGAGGGGGCCCTGGACGCGGTCATGGGGCGCCTGGTGGACAGGCTGGGCGAGGCCCGGATCGTCCTGCCCCTCTCCGGCGGCCTGGACTCGCGGCTGCTGGTGGCCTGGCTGGCCCTCCACGGGCTGGGCGACCGCGTGGTCTCCTTCACCTATGGCAGGCCGGGCGCGCGGGAGATGGAGGTCTCGCGGGCGGTGGCCCAGGCGGTGGGCATGCAGTGGCATGCCGTGGACTACGAGCCCCGGGCCCTGCGCGGGGCCTGGGGCACCCAGGAGGCCGCCGACTTCCTGGCGCAGTCCTACGCCCTGAGCGCCCTGCCCCATGTGCAGGACTGGTACGCCCTGACCCGCCTGATGGACCGGGGCGTGGTCCGCCCCGGGGACGTGGTGCTCCCCGGGCACACGCTGGTGGGCAATATGCATGACGAGCACCTGCTGGAGGCCGGGCGGGTCCGGCGATCCGAGGTGGCCCGGGCCCTGTGCTGGCACCACCAGGACCTCCAGGGCCGTCAGGCCCGGGCCTGGGCGGATCCCTACCGGGCCGCCAAGCTCAAGGACTTCCTGGCCCTGCGGCCCTTCACGGGGGAGGCCCGCGATGTGCAGAGCATCCTGGAGTCCTACAACCTGCGCGAGCGCCAGACCAAGTACATCAACAACTCGGTGCGCGCCTACGAGCACCTGGGCCTGGACTGGGCGCTGCCGATGCTGGATGTGGAGTTCTGGGACGCCTGGCACCGGGGGGGCGTGGGGCTGACGGCCACGCGCGACTTCTACGGCGTGCTCATCGGGCGGCTGTGGGACAGGGCCACGGGCTCGGGGCAGGGCGGGCAGGAGGACCTGCCCTACTTCGCGGTGACCCGGGTCGATGAGGCGACGCGCTCGCGCCTGAAGTCGGCCCTGGCGGCCACGGGCCTGCTGCCGCTGGCCGAGCGCAGCTTCTCGACCTGGTCGACGCTGCATGACTCCATGGCCTTCGACGCCCTCATCACCGACACGCCGCGGCCGGTGGCGGCCGCCCAGCTGATGGCCGGCCGCAAGCTGCTGGGCTTCTGGACCAGCGCCTTCCTGGCCGACACCTGGTGCCCGGCCTCCCGGCTCTTCTCCGACCTGCCCCGCATCTGAGCCGGGCTCTCCCCCACCCTGCACATCTTCAGCAGTCGCTCGATCGGTTCATCGGCGTGATCCCGGGGCTCATCGCCGGCTGGGCCGGCCCGGGGCCCCTGAAGATGTGCAAGCCGGACCTCGCTGCACATCTTCAGCCCTCGTGAGCGCCGCCTCCGGCCGCCTTTCCCCGGAATCCAGCCCCTGCCCCGGGTGGCGGGGCCGTGAAGATGTGCAAGAGGGCGGGGCCGGCCCAGCGTCCGGTCAGCGGTTGATGCCGCCGGCGCACTCCTCGTGGATGCGCCGGTAGGCGGCTCCCACGGCGGCCGAGGAGAAGCGGTCGCCGATGGTGGCTGCGATGGCGGCGGGACCGGCGTCGGCCAGGCGCTCGTGGGTCTCCACGACGGCGGCCGCCCACTGGGCGGGGTCGGAGGCCAGGGGCAGGACGGTGCCGTTGGCCTCGGTGACGTACTCGCTCTGGCCCCCGGCGTCGGAGACGACGACGGGGCGGCCGCTGGTGATGGCCTCGGCGGCGGAGACGAAGAAGTTGTCGCCCAGGGTGGGGCCGATGAAGACGTCGGCGCGGGCGAGCTCGGCGCGCACGCCCGCGGCGTCCAGGTTGCCGGTCAGGCGGGTGTGCTGGGCCAGGGCCGGGGAGGCGGCCAGCCGTGCCTCGATGTCCTGGCGCAGCGGCCCCTCCCCCACGAAGGTCATGGTGGCCGGCCGCCCGGCGGCGAGCAGCTCGGCCAGGATGTCGAGGCAGGCCAGGGGGTTCTTGCGCTCGATGAGGCCCCCGACGGTGACCATGCCGATGGACTCGCCCCGGGGGGCGGGCTCCAGGTGCTCCTGGGGCTCGACGATGCAGGGCACGACGAGGGTGGACAGCCCGTGGCGCATGGCGCGGATGGGTGCGGCCAGGTACTCGCAGACGGCGGTGACGACGTCGGGGCGGGTCAGGCCGTGGCCGACGACCGGCACGGCGGCGCTCAGGGCCGGCCCGAGGGTGTCGGGGTTGGTCAGGCCCGACCAGTGCTCGGTGTGGACCCAGGGCAGGGTCAGGCGGTGGGCGTGGTCCAGGGCGGTCAGGGGCAGCAGGGAGCTCATGGCCATGGAGTGCAGGACCTCGGCGCCCTCCAGGGCGGGGGCCAGGGCGCGCGCGGCGCGGGCCACGGACAGCGGGTTGGCCGGGGTCATGGGGATGGTCAGGACCCTCATGCCCTCCACGGTGCGGTGGCGGCGCCCGTCGTCCTGGTGGGGCGGGGCCAGGTGGATGATGCGCACCTCCTGGCCGGCCCGCACCATGGCGGCGCAGTCGCGCAGGACGAAGGATCCGGAGCTGGGGGCGAGGTCGGTGGGCAGCCAGGTGGTCACGACGGTCACACGCATGGCTCCACTCTAAGCCCCCGGCCCAGCCGTATCGGCCAGGCGCCGGCCGGTCCCCACCGTCGGGCGGCGCGGGCGGCTGGTGGTGATGGGGCGGGCGGGCTCCCCGTAGGATCGGGGCATGCGCGTCGTCTCTGTTGTCGGGGCCCGGCCCCAGTTCGTCAAGCTCGCCCCCGTGGCCCATGCCATGGCCGCCGCCGGGGTGGAGCACGTCATCATCCACACCGGGCAGCACTACGACCCGATGCTCTCCGATGTCTTCTTCTCAGACCTGGGCATCCCCGCCCCGGACCTGCACCTGGGGGTGGGCTCGGGGGGCCATGGAGCCCAGACCGGGGCGATGCTGGCGGCCCTGGATGAGGCCCTGCCCGGCCTGGCCCCCGACTGGGTGCTGGTCTACGGGGACACCAACTCCACGCTGGCCGCGGCCCTGGCCGCCGTCAAGCTGCACCTGCCGGTGGCCCACCTGGAGGCGGGGCTGCGCTCCTTCAACCGGGCCATGCCCGAGGAGATCAACCGGGTGCTGACCGACCACGCCGCCGACCTGCTCCTGACCCCCACCGCAGTGGGCGCCGGGCACCTGGCCGATGAGGGCCTGAGCGGGCGCACCGTGGTGGTGGGCGATGTCATGACCGATGTGCTGCTCCAGGTGCGCGACCGCGCGGCCGGCCGACCCTCCCCCATCATGGCCGAGCTGGGCCTGGCCGAGGGCGGCTACTCCCTGGCCACGATCCACCGCGCCGAGAACACCGACGACGCCGCGCGCCTGGCCGCCGTCCTGGACTCCCTGGCGGCCGTGGACCACCCGGTGGTGCTGCTGGCCCACCCCCGCCTGGTGGCCAAGTGCGCCGAGCACGGCCTGGAGCTGCCCGCCTCCGGGCGCGGCTCGCTGCTGGTTCACCCGCCCCTGGCCTACCCCGATCTCATCGCCGCGGCCCTGCACGCCCGCGGCGTCATCACCGACTCCGGCGGCCTGCAGAAGGAGGCCTTCCTGCTGCGCGTGCCCACCACCACGGTGCGCCCCCAGACCGAGTGGGTGGAGACCGTGGAGCTGGGGTGGAATGTGCTGGTCGAGCCCGGGCCCGCGCTTATCGCCGCCGCCAGCCGCGCGCGCCCCGCCGAGCCCGCTGACGACGTTGCCCACCCCTACGGGGACGGCCATGCCGCCGAGCGCGTCGTGCAGGAGCTGTCCGCCCGCAGGCCCCCGCAGGCCTGAGCCGGCCGGCCCCATCCGGCCGCCACGGCCCCGCTCACCGGGCCTGGCCCCATGCCGCCGGGGTCGGCCGCAAATTGCAGGGGATGTCAGCACTCCGCACCCCTGGGACCCCTCCGATCTGCAGACAACCCCACCGATCCGCAGACAACCCCGCAAACCTCGGACAACCCGGCGATCCGCGCCTGCCTCCCGGCACCCGCCGCCCAAGTCCCCAGGGAACCGTCACCGAGCTAAGGGGAAGGCCCCCGGGGCACCGTCCCTGCAACAAGCACGACACCCCGCGCCCCTGCATCCCGGGCTCGACCTCCATCGCCGAGGAGCGCGGGCGTTCATCCCAGAGCGGCTTGGAATTACCTACGCTTACCGCTCCCACCACGTGGCATCACGAACGGCTTCGTGCTCTGAGGCAACGCGTCGCGCCGCACCAGCATGGAGGGAAGCGACAGCCCCACAATATCCGACAAGTACTCTCTCAAGCTCTCCGACTCGGAGCTGCGTCTCATCACATAGCTCTTCGGCGCCACCAGATCGGTCACCACAGCAAGTTCGCCCGAAATCCAAGAACCCTCCCCAGAGTACGAATCCAGTCGCAGCTTATCCTTCAATAGAACCAGGTCCAGCTGATACTCGATCTCACTCCTCAACCCAGCCGTCTCCTCAAGCCATTGACGCCCCCGCCGGCCCCCTTCATCCCGAGGCTTCAGGTTCCACGCCAGGAGCATCCGGCACACCCACCACACAACCAGCACGACAAGTACCACCAGCCCCACCCATCCAGGAAAAGTCAGCACCGCCTTCTTAGACTCCCTCTCCTCCTCAGAGAAAGCCAGAACGACACACATCGCATACAGCACCCAAATCAACAGCGCGACAACAAAGAAGGGTATGCGAAGAAACACCGACCCAAAACTCACCCTACCCGCAGAAACAATCTGCACCCTCGCAAGAACCGCATCCCATACCGCTAATTCAAGTACAAACGCCACCCCAATCAGGGCAGCCAGAGCCAGAAGAGCAGTTCCCCAATCTTTATCAAGATAAATACAGGACGTCACGGAAACAACTACCACAGCAACACCAGCAAGGCCAGCATACTTACCGACCAGCCCCCTCAACCCACCGCACCCTCGACATAAGAATGCGCACACAGCCCGCAGCCAACCGCACAGCCTATCGCACCACCCCCCAACCTCCGCGCCACCCCCGACAATCATAGCGTCGCGTTGATCCTGATAACGCCACTCCGCAAGGTTGACGACCTCAATAAGGATCGACGCGTAGCCACTAATCTCTCCAGCATCGCTTTTCGAGATAAATGCAGGCAAGACTGCGACAACAGCATATAGCACTAGAAGGATAATAAAGAACGGCAACCCGAGCCCCCGCCACCCGTTAGCACCCACCAAGAAACCGTAGCAAACCACAATAAAGCCGTAGGCGCCGCAGAGCGCAGCCATGAGCATTACAGCCGCAGTCTCTCTGGCAGAGGTATCCACCACTCTCTGCAGCCAGGCTCCATGCATTCTCACATTTTCTGGAAGATCCTGCTTCTGCCACGTCATACCTCTTAACGCCAAGGCGAGCGTCGCCACGCCAGCAAGGAGGGTAAGCAACCCCGACAAAGCCTTATCTCGATCACCGCCATCAAGACTCTTGAATAGCTGGACATAATCATAAACGGCACTCAACATGCCTGAATCAAGGTGCTCATACACTACGGGGCGGCGAATAATGTCCACTGAAAGCGCGATAAAGCACCAGCATACGGTCATCATCCCGACAAGAAAAATACTCTCCAAAAAAGTCGGCTTTGAGAGCTTCGCGGACTTGAAACGACCCTCACCCGCACCAATGAAGTCGCCTTCGCTTGACAGATGAGCACCTACGTTTGATGTGATCCCTGGACTTGGGTCGTGCATACTTCTTCCCATGCCATGACAATAGTCACGGAGGGGCGCACCTGTCAGGCGTTCCAGCAACTCAGGCACCGGCCACGCGCTCAGGCAGGATTAGCCGGAGATTCAACTATTAAAGGCTGGATGTCATCCCTCCAGCGCCACCAGGCCCTCGGTGAACTCGCGGTACTGGCGCCCGGCGTCGGACATGCGCGCCCAGGTGGCATGCGCCTCCCGGCTCATGGCCTCGTAGGCCTGCTCGTCCAGGTCGATCACCGACTCCACCGCGTCGGCGATCTGCGCGGCGCTGACCTCCACAGGGATGAGGCGGCCGTTGACCCCGTCGTGGACGATCTCCCCGGTGCCCCCGGCGGCGGTGGCCACCACCGGCAGGCCCGTGGCCTGGGCCTCCATGACCGAGACCGGCACCCCCTCGCCGTCGGAGCAGTTGAGGAAGCAGGAGAAGTCGGTGGAGGCGTAGAGCTCGCGCACCTCGGCGTTGGTCATGTGACCGGTGAAGGTCACCGGGCTGTGGCTGATGGCGGCCCGGGCGCGCTCGCGCATCGCCTCCAGGCGCTCGGCGTCGAACTCCCCGATATGGGTCCAGGCCACCCGCCGCCCGCGCCGCTCCAGCTCGGCCACCGCCGCCACGATGAGGTCCACCCGCTTGTAGGGGGCCATGTGGGAGCAGGAGACGAGTTGGAAGGGCTCGGTGGGGCGGCGCCGGGTCACCTTCGCGGCCGGAACGCCCAGGCGCCGCACCTCGATCCTGTCAGCGGCCCCCGGGAAGCGGCGGTGGAGGAACCCCGCCGCGTACTGGGAGATCGGGTAGACCCGGTCCACCGCCCGCATGACGAATCGGCGCGCGGGCACGTACCCGCGCGGGGCATCCCTCTCATCGACGTCGTAGGCGTGGGCCCGGGCCACCACCCGCACCTTCCGCCCCGCCAGCTCGCGGCGGCGCAGCATGCCGCCCAGGGCGGCCCCGGTGAAGAACCAGTAGGAGTAGATGACCAGGCCACCCGAGCCCTCCAGGCCCAGGGAGGGCAGAAGGCGGCGCATCCGGCTGTAGGCGCTCAGGGCGATGGCGGCGAAGCGCACATCCATGCCGAAGCGACCTGGGCTGCGCCACGGGGGCGTCTCGACCATGCGCTCGCGCCCCAGGAGGATCTGGGGGGCGCGCAGGAGCGCCTGGGCCCGCCAGTCGGGCAGGCGCGAGGCCGGCAGGAGGGCGCAGCGGGCATTGGGCGGAAGGGGGCGGGTCTGGCGGGCGCCCTGGCTCAGGCGCACCGGCACGATGACCACCTCCTCGAAGGCGGCGCACAGGGTCTCGATCTCCTGCTCCAGGAACTCCTCGCCCACCTCGTAGGGGTAGAAGTCGGTGAGCAGCAGCAGACGGCCCCGCCCCTGCCCACCGGCCGCAGCGGTCCTCGTCGCGTTCTCGACGCTCTCGCTCCCGGCCCGTGGTGCCTGCGTCATGGTGCGGTCCCTTCGCTTCTACAAGGCGGACGTCGCCCCAGGATAGGGCACGCACCCGTGAGCGGACCTCGTCGCCAGCCTTCAGGCGCATGGGCGAAGACCCGGTTCTCCACGCACCTGCCCGGGGCCTCAAGCCGCCGGCCCGCACGTGCGCGGCCCGATCGGCGGCCGAGGCTCTACCCGATGTGCCGCCTGTCGCCGGCCCGCCCCTGCGCGGCCCGCTCGTAGATGTCCCGGCTCGCGGCCACGAAGGCCTCCTCGCCGAAGCGCTCACGGGCCCGCCGGCGGATCTGCTCGGCGGACCAGCGGGGCGCCTCCCCGTCCAGGCCCCGGGCCGCCTCCACCAGAGCCCGGGAGAGCTCGGCCACGAGCGCCTCGTCACTGCTCAGCGACCGCTCCGGCAGGACGATGCCGCTGGCGCGCTCCACCATGAAGCGCCCCGCCCAGGTGGGGGTGGCCACGCACAGGCATCCCAGCGCCTGGGCCTCGGCCAGGACAGTGCCACCGGCCTCCACCCCACTGGCCAGGATGAGCACGTCGGCGGCGGCCATGCGGCGGGCAACCTCCTGGTGGGCGACCCGGCCGGTGAGCACCGTGCGGTGCCCGATCCCCAGGGATCTCGCCACACCGCGCAGGGAGGCGACCTCGGCCTCGTTCCCGCCCACCACCGTCAGGCTCGGCTCCTGGTGCCCCGCGGCGGTCAGGATCCGGCAGGCCCGGGCGAAGGCCTCCAGGGTCTGGGGGGTGTGCTTGTTGGCGTCCAGGTGGGAGACGTGGCAGAAGGCCAGGGCGCCGCCGGAGGGGCGGCGCGGGATGCTGAAGTGCTCCTGCGGCACCGGCAGGGCGATGTCCTCCCAGGGCCCCTGCCCCCAGTACTCCTCCAGGCGCCGGCTGAAGGGGGTGGAGACCGAGGAGCGCACGACGGCGTCGCGCATATCCCGGCTCAGGGCGCGGTAGCGCCACCCGGCCCTGGCCCGCTGCAGGGAGGAGGGCCGGTGCTCGGTCAGCACGAGGCCGGCCCCCCAGTGGCGGGCGGCCAGGGCACCCACATGGAGCCCGGCGAAGACCGAGTGGGCGTGCACTGCCTGCGGCGGCGCGATCGGCCCGGCTCCCGCCGCCCGCCCTGAGCGATGGCCCGCCTGATGGCCGGCTCGCGGGCGGGCCTGGGCCTCCATCATCTCGTCGTAGAGGCGGACGGCGCGCCGCGCCACCGACCGCGCGATGGCGCGGTCCCCCGGGAGGGCCCCCTTGGGGATGGTGGGGATGGTGCCGCGCACGACGACGATGCCCTCCTCCACACTGGCCTCCAGCCGGGCACCGGCCTGCCAGAAGGACACCGGCTCCAGGGCCAGGACGCCGACGCGCATTCCCGCGCGCCTGAGCATCTGGGCCTGATGCCGGAAGAACGAGCCGTTGTGGGGCCGGGCCCGGTCCGGGTACCAGGCCGGGGTGAGGACGACATGCACCTGGTACCGGGCCTTCTGCAGCAGGGGGAGAGGATCTGGCCGGCGCAGCAGCGGAGGCGCGCCGACCACGGGAACTGTGGCATGGAGCGGGGCGCGCGCCCGCCGCCGCTCCCTGACGCGGAGGAGCCGGTACCGGATTGTGACCGCCGTGATGATCGGGAGACCGGGACCAGGACGATGGCTGGGGATCAACCCGGGCCTGCGTCCCCGGTGCGCACCGGGCCCGGGACTGCGCCGGGCGCGGGAGTGCACCGGGCGCGGGACTGAGCTGGGCGCGCCTGGCCGCCGGCCGGCTGGACGGCGAGGCGGGGACCGGGCCCTGGGGCCCGGGCGCCCGGATCATGCGGCATCAGGGGCGGCAGCCCCCGATCCGCGCCAGGACCCCGACCCGCTGGCGCGGCCTCAGCGCGCGCCCTCCACGCCCGCCCCGTCCTCACCAGCGCCCTCACCGGCCTCCTCGGCCTCATCCTCACCACTGACCCCGCCGGCGCCGGGGCGGTGCGGCGTGCGGTCGAAGCGGCCCGCGGCCAGGTCGGCCATGAGGGTCATGAGGACCAGCAGCCCGCCCATGATCGCCCCCAGGATGTAGCTGGTGGCCAGCAGGTCCAGTGGGGAGAGGGCCAGCCAGGCCAGGGGCGCGGCGGCGTAGAGGACGGAGAAGCCCAGCAGCCAGTCCTGGTGCTCGGTGACCACGAAGAGGTTGGAGATCGGGGAGGTGATGAGCAGCATGAACAGCCAGGGGGTCAGCGCCCGGCCGAAGTCGCCGGCCTGATCCCACTGGCCCCCGAAGAACAGGGGGAAGAACCAGGGGGAGAGCAGGTAGATGAGGGCGAAGGGCGCCGCGCCCACCAGCACCGCCCGCCTGATCGTGGCGCGCACCAGGGGCCGCATCTGGCCGGGCTCGATCGCGGAGAGCTTCTGGAAGAACACGCGCGCCACCGCGCCGTTGATGAGGATGAGGGGCGCGTCCAGCACCCGCCAGGCCAGCTGGAACTGGCCCAGGGCGGCCGCGGAGTACCCGCCGATGAGCAGCTGGATGCCGTTGAGCCGCACGGCGTCCACCAGGGCGTTGGGGGCGTTGAGCAGCGGCATGCGCCGGTAGCGGCGGGCCGCCCAGCCCAGGCTCGGCGCCCCGGCCGGCAGGCGCCGCCGCAGGGCCGGTGCCTGGCGCCCCAGGTTGAGGAAGGCGAAGACCTGGCCGAGCGTGTGCCCCACGATGAGGCCCGGCAGGCCGCCCAACCAGGTCAGCCCCAGGATGAGCTGCCCCCCGGTCAGGCCGATCTGCTGCTCGGCCTGGTTGACCGCGATGACGCGGTAGTCGCTGTGGCGGTTGAACCAGTACTTGAGCAGCTCGACCCCCGCCATGAGCAGCGTGGTCAGGCCCAGCAGCGGCAGCCAGGCCGCCAGCTCCCCGCCCCAGTAGCGGGCGGCCAGGCCCCGCAGCGGGAAGGACAGCGCCGTGGCCAGCGCGGAGACCACGACGATGCACCACGTGCCCAGCCTGGCCACGCTCAGCGCCTGGGCCTCGGTCTTGGGCAGCATGATCGCCATGTCGTAGCGCAGAGCGGCCACCGCCACCACGATGGAGGCCACCGCGATGTAGGCGGCCAGGTGCCCCATGTCCTCGGGGGTGTAGATGCGCGCCAGGACCATCGTCATGAGGAAGGTGACGGCCTGGGCCACGGCTGTGCCCGTCATGAGGGTGAGCACATGGCCCAGGAAGGGCGAGGAGCGCAGGACCGAGGCGGCGTGCTCGCGCAGCCGGAGCACCGCCCCCCTCACGGCACCCGCCCGACGGCGCAACGGCCCGCAGCACCGGCCGCGCCGCGGGCCGGCGCATGAGGAGCGGCTCGGCTCACAGGCTGGATCGCAGGGCGGGTCACAGGGTGATGGTCCGCGACTCGGCCGCCGAGACCAGCACCGCCTCGACGACGTCGAGCGTGGCCACGCCCTCGGCCATGGTGACGTGGTGGGAGCCCACCCCGCGCACGGCGTCGCGGAAGTGCTCCTGCTCCAGGGCCAGGGGCTCGCGCTTGGGGATGGCGTAGCGGATGACGTCGCCCTCGCTGACCCCCCGGAAGTTGGCCACCTGGTCCCAGGTGGAGGCCACGGTCCCGTTGGCGTGGAAGGTCAGGTCCCCGGTGAGGGTGTCGGCGACGAAGGCCCCCTTCTCCCCCAGGGCGATGGTCACCCGCTCCTTGAAGGGGGTGAGCCAGTTGACCTCGTGGCAGGCGATGACGCCGTTGGCCAGGCGCCCGTTGGCCACCATGAGGTCCTCGGTCTGCCGGCCGGAGCGGTGGGCCACCTGGGCGCTGATGGCGGCGTAGGGGGCCCCGGCCACCCAGGCGGTCAGGTCGATGTCGTGGGTGGCCAGGTCCTTGACCACGCCCACGTCGCTGATGCGCGCCGGGAAGGGCCCCTGGCGGCGGGTGATGACCTGGTAGACCTCGCCCAGGTCGCCCCGGTCCAGGCGCTCGCGCAGGGCCCGCAGGGCGGGGTTGCAGCGCTCGACGTAGCCCACGGCGCCCACCAGGCCCCGGGAGGCGAAGGCCTGGGCCACGCGGCGGCCCGCGGCGGCGTCGTGCGCGATGGGCTTCTCCACCATGGTGTGCACGCCGGCCTCGGCCAGGGCCAGGGCCACCTGCTCGTGGTAGACGGTGGGAACGGCCACCATGGCGGCGTCCAGCCCGGCGTCGATGAGCTCCTCGATGCTGCCCAGCACCGGCAGATCCCCGGCCACCCCGAAGCGGTCGCCGCCCGGATCGGCCACGGCCACCAGGTCCATGCCCTCGGTGGCGCGGATGACGCGGGCGTGGTGGCGCCCCATGGAGCCCAGGCCGATGAGGCCCACGCGCAGGGGTGCCTCGGCGGTGCCCTTGCCGCTCAGGTGCTTGAGCGGCACCGGGGCCCCGCCGGCGGGCGGGGTCCCACCCGGCCCGGGGGTGGGGACGGCGGAGGCCAGGCCATCGGGGGTGATGTGCTCGCTCATCTCAGGCACCCGCCTTCACGGTCGCGGCCACGCCCTCGACGATGCGCTCGAGGTCCTCGCGGCTCAGGCTGGGGTGGATGGGCAGGGAGAGGCACTCGCGGGCGGCCTTCTCCGTGCCGGGCAGCTCCAGGCCCGGGGCGTAGGGGGCCAGGGACTCCAGGCGGTGGTTGGGGATCGGGTAGTACACGCCCGTGCCGATCTGCCACTCCTCGCGCAGGGCGGCCTGGACGGCGTCGCGCTCCTCGGCGCCGGCCCCCTCCAGGCGGATGGTGTACTGGTGGTAGACGTGGGTGTACCCCTCGGGCACGACGGGGGTGACCACTCCCGTGAGCCCGGCCAGGCCCTCGTCCAGGGCGGCGGCATTGGCCTGGCGGGCGGAGGTCCAGCCGGCCAGCTTGGCCAGCTGGACGCGGCCCACGGCGGCGCCCACATCGGTCATGCGGTTGTTGAGGCCCACCACCTCGTTGGCGTACTGCTTCTCCATGCCCTGGTTGCGGATGAGGCGGCAGCGGCGGGCCAGCTCGGGGTCGGAGGTGGTGATCATGCCGCCCTCGAGGCTGGTCATGTTCTTGGTGGGGTAGAAGGAGAAGGACCCCCAGGCCCCGAAGGTGCCCACGGGCCGGCCGTCGATGGCGGCGGCGTGGGCCTGGGCGGCGTCCTCGAAGACCGCCAGGCCGTGGCGCTCGGCGATGTCCAGGATCGCGGGCATGTTCGCGGGCAGGCCGTAGAGGTGGACCACCTCGATGGCGGCCGTGCGCTCGGTGATGGCGGCCTCCACGCTGGCCGGGTCCAGGGTGAAGGTGGCCGGGTCGATATCGGCGAAGACCGGCCGGGCGCCCGAGACGGCCACGGAGTTGCCGGTGGCGGCGAAGGTGAAGGAGGGGACGATGACCTCGGCGCCCTCGGGCAGCCGGCTGGCCAGGGTGGCCACGTGCTGGGCCGAGGTGCCGGAGTTGACGGCCACGGACTCGGCCCCGGCCACCACCTGGGCGCTGAACTCCTCCTCGAAGGCCTTGACCTGGGGGCCCTGGACCACCATGCCCGAGGCGATGACCGCATCGACGGCCTCGCGCTCCTCCTGGCCGATGATGGGCTTGGCGGCGGGGATGAACTCGCGTGGCATCAGTGGGTCACCTCTCGGATGGTGGTGTCGGACTCTTCGTACAGGACCCCGGTGACGGGGCAGCGCCAGCGCGCCACCCCCTGGGAGCCGCCCTCGGCGGGGACCAGGGGCTCGCCGGCGCGCCCCACCCAGCCGATGCGGCGGGCGGGCACGCCCGCGACCAGGGCGTGGGCGGGGACATCCCTGGTGACCACGGCGCCCGCGGCCACCGTGGCCCACGCCCCGATGCGCACCGGGGCCACGCACACCGCGCGCGCCCCGATGGCGGCGCCCTCCTCGATGGTCACCCCCACCGGCTCCCAGTCGCTGGCGGACTTCAGGGAGCCGTCGGGATTGACGGCGCGGGGGAAGTGGTCATTGGTCAGGGTCACCGCCGGGCCGATGAACACCCCGTCGGCCAGGACGGCGGGCTCGTAGACCAGGGCATAGTTCTGCACCTTGCAGTTGGCCCCCATGCGCACCCCCTCACCGATATAGGCCCCTCGGCCCACGACGCAGTTCTCACCGAGCACGGCGTGCTCGCGCACCTGGGCGAGGTGCCAGATGCTTGTTCCCTGGCCGATGCTCGCCTCCTGGGAGACATCGGCGGTCGGGGCGATACGGGTGGCCACAGCGGCTCCTGGGGGTGGACGACGGGGTCATGCCCGACGGAGGCCCCTGCTGCCCGGGGAGCGGCAGCGCCCTCACAGCGGGGCGAGACGCACCCGAAGGCCGCCTGAGGCTCTGACGAACGCAGTCATCCTAACCGCCTTCGACGGCCTGGGCCGCGCGCCGTGCGAGAATGCGGGGGTGATTTCTCCTGACCCCGCCCCCGGCACCTCTCCAGCGCCGCCGTGCCCCCCGGCCGCGCTCACCGACGCCTGGCTGGTCATCCCCCTGTTCAATGAGGCCCAGGTCATCCGCCGGGTCATCGAGCAGGCACGGGAGATCTTCCCCCTGGTCGTCGTCGTCGACGACGGCTCGGCCGATGACTCGGCGCACCAGGCCGAGCTGGCGGGGGCCGTCGTCGTGCGCCACCCCGTCAACCTGGGCCAGGGCGCCGCCCTGCAGACCGGATTCCGCTACCTGCTGGAGCGCACCGACGCCGCCTACGCGGTCACCTTCGACGCCGACGGGCAGCACTCGGCCCAGGACGCCGCCGACATGGTGCGCGCCGCCCGCCAGGAGGACCTGGCCGTCGTCCTGGGCTCTCGCTTCCTCAAGGGCCCCTCCCCCGTGGGCTGGCTCAAGCGCCTGGTCCTGCGCACCGCGGCGGCGGTGAGCTCGCGCACCTCCGGCATGCGCCTGACCGACGCCCACAACGGCCTGCGCGTCCTGCGCCGCGATGCGCTCGAGCGCCTGGACCTGAGGCAGAACCGCATGGCGCACGCCAGCGAGATCGTCCGCCAGATCGGGGCCATGGGCCTTCCCTGGAGGGAGTTCCCGGTGACCATCACCTACACCGAGTACTCCAAGGCCAAGGGCCAGTCCCTGTGGAACTCCGTGAACATCCTCGTCGACCTGCTCTTCTCCTGAGCACCGCCCACGCACAAGGAGAGTCGCCATGAGCTCCCAGATCATCATCCAGGTCCTCCTCATCACCGCCGTCGCCGCCGTGGGGTGGATGATGCTGCGCAGCCCCGGCGGGGCCCGCCACCAGGCCGCGCGCCGGGTGGCGACCCTGGCCTTCGCCCTGTTCGCCGTCATCGCCATCATCACCCCCTCGCTGACCACCACCGTGGCCCACATGGTGGGCGTGGGCCGCGGGGCCGACCTGCTGCTCTACGCGCTGGTGGTCGCCTTCCTGGCCCAGGTCCTGTCCTCCTTCCGGCGCAACGCCGCCAGGGAGCGGCAGATCACCCGGCTGGCGCGGCGCGTCGCGCTGGACGCCGCTCCCCCGCCGCCCGGCGCGGCCGGGCCCTCCAGCGCCGCGCTGACCACCAGTGCCGGCGGTCAGCCGCAGGGGGCCGCGCACGGGCCGGCCCCGCAGCAGGCCGCGCCCGCGGAGCAGCCCGACAGGGCCGGGCAGCGGGCCGAGCGCCCCTGAGGCGCACCCCTGAGGCGGGCGCGCGCGGGACCGGGCGCCCTCACGGCGCGGCGGGCTCGGGGCGCGACCGCCCCGCCGGTGCCCCTACCTGCCCCTACCGCGCCTCGTCCTGGCGCCGGCCGCGCCGGGCGGCCAGGACGACGGCCTCCTCGCGCAGCCGCAGCCCCAGGCCCACCGCCCAGCGCACGGGGGCCTGCCAGGCGGCGCTGTAGACGCCGCGCAGGTAGCGGCGCGCCGAGACGTGATGGGCCCGGATCATCCTCTCGGGGCGGGCCTTCCAGCTCGCCCCCTGCTCGTGGACGACCACGGCGTCGAGCACCTGGACGTTGAGCCACCCGGCCCGGCCCACGCGCTCCCCCAGGTCCACATCCTCGAAGAACATGAAGTAGCTCTCGTCGAAACCGCCCAGGCGGTGCCACACGGCGGCGGGCAGCAGCAGGCAGGCCCCCGAGAGCCAGCCCACCTCGCGCACGCCTTCCTGGGCCCCCACCGCCGTGTGGTAGGCGCTGGAGAAGGGGTTGGAGGGCCAGATGCGGCCCAGCAGCGCATGGCCCCCGCCCTTGAGCAGGGAGGGCAGGGCGCGCCCCGAGGGGTAGATGCTGCCGTCGGGGTTGAGCAGGCGCGGCCCCAGGGCCCCGGCCCGGGGGTTGGCCAGGGCGGCGTCCAGGAGGCGGTCCAGGCTGCCGGGCTCCCAGACCAGGTCGGGGTTGGCCACCACCAGCCACTCCTCCTCCAGGCCGGCGGCCGCCAGGTTGGCCCCGGCCCCGTACCCCCGGTTGCGGCCGTCGCCCACCACGCGGGCGCCGTGGGCCCGGGCGGCGGTCTCGACGACGTCGTGCTGCGTGCCGTTGTCGGCGATGACGACGCTCAGCGGGCGCCGGGTCGCCCCGGCCAGGGAGTCCAGGAAGCGGTCGAGCTCGGCACCGGGGTTGTAGGCGACAGTGACGACGCGCACGCGCTCGCCGTCCACGGGGCGGTCGGGGGCCGCCGGATCCACAGTTCTGGTCACGGTGGGAGCCTAGCGCCGTGACCGACGTGAGGGGCTTCACCTCCCATAGGCGAATCTCATCCGCGGGGAGGAGAAGAACCCATGGGGATTCGCCGCGGAGTTCCCTATGATCACCAACGTGCCAAAGATAGCCCGGCCGCACGCGCGGCACTCCGTGAAGGACCTGGGCCGCCATGCAGGGCGGCGCGTCATGCTGTGCCTCCTGGCGGTGACGCTCTTCGCGGCCTCCGGCCTCGGCTTCGCCTGGCACGACCTGCAGTCCCGCATCAACTCCGTGGACGTCGACGACATCCTGGGCGGGGACCGCCCCGGGGACGATGTGCCCGACAGCTACGAGGGCCGCGCCGTCAACCTCCTGGTCCTGGGCTCGGACTCGCGCAGTGGCGCCAACAACGTCGACAACTCCGAGGGCACCGAGGAGGGGGCCGGGGCCCGCTCGGACACGGCGATGATCATGCACGTCTCGGCAGACCGCAAGCGGATCGAGGTCGTCTCCGTGCCCCGGGACACCCTGGTGGACATCCCGGAGTGCACCACTCTGGACGGGGAGACCACCGAGGCCTCCACAGACACCCAGTTCAACTTCGCCTTCTCCAACGGCTCCAACGGCGGCAACGACACCAAGGACGTGGCCTCCGGGGCGGCCTGCACGCAGCGCACCGTGGAGCAGATGACGGGCATCCGCATCGACGACTTCGTCGTGGTGGACTTCAACGGCCTGTCCACGATGGTCGACTCCCTGGGCGGGGTCAAGGTCTACGTCGATGAGCCGATCGACGACCCCGACTACACCGGCCTGGTCCTGGACGAGGGCTGCCACACCATGGACGGCGCCACCGCCCTGCAGTACTCCCGCGTGCGCCACGGGGTGGGCAACGGCTCCGACATCTCCCGCATCCCCCGCCAGCAGAACCTCGTGGGCGCCATGATGCGCACCGCCCAGTCCAAGAACCTGCTGACCAACGCCGACCAGCTCTACACCTTCTCCGCCTCCGCCCTGGAGACCCTGACCACCTCCGAGCGCATCGGCAAGCTCCAGACCCTCATGGGCCTGGCCTCCAGCGTCCAGAGCGTGGGCATGGAGAACATCAGCTTCATAACCATGCCCCACCAGGAGGCCGAGTGGGACCCGGACCGGGTCGAGCCCACCGCCGAGGCCGACGCCGTGTGGAAGGCCCTGCGGGCGGACAAGCCGGTGGCCGAGGCCTCCGTGACCTCCCAGGCCGACGGCAGCGCCCCCAGCCAGGAGGCCACCGGCGGCGAGCAGACCGAGTCCGCCGAGCCCGAGCAGGAGGAGCCCACCGCCGAGGAGGGCCAGGACAGCAGCGCCACTCCCAGCGAGGACCCGAGCGCGGCCGCTGCCAAGGCCGCCGCCATCCAGCAGTGCCGGTGAGCCATCCATGACACGCGGCCCGCATACCGGCGCCAGGCGGATCCTCCCCACGGGATGCCGGTGAGGCCAGCGAGGAAGGATTCCACAGCGTGAGCTCTGACGATCAGCTTCCCCCCTCCATCTCCCCGGGATCAGGAGGCCAGGACTGGCGTCGTCGTCGCAGCGCCAACGGTGATCCGGCCGGTCCGGGCCGGGGCGGCCGGGGGGTGGCCCCGGGCCCTGGGCAGCCGGGCACTGCGGGATCCGCCTCACGCTCCCGCGGCTCCTCCAGTGGCCCCGCCAGCTCTTCACCGCCCCCGGCAGTGCGGCCCTCCCGAGCGCCGCGGACAGACCCCGGGGCGCCCGACCAGCCGGGCCCGGCCCAGCCGCCGCGATCGATCCCGCCCCCCGCCCGGCGCACAGGGAGCACGCGGAGCACGGGGAGCGCCGACGCGGGCTCCGGGCGCGCGCAGTCCCCCTCGCATCCGGAGGGGCCGGCTCAGCGCGGGGGCCCGATAGGACCCGGGGCCTCCGGGGCGCGCCCCCGGCGCCCCCATCCGCCGGCCGCCTCGCGCGGGGCGGGCGCCGTCGAGGCCCGGTCCCCCGGTGCGCGCCCGACCGCCGGGCCCGGGCAGGCCCGACCCGCCCGCCCAGCGGCCGGCGCCGGCACCGCCGGCGGTGAGGATGCCGGCAGGAGCAGTGCCGCCGGCCCCCGCCCCCGGGTGCCCTCGGGGAGGAGCCGGGCCCGGACGGGCTCCTCGGCCGTGCCCCTGGATGCCGATGCCGCCCCGGGCGCCCCCAGGCCCTCGGGAGCGCCGCCGTCGCGCGCCGGGGCTCCGGCCTCGGCCAGGCGCGGGACCTTCCCCGCCCGGCCCCGCGCCCACGCGGGCACCCGGGTGATGCCCGCGGGCGCCCGCGCCCCCCGGAGCGGCCCGCGCCCCGACGTCGTGCCCCCGGGATCCTCACCGGACCGGCCCGAGGCGCCCGGCCCCCGCGATGGCAGGCGGCGCGGGCGCAAGGCTCTGCGCTGGGCGGCGATCATCCTGGTGGTCCTCCTGGTGCTGGTGGGGGCGCGGGTGGCCTGGCTGTGGCACTCGGTGTCCTCCCAGCTCCAGCGCGTCGAGGCCCTCTCGGGGGCGCAGGACACCCCCGGGGAGACCTGGCTCATCGTGGGCTCGGACGCGCGGGCCGACGGGCCGATCCAGGATGGCACGGAGGGCGCGCGCGCCGATTCCGTCATGCTGCTGCACCGCGCGGACAACGGCCAGGCGAGCCTGACGACGCTGCCGCGCGACACCTATGCGGAGATCCCCGACTACGGGGGCGAGAAGATCAACGCCGCCTACTCCCTGGGAGGGCCACAGCTGCTGGTGCGCACCGTGGAGTCCCTCTCCGGGCTGACCGTGGACCACTACGTGGAGGTCGGCATGGGCGGGGTCTCCCAGATGGTCGATGCGGTGGGGGGCGTGGAGGTCTGCCTGGACTACGACGTCGACGACCCGGACTCGGGGCTGGTGTGGGACACCTCCCAGGGGACCTGTCAGACCGTGGACGGGACCAAGGCGCTGGCCTACGCGCGCATGCGCAAGGCCGACCCCACCGGGGACATCGGCCGGGGGCTGCGCCAGCGCGCCGTCATCTCGGCGGTGGTGAGCAAGGCGGCCTCGACCTCGACGATCACCAGCTTCTCCCAGCAGGATGCGCTGGTGGATGCCGGCACCCAGGTGCTCACCGTCGATGAGAGCAGCGGCGTGATGGACCTGGCCCAGATGGTGCTGGCCTTCCGCTCGGCCTCCGGGGAGCAGATGACCGGGGCGCCGCCGATCGAGGACCTGGCCTACGAGCCGGGCGGCATCGGCCAGTCGGTGCTCCTGGAGGGCACCACTGCGCCGGAGTTCTTCACCAGGCTGCGCGAGGGCGAGCTGACCCCGGCCGACTTCAACCAGCCTGCCTAACCCCCCTCCTTTCGACAATTTGCATGAGATCGGCGTTTTCCGGGCCTGGAGAAGTACGATCTCATGCAAATTGTCGAAGGTCGGGCGGGGGTTGGAGGCCCGGGACGGGATGGAGATTGGCGACGACGTCATCGGGGAAGGCCCGTGCGAGCTCCTCGACCACCGGGGTGAGGGCGGCGACGTCGACCCAGATGAAGCGCAGGACAGTGCCGAGCCGGCGCAGGTCATCCTCCCGGACCTTCTCCCGGGCCAGGGCGCGGCCATCCTGGCCGGAGTACTTCAGGAGCCCGTCGGCCTCGACGAGGATCCGATGCCTCGGCCAGGCCAGGTCGACCCGGTAGCGGCCGTGAGGGGCGTGCACGCGCATCTGCAGCACCGGAGCCGGGAAGCCGGCCTGCAGGATCACCCAGCGCAGCGCGGACTCCAGAGGGCTCTCGGCTCGTGCCGAGGCCTGCTCCACAATCGTCCGGGCGCGCTTGATCCCGCGGCGGGCGCCGCCGCCCTTGAGCGCCTCCAAGCGCGCCAGGAGGCAGGCGCGGGCCTCCTTCTCAGCGCTCCGGTAACGGGGATCATCGACGTCGTCGCTCCCGCAGGCCAGGGCGCGGCCGCGCAGGTGGCCGTCCACGACCACCAGGGCGTCGCGCGGGTGGAGCTCGCGGGCGCAGTCCAGGACCGTGCGCTCCAGGCCGGTCACCCTCAGGCCGTCGACATAGACGATGTCCTCCTCGGGCAGGATCCGCACCCGGCGCCGGTGGACGGCGCGCCTGCCGGGCCGCGTGGGGCGCGGGCGGGGTGGGCCTGGATGCGTCGGGCCCGGATGCGTGCGGCCCGCCTCAGCCGGCCCGTCCGCGTGGGGGTAGTCGACGACGGGGTAGAGGTAGGTGACCCGGCGGGGCGCGGTGCGCTGGATCGTGGTGATATCGGGCTCGGCCTCCCAGAGCGGCAGGCCGTGGATGAAGGCGGCCGCCTCGTGTGACAGAACGGCGTCCGTGCGCGAGCAGTGCAGGGCCGCCTGGCAGCGGGCGCGGGTGACCCGGGCCTTGAGCTGCCATGCCGGCTCGGAGAGGTCGAGGGGCTCGATGTAGGCGCCGTCGCGGATCTTGAGCTTGGCGGAGGGGGCGGGCTGGTGGGAGCCGAGGTAGGCCGAGGAGAAGAAGACTGGCACGGTTTCCATGCCGGGACTGTGGGGCACCGCGCCCGTCCGGCGCCACGGGAGCGGTCGGCCTTGTGGAGGGGCCCTGCACGAGGCCCGCCTGTGGAGCCCAGCCCCTCCCGTACTTTCGACAATTTGCATGAGATCGTCCTTCTCCGGGCCTGGAAAAGGACGATCTCATGCAAATTGTCGAAAGGAGGGGGAGGCTAGGAGAAGTGGGGGCGGGCGGGGTCGGCCTGCCAGGAGGTGTAGGAGGAGGTGACGATGTCATCGAGATCATGCTCGGCCCTCCAGCCCAGCACCTGCCCGATCCGCGTGGCGTCCCCGATGAGCTGGGGCGGGTCGCCGGCGCGGCGCTCGAGCTCCTCGGGCTGGATGTCCAGGCCCGTGGCGGCGATGACCCGGTCGACGACCTCGCGCACGGAGGAGCCCTTGCCGGTGCCCACGTTGAAGATGTGCTCGCTCATCACCCCTCCCCCGGCCAGGTAGTCCAGGGCGGCGATGTGGGCGGTGGCCAGGTCGCGCACGTGGATGTAGTCGCGGATGCAGGTGCCGTCGGGGGTGGGGTAGTCGGTGCCGAAGATCTTGGGGGTCTCGCCGCGTGAGAGGCGGTCCAGGACCATGGGGATGAGGTTGAGGGTGGCCATGTCGCCCAGGTCGTCCCAGCCGGCGCCGGCGACGTTGAAGTAGCGCAGGCCGGCCCAGCGCAGCCCCCAGGCGCGCTCGGCGTCCGCCATCATCCACTCGCCGATGAGCTTGGTCTCGCCGTAGGGGTTGATGGGGCGGCACTCGACGTCCTCCTGGACGACCTCGACGGGCGGCATCCCGTAGACGGCGGCGGAGGAGGAGAAGATCATCTGGTCGACCCCGGCGGCCTCCATGGCCAGGAGCATATTGGCCAGGCCGCCGACGTTCTGCTGGTAGTACCAGGCCGGCCGCTCCACGGACTCCCCCACCTGCTTGCGGGCGGCGAAGTGGATGACGGCGGTGACCTCGCGCTGGCGCATGAGCCCGGTGAGCACCTCGACGGCCTGCCCGGAGGCGACGTCGAGCTCGACGAGCGTCGCGCCCTCGACCCGGTCCAGGTTGCCGTAGGAGAGGTCATCGACGACGACGACCTCCTCCCCGCGCTGAAGAAGGAGCCTGACCACGTGGGCGCCGATGTAGCCGGCGCCTCCAGCAACGAGAATACTCATGCCGGAATCGTAACACCGAACATAAACAATCAGAAAGGAACAAGATCGCGCCAACTGCCGTGGTGCGCCCCACGAGGACGGCGCATCGGCCGGGAATTGTCAGGAATCTCAGGGACCGGGCCTCCTCGGAGCGAGCACCGGCCACAGACCGCCGGGCCGCGAGCGCTTGAGCCCCGCGGATCAGCTCGACGCCGCGCCCCCGACCTGCTCGCGCAGCGCGGCGCCCTTGGCATGGGCGATCTCGGCCAGGTCGGCCTGGAAGGCTCGCATGGCCTCGCGCAGCCGCGCCGCCTCCGGGCCCGCGCCGGAGGCCAGGATCCGCACCGCCAGCAGCCCGGCGTTCCTGGCCCCGCCGATGGAGACCGTGGCCACGGGCACGCCCGCCGGCATCTGCACGATCGAGAGCAGGGAGTCCATGCCGTCCAGGTGCTTGAGCGGCACCGGCACGCCGATGACCGGCAGCTCGGTGACGGCGGCCAGCATGCCCGGCAGATGCGCGGCTCCCCCGGCCCCGGCGATGATCGCGCGCAGGCCCCGGGAGGCGGCGGTCCGCCCGTAGTCGATCATCTCGGTGGGCATGCGGTGGGCCGAGACGACGTCGGCCTCGTAGGGCACGCCGAACTCCTCCAGCGCCCCGGCTGCGGCGCTCATCACCGGCCAGTCGGAGTCCGAGCCCATGACGATGCCGACCACCGGCTGCCCCTGATTCATCCCTGCGCCCATCGCGCCATCCCTCCTGTGGTTCCTATTGCTGCTCATTCCACCCATCCCCCATCGCCCCCGCGTGGGCTGCGCGGGCCGGCCGGTCGGGGCCAGCCCGTGCGGCCGGCCGGTCGGGGCCAGCCGGCGCCGTCACCATTCTCACCGGTCCCCGCGCAGGATGGCGACGACGTCGCGGGCCCGCTCCAGGATCTCGGCGATCTCCTGGCCCGGCCCCAGGGTCATGTTCACGTGCCCGAGCTTGCGCCCCGGCCTCCACTCCTTGCCGTAGAGGTGGATGCGCGCCTCGGGCTCGGCGGCCATCGCCCGGGCCAGCGCGCCGGGCCCCGGCCGCCGCCGGCCGCCGATGAGGTTGACCATGACGGTCAAGGGCGCCAGCGCCCGGGTCCCGCCCAGGGGCAGGTCGAGCACGGCGCGCAGGTGCTGGGCGAACTGGCTGGTCACGGCCCCGTCCTGGGTCCAGTGCCCGGAGTTGTGGGGGCGCATGGCCAGCTCGTTGACGTAGAGGCGGGTGGGCTCCCCGAAGACCTCGATGGCGAAGAGCTCGACGGCGAGCACCCCGGTGACGCCGAAGGACTCGGCCACCGCCCGCCCGATCCGCTCGGCCTCCTGGGCGGCGGCGGAGTCCAGCCCGGGGGCGGGGGCGATGACCTCGGCGCACATGCCGCCCTCCTGGAGGGTGTGCGCCACTGGCCAGACGGCGATCTCACCGCTGGGGCTGCGGGCCAGCAGGACGGCCAGCTCACGGGTGAAGGCGATGGCCTGCTCCACCAGGAGGCTGGTGACGGCGCTGCCCCCCAGGCTCCCGCCGCCTCCCGCGCCCGCCCCGGACTCGCCTTTCCGGGTGCGGGCCACCGAGTCGATCCACTGGGCCGCGCGTCCGGTGCGCAGCTCCTCGGCGTCGTGCACCAGCAGGACGCCGTGCCCGTCGTAGCCGCCTCGGGGGGTCTTGAGAACCACGGGCCAGCCGTGCTCGGCAGCGAAGTCCTCAACAGCGCTGGTCATCTGCGGCGCCTGGCCGGCGATCTCGGCCCAGGCGGGCTGGGGCAGGCCGGCCTCGTCCATGGCCCGGCGCATGGCGAGCTTGTCGCGGGCGAGCTCCAGGGCCCGGGGCGCGGGCTGGACGCTGAGGCCCTCGGCCTGGAGCCTCTCCAGGAGGGCGGAGTCCTGGTGCTCGTGCTCGAAGGTGAGGACCGCGGCCCTCGGGCCGCCGCTCCTCCCGCCCGGGCCGACGGCGCCGGGGGCACCAGTCGCATCGGCGGCTGAGAGCCGGCCGCCGGTGACCAGGGCGCGCACCGCGGCCTCGTCGTCGGCGTCGCCGACGGGCGCATCGACGACGACCTGCCCGGCCGAGCCCCGCAGGCTCTCCACCAGCACCCGCAGGTCGATGCCCAGGGCGCTGGCCTCCTCCTGCATCATGCGGGCCAGCTGCCCGCCCCCGATGACGGCCACGATCGGTGCATTCACGCGCTCAGGCTACCCGGCCCCGCCGGCCCGAGCCGGGCACCTCGGCGCCCGCCCCGCGCCGCTCAGGCCCGCCCCAGCGCCCGCGCCCGCTGCACATCTTCAGCGCGCCTCCTCAGACCCGAGCCTTGGAATCCCGCGGATCCCAGATCCAGAACCCGCCCGCCATCGCCCGAAGATGTGCAGCGCCGGTCCCGTTGCACATCTTCAGCGCCGCACCACCAGCCGGGCCCTTGAAATCATGCGGATCCACCACCCGCAAGGGCGGTACGGGGCGCCGAAGATGTGCAACGGGGCATGGCAGGCACCCGGGGTCATCGGCACCGATCCCTCCTGCCCGTAGGGTGAGCCCCGTGACGACTCCAGCCACGGCGCCCACGGCCTCCTCCCCGTCGCATGCCGGCGCGCCTCCCGCCCCTGAGGCCCCAGGCGCCGCCGCCCGCCCCGAGGCCCCCTCCGGCTCCCCTGCGGGCTCCGGCCCCTCCAGGTCCGGGGCCGCCCCGAGCCAGGGGCCGGCCCTCACGCGCCTGCCGCGCTCCATCCAGGTCCTGGCGGTCTGGGCGGCAGCGAGCCTGACGACCTTCATCATCCTGCGCCTGGGGGCCCAGGACACCCCGGCCACGCCCTGGGCAGGGGCGGCCCCCGGCTGGGCCCAGCACATGGCCTTCTGGGATGCGGGCTGGTACGAGCGCATCTCGCGCGAGGGCTACCCCGCGACCCTGCCCGTGGACGGCGATGGCCGGGTGAGCCAGAACTCCTGGGCCTTCATGCCGCTGCTGCCGCTCCTGGCGGGAGTGCTGGGCTGGACCGGCTGGTCCTTCCACGCCTGCGCGGCGGCGGTCTCGGTGGCGGCCTCCGCAGGAGCCGCCATCGTCGCCGACAGGTGGCTGGCGCCGCGCACGGGGCCCACGGCATCGCTGTGGGCGGTGGGGCTCGTGTGGTCCTCCCCCTGCGCTGCGATCCTCCAGGTCCCCTACGCCGAGTCCCTGGGGCTGCTCCTGGTGGGGCTGGCCCTGCTTCGCCTGTCGCGCGGGCGGGCTCTGAGCGCGATCCCCTTCGCGGTGCTGGCCTCCTTCGCACGCCCGGTGGGGGTGCCCCTGGGGGCGGCCCTGGGGCTGTGGTGGGCCTGGGAGACGGCGCGCGCCCGGGGGCTGGTGCCCCGCCACTGGTACCGGCGCCTCCTGCCCGCCCAGGAGCCGCTGGTCGCCCGCTCCCGGCTCCACCTGCTGGTGGCGGCCCTGACCACCTGCGCGGCGGCCCTGGCCTGGCCGGCCATCGCCTGGGCGGTCACGGGCCGGGCGGATGCCTACACGGCCACCGAGACCTCCTGGCGGGGCGACCACCTGGTCCCCTTCACGCCCTGGCTCATCCGCGCGGGGTGGTGGGTGGGGGACCACCTGGGATGGGCGCTGGTGCTGGTGGCCCTCCTGGCCGCCGCGCTCATCCTCTCGGCCCGGGCCTCGCGCCTCCTGGGGGCGCCGGCCTGGTTCTGGTGCGCGGGCTACATCGTCTACCTCCTGGCCTTCTTCGACCCCACCACCTCCCTCATCCGGCTCCTGCTCCCCCTGGCGCCCCTGGCCTGGGGAGCGGCCTCGGTGCTGGGCGCGCGCGGGCGCCTGGCGCTGCTCGCGTCCTGCCTGGGGGGCCAGCTGTGGTGGGTGGCCTGGGTGTGGGACCTGGGCACGGTGCACATCCAGTGGGTGCCCTGAACACGCGAGCGCCGCGCGTCTCAATGCAACGCCGCTGGTGGGGGCTTCCCTAGGATGCCGGGCATGACCGATTCCCCCGGCGCCCGGCCCCGCTCCCTGTCTGCTCGACTGGTGGCCATCGTCAAGGAGTTCATGCAGTTCGGAGCGGTGGGCGCGGCGGCCTTCGTCATCGACATCGGCCTGTTCAACCTGCTCCAGCACGGCCCCACGGGCATCCTCGCGGGCCACCCCAACACCGCCAATGCGGTGGCGGCGGTCACCGCCACCTTCTTCTCCTGGGTGGCCAACCGGACGTGGACCTACCGCGGCCGCACCCGGGAGAGCACGGCCCGGGAGGCCTTCCTCTTCGCCTTCGCCAACCTCGGGGGCATCCTCATCACCCAGTTCTGCCTGCTGTTCACCCACCACATCCTGGGGATGGCCTCGCCCCTGGCGGACAACTTCGCCGCCTATGTCGTGGGATTCGGCCTGGGCACCGCCTTCCGCTTCCTGTTCTACCACTACGTCGTCTTCACCGGTCACCGCTGACCCGCAGCCGGGCGCCCTGCGGCCCACGCGGGCCGGGGCCGGTGGTGCCCGATCCCACATGCTCAGAGCACAGCTCTCGCCGCACGGCTCCGACCCTGCCCCTTAGCCTAGCCGCGTGACCGCCCTACCGACTGCGCCGGCCCCTGCCCTCCCAGCCGCCCCGTCCGCATCCCTGGTGAAGGAGCCCCGGCCATGAGCGCCCGCACGACCGAGACCGCCCCCCGACGACGCACCTCCATCCCCGGCAATCTCCTGCGCGGGGGCCTCATCGGCCTGGCCGAGACCGTCCCCGGGGTCTCAGGCGGGACGGTGGCCCTGGTGGTGGGGATCTACGATGAGCTCATCGGATCGGCCTCCCACCTGGTCTCCGCCCTCAAGGCCCTGATCACCGGCCCCGACCGGCTGGCCGCGGCCAAGGCCCACCTGGCCGCGATCCACTGGAGCCTGCTCATCCCCGTGGCCATCGGCATGCCGGCCGTCGTGCTCTCGGTGGCCGGGCCCATGGCCGACGCCGTCGAGCACTACCCGGTGCAGATGCGGGGCCTGTTCTTCGGCATGGTGCTGGCCTCGGTGAGCGTGCCGGTGCGCATGGTGCGCAACTCGCTCAACAGCAGGCCGCTGGCCCCCGGGCCGCGCCCGCGGTGGCTGGCCGCCCGGCTGCTGGGCACGGGCGCGGCGGCCGCCGCGATCACGTGGCTGCTCGTCTCGCGCCAGCCCTCCCACATCGAGCCCCACCCCCTGGTCATCGTCCCCGCCGCGGCCATCGCCGTGGCCGCCCTGGTGCTGCCGGGGCTGTCCGGATCCTTCCTGCTGCTGACCTTCGGCCTGTACGCCCCCACGCTTCGGGCCGTGGATGAGCGCGACATGGGCTACCTGGGGCTGTTCATGCTGGGCGCCATGCTGGGCCTGGCCCTGGTGGTCAAGTCGCTCCAGTGGCTGCTGGCCCACCACCAGGTGATGACCCTGTGCGCCCTCATCGGACTCATGGTGGGAGGGCTCAGGGCGCTGTGGCCATGGCAGGACGAGATGAACCGCGCGCTGCCCCCGGGCCAGCCGCTGGGCACCGTGCTGGCCCTGGGCCTGCTGGGCTTCGCACTGGTGACCGCGATGATCGTGGTGGACCTGGCTGTCGCCCGGCGCTCAGCGGCCCCCCGGCAGCTCCCCGAGACGGGCGCCTGAGCCCGCTGCCCCTCCGCCGGGACCCGCGCCCGCTCCTTGTAGCCACGCCGCTCCGCCGGGGCCGCGGGGCCGGCGCCGTCAGAAGCGGCGTCGCCGCCCCACCGAGACCAAGGCGCCCTGGGGCAGGACATTGTTGGGGTCCAGGGACTTGGGCACGGCATTGAGCAGGATGGAGAAGACCGCCGGGCGCCGCTGGGACAGCTCGATGCGGCCGCCGTCGGCCTCCACGAGGTCCTTGGCCAGGGCCAGGCCCACCCCCGTGGAGCCGTGGCCCGAGACGTGGCGGTCGAAGATGT
This sequence comes from Actinomyces bowdenii, assembly GCF_017592395.1. GTDB lineage: Bacteria > Actinomycetota > Actinomycetes > Actinomycetales > Actinomycetaceae > Actinomyces > Actinomyces bowdenii. The sequence continues at coordinate 45,783 of NZ_JAGFOU010000021.1, forward strand.
AGGGGGCGAGCTCGTCCCCCACGCCCGGCCCCTCGTCGGCCACGTCGATGAATACGCCGTGCCCGCCGTTGGCACCGCGCACGCTCACGGTGGTGGCGCCCCCGCCGTAGCGCAGGGAGTTCTCGATGACGGTGGCCAGCACCTGAGCCAGGGAGCCGGGGGTGGCCAGGACCGGGTGGCCCACCTCGTCGCTGAAGGTGATCGTGCGCCCCTCCTGCTGGTAGGCGGGCTCCCACTCCTCGCGCTGCTGGGCGAAGACGTCGGCCAGGTGCAGCGCCTCGGTGGTGCCCCCGCCGGTGCGCCGGGAGATCTTGAGCAGGTCCTCCACGACGCCGGTGAGCCGCTCGACCTGCTCCAGGCAGGCGTGGGCCTCGGCGCGCACCTCCTCCTGGTCGGACAGCAGCTCGATCTCCTCCAGGCGCAGGCTCAGGGAGGTCAGGGGCGTGCGCAGCTGGTGGGAGGCGTCGGAGGCGAACTGGCGCTCGGCGGCCAGGCGCCCCGCGACGCGCTCGGCGGAGCGGACCAGCTCGGCCTGCACCAGGTCGATCTCCTCGATGCCCGAGGAGCGCAGGCGGGGGCGCACCTGCCCGCTGCCCAGCTGCTCGGCCTCGGCGGCCAGGTAGATGAGGGGGGCGGACAGGCGCCGGGCCGCCTTGGACGCCACCACGGAGGCGGCGGCCAGGGCCACGACGGTGAGGATCACGATGGTGGCCACGACCGTGAGGATGGCGCTGACCTGATCACCGCGGTCCGGCGTCGTGCGCAGGACCAGGATGATCCACCCCCCGCCCAGGGGCACCCCCAGCAGGACGACGGCCACGGCGACGGCGGACATCGAGGTCACCATGGTTCGACGGCGCATCTGCTACCTCTTCTCAACAGGTCGGGCGAGCGGCGCCCCGGCCCACGAGGTGCGGCCGGGGCGCATGGTGCGGTGGTGTGCGGTGGCCCTGGTGCGGGCCGCGGTGGGCGGTGCCGACGGCGGTGGGCCGCCGCGGGGCCGCCCGGGCCCTCCTGCCCCGGGCTCAGCCCTCGGCCAGGCGGTAGCCGTCGGCCTCGGCGAGCAGCAGGCCGGGGGCCTCCTCGTCGTCGCCGAGCTTGCGCCGCAGCCAGGTGGCGTGCATCTCCAGGGTCTGGGGGCTGCCGGTGGGGTCCTCCCCCCACACCTCCTTGAGGATGTCGTCGCTGTGGACCACGGCCCCGCCTCCGCGCACGAGCACGCGCAGCAGCTCGAACTCGCGGATGGTCAGCTGGAGCTCGCGGGTGCCCACGAAGGCGCGGTGGGCGGCGACGTCGACGCGGACCTGCCCCAGGGCCAGCTCGTCCTCGGTGGCCTCGCCGGAGGCGCGCCGCACCTGGGCGCGCACCCGGGCCAGCAGCTCGGCCAGGCGGAAGGGCTTGGTCACGTAGTCGTCCGCGCCGGCGTCCAGCCCGACGACGAGGTCGGTGTCGTCGCTGCGGGCGGTGAGCATGAGGATCGGGATGGTCAGGCCCTGGGCGCGCACCTCGCGGGCGACGTCCAGGCCGTCGATGTCGGGCAGTCCGAGGTCGAGCACGATGATGTCCGCGCTCCCGACCTCCTCCAGGGCGCCCTTGCCGGTGCCGTGGGTCAGGACCGCGTAGCCCTCCCGGCCGAAGGCTCGGGCGAGCGGCTCAGAGATAGCAGGGTCGTCTTCAACGAGCAGAACAGTGGTCACACCGGTGATCGTAGGCGACGATGGCGAGGTCCGCCATCGTCCGGCAGGCCGAGATCCGATCACCGGGGACGGGACGGCGCCGGGGTGGCCGGCACGGGCGGGGCCGCCGCGCTCGGCCGTGCGGGGAAGGCGCTGATCAGGCCCGCTCCAGGGACCAGGGGACGATCTGCCCCAGCCCCTTGGCCACCACCTCGTGGCACTGGCCCACGCGGTACTTGCGGGCGGCCGGCCCGTGGATGATGGCCATGGCGGTGCTCTCGTCCATGCGGATGCCTCCCGGGTCGGCGGCGTCGACCAGGCGGGAGGCGAGGTTGACGGTGGGGCCGAAGACGTCCCCGGATCGGGAGACCACGCGCCCGTGCACCAGGGAGGCCCGCACCCGGATCGCGTCGGGCCCCCTCTGGAGCTCCTCGACCAGGGAGGTGACGACGTCGGCGGCGGTGGGCAGGTCGTCGGCGATGTACATGACGGCGTCGCCGATGGTCTTGACCACGCGCGCGCCCCGGGAGGTGACGACGTCGCGGGCCGTGGTCTCGAAGTCCTCCAGCAGGAGGGTCAGGGCGCGCTTGCTCATGCCCTGGGCGCGCTGGGTGAAGGAGACGATGTCGACGAATCCGAGGGAGCGGGTCAGGGGGTAGAGGTCGGGGCCGGTCTCCTCGCGGTCGCGGCTGGCGACCTCGGCGTCGGTGCGGCTGAGCAGGGAGGCCAGATGTCGGCGCCAGACGTAGGCGAGCTGCTTGGACAGGGTGTCGACCATGTCGCCGACCTCGCTGAGGGCCTCCAGGCGCGCCTGGGTGTCATCCAGGCCGCGGCGCTGGATGAGGTCGCCCACGAGGGTCTCGAACTGCCACAGCACGAGGCGGTCCATGGTGTAGGACTGGGCGCGCAGGAGCTCCAGAGCCCCGGCCACCTCCATGCCCTGGCTGCCGTCCTGGCCCATGAGGGACAGGGTGTTGCGCAGTGCTGCGGCGTCGCTACCGGTGAAGCGGACCTCCTCGGGGGAGACGTCGGCGAAGCCCATGGCCCGCCAGAACCGCTTGGCCATCTCCAGGTCGGTGCCCGCCTGCTCGGCCATCTGCTCCAGGGTCAGGCTGGGATCCTCCCCCAGGAGCAGGCGCTGGTGGCCTGCCAGCGCGGCCCATCCCCCGACCGCCGCCTGCCTACTACTCTCGCCCCCCTCGGGGCTCTCCTTCACTGCCATCACCGCGCTAGAGTAGCGCAGGTCACACGCGAACGCTCGTTGGGCTTTCACTCCGTGAAACGCGGAGCTCAGGAATGAGCGCGCACGAGCCTGACATCCCCCGCTTGGAGGACGACCGTCCCACTCCCGGTGCGCAGGACCAGGCCCGGGGCGAGGTCGATGGCCAGGCCCTCCACCGAGCCGCTGGGGGCCTGGACGCTGACGTGCTGGCCCAGGGTGGTGCAGGCCTCGCGCAGCTGGTGGGCGAGCCCACCGCCGGCGGCCTGCGGGTCACCGCCGGCCTCCTCCCACTGCGCCAGGCGCCGGCGCAGCTGGGCGCCGATCTCCTCGCGCGCCTCCTCCGGGCTCGCCGCCACGCCCAGCGTGCGCAGCGATGCGGCCCAGGGCACGGGGAGCTGCTCGACGCCCTGGCGGACATTGACCCCGATGCCCAGGACGACGGCGGGCGCCTGGTCGCGAGTGGAGGGCAGGCCCTCGGGCAGGGGCAGGCCCGGCAGGGGCACCAGCTCGGCCAGGACTCCGGCGAGCTTGCGGCTGGTGCCCCAGCCCTCGACCTCGGGGGGCGCGGGGGCCCGCTCGCCCCCCGGGGCGGGCAGGGCGACGACGTCGTTGGGCCACTTGGTGCTCAACCGCCACCGCAGGGGGTCCACGCGGGGGGCCAGGGCGTCGCGGACGGCCAGCCCCGCCAGGAGCGGCAGCCAGGCCAAGGCCTCGACGGGCACGAGCGGGCGCAGCACGACCGAGACGGTCAGCGCCCCGGTGGCGGGGGTGGTCCAGGCCCTGCCCGATCGGCCGCGCCCGGCGCTCTGCCCCAGCGCGTGCAGGGCCGAGAAGTGCGGCCAGTGCCCGGCCCCGGCTCCGGTGAGCTCGGCGCGCAGGTCGTCCTGGGTGGAGCCGGTCATGGGCACGACCCGCAGCGGGGAGAAGGCGCTGGTGTCACTGCCCGCAGTGGAGGTGGCGCAGGTCATGATCCGAGCCTACCGCTGGTGGAGGGCGAACGGGGCCGCGGCCGACGGATCCGGGCGGGGCCTGGCCGCCGGGCTGCGGCGCCGGCCGCTAGGGTGGGGTGCGTGATTCTCCTGGCCTCCCAGTCCTCCGGGCGCCTGGCGACGCTGCGCGCCGCCGGCATCGAGCCCCGCGTCCGCGTCTCGACGATCGATGAGGAGGCCGTGCTGGAGGCGCTCAGGCGGCGCGATCCGGGCGCGGGGCCCGCCCAGCAGGTCCAGGAGCTGGCCCGGGCCAAGGCCCTGGAGGTTGCCGGCCGCACGGGCGCTGATGAGGCCGGCATCGTCGTGGGCTGCGACTCGATGCTGGAGATCGACGGCGTCGTGGTGGGCAAGCCCGCCTCCGCCCAGGAGGCCCGCGAGCGCTGGGCGTCCATGCGCGGGGCCAGCGGCACGCTGCACTCCGGGCACTTCCTGGTGCGCACGGCTGATGGCGCCAGCGCGCAGGGCGTGAGCTCGACGGTGGTGCGCTTCGGCGAGCCGAGCCCGCAGGAGATCGAGGCCTACATCGCCACCGGCGAGCCCCTGTGGTGCGCCGGGGCATTCACGATCGATGGCCTGGGCGGCGCCTTCATCGAGGGGGTGGAGGGCGATCCGCACGGGGTGGTGGGCATCTCCCTGCCGCTGCTGCGCCGCCTGCTGGCGCAGCTGGGGGTGACCTGGACCGACCTGTGGGGAGCGCCGTCGTCCGCTCCGGAGGCGATCGCCTGAGGACGCGGGCCCCGAGCCGGGGCGGTGCTCGGCCCGGGCTGTGGCGCGGGCCCGGTGGAGGCTCAGGCGGCCTGGGTGCCGGGCGCCTCGGAGATGACCTTCATGAGCTGGGAGAGCAGGCCGAGCTGATCGCGGCTGAGCCGGTCGAGCACGTGGCGGCGCACGCCGTCGAGGTGGACGGGTGCGGCCTGCCGCAGGAAGGCCAGGCCGGCCTCGGTCAGCTCGCAGTTGACGCCGCGCTTGTCGGAGGCGCAGGAGACCCGCACCACGTAGCCCTCCTTCTCCAGGCGCCCGACGGTGTGGGTGAGGCGGGAGCGGGAGTGGGAGACGTGCTCGGCGAGGGTGGACATGCGCATGGAGCGCTGGGGGGCCTCGGACAGGCGCACGAGGATCTCGTACTCGTGCATGGAGATGCCGCAGCCGGCCTCGAGCTCGTGGTTGAGGCGCGCGGTCACGGCGGTGGAGGCGGCCAGGAAGGCCCGCCAGGAGTCCATCTCCAGCGGATCGAGACGGCGGTGCTGAGCCGTCTCCCCGCAGGTCGGAGCCGATTCGGGGGCCTGGCCGCAGGCGGTCGGGACCTCCTGGGCGGGGGCGGGCTCCTGACCGCAGGTCCGGGCGGGCTCAGCGGGCTCCTGGCCACAAGTGGTCGGTACTTCCTGGGCGGGGGCGGGCTCCTGACCGCAGGTCTGAGCGGGCCCGGGGACCATGCGCCCGGGCGCATGCGGCGCATCGATGGCCGCCTGCCCGCAGGCGGTGGCAACGCCACCGGGCTTGTCGATGCCGGTGACCCTCTCGTCGGCACTGCTCACCGCATTGACTCCTTTCGACCACGGCTGCGCACCACAGCCACTCGCCACCATCTGCTTGTCGTTCAGGGTTGAACAACTCACATCATCCATTTATAACACTTGCTAAGGCTATCGTCGCCCCCTTCGCCGCGGTCGGCAAGTGCCATGGGACACGGACAAGTGCCTGGGGACGGGCGGCGGAGGCCGCCGCCGAGCATAGTCCCATCATGGTCGCAGCCCCCGGAACGGCGGTCATTGGAGCGCTCGTATCGACGCCATTCCGTGACCTGCGCATTTCCGCGGCGCGCATCCGCCGCCGGCGAGCAAGGCCCTGGCGACGGCCCGGCGGCGGCAAGGCCGCACCGCCGGGAGCCTTTGACTTTTCTCACTACCACCCGCGCATGACGACCCGGGCGGGAGCCCCCGGAGGACCGCGCTCCCAGCGATCACTGACCGCCGATAGCACTCCGGAACAACTCCGGTTCTCTTCACCGCAGCCTATCTGTCACCGTCGCGCTCAAGCACAGGTATCGCTCACGTCAATCACGAAGGAGAACAAGTTTATTCTCATCATTCATACAGGATCCGTCTGGATCGAGGCGGAGCGGGGCCGTCCCGGTCCGCGGGACCTCCACAGGGGCGGGGAACCGCAGCACGTCGTCGGGCGCTGCTGCCCCGCCCCTGGGAACGAGTGCCAGGGAGAGGGCACCGATCAGCAGCCCGTGGGCGATGACGGCGGACGAGCCCACCGCCAGCCCCGCCTGCGCCGCCGCCCCGCTGCGCAGGTGGAGCGCATTGCCGTCCCCGCTGCTGTGAGCCCATGCCCGGAGGTCCTGCCGGCTCAGGGTCAGCTGGAGCGCGGTCCTGCGGGCGCCCTCCCGCCGGGGGCCACCCGGAGCAGCGGTGGCCGCCACCGCCGCGTGCTCGACCGCGTCGAGCCTTCGGGCCAGCTCGTGGCGCACCAGCCAGGTGCCGCCGAGGACATGGACCGTGGAGCGGGTGCGGATGAGCTCCCATCCCGATCTCCTGACCACCGAGACCTCAGGAGCGCCCGCCCGGTGGGGCGCGCCGGCCCCTTCGCTGCCCCGCGCGGCCCCGCCCGCTCCTGGAGGGCTGTGCTCCTCCCGCGCCGCTGCCAGGAGCCGTTGGGCGCACCTGCGGTGGAGGAGCCCGTCCCAGGGCGTGATAGCGCCATGCAGCTCCTCCAGGGCGATCACTGCCGGCAGGATGCCCTGGGCGCCGCGGCGGGCGGCCGCAGCCAGGCCCTGCGGCTGCTGCACCGCATCGTGGATCGCCCCCACGGGCCAGGGCGCGCCGCCGTCGGCCGGGCTCGGGCCGGCGCACGCCGCCTCCCGCGCCCGATGCAGGATGGGCAGGAGGGCTGCGGCCAGCGCCTGGGCGCGCGCATCGTCGGGGTGGTCGGGGCTCACCTGCTCGATGCTAGAGGCCCGCCCGAGGCCCCGCTGCACATCTTCAGCGCCGCCTGCGCCTGCCAACCCCGACCTTTCCGCATGATCCGGTCACCACCCCGCCCCAAGATGTGCAACACCCACCCCGCTGCACATCTTCAGCGCCGCCTGCGCCTGCCAACCCCGACCTTTCCGCATGATCCGGTCACCACCCCATCCCAAGATGTGCAACGGGGGGCGAGGGCGTGAAGGAGCCCCGCCGACGCATGGTCGACGGGGCTCGCAGGGCCGCTCTGAGCGGCGGCCGATCAACTGGGAGAGAGGATCAGCGGGTCTCGCGGTGCTCGGTGTGCTTGCCGCAGCGGGAGCAGAACTTCGAGACGGCCAGGCGGTCGGGGGTGTTGCGGCGGTTCTTCTTGGTGATGTAGTTGCGCTCCTTGCACTCCGAGCAGGCCAGAGTGATCTTGGGGCGAACGTCGGCGGACTTGCTGGCCACGTTTGACTCCTCGTGTCGATCCTCGAGCATGCGTCAGAAGCGCTGTACTCGAACCTTGCGTAGCGGGGGAGGGACTCGAACCCTCGACCTCACGATTATGAGTCGTGCGCTCTAACCAGCTGAGCTACCTCGCCATAGGAACACAATGGGGGCCATCGGCCCCCGCTGTGAGAGCCCCGAAAGGGAATCGAACCCTTGACCTTCTCCTTACCATGGAGACGCTCTGCCTACTGAGCTATCGGGGCAACGAGCGGAATCCTAGGCAGATCCGGATCGCCTTGGCAATCCAGTCTCCCGTGGTCTCCCTCTCATCGCGGGCCTCCGCCCGGGGGCGGATCTGATCACCGGGATGATCATGGTGGCGGGTGAGGGATTCGAACCCCCGTAGCATTCCGCGGCTGATTTACAGTCAGCTCCCATTGGCCGCTCGGGCAACCCGCCTTCGCTCCACGCGGCGCCCGACAGGGCCGCCGCTCGGTGCCGTGGAAGAATAGCAAGTCCTCAGCCGGGGCGCCAATCCCCTCCGTAGGACCCTGCTCACAGGGGGTTCCGTGGGAGGATCGGGCCATCCGGCGGCGGGGCCCGCACGCGCCCGGCATGCGCGCCCCGCGGGGCCGGCGCTCCTGACCAGAACAGACCAGAGAGGCACACCATGGCATCCGACTCCTCCTTCGACGTCGTCTCCCGCCTGGACCGCCAGGAGGTGGACAACGCCGTCAACCAGTGCGCCAAGGAGATCTCCCAGCGCTACGACTTCCGGGGCGTGGATGCCGCGGTCTCCCTGTCCGGGGACACGATCACCATGGAGGCCAACAGCCCCGAGCGGGTCCTGGCGATCCTGGATGTCCTGGAGTCCAAGCTCTTCCGCCGCGGCGTCTCGCTCAAGGCCCTGGACCTGGGTGACAAGGAGCCCCGGCCCAGCGGGAAGATCTACCGCCTGGCCTGCCCCCTCAAGGAGGGCCTGACCCAGGAGGTGGCCAAGAGGATCACCAAGGCGATCCGCGATGAGGGCCCCAAGGGGGTCAAGGCCACGATCCAGGGCGATGAGGTGCGCGTGTCCTCCAAGTCGCGCGACGACCTCCAGGCGGTCATCGCCCTGCTCAAGGGCCTCGACGTCGACGCGGCCCTGCAATTCGTCAACTACCGCTGAGGGCCGCGCGGGCGCCTGGCCCTACCCTGGCCCTACAGCCCTACGAGGACAGGAGCGTCAGGACCGCCTTGACCCGGCGGTGGACGGCGGCGTCGGGCAGCAGGCCCAGCTTGGCGAAGATCCGCTGGGTGTGCTTCTCCACGGCCCCCTCGGTGACCACCAGCCGCGCGGCGATCGCGGCGTTGGTGTGCCCCTCGGCCATGAGGCCGAGCACCTCCCTCTCGCGCGGGGTGAGGCGCTCCACGGGGTCGTCGCGCCGCCCGCGCTGCATCACCTGGGCCACGACGTCGGGGTCGAGCACGAGCTCGCCGCGCGCCACGCGCTCGACGGCCTCCAGGAAGGAGTCGATGTCGCTGACCCGGTCCTTGAGCAGGTAGCCCAGCGCTCCCCCGCCATCGGCCATGAGCTCGGGCAGGTAGCCGGCCACCACGTACTGGCTGAGCAGGAGGATGGGCGCCTGGGGTCACTGGGCGCGGATGGCGGCGGCGGCCCTGAGGCCCTCGTCGGTGTGCGAGGGCGGCATGCGGATATCGGCGATGACGATCTCGGGTCGCAGCTCCAGGGCGCGGTCCACCAGGGCCTGGCCGTCACCGACATCGGCGACCACCTCGTGGCCGCCCTCGGCCAGGATGAGCGCGAGCCCCTGGCGCAGCAGGACGGAGTCGTCGGCGATCAGGACGCGCACGGGATCACCGCCTCCACACGGGTGGGGCCGCCCTGCGGGGAGGTGAGCGTCAGGCGCCCATCCACGCCGGCCAGGCGCTCGGCCAGTCCGGACAGGCCGTGGCCCTTGGCCGGCGAGGCCCCGCCCATGCCGTTGTCCTCCACCCAGGCGTGAAGGAGGCCGTCGCGCACGGCGGCGCCCACGTGGGCACGGGTGGCCCCGGAGTGCTTGTTGACGTTGGCCAGGGCCTCGCTGACGACGAAGTAGGCGGCCTGGGCGGCGTGGTCGGGCAGGTCGGGCAGGTCGGCGCTGACGGTGACGGGCACGGCCGAGAGCGTCGCGGCCTCCGAGATCGCGGCACCCAGGCCACGGTCCACCAGGATCGGCGGGGCGATGCCGCGCGAGAGGTGGCGCAGCTCGTCGAGGGTGGCCTGGGCCTGGCCCATGGCCTCCTGGAGGATCTGGGTGGTGGCCTGCGGGTCCTTGCCCGCCTGGCGCTTGGCGCGCGCCAGGTCCATCGTCAGGCGCACGAGGCGCTGCTGGGGGCCGTCGTGGATGTCGCGCTCCAGGCGGCGGCGGGTGTCGGACTCGGCGCGCTGGACGGCGGCCCGGGAGGTCTCCAGGCGTCCCACCTCACCGCGCCAGGAGAGCATGAGACGGGTCAGTCCGCTGTGCACGGCTGCCAGGCCCCGCAGGACGGCGGGTGCGGCGGCCAGGAAGAGGACTGCGATGATGAGGTCGACGACGATGTTCCACAGGAGGGGGTACGGCAGTCCCAGCAGCTCGGCCCAGCCCTGATTGCTCTCGGGGACGATCAGTTCCGGGACGACCTCGACGATCGGCGCCAGCAGGCCGCCCACGGCAACGGAGAGCCATATCACCGTCAGGGACCACAGGGCCAGGGAGACCGGGAAGGAGACCACGATCCACAGCAGGTCCATCCACCGCTGGGGGTCCTTGAGGGGGTGCAGGAGGCCCCGGATGGTGCTGGCGCCCTGCGGCACGGGGAGGTAGTGGGCGGGAACGGGGGCGGAGCCGTCGACGGCGCTGGCCGCCCGGCGGGCCATGTCCGCGAAGCCGCCGGTGATCAGGAGGGTCATCACCAGGATGGGCAGGCCCACCCAGATGACGATCGTGCCGATGCCGGTGGCCGCCAGGGGAATCACCAGACAGAAGGCCATCAGGTGGACGGGCCAGGCCAGTAGGAGGTAGGCGGCGTCCCTGCGGGCCTGCGGCAGGCGGCGGGACCAGGAGCGGAGGAGGTTCATGGCTCAATTCTCATCGCACGCTCCCCCGCAGGCAGCCCAGCGACCTGGCCGGATGGGTGTCGGGCTGGCCCGACGCCCATAGGTGGGCCACCCGTGCGGCAAGGTGGCCGGGAGGACGGCGACCAGGGCGAGGCCGTAGCCATCACGGCTCTGGGAGTCGGGACCAGCACTGGCCGGTGGAGACTGATCGGGAAAAAGACGGCAATATCCGCTCGATGAGGTCTGGACCGTAGTACTCTGCTGAGGTCACAGGCATGTCTCACCTGCCCCGGGCCCAGGGCCTGCCGGGGTGGTGGGGCTCGATCGGTTCGCGAGCCGCTACGAGCTCGTGATTGTGGGAAGGGTAGGCAAGCATGGTGGGCAGCCAGCTCGAGTTCTCCGCGGAGCCGGCGTCCAAGGTCAGTACCTCTGCCTCGGACTGCGCTGATGAGATCACCCGGACCACAGGGGACCAGGAGGTCACCAGTTCGGCGACCCTGGCGGGCACCAGCCTGACGGACAAGGCCTCGACCGCCGGCACCGCGGTTTCGAGCGCCCGTACGACCTTCTCCTCGCGCCTGACCAAGCACTCCAACGGCATGTACAACGCCGCCAAGGACGTCGCAGCAGCCGATGAGGGCTCGGCCAACGGCACGAGGAGCCTCTAAGCCCACACAGCCTACCCGGCCGGGACGCCGCTGCCCGTCGCTGGGAGACAGCCTGCCCCCGATAAGAAGACACGATGAGATGGGGAGGTCTCGCTGATGCCGTCGTTCAAGGATGTTCTTACGTGGGATGGGACGGCTTTGCGTGATGCGGGTGAGGAGCTGGTGGTGGCCTCCAAGAGCTATGAGTTTGTCTATGGGGAGCTCGACGGGCTGAAGGTGGAGGGCCTGGAGGGTGAGATCGCTGAGGCCGAGGCCAAGGCGCGGCGGATCCTGGCCGATGACGCCATGGACCTGTGGACGGCCCTGGATCGCGGCGGCAAGGATCTGCAGGACGCCGGCAACAGCGCTGATGCGCTGGCCGCCGAGGCGCTGGATATCCAGGCAACCGCCACCAACGACCACTTCACCATCAGCGACAGCGGCGAGGTCACCGACGTCTCACCCGCGCTGGAATCGGACAGCTCCCTCAATGATGCCTATACCTGGCCCTCCTCGCGGGAGGCGACCAAGCTCGCCCTCAAGGCGCGCATTGGCGTGGTCTTGGAGCAGGCGGGGGATGTGGAGGTCTTCTTGGAGGGGGTCTACAACAACATCGCCCAGGTCAGCACGATCGCCCAGGGGCCCAGTGCCTCAGTGGTCAACCACGGCGATCGCCAGCCCCCCGCGTCCTGGTCGGCCCAGGACGTCAACGACTGGTGGACGGCCATGACCCCCCAGCAGCGCCAGCACATCATCGACACCCACCCGGCCTGGATCGGCAACCTCGACGGCATCCCCGCCCAGGACCGCCACGCCGCCAACATGGTCTGGCTGTCGGTCATGAAAGCCCGAATCGATAAACAGGTCGAGGACCACGAACCCAAGACGATCGTTGTGCACGGCTCCCTAGGGAGCCGACATGTGGTAAAAACTGTCCAATACCAGAACCTCCTGGATCGCCAGGCTGAGATACATGCGTTCTACGACCAGTTCAATAGTCCAGAGAGCGACAAGGAGACCTACCGCCATACGCTCCTGGTGCTGGATGACAGTGGTGATCATTTCCGGGCCGCGGTGGGCTCGGGGAATATCGATACCTCGGACCATGTCATGGTCTTCACCCCGGGGATGACCTCCACAGTGGATGCCACACTGATCGGACAGGGCAGCACCACCTGGGGCAGTGGGGTCCGCGACACGGACAACACCCTTGATGAGGCTCGTCGGCAACTGGCTGCGCAGGGCCGGGATGACGAGTCCGTGGCCGGGGTGACCTGGCTGGGCTATGACGCCCCGAACTGGGAGGAGACCTTGAGTAACGACGACAGCTCGGTGCTGCGCCAGGACGAGGCCAGGGAGGGGGCTGCGAGCCTGTCCTCCTTCTACAACGGGCTTCAGGCCACCCACCACGGTGACCCCCACCTGGATTCCTCGGGCCACTCCTACGGGTCGGTCGTCAACGGCCTGGCCCTGCAACAGACTGACGTGGCCGATGAGCTGGAAGTGCACGGCTCACCCGGACCGGGAAGCGCCGACGCCTCGGACATGGGCCTACTGCCCGATCACATGGCGGAAGCCTCCGCCGCCAAGGACACGGTGGCGTTCTCCGGGGCGCACGGAAGACCACCACAGACGAGTCCTGACTTCGCTCATATGGAGACCGACGCCCACAGCAACCCACGCTACGACGGCCATAAAGAACATGGAGGCCGAGAGCTGCCCGGGTCCGAGGGGCACTCCCAGTACTCCAGGCTCGGGGAGGACGGCACGCCGAGCACCTCGCTGTACAACCGGGCCAGCGTCCTCATCGGCGACGGGGTCACCATCCCCGAGGAGGGCTGACACGTGAGAGATCAGGACTCATCGGCTGATAGCCCGGATAGCCCTGCCCCGCGGTGGATGCGGGCGCTCAAGCGCATCGCGATAACCGCGCTGATCCTGGTGACGATCCTGGCCTGCTTCATCGCGTACCTGGCCTGGGATATCTCACGGTATGACGAGGTCAACTCCCCTCCCATGTT
>NZ_JAGFOU010000022.1 GCF_017592395.1 Actinomyces bowdenii
GTGGCGTGTGTAGCAGCTCCCATCATCGGGGGACCTCGACCCCCACCCAAGCAACGACGCACCCACCCAGCCCCACCCCAAACACACCAATAAATCTTGCCTACCACACCCTCAAATGCGAAGAGCCCGAAATCCGCCCAGCGCCGCAAGGAGCTAGAGGCATTGATCGAATGGCGGCTCTTCGTGTTTGGGGGTGTGGTAGGTGTTAGTTGTGGGTGTGATGGTGGGTGGTGGTGTGGGTGCGTCGTTGCGGGGGTAGGGGTCGAGGTCCCCTGATGATGGGAGCTGCTTAACCAACCCATCTGTGAGGACCTCGACATGCCTGAGACTACCTTGACTGCTGCTGATCTGACGACTTTCCTGGGCCTGGATGGCTTGGGGCTGGTAGCGGTGGGTCAGTGCCTGCAGGCCGATCGTGCGGTGGTTGAGTGCCGCATGCCCATCAGCGGGCAGGACCCGTTCTGCCGGGCGTGTGGGGCCCAGGGGGCGGCGCGGGGCACCGTGGTGCGGCGTGTGGCGCATCTGCCGGTGGGATGGCGTCCTACCGAGTTGTGGGTGCGTGTGCGGCGCTTTGCCTGTCCCCACTGCCGTCGGGCATGGAGGCAGGACACCAGCGCTGTGGCCGGGCCGCGGGCGCGTTTGACCCACCAGGCCGTGGACTGGGGGCTGGGGGCCCTGGGCCTGGAGCATGTCTGTCTCCCGGGTCGCCCAGGCCCTGGGGGTGGCCTGGCACACCGCCAACACCGCGATCCTTACCCGCGCCGAGCAGATGCTCACCGGTGATCCCCACCGCTTGGAGGGGGTAGAGGTGATCGGGGTTGACGAGCACCTCTGGCGCCGCACCACCAGGCGGGGCGAGCGCTACGTGACCGTGATCATTGACCTGACCCCCGTGCGCGACCGCCATGGTCCGGCCCGCCTGCTGGACCTGGTCCCGGGCCGGTCCAAGAAGGCCTTCAAGGACTGGCTGGCCCAGCGCGATCAAGCATGGCGCCAGGGCATCGAGGTGGTGGCCATGGACGCCTTCACCGGGTTCAAGACCGCCGCCGCTGAGGAGCTGCCCGGTGCCGGGGCGGTGATGGACCCCTTCCACGTGGTGGCACTGGCTGCGGGCAAGGTCGATGAGTGCCGACAGCGCATCCAGCGCCAGATCACCGGGGGCCGGGGCCGCAAGAGCGACCCGCTCTACCGGGCCAGGCGCACCCTGCGCACCGGGACCGACCTGCTCACCGATGCCCAGGCGCAGCGCCTCCAGGCCCTGTTCGCCGATGAGCACCACGCCCCGCTCAAGGCCGCCTGGAGCCTCTACCAGCGCCTGATCCAGGCCTACAGGGCCGATGACCGCGGCCTGGGCCGGTTCCTGATGCAACGGGCTCTCGACGCCTTACGACAGGCCATCCCCGACGGCCTGGAGGAGGTCAAGGCACTGGCCAAGACCCTGACCCGCCGAAGCGCCGACACCCCTGGCCTACTTCGACCACCCCCCGCACCACCAACGGCCCCACCGAGGCCATCAACGGCAGGCTCGAGCACCTACGCGGCATCGCCCTGGGATTTCGGAACCTGACCCACTACACCACCCGCAGCCTCATCCACACCGGACGCCTCAAGGACCAACTCAAAACAACCACCCAAACCCAGCAATAAGCCCCACCTACCACACCCTCAAACACGAAGAGCCCCTTTTTTCTCCAGCACCGTCAGCTTGACCGCTAATTCCTTAACCGCTTCGCTCAGACGTTCGATCTCGGCGTGAGCCTGCTCCAGTTCCGCGTCCCTGGCCGACTTGCCCCGAGCCCCGGGCTTAGAGGCCGCCAAGGCCGTCAACGCCCCGTCCTTGGCGACCTGTCGCAGGCGGATGATCGTAGACCGGTCCACCTCGGCCTGGCTCGCGGCCTGTGAGATCGTGACCTCACCGCGGACCAGCCGTAGCCAGATCTCGTACTTCGCTGATGGCGACAGCACCTTCTTCGGCCGCCGCTTCCTAGGTACCGAGCTCCCGTTGTTGCTCATCGTGCCCCCTCCTGAAGGCCTCATCAAGACCGTACCGATGTTGCTTGATCCCAGACCCAAAACCGGACACGAACACTGAAGCAAGACACAACCGACTCTGCCGACCCCCCGCTTAGAAGATGACCACCGAGTCGACCTCGCGGCCCCCCAGCCTGGTGCGCCCTCCCAGGTCGCGCAGCTCCAGGAGCATGCAGATCGCCTCGACCCGGGCACCGGCGGCCTCGATGAGGCTGATGGAGGCCGCGGCAGTGCCGCCCGTGGCCAGGACGTCGTCGATGACCAGGACCCGCGAGCCGGGCCGGACGGTCTCGGGGCGCAGCTCCATGCGGGCGCTGCCGTACTCCAGGTCGTAGTCCACGCCGATGACCGGGCCCGGCAGCTTGCCGCTCTTGCGCACGGTGAGCATGCCGATGCCCAGGCGGACGGCCAGGGGCGCGGCCAGGATGAAGCCGCGCGACTCCAGGCCCGCGACGGCGTCGATGCGCCCGCGGTAGTGGTCGGCCAGGCCGTCGACGAGCTCGACGAAGGCGGGCCCGTTGGCCAGTAGCGGGGTGATGTCGCGGAAGAGCACCCCGGGCTCGGGGAAGTCCGGGATCTCCCTGAGGTTGTCCAGGACCAGGCGGGTGAGGTCCTCGCAGATCGTCTCGCTGTGGCCTGCCGTGGTCGCCGATGTCATGAGCGCTTCCTCTTCCTCTTGGGCTGGGCGGTCACGCCCAGGTGGTGTCCTGGTACCAGGGGCGAGGCCGCGGGCGCGGCGGCCAGGGCCTCCAGGGCCTCCTCGTCGTCGCCGGCCTCCTCCACACGCTGGCGGCGCGCCCGCTCCACACGGGCGGCCTGCTCGGTGATCGCCTTCTCGCGCGAGCGCAGGTCCACCAGCAGCGGGGTGGCCAGCAGCACGGAGGACAGGGTTCCCGCGATCATGCCGATGAACATGGTCAGGGCGATATCGCGCAGGGTCCCGGCGCCCAGCAGGAGGGCGCCGACCACCAGCAGCGAGGCCACCGGCAGCACGCCGATCACGGAAGTGTTGATGGAGCGGACGAGGGTCTGGTTGACGGCCAGGTTGGCCAGCTCGGCGTAGGTCGAGCGCGTCTGGGTCTCGAAGCCCTCGGTGTTCTCCCTGACCTTGTCGAAGACCACGACGGTGTCGTACAAGGAGTACCCCAGGATGGTGAGCACGCCGATGATCGTGGCCGGGGTGACCTCGAAGCCTGACAGGGCGTAGATGCCCACCGTGATGACGATGTCGTGGCACAGGGCCAGCAGGGCGGCCGCGGCCATCTTCCAGGTGCGGAAGTAGGCCCAGATGAGCACGCCCACGAGCGCCAGGAAGATCACCAGGCCCCGCACCGCCTTGGCGGTGACGTCGGCCGACCAGGTGGGTCCCACAGTCGTGGCGGTGATGCTGTCGGGCTGGACGGAGTAGGCCTCGGCCAGATCGGCTGACAGGGCGTCGAGCCGGGGCTTGTCCAGGGCCCTGGTCTGCACCCGCACCCCGGAGGCGCCCATGGTGGTCACCGAGGCTCCGGTGTCCAGGTCCGAGGCCTCCAGCACCTTGTTGGCGGGGCCCACCGACGGCGCGCTCAGGCCGGTCACGGAGACCTCGGAGCCCCCCTTGAAGTCGATGCCCGGGTTGAGGCCCACCGTGCCCAGGAGCAGTGCGCAGGACGCGACGATGAGCAGGGCGATGGAGTACCACAGCCTCCGCCTGCCGATGAAGGGCAGGGAGGTCCGCCCGGAGTAGAGGTCGTTGCCGATGGAGGCCAGGGACGTCATCCTGCCTCACCGTCCTTTCCGCTGGGGGTCGATGAGGCGAGGTCCCCGCCGTCGCGGGCGGCCCGGCGCTCGGCCGCCTTGCGCCGCGCCAGGGAGCTGGTCAGGCCCTCGGCCAGGGCCTCGCGGGCCCTGCCGTAGGTCGAGCCGGTGGCGCCCAGGCGCTCGGGGTCCATGCCCGAGAGGCGGTGGCCCTCGGAGTAGAAGCGGAACCGCTGGAGCCACTCCATGAAGGGGTGGGTGAAGAGCACGACGACGGCCAGGTCCACCACGGTGGTCACCCCCAGGGTGAAGGCGAAGCCCTGCACCCCCCCGACCGCCAGGAAGTACAGGACGACGGCCGCCACGATGTTGACGATGTCGGAGACGATGATGGTGCGCCGGGCGTGCGTCCAGCCCTCGTCGATGGCGGCGCGCAGGCTGCGGCCGTGGCGGACCTCGTCGCGGATCCTCTCGAAGTAGATGATGAAGGAGTCCACGGTGATGCCGATGGCCACGATGAGCCCGGCCACACCCGCCAGGGACAGCCGGTAGCCCATGGCCCAGCTCAGCAGGGCGATGGTCAGGTAGGTCAGGGCGGCGGCCACGATGAGCGAGGTCACGGCCACCACCGCCAGGCCCCGGTACTGCCAGAGGAGGTAGACGATGATGAGGATGAAGCCGATGAGCCCCGCGATGAGGCCGTTGCGCAGCTGCTCGGTTCCCAGGGTCGCCGAGATCTGCTGCTCGGACTGGACCGTGAAGTTCAGCGGCAGGGAGCCGAAGGACAGCTGGTTGGCCAGCGTGTTGGCGCTGGCCTGGTCGAACTGGCCGTTGATCTGGACCCGGCCGTCGGTGATGGCCGAGGTCACCTCGGGGTTGAAGCCCGAGGCCATGATGGTCAGGCCGTCCAGGACGATGGCGAACTGGGCCTTGGCCGCCGCATCGCCCGGGGACCCGCTCAGGGCCTGGGCGGTGGACTGGTCGCGGAAGGCGATGAGCCGGCCGGAGAGGTCGGCGAACTTCTTGGCGCCCGCGGAGTCGAACTCCAGGTTGACCACCCAGCGGTTGGTGGTCCCGCCCTGCGCGGTGGTCTCCAGGCCGGAGACCGCGTTGGACAGCTCGGTTCCCGAGATGTCGGCCGGGCCCAGGATGTAGGCGCCGGGCCCACCCTCACGGGGGCAGGAGATGACGGCCGCCGAGGGGTCCTGGGACTGCCCGGTGAGGTTGGCCGGGTCGGTGCAATCGGTCATGTAGGCGTCGTAGATGAGCTGCTCGGTCAGCCACTGGTCGGAGGAGTTGTCCTGGGAGGTGGCCGGCAGCGGCTCGGAGGAGATGGTCCCATCGCCGTTGACGTCGGCCGCCTGGGTCGCGATCTGCTCCCTGGCGGCACCGGTCGGCGCCTCCTGCCCGGGGGCGGTGGGCTCTGCCGGGACGGTGCTCCCGCCCTCCTCCGGGGTGGCGGCCGGCTGCTCGGGGTCGGCCTCGGGCTCCTCGGCCTGCCCCTCGTCCGGCTCCTGGGGATCGGCGGTGGCCACGTTCACGGCGCGCCGGGCGTCCTCGGGCTGGAGGACGGCCGGGTCGGCGCTGGCCCCGCTGCCGGGGTCGGACAGCTCCGGATCGGCGGGGGCCGCGGACTCCTCCGGCTCCTCGGGAGCGGAGCCCTGGCCCGGGTCGATCTGCGGGTCGCCCTGGGGGGCGGCCTGGGGCTGCTGGAGGGCGCTGGCCGGGTCGACGATGCGCAGCACGGGGCGGAAGTACATGACCGCCGAGGTGCGGATGAGCTCCAGGGTGGCCTCACTGGGCCTGCCGGGCAGGGACACGACGATGTTCTGGCCGCCCTGCCGGGAGATCTGGGCCTCGGCGACGCCGGAGGCGTCCACGCGCTGGCGGATGACATCGATGGCCTGGTCCATGTCCTCATCGGTGATGGCCGAGCCGTCGGTGGTGGTGGGCGTCAGGATGATCTGCGTGCCGCCCTCCAGGTCGAGGGCCAGGCCGGGGACCATCGAGGTGCGGTGGGTGACGGTGCCCGCCACCAGGACCCCCAGGCCGATGGCCATGGTGAGCAGGAGCATCACGAGACGACGCCCCGGACGCATGCGCTTTCTTGTGCTGGACACGTGGTCCCTTCCTGAGGTGGTGCGAGCGCTCTGGATCAGAGGGCTCGGGACGTTGGGCTTCGCCCCGGCGGCCCGGAGCGGGTAGGCTCTCAGGCCTTGTCAGCGGTCTCCTCAGCCGCATCCTCGTCATCGGCCTGCGGCCGGTCCGCCTCCACCTGCTCCTCGGCCCCCGCCTCATCCGCAGCACCGGGCTGGTCCTGCGATGCCGAGGCGAAGGGGGGCTCCTCGGCCCCGGCGATGGCGCGCTTGTCCCAGAGGGTCTCATCGCCCAGGGGCGTGGCCAGGGTCACCGCATCGCCGTCGATCTCCACAACGGTGCCGTAGAAGCCGGAGGTGGTGCGCACCCAGGTGCCGGGGACCAGCGCCTCCTCCGTGCGGCGGGCCTGCTCCTGCGCCATCCGCCTCTGCTGCTTGCGGGCGAAGGAGGACATCATCCACATCCCTCCGAGCACGACAATCAGCAAGATGGGCAGTTCCATGGGGTCGTCTCCGTTCCAGATCGGTGGCGGTCGCCGGCACGGGCCGACGGTGGCGAGTCTAGGGCACGGTTGCGGGGCGGGGTCCAGCCCCCTGCGAGGAGTCGGGCACAAGAGGGTCTCGAAGCAGCCGCCGGTCCGGCCGCCCTCAGGAGAAGAGCGTGCCCTCCGGGGGCGCGGGCAGCCCCAGGTGCTCGTAGGCCGACGCGGTGGCCGAGCGCCCGCGCGGGGTGCGCACCACCAGGCCCTCGCGCACCAGGAAGGGCTCGGCGACGGTCTCGACGGTCTCGGGCTCCTCCCCCACGCTCACCGCCAGCGTCGTCAGCCCCACCGGGCCACCGCCGAAGCGCGTGCACAGGGCGAGCAGGACCTGCCTGTCGAGCCGGTCCAGGCCCAGGGCGTCGACCTCGAAGACCTCCAGGGCGGCACGGGCTGCCCCCAGGTCCAGGCGCCCGGGGCTGCCGTGGACCTCGGCCCAGTCCTGGACGCGGCGCAGGAGGCGGTTGGCGATGCGGGGCGTGCCGCGCGAGCGGCCGGCCAGTTCTGCGGCCGCCTCCTCGTCGAGCACCACGCCCAGCAGGCCCGCGCTGCGCCTGAGGATGCGGGTGAGATCGGCGGGGCCGTAGAAGTCGAGGTGCCCGGTGAAGCCGAAGCGGTCGCGCAGGGGTGCGGGCAGCAGCCCGGCGCGGGTGGTGGCGCCCACCACAGTGAAGGGCGGCAGTGACAGCGGGATGGAGGTGGCCCCCGGGCCCTTGCCCACCACGATGTCGACCCGGTAGTCCTCCATGGCCAGGTAGAGCATCTCCTCGGCGGTGCGGGCCAGGCGGTGGATCTCATCGATGAAGAGCACATCGCCCTGCTCCAGGGAGGACAGGATCGCCGCCAGGTCGCCGGCGTGCTGGATGGCGGGGCCGGAGGTCAGGCGCAGGGAGCCGTCGAGCTCGGCGGCGATGATCATCGCCAGTGTGGTCTTGCCCAGCCCGGGCGGGCCCGAGAGCAGGACGTGGTCGGCGCTGACGCCGCGGGCCAGGGCCGAGCGCAGGACCACGGAGAGCTGGCCGCGCACGACCTCCTGGCCGGTGAAGTCCTCCAGGCGCTTGGGCCGCAGGGCCGCCTCCGCGGCGCTCTCGCCCTCCATCGCCCCAGCGCCGACGACGCGCTGGTCATCCACGGCGACCGCTCCCCAGCCACCGCAGCGAGGCGCGCAGCAGCGCCGCCGTGTCAGCCGCCTCGTCCACCGCGCCATCGGCCGCCACGGCCGTGACCGCCTGGCGGGCGCTGGCCTCGTTCCAGCCCAGCTGGGTCAGGGCCGCCACGACGTCGGGGTGGGGCCCGCCCGGGGCGGGCTCCTGCGCCCGGGGCCCGGGCGCCGCGCCCGGGTCGGCCCCGGGGCCGTGGGCCGGCCCGAGCCTGCCGGCCAGGTCGATGATGATCCGCTGGGCGCCCTTGGGCCCCAGTCCCGGCACGCGCTTGAGCGCGGCCACGTCCTCCTGGGCCACCGCACGGCGCAGGGCCTCGGGGGTGTGGACGGCCAGCATGGCCAGGGCGAGCTTGGCGCCCACGCCCTTGGCACTCATGAGGATGGTGAAGCTGTCCCGCTCCTCGGCCTCGGCGAAGCCGAAGAGGGTCAGGGAGTCCTCCCTGACGACGAGCTCGGTGTGGAGGAGGGCCTCCTGGCCCACGCGCAGGCGGGACAGGGTGGTGGGGGTGGCCTGGACGCTGATCCCCACCCCGCCGGTCTCGATGACGGCGCTGGTGAGGCTGATGTCCACAACGGTGCCGCGCAGTGAGGCGATCATGCGGGTGGCATCTCCTGGCTGGGACGGATTCGAACGGTTGTTCGGAGCCTAGCAGGCGGTGGGCTCAGCGCCGCGCACGGCGGGGGTCGACCGCGCCGGTGCGCCGTGCGGCCGCCTGGGCCGCGGCCCACTGGCGCTGGGCCGGAGTGCGGGCCGAGGCCCGCACCGCTCCGCCGGCGGAGACCATCTCGGCGACGTCATCGGCTCCCGTGCCCCCGCCCCTCCAGCCGTGGCAGATGGCCTGGGCCAGGGCATCGGCCGCGTCCGCGGGCCGGGGCGGGGCCTCCAGGCCGAGGATGCGGGTGACCATGGCCTGGACCTGGGCCTTGTCGGCGATGCCGGAGCCGGTGACGGCGGCCTTGGCCTCACTGGGCGTGTGCTGGGCCACCTCCAGGCCGGCGCGGGCGCCGGCGGTCATGGCCACCCCGATGACCTGGGCCACCGAGATGACCGAGCGCAGGTTGTCCTGGGCGAAGACCCGCTCGATGGACACCACGGTGGGCCCGAGCCTGGCGATCCAGTCCTCGATGGCCTCGGCGATGGTCAGCAGCCGCAGCTCGGGGCTCTGGGAGGGCGGCGTGCGCACCACGCCGACCTCGACCAGCCGCACCTGGCGGCGGGCGTCGATGTCCACGCAGCCCAGTCCGCAGCGGGTCAGTCCCGGGTCGATCCCGAGCACCCGCTGCTGGGCGATGAGTGCGTGCCTGGAGCGCGTGGGGCCGGTGGCGGGCACGGGGGGATCAGTCCTCGTGGGCGTCGAGCTCGGCGGCGACCTGGGGGGAGATGTCCATGGAGGTGAAGACGTTCTGGACGTCGTCGGAGTCCTCCAGGGCATCGATGAGGCGGAGGACCTTGCGGGCCCCCTCGGCGTCGACCTCCACCCTGGTGGCGGCCACGAACTGGACCTCGGCGGAGTTGTAGTCCATCCCGGCCTCGGTCAGGGCGGTGCGCACGGCCACGATGTCGCCCGGCTCGGAGTAGATCTCGAAGGCCTCGCCCATGTCCTCGACCTCCTCGGCGCCGGCGTCCAGGACGGCCATGAGGATGGAGTCCTCATCGACGCCCTCGGCCTTGGCCACCTCCACCACGCCCTTGCGCGAGAAGTTGTAGGCCACGCTCCCGGGGTCGGCCAGGTTGCCGCCGTTGCGGGAGAAGGCCACGCGCACATCGGAGGCGGCGCGGTTGCGGTTGTCGGTGAGGCACTCCACGAGGAAGGCCACGCCCCCGGGCCCGTAGCCCTCGTACATGATGGTCTGCCAGTCGGCGCCGCCCGCCTCCTCACCGCTGCCGCGCTTGACGGCGCGGGTGATGTTGTCGGCCGGCACGGAGTTCTTCTTGGCCTTCTGGATGGCGTCGAAGAGGGTCGGGTTGCCGGTGGGGTCCCCGCCGCCGGTGCGGGCGGCCACCTCGATGTTCTTGATGAGGCGGGCGAAGAGCTTGCCACGCTTGGCGTCGATGGCAGCCTTCTTGTGCTTGGTGGTGGCCCACTTGGAGTGACCCGACATGTGCTCTCCTTGCGTAGGTGCGATGAGTGCTGGTCATCTGGCCCGCCGCGGCGGGGCGCTCATCGGCGGCGCGCCGCGGCGACCATCCCGACGAAGATGTCGTGGACCCGATGGTCCCCGCCGACCTCCGGGTGGAAGGCGGTGGCGAGCAGGGGGCCCTGACGAACCGCCACGATCCTACCGCCTGTTCCTGGACCCTCCGTGCCCGCCCGCCCCGCGCGGGTCGTGGCGAGGATCTCGACGCCGGGGCCGGCCTCCTCCACCCAGGGGGCCCGGATGAACACCGCCCGCAGGGGGTGGTCCTCATCGGCCCCCAGGGCCGGTGCCACCAGGTCCTCCTCATAGGAGTCCACCTGGCGCCCGAAGGCGTTGCGCCGCACCGTCATGCGGATGCCGCCGAGGAAGGACTGCCCCTCCTCGGCGCCCTCGACCCGGTCGGCCAGCAGGATCATGCCGGCGCAGGAGCCGTAGGCGGGCAGTCCCGCGGCGATGAGCCCGCGCAGCGGCTGGAGCATCCCGAAGGAGGCCAGCAGGGTGCTCATCGTCGTCGACTCCCCTCCGGGGATGATGAGCCCGTCCAGGCGCTCCCCCGGCCGGGATCTCAGATCCCGGGCGCTGCGCACGGCCACCGCGCGGGCCCCGGCGGCCGCCAGGGCCAGGCTGTGCTCGCGCACATCCCCCTGGAGGGCCAGGACCCCGATGGTGGGGCGCTGGTCGATCGCCGAGGGGGCCGGGAAGAGCGCCCGCGGGGTGCGCCCGCTCAGCGTCGAGGCCTGCTCGGGCACCGGCCACCGGGATGCCGGGACCCGCGGATCGTCGAGCGGGGTCAGGGCCCGGGCATCGGCGGGATCGGTGAGGTCCCGGACCCTGCCGTCCCAGCCGGCGCCAGCCAGCTCGGCCACCAGCCCGGGCAGGGCCACGGGGTAGATCTCCCGGCCCTCCTGCCCGGCCCGCTCCAGGTCCTGCGCGCTCCACCAGCCCATGGAGTCCACGGCGTCGCGCTCCAGCGCGGTCCACCCCGCCGCGTCCAGGGCCGTGGCCGCCGGCAGGCGCAGCAGGAAGAGGCTCTCGTGCTGGCGGCACACCACCCGGGCGAAGCGGAGGACGGCGTCGCGCTGGGCGATGGGCCCCTCCAGCTCACCGGGCCCGACCCGCAGCCCGGTCTCCTCGGCCAGCTCGCGCACCGCCCCGGCGGCGGCATCCTCCCCGGGGTGCAGCCCACCACCGGGGGTGAAGATCCAGCGGTGCTCGGGCTCGGCGACGTCGTGCCCCTCCAGGAGGAGCACCTGGCCCTGGGCGGTGAGGGCCAGCACTCGCGCGGCTCGGCGGAAGGGCAGGCCGTCGGGGCCCAGGCGCCACTCCTCGGGGTCGAGCAGCTCGGCCCAGTCCTCGGGGACGGCGGGGTGGCGCTGGTGGCCCGGCCCCTGGGGCAGGGCCTGCCGGGCGGCGCGCGGGCGGCTCACCAGCCGCGCTCGGCCAGGCGGTGGGGCGCCGGGACGTCCTCGACATTGATGCCCACCATGGCCTCGCCCAGGCCGCGCGAGACCTCCGCGATGACCGCGGGGTCGTCGAACTGGGCGGTGGCTCGCACGATGGCGGCGGCGCGCCTGGCCGGGTCCCCGGACTTGAAGATGCCCGAGCCGACGAAGACGCCCTCGGCGCCCATCTGCATCATCATGGCGGCGTCGGCGGGGGTGGCGATGCCCCCGGCGGTGAAGAGCACGACGGGCAGGTGCCCGGTGGCGGCCACCTCGGCCACCAGGGGGTAGGGGGCGTCCAGCTCCTTGGCGGCCACGTAGAGCTCGTCAGCGGGCAGGGAGGCCAGCCGGCGGATCTCATCGCGGATGGTGCGCATGTGGGTGACGGCGTTGGACACGTCCCCGGTGCCGGCCTCGCCCTTGGAGCGGATCATCGCCGCGCCCTCGGTGATGCGGCGCAGGGCCTCGCCCAGGTCGGTGGCCCCGCACACGAAGGGCACGGTGAAGGCCTGCTTGTCGATGTGGTGGGTGTAGTCGGCCGGGGTGAGGACCTCGGACTCGTCGATGTAGTCCACGCCGAGGCTCTGGAGCACCTGGGCCTCGACGAAGTGGCCGATGCGGGCCTTGGCCATCACCGGGATGGAGACGGCCTCGATGATGCCGCTGATGAGGTCGGGGTCGCTCATGCGGGCCACCCCGCCCTGGGCGCGGATGTCGGCGGGGACGCGCTCCAGGGCCATGACGGCCACGGCTCCCGCCTCCTGGGCGATGCGGGCCTGCTCGGGGGTGACCACGTCCATGATGACGCCGCCCTTGAGCATGTCGGCCATGCCGCGCTTGATGGTGGGGGTCCCGGTGGTCGCGTTCGTCGTGCTCATCATGGTCCTCACGATGGGTTCCTGCAGGGCACGGCCCTGGGGCCCGGCGGGCCGCGACGATGCTACACGCCGCGGTGCTCAGGCCTGCCCCAGGAAGACCCGGCGGGACTGGGTGATGCGCTCCAGGGCCCGGCGCTCCTCCGCGGCGAAGTCGCCTCCGGCATGCCCGTCCACCGCCTGCTGGCGCAGCTGGGCGAGCTCGGCGGCGCCCTTCTGGAAGTCGGCCATGGCCCTGGCCGCCACCGGTCCGCGGGCGGCGGCCCAGCGCCGCCCCTGGGAGCGGCCCGATCCCGTGGTGAGCATGGCCACCTCCCCGGGGGAGAACCAGCCGGCGCGGGAGTAGTCGGCCAGGCGCCTGCGCATGTTCATCCGCTCGGCCCAGCGCAGCCAGATGATCATGCCGACGCAGGCGATGAAGAAGGGGATGCCCACTAAGAAGTAGTACTGGGGGGAGGCGGCGATGACGCCGTTCCAGAAGGCGTGCAGGATGATGGCGCACCCCAGGCCGATGGGGGCGCACCACAGCCAGGCCGCCCGGGAGCGGCGCCGGGCGGACATCCCGATCGCCGCCCCGGTGAAGGCGGTGAAGATCACATGGGTGAAGGGGGAGAAGACGCCCCGCAGGATGAAGACCTCCACGATCAGCTCGTAGTACCTCACGAAGTACAGGATGTTCTCCGCGAAGGCGAATCCTCCGGCCACCACTGCGGCGTAGACGATGCCGTCGACCGCGCCGTTGAAGGTGCGCCGCCAGATGAGGAAGACCACCAGGACGCCCAGGCCCTTGGTCAGCTCCTCGATGATGGGCGCCGAGACCACCGCGGAGACGAGCATCGCCCCCTCCAGGTCGTAGCTGGACTCGGCCACCAGGACGGTGGTGGTGGTGTTGACCACCAGGGAGATGACGGTGGAGAAGCCCGCCCCCCACAGGAAGGCCAGGAGCATCATGCTCCAGGGCTCCCGCTCCCAGCGGTCGATCCAGAACACGACCAGGAGCACGATGCCCAGGGGGATGAGGGCCAGCAGGGTGGCCAGGGCCACCTGGGACATGTCCGTGGCCGAGGCCGAGACCACCACCAGGACGGCCACCAGGCCCAGGGCGCCCAGCACGGCCAGGACCGTGCCGACGACCCGGCGCCATCCCCCCGGGCCCCGGGTGCCCGATGCGCTCCACGGCGGGGGGCCGGCAGGGCCCATCGGGGGGTGGGAGCCCGGGCCCTGGGGCGTGGCGCCCCCGCCGCGCGGGGCCCCCGCGGCCGCGGTCGACAGCTGGGGCAGCCGGGCCCGCTGATAGCCGGGGCGCGGCGCCCAGGGGCCCTGGCCGGGAGTGGGTGTGCTCATCGCTGCGGACCTCCTTGCGGCCCTTCCTCCGGGAGCCTCGGGGACTCGGGGGACTCGGGAAGGGGGCGGGTCTCGTCGTCGGCGTCGAAGGTCGCCGGCATGGGGGCGTGCCCGGCCAGGTGGAGCAGCCTGACGGTCGCCTTGGCGCGCAGGGCGCGGGCCTGGGCGACATGCGTGTTGTGGAAGCGCCGGGCCAGCACCAGGCGGTAGCTGGCCCGATCCAGGCGCGCCAGTGCCGAGGCGGCCCCGGGGCCGGCCAGGGCCGCACGGGTGGGCTCATCCAGCACGGTGCGCAGCACCCGGCTGAGGTCGGACTCGACCACGCTGCGCTCGCGCGTCCCGGGTCGGGGCGCGTCGAGCCGGGGGTCCGGGTCCAGCCCGTCGGAGACGATGGGGCCCTCGGCCTCCAGGGCGTCACGGGCGGCCCGGCGCAGCAGGAGGGCCGAGGCCGGATCCAGGGCGCCGCCGTCGGCCAGGTCGGCGGCGGCCTGGGCCCGGTGCAGGAGCTGGGCCTCCAGGGTCGCACGGGCGCCCAGGACCTGGCGGTGGAGGCGATCCACGCGCACGGCCCGGGCGTAGAGGGCCCAGCCGCACACCAGCAGGGCGATGAGGAGCACGACGGCGCCGCTCCAGGCGCCCATGGCCTCGGGCATGCTCAGTCCTCCCAGGCGTCGCGCAGGCGGGCCACCATGGTCCTGCTCCCCGGGGCCAGGGTCACGCGGGTGTGGCTCGCCGAGAGCGCCATGTCGTAGACGTCGAGGATCTCATCGGTCACCGCCGACCAGTCGTAGCGGCCCACCCTCGCCGAGGCGGCCCGGCAGCGGGCCCGGGCCGCCTCGTGGTCGGTGAGGGTCTCGATGATGACGCGGGCCAGGTCGGCGCTGTCCCCGTTGCGGAACAGGGCTCCGTAGGCCCCCTGCCCCAGGACGTCGGAGAAGGCCGTGATGTCGGAGGCGATGACGCGGGTGCCGGCGGCCATGGCCTCGACCAGGACGATGCCGAAGGACTCCCCGCCCGTCTGGGGGGCCACGTAGCAGGTGGCCGAGGCGAGCATGGCGGCCTTGTCCTCATCGCTGACGCCTCCGAGGAAGACCACGGAATCGCCCAGGTGGGCCAGGGCGGCGCGGGTGTCCTGGGCCTGGCCGCGCCCGGCGATGAGGAAGCGGGCGCCCGGCAGCGCCTCCAGCACCGCGGGGATCGCCGCGGCCAGCACCTGGAGCCCCTTGCGGGGCTCATCCAGGCGCCCCAGGAAGGAGATCGTGGGGGCGCCGGAGGCGCCCCGGAAGCGCGGGTCGTCCTTGGGCGCCGCCAGGAAGGGCCCGGTGCTCACGCCGTTGGGGATGACCACGGCGTCGCCGCCGTGGTACTGGATGAGGGTGCGCCTGGCCTCCTCCGAGACGGCGATGCGCCCGGAGAGCTTCTCCATGAGCGGCACCGCGGCCGGGGAGAGCAGCTCCCTGGCCAGGGACCGGTCCATGGCGGCGTGGAAGGTGCCCACGATGGGGCCGCTGGCGGCCTGGAGGGCCAGGATGCCGACGCTGGGGGTGATGGGCTCATGGATGTGGAGCAGGTCGAAGTCGCCCTCCTCCAGCCACCGCCTGGCGCGCCGCGCCACGACCGCCCCGAAGTTGAGGCGGGCGATGGATCCGTTGTAGGGGATGGCGATGGAGTCCCCGGCGCTGGTGACCCATTCGGGCAGCTCGGTGCCCTGGCCCGCGGGGGCCAGGACCCGGACCTCGTGCCCGCGCCTGCGCAGCTCTGCGGCCAGGTCCATGACGTGGACCTGGACGCCGCCGTGGGCGTCGAAGGAGTAGGGGCAGACGATGCCGATCCTCATACCGCCGCCCTCCCGGCGTCGCGGGCGCGCCCGCGGGCCAGGCGCTCGGGGTCCAGATCGGCCTCGAAGACCGGCTGGAGCATGTGCCAGTCCACGGCGTGCTCGATCAGGAGCGGCTCCAGGGCCCGCACCCAGGCCCGGGTGGCCCGGGCGATCCGCTCGTGCCCGCCATCGCCCCCCGTCCCCGCTGACCCGGGCGCCCGGGGGGAGCCGCCGGGGGTCCAGGGGACCGGGACCCGGCGCACCGTGAGCACCAAGCCCCAGGCGCCCCCGGCCCGGCGCCGGCGCTCGCCGGTGAGGCGCTCGTAGTGGATGGCGGCGGCGTACAGGGGCAGGGCGAGGCGCTGGGCGATCGCGGCGGGCCCGGCGGCCACATAGGCGGGGTGCCCGCCGATCCCCGTGCGCACCCCGCTGGAGGACAGGTCGCGGTCGGCCAGCAGGGCGATGGCGTAGCGGCCCTCCCCGGCGGCCTCCACGAGTCGCTCGAAGACCCGCTCCCCGCGGGCCTGGCCCAGGACCCTCATGCCCAGGCCCTGGCGGAAGGCGGTGAACTGCTCGAACAGGTCGGGGGGCTCGAGGCGCTCGGCCACGGTCAGCACCGGGGCGAGCTCCCGGCAGGCCCAGGCGCCCACCAGGTCCCAGTTGCCCATATGGGGCAGGGCCAGCACGATGCTGCTGCGCTGGAGGTCCTGGCGGACCCGGGGGTCGAGGTCGGCGCGGACCCGCGCGCGGATCTGCTCCTGGCTGATGCCGGGCAGGGCGAAGGCCTCGTAGAAGTAGCGCATGTAGGAGCGCATGCCCGCCCGGCCCAGTCGGCGCAGGGCGCGCTGGGAGGCGCCCCCGGGCAGGAGGCGGGCCAGGTTGCGCTCAAGCTGGCCCACTCCCCCGGCCCTCCCGGACTCGGGCCGCAGCCGGTGCAGCGCCCAGGCCAGGTCGGCCCCGGCGTGGAAGAGGGCGTAGCCCGCTGAGGAGGGCAGGTGCCTGACGCCGCGCCAGGCCAGGCGGTAGAGCGCCTCGACGGGGATGGGGCTCACGGCTGCTCCTCCCCCTGGCTGCGGGCCAGCTGCCGGGCCACGGCGCTCACGCGCTGGATGACGGTGATGAGTGAGGCCAGGGCGACCCACCCCAGGCCCAGGGTCAGCACCCACGGGGGCGCCCCCAGCCCGACGGCCAGGCAGGCCCCCATGGCCACCAGGAGCCGATCGGTGCGCTCGGCGATTCCCATCGAGGCGGTGGCGCCCACGGCCTCCGCACGGGCCCGGGCGTAGGGGACCGCGGCGGCGAGCACGATGACGGCCAGGGAGACCGCCACGGTCGTGGTGCGCAGAGCGCCGGGCTCCAGGCGCAGGGCGGCCCAGGCGGCCAGGGAGGCGAAGACGGCGCCGTCGGCCAGGCGGTCCATGGTGGAGTCCAGGAAGGCCCCGAACTGCGAGGAGGTGCCGGTGGCGCGCGCCAGGACGCCGTCGAAGGAGTCGGCGGCCAGTACCACGGCCAGCAGGAGGGGGCCGGCCACGAAGCTGCCGCGGGGCAGGAAGGCCACCGCCACCCCCGCGCTCAGGACGGTGCCGCACACCGTCAGGGCGTTGGGGGTCACGCCGGTTCTGGCCAGCGCCAGGGCCAGGGGGGTCAGAGCGGTGGTGGTCAGGCCTCGTCCGTGGGTGCCGAGCATCTTGTCCTCGTGGTCGATGGCGTCGATGGCCGCAGGGCCGGGCGGCTCAGGCCTCGTCCCGGCCGCCGGTGGGGGCCGCGTCCCAGGCGGCGGCCAGCATGTCGCGCTGCTCGCCCAGGAGCTGGGGCACGGGCTTGGTCCGGCCGATGATGGGCATGAAGTTAGCATCCCCCATCCATCTGGGGACGATGTGCTGGTGGAGGTGGGCGGCGATGCCGGCGCCGCCGACCTCCCCCTGGTTCATCCCCAGGTTGAAGCCGTGGGGGCGGGCCACGTGGCGCACCACCTCCATGGCCCGGGCGGTCAGCTCCCCGATCTCGGTGCGCTCCTGGGCCGTGGCCCGGGTCCAGTCCGAGACGTGCCGGTAGGGGCACACCAGGAGATGCCCGGTGTTGTAGGGGTAGAGGTTCATGAGCACGTAGCAGGCCCGGCCCCGGTGGACCACGAGGGCCTCCTCATCGTCGAGCCCCGGCAGTCGGCAGAAGGGGCACTGGGAGGCGGAGTCATCGGCGGGCTTGTCCTGGCCGCCGATGTAGACCATGCGGTGGGGGGTCCACAGGCGCTGGAAGGACGGGGGCGCGCCCTCGTGGTAGGGCGGCTCCTGCGCCAGGGCGCCGGGCTGCTCCACCGCGCCTGCCGCCCCGCTCGTGGCCTGCTCCTCAGTCACGGCTGAGCCTCTCCCCCTCCGGGTCGTTGATGCGCTCGGAGATGACGGTGGTGATGTGGGCGATGGCCCGGTCCACGGGCACGCCGTTGACCTGCTCGCCGCCGCGCAGGCGGAAGGACACGGCGCCGGCCTCGGCGTCCTGCCCGCCGGCGATGAGGGTGAAGGGGATCTTGTCCTTGGCGGCGTTGCGGATCTTCTTGCCGAAGCGGTCGTCGGAGTGGTCGACCTCCACGCGCACGCCCTGGGCGCGCAGCCTCGCGGCGATGCCGTCGACGTAGTCGTCGAAGGCCTGCGCCACGGGGATGAGCCGGACCTGCTCGGGGGCCAGCCAGGCGGGGAAGGCCCCGGCGTAGTGCTCGGTGAGCACCCCGATGAAGCGCTCCAGGGCGCCGAACTTGGCGGAGTGGATCATCACCGGCTCGCGGTGGGAGCCGTCGGGGGCGGTGTACTCCAGGCCGAAGCGGTGAGGCTGGTTGAAGTCGTACTGGATGGTGGACATCTGCCAGGTGCGGCCGATGGCGTCCTTGGCCTGCACGGAGATCTTGGGCCCGTAGAAGGCCGCGCCACCGGGATCGGGCACCACGGTCAGCCCGTTCTCCGCGGCGCACTCGGCCGCGATCCGCTCCAGGATGGCGGTGGCCTCGGCCCACTGCTGGTCCGAGCCGATGAACTTCTCGCGCTTGGCCCCCTCCTCATCACGGGTGGAGACCTCCAGGTAGAAGTCGTCCATGCCGAAGTCGGCCAGGAGGGTCAGCACGAAGCGCAGCAGGTGGCGCACCTCATCGGGCGCCTGCTCGGGCATGCAGTAGGAGTGGGAGTCGTCCTGGGTGATGGAGCGCACCCGGGTCAGCCCCTGGAGCACCCCGGACTTCTCGTTGCGGTAGACGGTGCCGAACTCGAAGAAGCGCAGGGGCAGCTCGCGGTAGGAGCGCCCGCGGCTGCTGAAGATGAGGTTGTGCATGGGGCAGTTCATGGCCTTGAGGTAGTAGGCCTGGCCCTCATCGTCCATGGGCGGGAACATGCCGTCGGCGTAGTACGGCAGGTGCCCGGAGATGTGGAAGAGCTCCTCCTTGGAGATGTGGGGGGTGCCCACGTACTGGAAGCCGGACTCGATATGGGCCGCGCGCACGTAGTCCTCCATCACCCGCTTGAGGACCCCGCCCTTGGGGTGGAAGACCGGCAGTCCCGCGCCCAGCTCCTCGGGGAAGGAGAACAGGTCGAGCTCGGCCCCCAGCCTGCGGTGGTCGCGCCGGGCGGCCTCGGCCATGCGGGCCTGGTAGGCCTTGAGGTCATCCTTGGAGGCCCAGGCGGTGCCGTAGATGCGCTGGAGGGAGTCCCCGGACTGGTCGCCCTTCCAGTAGGCCGAGGAGGACTTGGTCAGGGCGAAGCCCTGCCCGATGTGGCGGGTGGAGGGCAGGTGGGGGCCGCGGCACAGGTCGGTCCAGGCCACGGTGCCGTCGCGCCGGACGTTGTCGTACATGGTCAGGCCCCCGGCCCCGACCTCCACCGAGGCGCCCTCAGCGCCGGCGCCCTTGGTGGTGATGAGCTCGAGCTTGTAGGGCTGGTCGGCCAGTTCCGCGGCGCCCTCGGCCTCGCTGATCTCGCGGCGGCGGAAGGCCTGCCCCTCCTTGACGATGCGCTTCATGCGCTTCTCGATCTCGCGCATGAGCTCGGGGGTGACGGCGTCGATGCCCCCGAAGTCGTAGTAGAAGCCGTCGGTGATGAAGGGGCCGATGCCCAGGTCGACCTCGGGGAAGATCTCCTGGACGGCCTGGGCCATGACATGGGTGGCGCTGTGGCGCAGGATGGCCAGCCCGTCCTCGGAGTCCAGGGTGATGGGCTCGACGACGGCGCCCTCGGGGATCGGGCGCTCCAGGTCCCAGGGCTCGCCGTTGACGCGCATGGCCACCACGCCGTCCTTGAGCGAGGACTCGAACAGCTCGGTGCCCGTGGTGCCCGCCCCGATGCGCCGCTCGACGCCGTCAACGGTGATCCGGGAGGTGGGCTGCGATGACATGGACATGGTCTCCTTGGGCGGTCGTGCTGTCCGGGCGCTGCACTGGTGCACCCGGTGATGGTGAGTCTACTGGCCTCGGCCGGCCCGGGCCCCCTGCGGGGCCCGGCTCAGTCGACGGCCTCCCGGCGGCGCGAGCGCAGGGCGTCGCGCAGGCGCTTGGCCCTGGTCATGAGGCGGTAGACCGCCGCTGAGACGGGCACGTCCCAGGCGCCGTCGACCTCAGTGACGTGCTGGGCGTAGCGCTTCTTGTACTGGCCCACGGTGTACAGGGAGGGCACGCGGGTCGATCCGGCCCCCATGAGGTCCAGGCCGCGGTAGCCCTCCTGGGCCAGGGTGCAGGCGGCCCACCAGTCCAGGGCCTCGGCGCCGCGGAAGGTGCGCGACTCGTTGGAGGAGGCCCCGTAGTAGGCCACCGCGTCCTTGCCGGAGGTCAGGATGAGGTCCCAGGCGTGGGGCCGTCCGTCCTTGCGCAGGACGAAGAGCCGGGCGTGCTCGGCGCCCAGGGTGGTCAGCATCGTCCAGTAGACCCCGGAGTCGTGCGGGGTGAAGCCGTCGCGCTCGGCGGTCTCGCGCAGGACCTGGTAGACCTCCTCGAAGTCCTGGCGGCTCAGCCCGGTCTCGTCGCTGATGGTGCAGCCGGCCTCCCGGGCCACCCTCTCGGCGCGCTTGACGGCGCGGCGCCCGTCCTTGGGCATGGCGGCGGCCATGGCCTCGGGCTTCTTAGGGGTCAGGTCGATGACGAAGGTGCGGTCGTAGGTGATGGTCGAGAGCAACTCGTGCAGGTCCTTGGCGCCGTAGCGGGCGTGCATGCGGATGAAGCGGATCGAGCGGTCGCGGCGCCTGACCTCGGTGCGCAGCAGCTCGCGCAGGTGGGCCTCGCGCTGGGGGGACTGCTCCTTGAGCCAGACCGGCCCGTGCTTGGCCCACAGGAAGGCCTGCCCCGCCAGCTCGTAGCGGTACAGGGCGATGGCGGCCACGGGCTTGCCGGCATCCTCGTAGAGGTAGCGGCCCCACAGGGGGCGGCCCATGGCCTCCTCGAAGCGCTCCCAGCAGTCGGTCTGCTCCACCGCGGCGGGGGTGTTGCCCACGGCCAGGCGCATGCCGCGGGCGTCGGTGGGGCGCAGGGTCTCGCTGAAGCCCGGCGAGCTGATGGCACGGGCCGGGGCCTTGAGGGCCGGCCCGCCGGCCTTGCGCGCGTCCGGGCTCACCGGTGCGGCGGTCTCGGCTGACGGAGTGGTGGGAGCGGGCGTGTGGTGCGGCATCTCGGGACCTGTCAGTGAGTGGGGGCGGAGGAGTGGGAGGAGGGCGCCGGGTAGAACCGGGCGAACTTGCGGTACTGGTTGAGCCTCTGGAGCTCGATGGTGGCACGGCGCCGCAGGGAGCGCTCAGCGGGATCGCGCAGCGGGTCGGCGGCGCTGGGCGCCAGGGCCCGGGCGCGGTGGCGCAGGCCGGGATCCCTGAGGTACCGGCGCAGCAGGCGCAGGGGCACCAGGGAGTAGAGCACCTGGCGGGTGACCTCGGTGCGCGGGCCGCGGCGGTCCTCCACCAGGTCCTCGAGCATGATCGTCATGGGATTGGCCCCCGCGGCCGTCAGGTAGAAGGAGTTGCGTCCGATGCGCGGGTTGACCTCGAAGAACACCTCGCGGCCGTCGCGGGGGTCGACCTTGATGTCCAGGTTGGCGAAGCCCCGGTAGCCGGCGTGGACCAGCAGCCGCTCGGTGGCCCGCCACAGGCCGGGGAAGGCCTCGGTGATCATGGCCACCGGGTTGCCGATGAGCGAGGGCGCGTGGTCCTGCAGGAGGACCCGGGCGGAGGCCACCAGCCTCATGGCCCCGGTGGAGTCCATGTAGACGGTCACCGAGCGCATGGCCGTGTCGTCCCCGGGGATGTGCTCCTGGAGCAGGAAGGGCGAGCGGTACCCGGCCTGCTGCAGGGCCCGCCACATGCCGGCGAGCTCCTCGGCGTCGTCGATGAACCAGATCTTGCGCTTGCCGGGGAAGGAGACCTGGTCGTAGTCCGATCCGATGGCCGCCTTGGCCACCAGAGGGAAGGGCAGCCCGTGCTCGGCGGCCTCCACGGGGGGCCGGCACTGCGGATCGGCCAGGTCGACGACGACCTCGCGGGGGGTGTCGACCTCGACCTGGGCGCACAGGCGGGAGAAGGAGGCCTTGTCGCTGACGCGCTCCAGGACCTCGATGTCGGGGAAGGGCAGGACGTAGGCCGGCTCGAGCTCGGCGCGGCGCGAGGCGATGAGGGCCGCCGCGGCATCGGTGTTGGCCATGAGCACGGCGCTGCGCTCGCCCCGGCCCTCCACGAGGCTGCGCAGCAGGGCGATGGCCTCGTCGTCGCCGGCGCCCTGGGGCAGGGTGACGACGTCGATGTAGCTGGAGCGGGAGATGGCCACGATCGGCTCGGAGGCCACCAGGCGGACCCGTGCGCCGGTGGCCTGGTGGAGCTGGCGCGCCAGGGCGTAGGCGCCGATGTCCCCCCCGAGCACCACCGGGAGCAGGTGGGTGAAGCGTGCTGCCATTCCTGTGTGTTCTCCATCCTGCCGGTCTGCGGCACCCGTCGTGCGCCGGTGCGCGTGATCGGCACGCCCGCGGCGCGGGCGCGCTGCGCACAACCCTAGGGCACGGGGACCTGTCCGCCTCTCCTCCGCCAGGGGGA
The DNA here is from genome assembly GCF_017592395.1 of Actinomyces bowdenii. GTDB lineage: Bacteria > Actinomycetota > Actinomycetes > Actinomycetales > Actinomycetaceae > Actinomyces > Actinomyces bowdenii. The sequence continues at coordinate 22,223 of NZ_JAGFOU010000022.1, forward strand.
ACTAGGACACAGCGCACTCCTCCTGCCGCAGGCCGGCGGGCCCTCAGCGCCTCCGGGGAGGCGACCCGACCGGGCGCCCACGGACCGGCACGGCCCCGGCCCGGACCGGGCCCCAGGCGCACCCGGAATGCGCGAGCCGGCACGCAGAAGGCCCAGGACCTGAGTCCCGGGCCTCATCCCGATCCGACGGCACCCCCGGCGCGGGGCCTGGTGGGCGATACTGGGATCGAACCAGTGACCTCTTCCGTGTCAGGGAAGCGCGCTCCCGCTGCGCCAATCGCCCGAGCGGATGACGGGACTCGAACCCGCGACCCTCACCTTGGCAAGGTGATGCTCTACCAACTGAGCCACATCCGCGTGGCACCCTCATCAGGTGCCGGAAGAAAACTAGCAGACGGGGCCGCGCGCGGGCAAAGCCGACACCCCCGACACCCTCATGACGTGGATCACTGCCCCATGGGCCCCTCGTGCGACGGCGCCGGACCGCTCAAGCGCCCGGCGGGAGCCAGCAGGAGCGGCACGGCTCGGGCGGGGGGCCGCCAAGGGCTCAGCAGGGGCCCAGGAGGGGCTCAGGGCGAACAGATTGCCCGCCCCGTGCGCGCCCGCCGCGCTGCCCCGGGCAGCGGGACGTGGCAAGGTTGTGCCATGGCGACACTTCAGACTCCGCAGATCTGGCCGGGCCAGCCCTACCCCCTGGGCGCGACCTACGACGGGGCAGGCACCAACTTCGCCCTGTTCTCCGCCGCGGCCACCGGAGTGGAGCTGTGCCTCTTCGACGAGGAGGGCGCCGAGCACAGGACCCCGCTCAACGAGGTCGACAGCGACGTCTGGCACGCCTACCTGCCCGGGATCAGCCCGGGGCAGAGGTACGGCTACCGGGTCCACGGCCCCTACGACCCGGCCAGCGGTCACCGCTGCGACCCCTCCAAGCTGCTCCTGGACCCCTATGCCAAGGCGATGTCGGGAGAGGTGTCGCCCTCCCAGAGCCTCTACTCCTACCAGTTCCTCAACCCGCAGGAGCGCAACGAGGAGGACTCCGCGGGGCACACCATGCGCTCGGTGGTCATCAACCCCTTCTTCGACTGGGGGCACGACCGCCCGCCGGGCCACGAGTACCACGAGACGATCATCTACGAGGCCCACGTCAAGGGGCTGACCCGGCTCCACCCCGGCATCCCCGAGCACCTGCGCGGCACCTACGCCGGGCTGGCCCAGCCCGCGGTCATCGATCACCTCAAGACCCTGGGCATCACCGCCATCGAGCTCATGCCCGTCCACCAGTTCGTCAACGACTCCCACCTCCAGGAGAAGGGGCTGTCGAACTACTGGGGCTACAACACCATCGGGTTCTTCGCCCCGCACAACGCCTACGCGGCCTACGGCACCGAGGGCCAGCAGGTCCAGGAGTTCAAGTCGATGGTCAAGGCCCTCCACGAGGCCGGCATCGAGGTCATCCTGGACGTGGTCTACAACCACACGGCCGAGGGCAACCACATGGGGCCGACCCTGTCCTTCCGGGGCATCGACAACGCCTCCTACTACCGGCTGGTCGACGGCGACCAGGCCCACTACTTCGACACCACCGGCACCGGCAACTCCCTGCTCATGCGCTCCCCCGCCGTGCTGCAGATGATCATGGACTCGCTGCGCTACTGGGTCACCGAGATGCATGTGGACGGCTTCCGCTTCGACCTGGCCTCCACCCTGGCCCGCCAGTTCCACGAGGTGGACAAGCTCAGCGCCTTCTTCGACATCATCCACCAGGATCCGGTGCTCTCCCAGGTCAAGCTCATCGCCGAGCCCTGGGACGTGGGCCACGGCGGCTACAACGTGGGCGGCTTCCCCTCGCTGTGGAGCGAGTGGAACGGCAAGTACCGCGACACGGTGCGCGACTTCTGGCGCGGCGAGCCCTCGACCCTGGGCGAGTTCGCCTCCCGCATCACCGGCTCCTCCGACCTCTACCAGCACTCGGGGCGCACCCCGGTGGCCTCGGTCAACTTCGTCACCGCCCATGACGGCTTCACCATGCGGGACCTGGTGTCCTACAACACCAAGCACAATGAGGCCAACAAGGAGGGCGGGGTCGACGGCGACTCCAACAACCGCTCCTGGAACTGCGGGGTGGAGGGCCCCACGGACGACCCGGCCATCATCACCCTGCGCATGCGCCAGATCCGCAACTTCCTGGCCACCATCCTGTTCAGCCAGGGCGTGCCCATGCTGTGCCACGGTGATGAGATGGGGCGCACCCAGGAGGGCAACAACAACGTCTACTGCCAGGACAACGAGCTGTCCTGGGTGCACTGGGACCTGGACGAGCAGCAGCAGGAGCTCCTGGACTTCACCCGCACCATGGTGTGGATGCGCCGGGACCACCCGGTGCTGCGCCGCCGCCGCTTCTTCTCCGGGGACGCCGGCCACGGGGGCGAGAGCGAGCTGGGGGAGATCGAGTGGCTCACCCCCTCGGGCCAGTCCATGACCGAGCAGGACTGGGGCACCTGGTACGCCCGCTCCATGATGGTCTTCCTCAACGGCGAGGCCATCGCCGAGCCCGACGCCCGCGGCCAGCGGATCGTGGACAGCTCCTTCCTGGTGCTCATCAACGCCTCCGCGGAGGACATCGACTTCACCCTGCCCACCCGGGGCTACGCCCCCGCCTGGGAGGTCGCCCTGGACACCGCGCCCGAGGTCGACGGCGACTCCGACCCGGTCCTCGGGGCCGGGGAGGCCGTCACGGTCGAGGCCCGCTCGATGCTCTTCCTCATCAGCGCCCCGGACTCCCACGGCCCGGAGCCGGCCCCCCAGAGCGCGGGCCCGGCGGCCCCCAGGGGCGCCGCCGGCGCCTGAGCGCCGGCCCGCGGCCGGCCCCCGGTCGGCCCGCACCGGCGCCCGCATCGCGGCCCCGGGCCCCGCCCGAGGGGACGGCGCGCCGCCTCACACCGACCGACACGACACCACCGAGCCAAGACCGACACCGGACACTGACGGAGCTGGACATGGACAACACGAGTGACAGGCCCCACCCCCCGACCGGCACGCAGGCCCCGGACCGGACGGCCTCGGCGGCCGCCTCGGGGCATGAGCCCGTGGAGGCCGGGGCGGGGGTGAGCCCCGGGGGCCAGGCGGCCGGCTACGCGCCCTGGTCGGGGCATGTGCCCCATGATCGGCGCCGCACCCCGGTGACCACCTACCGCCTCCAGATGGGCGAGCGGATGACCTTCGCCGACGCCCAGGCGCTCATCCCCTACCTGGCGGCCCTGGGGGTCACGGACCTCTACCTGTCCCCCGTCCTGACCGCCGCACCGGGCTCGACCCACGGCTACGACGTCGTGGACCACCGGCGCATCAGCGGGATCATGGGCGGGAGGGCGGGCCTGGAGGCGCTGGCCCGCAAGGCCCATGAGGCGCATATGGGCGTGGTGGTGGACATCGTCCCCAACCACATGGCGGTGCCCACCCCCGCCTGGCACAACCTGCCCCTGTGGTCGGTGCTGCGCGAGGGCGCCCAGTCGCCCTTCGCCGCCTGGTTCGACGTCTCGGTCGATGAGCCGATCCTCATGCCCGTGCTGGGGGCGCGCATCGGCCAGGTCCTGGCCGATGAGGAGCTGGTCCTGGAGAGGATGGTGGTCCCGGGCCAGGAGGAGGGGGGCGAGCAGTGGGTGCTGCGCTACTACGACCAGGCCTTCCCCGTGGCCGAGGGCACCGAGCATCTTCCCATGCACGTGCTGGTCGAGCGCCAGCACTACCGCCTGGCCTACTGGAAGGTGGGCGATGAGGAGATCAACTACCGGCGCTTCTTCGACGTCGGCACCCTGGCGGCCATCCGGGTGGAGGACCCGGAGGTCTTCGCCGGCTCCCACGCCCTGCTCCTGGAGCTGATGGACCAGGGGGTCATCGATGCCCTGAGGGTGGACCACCCCGATGGCCTGGCCGATCCGGGCGGCTACCTCGACCAGCTCTTCACGGCCAGCGGGGGCGCGTGGATCGCCGCCGAGAAGATCCTGGCCCCCACCGAGGCCCTGCCCCCCACCTGGAGCGTGGCGGGAACCACCGGCTACGACGCCGCCTGGCGCATCGACCAGCTCCAGGTCGACGGCTCGGGCGCCGGGCAGCTGGGCGCCCTCATGCAGGAGCTCACCGGTGAGGCCCCGGTGGACTACGACCGTGTCGTGGAGGAGGCCAAGAGGGAGATCATCTCCGGCTCCCTGGCCTCCGAGGTCGACCGCCTGGCCCGGATCCTGGCCTCGCTGACCTCCCAGGACGTGCGCCTGCGCGACCACACCTTCCGGGATCTGCGCGACTGCGTCGTCGAGCTGCTGGTGGCCGCCGACCAGTACCGGGCCTACGTGGTGCCGGGCACAGCACCCGGCCCGGAGACGGCCGCGGTCCTGCGCAGCGACGCCGAGCGGGCCCGCACCCGCCTGGAGGCCGACCAGGGCCAGACCCTGGACCTGGTGGTGGCCATCCTGCTGGGCGAGCCCGTGGGCTCCGAGGGCCTGTCCGACTCCCCCGGGCGCGCTGAGGCGGTCATCCGCTTCCAGCAGGTGTGCGGGGCGGTGACGGCCAAGGGCGTGGAGGACACCGCCTTCTACCGCTGGACCCACCTGACCAGCCTCACCGAGGTGGGCGGGAACCCGGTCGGCTTCGACATCAGCGCCGATGAGGCCCACGCCTGGGCCAGCCGCACCCAGGAGGTCTGGCCCAGCACGATGGTGACCTCCACCACCCATGACACCAAGCGCGGGGAGGATGTGCGGGCCCGCCTGGATGTGCTGGCCTCCTACTCCCAGGAGTGGGTGGACCTGGTCCACCGCCTGCGCGCGGCCACCGCCCAGGCCCGACCGGTGGACCTCGACGGTCGCAGCGAGAACCTGCTGTGGCAGACCCTGTGGGGCACCTGGGCCCCCGACTCCGACGACCCCATGGACATCGGGCGCCTGAGCGCCTACCTCATCAAGGCCTCCCGCGAGCAGAAGACCTGGACGAGCTGGACCTCCCCGGATGAGGCCCGGGAGAAGGCCCTGACCGACTACGCCGCCCACCTGCTCACCGATGAGGCCGTGGCCCGGGAGATGGGCGCCTTCGCGGCGCTGACCGCCCGCGCGGTGCGCTCGACGATCCTGGCCAGCAAGGCGGTGGCCCTGACCTGGCTGGGGGTGGCCGATGTCTACCAGGGCAGCGAGACCACCCGCACCTCCCTGGTGGACCCCGACAACCGCCGTCCCGTGGACTACACCGGCGCCTCGGGCCTCATCCCCATGCTCGAGCGCCTCGATGCCGGGCAGGGGCCCCGGAGCCTGGATGAGGACAAGCTCTTCCTCGTCTCGCGCCTGGCGCGCCTGCGGGCCGCCCGTCCCGACACCTTCGTCGGGCCGCGCTCGGGCTACCGGGCGATCCCGGTGACCACCTCCCTGGCCTTCGCCTACACCAGGCTGCTCGACGGGCGGCCCGATGTCGTGGTCATCGCCAGGCGCCTGCACCGGCGCCTGGAGCAGCTGGGCGGCTGGCGCCAGGAGACCGTGGTCCTGCCCGAGGGCATCTGGCACGACGTGCTCTCCGGCGCCTGCTGCCGGGGCGGCTCCCAGCAGCTGTCCGAGGTCATCGGCGAGGAGCCGGTGGCCGTGCTGGCCCGAGTCGACCAGTGCGAGCACGTCGAGGCCGGGGCGGAGCAGGGCGCGGGCGGGCCGGGGGGCCGGTCATGAGGCGCCGCACCTCCCCCGCGCCCGCCCCGGGCCCCCGCGTGCCGGTGTGGGCCCCCGCGGCCTCGCTCGTCGAGCTGCACCTGCCCGCCACCGGTGAGCTGGTGCCCATGGAGCGGGGCGAGGGCGGCTGGTGGTCCTCCCCGGTGGAGGTGCCCGACGGCACCGACTACGCCTTCCGGGTCGACGGCTCCCCCGACCGCCCCGATCCGCGCAGCGCCCGTCAGCCCTACGGCGTGCACGGCCCCTCGCGCCGGGTGGATGCCTCCGCCTGGGACGAGACGCTGTGGAGCGACGCCGCCTGGCCGGGGCGCGAGGTGCTGGGCAGCGTCATCTACGAGCTGCACGTGGGCACCTTCACCCCCGCCGGCACCCTGGAGGCGGCCATCGACCGCCTGGACCACCTGGCCGCCCTGGGCGTGGACATGATCGAGCTCATGCCGCTGGCGCCCTTCCCCGGCCGGGCCGGCTGGGGCTATGACGGGGTGAGCCTGTGGGCGGTGCATGAGGGCTATGGCGGGCCGCGGGCCCTGGCGGCCTTCGTGGACGCCGCCCACCGGGCCGGGATCGGGGTGTGCCTCGACGTCGTCTACAACCACCTGGGCCCCTCGGGCAACTACCTCAGCGTCTTCGGCCCCTACTTCACCGGGGCGCACCACACGCCCTGGGGTGAGGCGGTCAACTTCGACCAGGAGGGCTCGACCCAGGTGCGGGCCTACGTCATCGACGCCGCCCTGCGCTGGCTGGAGGACTTCCACCTCGACGCCCTGCGCCTGGACGCCATCCACGCCATCGTCGATGACTCCGAGCGCCATGTGCTCGCCGAGCTCTCCGACGCCGTGGCCGAGCTGTCCCGCGAGCTGGGGCGCCCACTGGGCCTGGTGGCCGAGTCCGACCTCAACGACGTCGCCGTCATCTCCCCCACCGGGACGCCCACGACCACCACTGTGCCGGCCCTGGGGATGAGCGCCCAGTGGGCCGACGACGTCCACCACGCCCTGCACGCGCGCCTGACCGGGGAGGCGCAGGGCTACTACGCCGACTTCGCCGAGCCCGGCGCCTGGGTCAAGGCCTACGGCCGGGCCTTCCTGCACGACGGCGGCTGGTCGAGCTTCCGGGGGCGGGACTGGGGGGCGCCGGTGCCCGAGGGGACCGACCCGCGGCGCTTCGTCGTCTTCGCCTCCAACCACGACCAGGTGGGCAACCGGGCGGCGGGCGACCGCCCCTCCCAGGGCCTGGATGACGACGCCCTGGCGGCTCAGGCCGCCCTGCTGCTGCTCAGCCCCTACACCCCCATGATCTTCATGGGAGAGGAGTGGGGGACGCGCACCCCCTTCCAGTTCTTCACCGACCACGACGATCCGGGCCTGGCGGCGGGGGTCAGCGCCGGTCGCATCCAGGAGTTCGCGGAGTTCGGATGGCGGGCCGAGCAGATCCCCGATCCCCAGGATCCGGCCACGGTGGAGGCCTCCCGCCTGGACTGGGAGGAGCCCGCCCGGCAGGCGCATGCGCGCATGCTGGAGTGGTACCGGGGCCTCATCGCCCTGCGCCGCCGCCTGGGCTGGTCCCGACGCCGGGCCTGGCCCCGGGTCGAGGAGGCCGAGGGCCTCATCACCGTGGCCTATGAGGACCTCGTGGTGGCGGTCAACCTCTCGCCGTCCCCGCGCCCCCTGCCCGACGGCCTGCGGCCGCTGCTGTCGTGGGGGCAGGGGCCCCGCGGCCCCCGGGAGCTGGGTCCCGGGGCAAGCCTCATCGCCCGCCCCGGGGCCTCATCGCCCTGAGCCGGGCTCCGAGCCCTTCCGGCCCTTCCCGCCGCCGCCCTTGCCGTCACTCTCGCCACTCTTGCCCGCCTGCCGGTCCAGTCCCCGCTTGAGGCCCCATTTGAGGCCCATGGCCTTGACCAGCGCGGTGTGGAGCAGGGGGCGCACGGGCACATCCCAGGCACCGGGGACGTCCACCGGGCCCTGGGGAGCGAACTTGCTCTTGAACTCCCGGACCCCGGCCAGCTCGGGGACCCGCTCGGAGTCCACGCCCATGAGGTCGTAGTGGCGCACGCCCTCGGCGCGCAGCAGGCAGGCCTCCCGGTACAGCAGGGCGTCGGTGGCCCGCATCCGGCGTCCCGCCGCCGAGGAGCCCGCGTAGTAGCGCACCGCGCCATCGCCGTAGACCGTCACCAGGGACCATGCCAGGGCCTCCTGGCCCCGGCGGCGCGCCACGAACAGGCGGGCGTGCCCGGGGCCCAGGGCGCGCAGCATGGTGCGGTAGGTCTCCTCCGGCGCGGCCCGGAAGCCGTCGCGCTCGCCGGTCTCGGTGAGGATCTCGTAGAGCTCGCCGAAGACGTCCTCGGCCTGGGAGGTCTCATCGTGGAAGGTCAGCTCCTCATTGCGCAGCGCCTTGCGCACGTCGCGCCGGCCCCGGGGCTTGAAGGAGGCCAGGAGTGCCTCGTCGTCGGGGTGGTCGAGATCGATGATGACGGTGCGGTCGTAGGTCATCGTCTGGAGGAGCTCATGGCAGTCCGGCCCCGGGGAGGCGGCGTGCAGGCGCAGGAAGACCACCCGCGGGTCGCGCCGCCCCACCCCGCGGGTCAGCAGGTCGCGCAGCTCCTGCTCCTCGCCGGCGGTGGGCTCGGCCCCCAGCCACACCGGGCCGTGCCGGGCCCACAGGTAGGGGAAGCCGCGCACGCTCATGCGCGCCAGGGACACCAGGGCCCGGTCGCGGCCCCGGCGGTCCCGGTAGACCACCCGCCCCCAGGGCTCACGGCCCTGGGCGGTGATGTCGAAGGAGTCCCACACCGCCGTCTGCTCGATCGGCAGGGCGGCGCCGGCTGAGGAGGCGATGGTGCGGAAGGTCTCCCAGTCCACCTCGCGGATGCGCGCACGCTCGCGGCCGGGGGGTCGGGTGCTGGTCATGGTGGGCCTCTCGTCGCTGGTCATCGAAGGGTCGGGTCGGTGGTTCAGAAGGAGGAGTCCGTGGGGCGCGGGTAGTAGCGGGCGAACTTCCGGTACTGGTTGAGCTCCTGGGCGGCCACCACCAGTGCGCGCCGCAGTGAGCGGTCCCGGCGGTAGCGCAGGGGGTTGGCGGTGCGGCCCCGGCCGATGAGCTCATCGACCCGGCGCCGCAGGGCCGGCTCGCGCAGGTAGCGCCGCAGCAGCCGGTGGGGCACCAGGCTGTAGAGGACCTCCTCCTCCAGGCGCTGCCGGCCGGGCTCACGGCCCAGGACCAGGTCGCGCACCGCCGGGATGATCGGGTTCGCCCCGGCCGCGGCCATGTAGTAGCAGTTCCGGCCGATGCGGGGGTTGATCTCCAGGAAGAGGGCCCGCCCGGTGCGCGGGTCGACCTTGATGTCGCAGTTGGCGAAGCCGGTGTAGCCCAGGTGCGCCAGGAGACGGGCCGCGGGCTCCATGAGCTCCTCGAAGGGCTCGGTGATCATCGCCACCGGGTTCCCCAGCATGGTGGGGGCGTGGTCCTCCAGGAGCACGCGGGCCGAGCCGGTCAGGGCGGCGCGCCCCCGGGAGTCGACGTAGAGGGTCAGGGAGCGCATGGAGGCGTCGTCGCCCTCGATGAGCTCCTGGGCCAGGAAGCGGCCCCGGAAGCCGGCCCGGCGCAGGGCCTCCCACAGGGCCGAGGCCTCGGCGGGGTCCTGGAGGACGAAGACCTTCCTCTTGCCCGGCATGCGCAGGTCGTTGTACTGCGCCGAGGAGGCGGGCTTGGCGATGAGGGGGTATCCCAGGTGGTCCACCTCCGCGGGCCGCCAGCCGGGGTCATCGGCGGCGGCGAAGTCCTGGACGACGGTCTCAGGGGTCTGGACGCCCAGCTGGTGGCACAGGTCGGCGAAGACGGCCTTGTCGGAGACCGCGGCCGTGGCCCGGGGGCCGGGCGCCGGGATGGCGAAGTGCTCCTCCAGCGCATCGCGGTGGTCGTTGATGAGGCGGATGTGCCAGTCGGTGTTGGCCATGAGGATGCGGCGGGCCCCGGGGGCCCGCCTGGCCTCCTCCAGGGCCGCGGCCACATAGTCCTGGGGCTCGCCGTTCTCCCCCAGGGCCACAGTGCGCACGATGCTGGAGCGGGTGAGGATCTCGGTGGGGTGCGGGGCGATGCACACCGGGCGCACGCCGTAGGCCTCGTGGAAGCAGCGCGCCAGGGCATAGACGCCGATATCCCCGCCCAGGAGGACCGGGAGCAGGTCGGGAGCCCGCTCCTCCTGCGGGCGATGGCCCTGACGGGCTCCGGTGGGGGTGTCCACGCCTACCTCCTCGTGCTCCTCGGGGCCCGTGGGCCCCTGCTCCGTGCCGTGGCGGCGGCCGCGGGCCGCCGGCCCTGCCGTGCGGGGCCAGGGCGCGAGCTCAACGCCGGAAGCGATTGGGTGGATCACGATAACGCAACATACCGGCCGTCCTGCGGCCATCAGCGCCGTGAGGCGGGTGCCACGCGGTTCGCGGATTGCAATCATCCGTGCGCGGCGTGGCACCACGGGGCCCAGGGGGCGCCCCGCTAGCGTTCATGCCGTGACAGGCAGTCGTAGGCCGCAGGATGACGAGGCGCAGGGAATACCCGGGCGCTTCAAGGAGGCGCTGCTCTCCGTGCGCGCCACGCCGCGCCCGCGCGGCCTCCTGCTGGAGGAGGTGCCCGGCCCTGCGCGCATGGCCCCCTACACCGCTGCGCTGACAGCGGAGACCGTCCGCCATGCGGGCGGCTCACCGGTGGGCTCGGGCCGATTCGTCATCCTCCATGATCCTGCCGGGCAGGAGGCCTGGAACTCCGACTTCCGCATGGTGGCCATGGTCCGATCCCAGCTCGACGACGAGGTCCAGGACGATCCGGCCCTGGGACAGGCCGCCTGGTCCTGGCTCACCGATTGCCTCGACGACGCCGGCGCCGGCTACCATGACCTGGTGGGCACGGTGACCCGGGTGCTGTCGGAGACCTTTGGCGGGCTGAGGATCAGCGACTCCTGCGGGCACGCTGAGATCAGGGCCTCATGGTCCCCCACCACGGCCGATCTCGGGCCCCATCTGACCGCCTGGTACGAGCTGGTCCTCATGGCCTCGGGCCATGAGCCGGCCCCGGTGCGCCCCTTCAGCCTGGCCGGGGTCCGCAGGTGAGCCACCGCGGCGCCGTGCCCGCCCGTGTGCCGGGAACGACGGATCACCCCATCCCCGCGGAGCAGGTCGTCGACTGCACCTTCCCGCGCGAGGGGCTGCCCGGGGTCACCGACACCCCCCGGGCCCTGGCCGCCGCGGTGGCGGCGCTGTCACGGGGATCGGGCCCGGTGGCCGTGGATGCCGAGCGGGCCTCGGGCTTCCGCTACGGCCAGGACGCCTACCTCGTCCAGCTGCGCCGACAGGGCGCGGGCACCCTCCTCATCGACCCGGTGGGAGCTGGCGACCTCGGCGGTCTGGGACTCGCCCTGCGCGAGCCCGAGTGGATCCTGCACGCCGCCGACCAGGACCTGGCCTGCCTCAACGCCCTGGGGCTGCACCCGGCCCGCCTGTTCGACACCGAGCTGGCGGCCCGCCTGCTGGGCCGCGCCCATGTGGGCCTGGGGGCGGTCATCGAGGAGACGCTGGGGCTGCGCCTGGCCAAGGATCATGCGGCGGCCGACTGGTCGACCCGCCCGCTGCCGCGCTCCTGGCTCATCTACGCCGCCCTGGACGTCGAGCTCCTCATCGAGCTGCGCGCGGCCCTGGCCCAGGAGCTGGAGGATGCCGGCAAGACCCAGTGGGCGGACCAGGAGTTCGAGTACGTGCGCACCCGCCCACCGCGACCGGCCAAGATCGACCCGTGGCGCAAGACCCCGCGGGCGGGCCGGGCGGTGCGCTCCCCCAGGTCCCTGGCGATCCTGCGTGAGCTGTGGACGGCCCGCGAGCAGCTGGCCGCCGAGCTGGACCGCACCCCCTCCAAGGTGCTGCCGCACCAGGCGCTGGTGGCCGCGGCGGTGGCCCGTCCCACCTCCCGGCGCAAGATGAATGCGCTCAAGGAGTTCTCCTCCCGCCAGGCGCGCCAGCACCAGGAGCTGTGGTGGCGCGCCATTGAGCGGGCCATGCAGATGCCCGATGAGGATCTGCCCCCGGCGCGCGCCCCCCAGGGCCCCCGGGCCCTGCCCCAGCCGCGCTCCTGGCAGCGCCACCATGCCGGGGCGGCCTCCGCCCTGGAGCTGGTGCGCGCCGCGGTGCGCGAGCGCGCCGAGGCCATCAGGGTGCCCCAGGAGCTCCTCCTGGCCCCGGAGGCCCAGCGCCGCCTGGCATGGGATCTGGGCGCCGATGGGGATGCCGGCGCGGCCCGCATCAGTGCCGCCGCGATCGGCGAGCGCCTGGAGGCCCTGGGGGCCCGCCCCTGGCAGGTCCAGCAGGTCGCGCCCCGGATCGCCGAGCGCCTGGCCTGAGCCCGCGGCCCTCCGGCCCCAGGCGTCAGTGCCCAGCGGCGGTGCACGTGTCAGTGCACGGTGAAGCCGTGGGAGCGGAAGATGGCCCGCGTGGCCTCCACGAGCTCGGGCTCGGGCGGCCGGGTCTCGCGCAGGGTGTAGGTCAGCCCCAGGCTGTCCCACTTGTCGGTGCCCATCTGGTGGAAGGGGAGCACCTCGACGCGCGAGACGGTGTCCCAGCGCTCGATGATGCGGGCGACCTTCTCGACATTGCCCGGGTCATCGGTCAGGCCGGGCACCAGGACGAAGCGGGCCCAGATCTCGATGCCCTTGGCGGCCAGGCGGTCGCCGAAGGCGATGGTGGGGGCCAGGGACCGCCCGGTGACCCGCTTGTAGGTCTCCTCGTCCCCGCTCTTGACGTCCAGGAGCACCAGGTCGATATTCTCCAGCATCTCGTCGCTGGCATTGGCCCCCAGGAAGCCCGAGGTGTCGATGCAGGTGTGGATGCCCATCGCCTTGGCCCCGGACAGGAGCCTGGCGGCGAAGGCCGGCTGCATGAGCACCTCCCCCCCGGACAGGGTGATGCCGCCCCTGGAGGCGCGGAAGACCCCCCGGTAGCGGCGCATGCGGCGCAGCAGCTCGGCGGCCTCCACGGGCTCGCCGTCCTTCATGAGGAAGGTGTCCGGGTTGTGGCAGTACTGGCAGCGCAGGGGGCACCCGTTGAGGAAGACGGTCATCCGGGTCCCCGGGCCGTCGACAGCGGTGACCAGCTCCCAGGAGTGGATCGAGCCGAGCTCGCCGCTGCGCATCCGCTCCAGGCGCTCGGAGCGCTCGAGGTCGGTGAGCTCCTCGAGCCCTCCGATGCCGGCCCCGCGCAGGCGGGCGGCCGGGGCCAGGAAGTCCTGGTCCCGGCCGCCCCCGGGGGGGGGGGGGGGCCCTGCTTTGCCGGGGCCGGCCGCCCCGCCTGCGCGGCCGTCGTCGTCTCAGACATGGGCGGCCGCTGGTGCCCGGGCTCAGGCCTGGGAGTGGAAGGTGCGGTCGAGGACGTCGAGCTGCTGCTCACGGGTGAGCTTGACGAAGTTGACGGCGTAGCCCGAGACGCGCACCGTGAGGTTGGGGTACTTCTCAGGGTTCTCCATCGCGTCCTCGAGGGTGTTGCGGTCCAGGACGTTGATGTTGGCGTGGTAGAGGCCCTTGACGCCGCCGTTGTCCTGGCGCTGCGCCTTCATGGAGGCGAGGCGCTCTTCGTATGTGGCCATGATCGGCCCCTTTCGTGAGATGGGTTGTCTGTCGGTGTCCTATGGGTCGGCGGCCCGGGCCGCTCAGATATCGGCGCAGTCGTCGGGGACGAAGCCGGCGTCGAGGATGCCCACGAGGTTGGCCACCCGCTCCTCCTCGGTGCGGCCCAGCCCCTGGGGGGTGATGGTGTTGGTCAGCGAGATGCCGTCCAGCGCGTCGTTGTAGTCCAGCTTGCCCACCGAGAGCATGGAGGCGACCATGCCGTGGGTGTCCATGCCGTTCTCGGGGTTGGCGCCCGGGGAGAAGGGCGTGCCCTTGCGGTGCCCCGAGGGGAAGTTGCCGGTGGCCTTGCCGTAGACGACGTTGGAGGTGATCGTCAGCACCGACTGGGTGGGGATGGCGTCGCGGTAGAAGGGCTGGGCCTTGATCTTGGACATGACCGTGTGCACCACCGTGGCGGCGATGTCGTCGGCGCGGTCGTCGTCGTTGCCGTAGATGGGGAACTCGCCCTCGGTGATGTAGTCGACCACCAGGCCGGTCTCGTCGCGCACCGGCGTGACCTTGGCGTACTTGATGGCGCTCAGGGAGTCGGCCACGATCGAGAGCCCCGCGATGCCGCAGCCCATGGTGCGGACGATCTCGGAGTCGTGCAGAGCCATCTCGATGGACTCGTAGGCGTAGCGGTCGTGGCAGTAGTGGATGATGTTGAGCGCCTCGACATAGGTGGCCACCACCCAGTCGAGCATCTTCTCGTACTTGTCCCAGACCTCGTCGAAGTCCAGCGGGCCGTCGCCCTCGATGCCGGGCAGCCCGGTGACGACCTGCTTGCCGGTCATCTCATCGCGACCGCCGTTGATGGCGTAGAGCAGGGCCTTGGCGGAATTGACGCGGGCGCCGAAGAACTGCATCTGCTTGCCGACCTTCATCGGCGACACGCAGCAGGCGATCGCGGCGTCGTCGCCCCAGTGCTCCCGGATCTGCTCATCGGCCTCGTACTGGATGGAGGAGGTGGTGATGGAGATCAGGGCGCAGAACTCCTTGTAGCCCTGCGGAAGGCGCTCATCCCAGAAGATGGTGATGTTGGGCTCCGGGGCGGGGCCCAGGTTGCGCAGGGTCTGGAGCAGGCGGAAGGAGGTCTTGGTGACCTGGGAGCGGCCGTCCTCCGAGAAGCCCGCGTCGGACCAGGTGGCCCAGTAGGGGTCGCCGGAGAAGATCTGGTCGTAGTCGATGGTGCGCAGGAAGCGGGTGATCCGCAGCTTGATGACCATGTGGTCGATGAGCTCCTGGGCCCGGGACTCGTCCAGGAGGCCCGCGGCCAGGTCCCGCTCGAAGTAGATGTCCAGGAAGGCCGACAGGCGCCCGATGCTCATGGCGGCGCCGTCCTGGGACTTCACCGAGGCCAGGTAGGCGAAGTAGGTCCACTGCACGGCCTCGTGGGCGTTGCGGGCGGGGCCGGAGATGTCGTAGCCGTAGGAGGCGGCCATGACCTTGAGCTTCTTGAGGGCCTTGATCTGCTCGGAGTGCTCCTCGCGGTAGCGCGCCCAGTGCTCGGAGAAGGGCTTGTCGGCCACCTCGTCCTTGGCGATCTGCTTGAGCTCGATGAGCCGGTCCACGCCGTAGAGGGCCACGCGGCGGTAGTCCCCGATGATGCGGCCGCGGCCGTAGGCGTCGGGCAGGCCGGTGATGATGTGCGAGGAGCGGGCGGCCCGGATGCGCGGGGTGTAGATGTCGAAGACCGCGTCGTTGTGGGTCTTGCGGTACTGGGTGAAGATCTTCTTGACCTCGGGGTCGACCTCCTTGCCGGCCTCCTTGATCGCGGTCTCCACCATGCGCCAGCCGCCGTTGGGCATCATGGCGCGCTTGAGCGGGGAGTCGGTCTGCAGCCCGACGATGACGTCGTCGTCCTCGCTGATGTAACCGGGCTTGAAGGCGTCGATGTCGGCGGGGGTGTGGGTGTCGACGTCGAGGATGCGGACCTTGCGCTCCTCGGAGAGGTAGTCCTTCTCCAGGGTGTCCCACAGCCGCAGGGTCTTGTCCGTGGCCCCGGCGAGGAAGGAGGCGTCGCCGTCGTAGGGGCGGTAGTTGCGCTGAATGAAGTCGCGGACGTCGGTGGTCTCGGTCCAGGGGCCGGTGACGAACCCCTCCCAGGCGTCCTCCCTGCTGGTGGTGGCAGTTGCAGTGACCTCGGTGGTCATCCTTGGCCCTCCTAGCGTAGGCGGCCACGCGCCGCCCGGTAGCGATCGCCCTTGTGAGGCGAGGCGGCGCCCTGACACGCCGTCGGCTCCAGCCTATGCCCCGCACCCAGACGGATGGGCCAGTGGTCCCGCACCCGCGGGTGCGATGACTCACAGGAGGCGCCTCCACCCTCAGCGGTGGGGACGTTAGTCCCGATCTGTGATCACCGGAGCGGGCCATGACAAACCGCTTCGCCCCAGATGGGGCCTCCTTGCCGGGACCCGCCGGGACGGGCTCGGCCCCTGGGACGGCCGTCCCATCCGCCCGGGGACGGGGCGGCCCCGCAGCGCATGCGGCCCCACCCCCGAACCCGCCGTTGTGACCGAAGGTCCCAGGTCATGCCGCACTTGGCCCCGTGCCGGGACCGGGTCCGGAGCGCTGCTCAGCCCTGGACTCCGGCGGCCTCCAGGGCGCGGCGGGCGGCACGGATGACTCCCGGGGCATCCATGCCGAAGTCGGCCAGCAGCTGCTCGCGCGAGGCGGTCCCCAGGAAGGCGCGGGGTACGCCCAGGCGCACCACCACCGGGCCGGCCGGGGCGGCGGGGCGATCCCGCTCCCCGTCCGGGCCCGCCTCCCGGGCCCCCTGCCGGGCCTCGTCCAGGGCGTCGCGCAGCTGGGAGCCGATCCCGCCGTCGACCAGGCCGTCCTCGATGACGACCACGGCGCGGGCGGCCGCTGCGGCGCTGAGGAGCGCGCCGGGGATGGGGATGACCCAGTGGGGGTGGAGGACCATGGCCGCGGTGCCCTGGCGGCTCAGCTCGCGGGCGGCCTGAAGGGCGGCCCCCGTCATGGGCCCCACGGCGACGATGACCAGCTCCGCCTCCCCCGCCGGCTCCTCCCACAGCACGTCGACCCGCTCGAAGACCGGGTCCGGCCCTTGGTCATCGGCGCCGCCGGGGCCCTCGCGGCGCTCGGGGACCGGCAGGACCCGCAGGGCCTCCACCGGCTCGGGCAGCGCCCCCTTGGGGTAGCGCACGACCGTGGGGCGATCCTCGACGCCCACCGCCGTCCTGAGGGCCTGGCGCAGCGTGGCCTCGTCACGGGGCGCGGCCAGGCGCAGGCCCGGCACGTGGGCCAGCAGCGCCATGTCCCACATGCCGTTGTGGCTGGCGCCATCGGTGCCGGTCAGCCCCGCGCGGTCCAGGACGATGGTGACCCCGGCGCGGTGGAGGGCGACGTCCATGAGCACCTGGTCGAAGGCCCGGTTGAGGAAGGTGGCGTAGAGGGCGACCACCGGGTGCAGGCCCGCGAAGGCCATGCCCGCCGAGGCGGTCAGGGCGTGCTGCTCGGCGATGCCCACATCCACGACCCGCTCGGGCATGGCCTCGGCCAGCGGCTGGAGGCCCACGGGGGCCTGCATGGCGGCGGTGATCCCCACGATGCGCTCATCGTCGCGGGCCAGGGACACGATCTCCTCGGCGAAGACCGAGGTCCACCCGAAGCGCTCGGCCACCACCGGCAGGCCGGTCTCGGGGTGGATGCGGCCCACGGCGTGGAAGCGGTCGCCGTTGTGCTCCTCGGCGGGCGTGTAGCCGCGGCCCTTGGCGGTGATGACGTGGACGATGACCGGCTGGGAGTACTCCCGGGCCCGGGTCAGGGCGAACTCCAGGGCGGTGATGTCGTGCCCGTCGACCGGCCCGGTGTACTTGATGCCGAGGTCCTCGAAGAAGGCTGAGGGCACCAGGACGTCCTTGAGCCCCCGCTTGAGCCCGTGCAGGGCGTCGAAGGCGGCGCGGCCGGGGGCGCCCTGGGCCAGGAGGGTGCGCTTGACCCCTGAGAGCATCCGCTCATAGCCGGGGTTGGTGCGCAGCGCATCGAGGTGGTGGGCCAGGCCCCCGATGGTGGGGGCGTAGGAGCGGCCGTTGTCGTTGACGACGATGACCAGGCGCCTGGCCCCGCTCACGGCGATGTTGTCCAGGGCCTCCCAGGCCATGCCCCCCGTCATGGCGCCGTCGCCGATGACGGCCACCACGTGGCGGTCGCGGTGGTCCAGCAGGGCGTTGGCCCGGGCGATGCCGTCGGCCCAGGACAGCGCGGTGGAGGCGTGGGAGTTCTCCACGACGTCGTGCACGGACTCGCTGCGGGCGGGGTAGCCGGACAGCCCCCCGCGCTCGCGCAGGCGGCTGAAGTCCTGGCGGCCGGTGAGCAGCTTGTGGACGTAGGCCTGGTGCCCGGTGTCGAAGACGATGGTGTCGTGGGGGGACTCGAAGGTCCGGTGCAGGGCGAGGGTGAGCTCGACCACGCCGAGGTTGGGGCCCAGGTGGCCGCCGGTGCGCGAGACGCTGTGAACGAGGTAGTGGCGGATCTGGGATGCCAGGGCCACCAGCTCCTCGCTGGTCAGTCGCTTGAGGTCCGCCGGGCTGCGCACCGAGCCCAGGAGGTCCGATGAGGGTGCTGGGCGGCGTCCGGCGCGCCGGCCGGGGTGTGGGGCTGGGGGCACCGGTGTCCTCTTCTCATCGTCCAGATCGTCCAGTGTGCCGGGCCATGCGGCCCGGTCTGCCGGGGATATCCCTTCGGGCTCAACAGCATAAGCGCTGGACCGGATGTCGGGTGGGTGTCACATTGCTCACGGCGAGGACGTAGGGTGTGCCATGGTCGGGCCGCAGCGGCCCCGGCCGCCACCCGTCAGCCACCCATCAGCCACTGTCCCGGAGCGCCGGGCCGGCACGATCCCACGAGCCGCCGCCGGGACCCGCGCCTCCCAGGAGGAACCATGAGCACCACCGCCCCCTTCGGCACCTGGCCCTCGCCGATCACTCCGGGAACGATCACCACCAGGACCGTGCGCCTGTCCCAGGTGCGCGTCGACGGGCCGGACACCTACTGGGTGGAGCAGCGCGCCGCCCAGGCCGGCCGCAACGTCCTGCTGCGCCGCGACGGCGATGGGCAGATCGGCGAGGTGCTGCCGCTGACCCCGGCTGACGAGCTGGTCGACGTGCGCACCCGCGTCCATGAGTACGGGGGCCGGGCCTACGCGGTGGACGGGGGGATCATCGTGGTCTCCCACGCCGGGGACGGGCGCCTGTACCGCTACGACGTCGCCCATCGCATGCGCGGCCTGGTGCCGCTGACGATCTACGGGGACGTGCGCCACGGGGACCTGGAGATCGACACCGCCCGGGGCCTGGTCTACGCCGTGCGCGAGGACCACCGGGGCCCGGGCGAGCCCGTCAACTCCCTGGTGGCCATCCCCCTGGACGGCTCGGGCGCGCGCGACGACGACGCCGTGCGCACCGTGGTCAGCGGCACCGACTTCGTCACCTCCCCCGCGCTGTCCCCCGATGGGGAGCACCTGGCCTGGATCACCTGGGACCATCCGGGCATGCCCTGGGACAACGCCGCCCTGCACGTGGGGGACCTGCAGCCCGACGGGACCATCGGCGATCAGGCGGTCATCGACGGCGGGGCGGGGCACTCGGTGGCCGAGCCGCGCTGGACCGAGGAGTGCGAGCTCGTCCACGGCTCGAACTCCTCGGGCTTCTGGAACCTCTACCGCACCGAGGGCTTCCCGCGCCGCGGCACCAACCGCGAGGGCTGGACCGCGCAGCTGCGCACCCGCGCCCTGCACCCGGCCCGGGCCACCTTCACCTGCCCGGCCTGGCAGCTGGGGCCGCACTCCTTCGACGTCCTGGACGGCGAGCACCTCATCGCCTCCTGGGCCCGCGACGCGATCTGGCACCTGGGCACCATCAGGCTGTCCAACGGCGAGCTGGAGGAGTGGAACGTGGGCTGGCAGCCCATCGGCAATGTGGCCTGCTCGGCGGGCCGGGTGGTCATGCTGGCCTCCAACGAGCTGGCCATGCCCTGCATCGTGGAGGTCAGGAACGGCCGGGTCCAGGTGCTGCGCGGCTCGGGCGAGTTCGAGCCCGAGGCCATCGGCGTGTCCTTCCCCGACCCGGTCTCGTGGACGAGCACCGACGGCGCCACCGCCCACGGCTTCTACTACCCGCCGGCCTCGGCCCATCACACCGGCCCCGAGGACGAGCTGCCCCCGCTGATCGTCAATGTCCACGGCGGCCCCACGGCCACCGCGGTGCCCGGCTACGACCTGCGCATCCAGTACTGGACCAGCCGCGGCTTCGCCTACCTGGACGTCAACTACCGCGGCTCGATGGGCTACGGCACTGAGTACCGCAGGGCCCTGGAGGGCAATTGGGGGATCCATGATGTTGATGACTGCATCAGCGGCGCGCGCTTCATGGCCGAGTCCGGGCTGGTGGACCCCGCCCGCATCGCCATCCGCGGGTCCTCGGCCGGCGGCTTCACGGTGCTGACGGCCATCACCCGCACCGAGGTGTTCTCCGCGGCGGCCTCCTGCTTCGGCATCGCGGACCTGACCCGGCTGCGCGCCACCACCCACAAGTTCGAGTCCCATTACATCGGCCAGCTCATCGGCACCCAGGACCCCCGGGACCCGGTGCTGAGCGAGCGCAGCCCCATCACCCACGTGGACTCCATCACCACACCGCTGCTGCTGGTCCAGGGCTCGGAGGACCCCATCGTCCCGGCCGAGCAGGCCACCCTCATGCACGAGGCCATCCGGGCCAAGGGCGCGCCGGTGGCCCTGGAGGTCTTCCACGGCGAGGGCCACGGCTTCCGCATGGCGGCCAGTATCCGCCGCCACTACGAGGCCGAGCTCAGCTTCTACCGCCAGGTCTGGGGCATCGCCGCTCCCCCGCAGGACGAGGGCGCCTCCCTGACCGTGGAGAACCTGCCGCTCAGCGGCGGCGATCCGGCCTGACTCACCGCCGGGCACCACCACCGGCTGCCAGGCGCGGCCCGGCGACCGCCAGTCGCGGTCGCGGGCCGCGCGATCAGGGCTGCGCGCAGCAGCGCCGTTCCCGCCCGCCTCAGATCCGGGCGCCGTCGGCCACGCGGCCCGGCGACCCGTCCTCGGTGAGCACCGCCTCCCCGGTGGCCACCACCCCCTCGCCGAAGGTCCAGTCCCCCGCGACGCTGAGGCGGACGGCCTCCCGCAGCGAGGGGGCGCCGTGGGGGAAGCGGGCCTCGAAGTCCTTGATCGTCTTGTAGAAGCGGCTGTCCAGGCTCACCGTGCAGGCGGGCCGGGCCACCTGGGCCAGCATGCCGGAGTCGTCGAGCTCGTAGGCGTCCGAGCGCAGCAGCAGCAGGTCGTTGGTGGTCTTGACCGGCAGGAAGCGGCTGCGCGGCACCTCGATGGCCGTGGCGCCCTCGAAGGCCTCGACGGCGGCCCCCATGGCGGTCTCGATCTGCACCACCGGCGTGGATCCCGGGTCGGCCGGATCGACGGTCTTGGTGTTCCTGATCAGGGGCAGGCCCAGGATCCCCCTGCGCTCGATGAGGGTCTCGCGCAGGACCCGCAGGTCGAACCACAGGTTGTTGGTGTGGAAGAAGGGGTGGCGGAACTGGTCGGTGAAGTAGTGCATCTCCTCGGCGGGGGTCTGGGCGGTGTCCCGCAGGATGATGCGGCCATCCGCCTTGCGCACGGCCAGGTGGCCGCCCTTGACGTCCGCGGGCGTGCGGCGGCACATCTCGGCGGCGTAGGGGGCCCCCGAGGCCGCGAACCAGCCGGCGATCCCGGCCGAGGGCGCCGCGCCGAGGTTGTCGGAGTTGGAGGTCATCGCGTAGCGGTAGCCCCGCTCGATCAGCGCATCGAGCACCCCTGAGGCCATGAGCGCGGTGTAGATGTCCCCGTGGCCCGGCGGGCACCACTCCAGCTCGGGGTCCGCCGGCCACTCCACCGGGCTGAGGTCGTCCTGGCGCAGCTTGGGCTCCTGGTTCTGCAGGAAGTCCAGGGGCAGGCCCTCGACCGCCAGGTCCGGGTAGGCGGCCAGCGCCTCCAGGGTCTCGCGCCGGGTGCGGAAGGAGTTCATGAGGATCAGCGGCAGGCTCACCCCGTGGGCCCGCCGCGCGGCGCGCACCTGTGCGACCAGGATGTCGAGGAAGGTCCGGCCCTCGCGCACCGGCAGGAGGGACTTGGCCCGGTCCATGCCCATCGAGGTGCCCAGGCCGCCGTTGAGCTTGATGAGGACGGTCCGCCCCAGGGCCTCGCGCGCCGCCTCCTGATCGACCTGGACATCATCGATGGAGTCAATGGAGGTCAGCGGCTCGATGGTGTCCTCGGGGATGAGGCCCGTGGCCCCCTCCTCCAGTGCTCGGTAGTAGTGGGTGAAGACATCGATCGCCTCGGCGGCGACGCCCGCCTCACGCATCTTCGCCTGGGCCTGAGTCAGTCCGTTCTCGCTCATGGCACGAGGGTATCCGAGACCGCCGCCCCATGTGACATCTTGTTCGACTTCGTTCGTTTTTGATAACAGTGACACATATCACGTGTGAGAACTGATTTCTGGCTTTTTGTAGCCGTTGCAGCCTCGGAGATTATGGTTGATAATGGTTGCTGTTCCCCGTTGCTCGCCTTCCTGGGAGTGCCTCATGCCCGCCCCGTACGGCCCCGGTGACCGGTCACCGGAGATCCTCGCCCGGCTCGACCTCATGGAGCGCAAGCTCGACTGGATCGCGCGCCGGGTGGCCCAGCGCCCCATGCCCCCTCAGCCGCCTGTGACGACCGCCCAGGCCACCGCGGCCCCGTCGCCCGCCCCCCAGGATTCACCTGCCCGGGAGCCAGCAGCCGGCAGCCCCGCCGCACAGGACGACGCGGGGCACAGCGATGCGGCAGGGCGCGTCTCAGCCGGGAGTGCCGCAGCGCAGGATGACACCGCCCAGGACTGGGTCGCGCCCTCCGAGCCGGGGCCGGCCGAGCCGGGGCAGCCCGAGGGCCCGGAGCCCGAGCGGCCCGGGGCCGGACCGGGCTCGGCACCCGGAGGCCCGGCACCCGCGGCGCCCCAGCCGCCGGGACTGCGCGACCAGGGCGCTCAGGCGCCCGCCGCGCAGGGCCCCAGGCCCTACGGGTACATCACGGTGCCGCCCGCAGCGGCCCGTCCCACGCCGCCGATCCAACCGGCACCGCAGGCCCGGCCCGCGGCACCCGCACCGCTCCTGCCGGCGGCCATGCGCAGCGAGGGCAATCTCGGCCGCTACCTGCTCTCCGCAGCGGCAGCGCTGCTGGTGGTCCTGGCGGCCGTCAGCCTCATCGCCCTGGTGTGGGACTCGATCCCCGATGGGGTCAAGGTCGGCGCCCTGGGGCTGCTCGGCCTGTCCCTGGTGGCCGGGGGCACCCGGCTGGCCGGATCCCGCTCGCACCTGCGCGTGGCCGCGGCGACGATGACCGGCACGGGAGGCGCCCTGGGCTTCGTATCCATCATCGGCGCGGTCCTGCTCGGCGTCGTGCCCATGGGCGCGGCCTTCATGCTCATGGCCACCTGGGGCGCGGCCCTGCTCATCCTCTCGCGCCTAACCGCCCAGGTCTTCACCGCGGTGGTCTCCACCCTCGGAGCCCTGGTAACCATCGGCTTCGCCTCCTGGCGGACCTGGTGGGCCCCCGAGCCCCGCCTGGGCACTTGGGCCCTGGCCTGCGGCTATGCCGTCGTCCTGGCGGCGATCACCACGGTCCTGGCGCGGCGCGGGCGCCCCACGCCCCTGGCCGCCTGGTACCCCGTGACCTCCCTGGTCGTCCTGGGCGCGGCCCTGCTCATGGCCCCAGCCCCCACCCTTGTGGCCGCCTCACCCGTGGGCGCGATCCTGCTCTCGGCCCTGACCTGCGCCGCCATGCTCCTCCAGCAGCTCGACTCCAGCCGGCTGCTGTGGAGCGCCGGCTATCGCAGCGCAGCGGGCGCCGACTGGGCCGTCGCGGGGATCGTCCTGGGCCTCAGCCTCCTGCGGCTGGTCCGCTTCCTCGACGGCACGCCCCGGGCCGAGCTGCTCAACGCCCTGACCGGTGGCCTGGCACTGTGCCTGCTCGCAGCGGTCTCCACGCTCATGCTCGATCCGGGGCCCACGGGCTGGCGCCGCCGATGCGCCCCGGCGCACCTGATCACGACCCTCCTCCTGGGCATCCTCGCCGCACATGCGACTCCCGCCCTGGCGCTGCCGATGGTCCTGGTGGTCGCGCTCACCTGCGTGCCGGTACTGCGCGAGCGCTTCACCTCACCGCTCCTGGCGCTCAGCGCGCTTGCGGGCCTGCCGCTCCTGCTGACCACGCGCCGCCCCCTGGAGGTCGTGGGCCTCATCGCCGCGCTCGTGGCCATCCACGCCCTGACCGCGGTCCTTGAGAGCATCCCCGGGTGGGAGTGCGCCCCGCAGGCGCCCGGCAAGCCCCCCGCCATCCCGCCGACGCTGCGGATCAGCGTGTGGATCATGGCCGCCTCCGCGGCCCTCATCCTGCCCTCGCTGGTCGACCGCCTCCTGCCCCGGGGCGCGGAGCCGGTCCTGCCCACGCTGGTCTTCGGCATCATGCTCGCGGCCCTGCTGTGGCTGGGGCTGGCCCACCCGCAGGCCACGGTGCGCCGCCTGCTCGCACTGCGCCTGGCGGGGCGGTTCCCGCAGGCCCTTCCCGCCCATGGCCCCCAGCCCGCCGCGCCCACGCAGGCCCCGCCCCACGCCTGGCTGGGCTGGGTGCTGGGAGCCATGGGCACCCTGATCATGCTGGTGGCCGCGGCGGCGCTCGTGGACTCCCTGGTCTGGCGGATGCCGTTGATCGCGCTGGCGGCCGCCCTGGCCGTCCTGGCCAACCGCTTCGTGTGGGCCTGGTTCGGCGCCACGGACGCCACCCTGGCCAGCGCCCTGCTGAGCTCCCTGACGCTGTGGAGCTCGGCGCTCATCCTCAGCGGCAGCAGCGTGGACTCGGTGCTCATGACCATCCTCATCCTGCTCACCGGGGCCGCCTGCATCATCCTGGGCTTCCGGCTGCGCGCCACGGCCCTGCGCCACTACGGCCTGGGCCTCGTCCTCATCGCGGTGCTCAAGCTCGCCGCCGTGGACCTGGGCTCGGGCAACTCGATCATGCGGGTCCTGGCCCTGGCGGTGGCGGGCCTGGTCTGCTTCGCGCTGTCCCTGGCCTACAACCGGGCGGCCGCCGAGGAGCAGGCCTCCCAGCGCCCGCGCAGCCCGCAGTGACCCCCGGCCCCTCTCAGGCCCGGTCCAGGATCGGGGCCAGGAAGCGCCCCGTGTAGGACTCCGCCACGGAGGCGATCCTCTCCGGGGTGCCGGCGGCCACCACGGTGCCCCCGCCCCGGCCCCCCTCGGGTCCCATGTCGATGACCCAGTCGGAGTTGGCGATGACATCGAGGTTGTGCTCGATGACCACCACGGAGTTGCCCTTGTCCACCAGGCCCTGGAGCACGCCGAGCAGCTTGCGGATGTCCTCGAAGTGCAGCCCCGTCGTCGGCTCGTCCAGGACGTAGATGGTCCGGCCCGTCGCCCGGCGCTGGAGCTCGGTGGCGAGCTTGACGCGCTGGGCCTCACCGCCGGAGAGGGTGGTGGCCGACTGCCCCAGGCGGACGTAGCCCAGGCCCACCTCCACCAGGGTGCCCAGGTGGCGCGAGATGACCGAGGAGGCGGAGAAGAACTCGGCGGCCTGGTGGATGGTCATGTCCAGCACGTCGGCCACGGTCCTGTCCTTGTAGCGGATCTCCAGGGTCTCGCGGTTGTAGCGGGCGCCGTGGCAGGTCTCGCAGGGCACGTAGACATCGGGCAGGAAGTTCATCTCGATCCGCAGGGTGCCGTCGCCCTTGCAGGCCTCGCAGCGCCCGCCCTTGACATTGAAGGAGAAGCGCCCGGGGCCGTAGCCGCGCACCTTGGACTCGGGCACGGCGGCGAAGATCTTGCGCACGTGGTCCCACACCCCCGTGTAGGTGGCCGGGTTGGAGCGGGGGGTGCGCCCGATGGGCGACTGGTCGACGTGGACGACCTTGTCGAGGTTCTCCACCCCGCGCACCGTCCGGTGCCGCCCGGGGACGCCGCGGGAGCGGTTGAGGCGGTTGGCCAGCACCTGGTAGAGGATCGAGTTGACCAGGGAGGACTTGCCCGAGCCCGACACCCCGGTGACGGTGGTGAAGACTCCCAGCGGGAAGGAGACGGTGACGTCCTTGAGGTTGTTCTCCCGCGCGCCGACGACGGTGACCTCCCGCCCCTTCTCGCGCTTGCGGCGCGTGGCGGGCACCTCGATGCGCCGGCGCCCGGCCAGGTAGTCCCCGGTCATGGAGTCGGGGGCCCGGAGCAGGCCCTCCAGGGTGCCGGAGTGGACGACCCGGCCGCCCAGCTCGCCGGCGCCCGGCCCGATGTCGACGATCCAGTCCGAGGCGCGGATGGTGTCCTCGTCGTGCTCGACGACGATGAGCGTGTTGCCCAGGTCCCGCAGGCGGGCCAGGGTGGCGATGAGGCGCTCGTTGTCCCGCTGGTGCAGGCCGATGCTGGGCTCGTCGAGCACGTAGAGCACGCCCACCAGGCCCGAGCCGATCTGGGTGGCCAGGCGGATGCGCTGGGCCTCCCCGCCCGAGAGGGTGGCGGCGCCGCGGGCCAGGCTGAGGTAGTCCAGGCCGACGTCGACCAGGAATCCCAGGCGCGCGCCGATCTCCGCCAGCACGCTGCCGGCGATCCGGCGGGCCTGGCCGCTCAGGCTCAGCCCCGCCAGGAAGTCCCGGGCCTCGCTGATGGGCATCTCGCACAGCTCGGCGATGGAGCGCTCCCCCACCCTGACCGCCAGGACCTCGGGCTTGAGCCGGGATCCCTGGCAGGCGGGGCAGGGGACCTGGCGCATGTAGCCCTGGTAGCGCTCCCGGGACCACTCCGACTCGGTCTCGTCATGCTTGCGCATGACGTAGTCCAGGACGCCCTCGAAGCCCGAGGAGTAGACGCGCTCGCGGCCCCAGCGGTTGCGATACTTGACCTTGACCTCGTAGTCCTTGCCCCGCAGGATCGCCTCCTTGGCGCGGGCGGGCAGGGCCCTCCAGGGGGTGTCGACGTCGAAGGACAGCTCCTCGCCCAGGGCGGCGAGCTGGCGGGTGAAGTACTTCTGATGGCCGGTCCACGGGGCGATGGCACCCTGGGCCAGGGTCAGCTCCTCATCGGGGACGACCAGCTCGGGGTCGACCTCCAGGCGGGTGCCGATGCCCGTGCACACCGGGCAGGCCCCGTAGGGGGCGTTGAAGGAGAAGGTGCGCGGCTCGATCTCGTCGAGCTGGAGCGGGTGCTCATTGGGGCAGGCGCGCTTCTCGGAGTAGCGGTGCTCGCGGGAGGGGTCGTCCCGGGGCAGGTCGACCTGCTCGATGATGACCAGCCCCTCGGCCAGGGCCAGGGCGGTCTCCACCGAGTCGGTCAGGCGCTGGCGCATGCCCTCGCGCACGACGAGGCGGTCGACGATGACCTCGATGTCGTGCTTGAGGCGCTTGTTGAGCGTGATCTCCTCGTCCAGGCGGCGCGCCTGGCCGTCGACCCGCACCCGGTTGAAGCCGCGGCCCCGCAGCTCATCGAAGAGCTCGAGGTACTCCCCCTTGCGCCCGCGGACCACCGGGGCCAGCA
Source organism: Actinomyces bowdenii (assembly GCF_017592395.1). Classification (GTDB taxonomy): domain Bacteria; phylum Actinomycetota; class Actinomycetes; order Actinomycetales; family Actinomycetaceae; genus Actinomyces; species Actinomyces bowdenii. The sequence goes on from NZ_JAGFOU010000022.1 coordinate 49,151, forward strand.
CCTGGAAGCGGGTGCCCTCGGGCATGGCCCGCACCTGGTCGACGATCTGCTGGGGGGTCTGGGAGGAGATGACGGCGTCGCAGGCGGGGCAGTGCTGGATGCCCGCGCGGGCGTAGAGCAGGCGCAGGTAGTCGTAGACCTCGGTGACCGTGCCCACGGTGGAGCGGGGGTTGCGGGAGGTGGACTTCTGGTCGATGGACACCGCCGGGCTCAGGCCCTCGATGAGCTCGACGTCGGGCTTGTCCATCTGCCCCAGGAACTGGCGGGCGTAGGAGGACAGGGACTCCACGTAGCGGCGCTGCCCCTCGGCGAAGATCGTGTCGAAGGCCAGGGAGGACTTGCCCGAGCCGGACATCCCGGTGAAGACGATCATCCTGTCGCGGGGCAGGTCGAGGTCCACTCCCTTGAGGTTGTGCTCGCGGGCTCCACGGATGATGAGAGAGTCGTTCACGAGGTGAGAGTCTAGGGCCTGGACACCTGTGTACATGTGTTCGACACGTCTCATCCGCGGCGGGTGGGCGCCCGCCACGGCTCCTGCGCCCGGCGCTGCGCGTAGGCTGGGCCCATGAGCAGGATCTACGCCGTGGAGTACCACTACGTCACCGACCGCGATGAGGAGATGGCCGAGGTGCGTCCCTCCCACCGCGCCTTCAACGCCGCCCTGGCCCAGGAGGGCCGGCTGCTGGCGGCGGGCCCCTACGTGGGCACCCACGACGCCCTCATCGTGGTGCGCGCCGAGGACGAGGCCGGGGCCCTGGCCCTGCTGGAGGACGATCCCTTCCAGCAGCGGGGTTTCATCGCCGAGCGCATCGCCCGGGAGTGGAACCCGGTCATCGGGGTGCTGGCCCCCGCCGAGTAGCGCGCAGTTCCTCGCGCGCCCTTGCCCGTGGCCGCCGCGGCCCGGACCATGTGGGGCAGGAGGCGCAGCGCCTGGGCATGAATGCGCCCGAGGGCGAGGAGCTCACCGGGCTGCTCCGGGCCGCGGGCTCCGCGCGGGTCCAGGACGGCCGGCACCGCCGCGGGAGCTTGGCTGCGCGTACTGGCCGTCTAGGTGTCCTTCCCCGGGAGGTTGTGGACGCGGTCGGCTGGTGCTGAGCCTCGATGGCGTGTGGGATCGGTGGCGATTGCCGGGGTGGATCCAGGCCCGGTAGGCGGCCTCGCGCTGGGTCGGGATGCCCAGCGGGCCGGCACACTGGTGCGCCGGGAGGGTCGCGTGTCACCGGGAGGGCGGTGGGGCCGCAGGTTGGGCGTCGTTTCGCGACAAGAGCGTCACTTCGCGACAAGAGCGACACCTACAAGTGCCGTCCAAGTCGCGAAGTGACGCCCAATATGAGCCCCGCGGCCTTCCCGGCCGGAAGGACCTGCGCGGCTGACGCCGGCGCCTGCTCCAGCATCCCGGGACCCAGCCGATGGCACGGCCCATAGGACATCAAGGGGCGATGGGACCGAGCCCGGGAGGTCGCGCTGGTCGTCACTTCGCGTCGTGGGCCACCACGCGCCGGCGCACCAGGTGGATGATCTCGATGCCGCCGACGGCCGCGGCCGCGACGATGAGGATCACCCACCAGGCCCCGGGCGTGGGCCAGGCCAGTCGGAAGAAGCCGCGCACGGCGGGGATGAGGACGCCCAGGACGGCTGCTCCCGCCATGGTCAGGACCAGGCCGAGCCTCCAGCCCAGCAGGGGCCGGGCCGTGAGGGTCAGCAGCCACAGTCCCGAGGCCACCAGGACCAGCGTGGCCGCGGTGGTGGCCTGCTGCGGCGGTGCGCCGGTGGAGGCCAGCCAGTTCTGCGCCGCCAGGGTCGCCGCGGCCGCCACGGCGCCCGCCGGGACCGCCAGGCCGAGCACCCGTGGCAGGAAGCCGGGCCGGTAGCGCCGGCTGGAGGGCGCCAGCGCCAGGATGAAGGCGGGGATGCCGATGGTCAAGGAGGAGACGATGGTCAGTTGGCGCGGCAGGAAGGGGTAGGAGATGGCGGTGGCGGCCACGACGACGGCGATGAGCGAGGCGTAGACGGTCTTGGCCAGGAACAGGGAGGCGATGCGCTCGGTGTTGGCCATCACCCTCCTGCCCTGGGCGACGACGCCCGGCAGGGAGGCGAACTCCCCGGTGAGCAGGATCAGTCGCGCCACGGCCTTCGTCGCGGGCGCGCCGTTGCCCATGGCGATGCCCAGGTCGGCGTCCTTGAGGGCCAGGGCGTCATTGACGCCGTCGCCGGTCATGGCCACCACGTGCCCACCGGCGCGCAGGGCCCGCACGAGGGCCCGCTTCTGCTCGGGGGTGACCCGCCCCAGGACGCTGGCGCCCTCCAGGGCGTGGGCGAGGCGCTGGAGCTCCTCGGGCGTGTCCGCCTGCGCGGGCAGCTCGCGCCCGTCGAGTGCCACCAGCGGGCCCCCATCGGGGGCGCGCACACCGGCCCGCTGGGCCACGGCGGCCACGGTGGTCGGGTTGTCCCCCGAAATCACCTTGGCCTGGACGCCCTGCTCGCGGAAGTAGGCCAGGGTGCGCGGCGCATCGGTCCGCACCTCCTCGACGAGGGTGACCAGCGCGGCGGCCTGGAGCCGGGCGGGCAGGGCGGGCTCGTCCTGCCCGCCCCCCTCCTGCCAGGGGTGGTCGGACACGGCCAGGGCCAGGACCCTCGCGCCCTGGGAGGCCAGCGCCTCGACCTGCTCCAGCACGGCACCCCCGCTGCCGGCGTCGGAGCCCTGAGCGCCCAGGACGATCTCGGGAGCGCCGAGCACCCAGGTGCGCTCCCGGTAGCGCACTGCCGACCACTTGCGGCGCGAGGAGAAGGGCACGGCGGCCACAGCCCCACTCTCGGCGCGCGGCGCCCGCGGAAGCTCGGCCAGGCCCTCGGCGATGGCCTGGGCGGTGGGGTTGGGGTCGGGGCCCCCGCTGAGCACCGCCAGGGCGTCGATGGACTCGTCACTCGGCGGGCCGGCACTGGACGGGTCGGCACTGGACGGGTCGGCACTGGGCCCGTGGGGCGCCAGGATGCCGCCCAGGCGGATGCGGCCGGTGGTCAGTGTGCCGGTCTTGTCCAGGCACAGGGTGTCCACGCGGGCCAGGACCTCGACGGCGGGCAGCTCCTGGACCAGGACGTGGCTGCGCGCCAGGCCCAGGGCCGCCGTCGCGAAGTTGACCGATGTCAGCAGCACCAGTCCCTGAGGCACCATGCCCACGACGCCGGCGATCCCGGCCACCAGGGCCATGCGCCAGGCACCGGTCTCGGCCGCGTGGGCCACGCCGCCGGCCTGGCGCATCTGGGACCACACCAGCAGTAGGGCCACCGGGACGATGACCCAGGCGATCCAGTGCAGGACCCGGTTGGTGCCGGCCTGGAGCTCGCTGACCACCAGGGAGTACTTGCGGGCCTCCCGGGCCAGGCGGTGGGCGTAGGCCTGGGCGCCGACGGCGGTGGTGCGGAACAGGCCGGTACCGGCGGTCACGGTGGTGCCCGATAGCACCCGGTCCCCGGGGGCGGGCCGCACCGGCCGGGACTCCCCGGTGAGGATGGACTCGTCGATCTCCAGGCCGTCGGTGGACAGCAGCTCGCCGTCGGCGGGGACCTGATGGCCCGCGCTCAGGCGCACGACGTCGTCGAGGACCACCTGGGCCAGGCCCACCTCCTGCTCCCGGCCCTCGCGCAGGACGACGGCGTGGGGCGCCTCCAGGACGGCCAGGCGGTCCAGGGCCCTCTTGGCGCGGATCTCGGCGAGGGTGCCCGTGGCGGTGTTGAGCAGCAGCACGAAGCCGAACAGGGCGTCCGGCCAGTGCCCGACGAGCAGGATGAGCACCAGGGCGCAGCCCAGGATGCCGTTGAAGATGGTCAGGACATTGGCCCGCAGGATCTGCGCGGCGCTGCGGGAGGTCCTCTCCTCGTAGGCATTGGTCTGGCCCCGGCGCACGCGCTCCTCCACCTGGGCGCGGGTCAGCCCGGTGGGGGCCTGGGGCCAGGCGGTGGCATCTGTCGTGGTCACGGTTGAGAGCCTACTGGCCGGCGGCGGGCGCCTCCTGCGCCCCGCGGCCGATCAGGCGCTGGCCCCCTCCTTGCGGGCGTCGGCGCGGGACTTGATGACCGAGGCGACGACGGTGATGAGGATGACCACGACGATGAACCCCAGGGAGACGCCGATGGAGGGCTCGGGGACGGCCTCCCAGTGCTCGCCGCCGTTGATGAAGCCCACCTCGTTCTCGTGCAGGGCGTGGTTGATGAGCTTGAGGCCGATGAAGCCCAGGATGGCCGCCAGCCCGTAGTGGAGGTAGACGAGGCGGTCGAGCAGGCCGTCGATGAGGAAGTAGAGCTGGCGCAGGCCCAGCAGGGAGAAGGCGTTGGCAGCGAAGACCAGGTAGGGCTCGCGGGTCAGGGAGTAGATCGCGGGGATGGAGTCCACGGCGAACATGACGTCGGCGGTGCCGATGGCGATGATGCACAGCATCATGGGGGTGATCATGGTGCGCCCGGCGTGGCGGTGGATGAGCTTGCCGCCCACGAAGCCGTCGGTGATGGGCACGACCCGCGAGATGAAGCGCACGAAGCGGCTGGGCTCGTACTCCTGGTCGTGCTCGCTGGGCTCCTCCACGCCCTCGCGCGCCTGGGAGATGGCCGTCCACAGCAGCCAGGCGCCGAAGATGTAGAACACCCAGGAGAAGTTCTCGATGAGGGCGGCGCCGGCCAGGATGAAGACCAGGCGCAGCACGAGGGCGATGATGATGCCCGCCAGCAGCACCTCCTGCTGGTACTTCCGGGGCACGCGGAAGGCCGAGATCATGATGACGAAGACGAAGAGGTTGTCCACGCTCAGCGCCTTCTCGGTGATGTAGCCCGCGAAGTACTCCTGGCCGTAGACGGGCCCCCAGATCGCCCAGACGATGCCGCCGAAGACCACGGCCATGGCGATGTAGGCCACCGACCACCAGGCGGCCTCCTTCATGGTGGGCTCGTGGGGGGTGCGCACATGGCCGACGATGTCGATCGTGATCATGATCAGGATGATCGCGGCGAGGGCGATCCATCCGAGGGCGTGGACATCCACTGGGTGTACCTCCGGTACAGGTCGGGTAGTACCGGAGGTCTCCTCCCGCCGCATCTGCCGGGGCATGCCGCCCCGGCCGTCGGCCGGTGGCGCCGGGGGCCGGGGCCGCTGCCCCGTCCGCCGTGATGACGACGCCGCTGTTGTGGGAGTACTCCCCTCCGCATGGTCTTTGAGACATGAGTCTAACGTCCCGACCAGGCGGTGGCCCCAGGAGCGCTGCATCCCGGGATGTGGAGTGCATGACCCCCATGCGGGTCGGGCCCGGCCCCTGCACGGGGCAGGGGCCGGGCCCGACCACGGCTCGGCGGCCGATCAGGACCGGGGGCGGCTCAGTCCCAGTCTCCGAGGGTGGCGACCATGACGGCCTTGATGGTGTGCATGCGGTTCTCGGCCTGGTCGAAGGCCACGTTGGCCTCGGACTCGAAGACCTCGTCGGTGACCTCCAGCCCGTCCAT
>NZ_JAGFOU010000023.1 GCF_017592395.1 Actinomyces bowdenii
GGTTCTTGGGCATCGTGGGACACTCCTAGTGATTCTTGGTCGAACAGCTGGGCTCCCACGATGCCCACCCCAGCCACCCTCGCCGGCCAGGCCCGCAGGAATTGCCACCACACTACGAGACGCACCCGGCCCTCCCGGAGCACGTGAGTCTCCCGGGCCCCTTGTTCCTCCTGGCGCACCACCCAGGCCATGCCCGCGCCGACGGCGTCGACAACCTCCAGGTAAGTGCGTCTGGCTGCGCGGCGCTGTGCCTGCCCCGTTGCGAGGGGCCTGCCCGTGCTAAGGGGGTGCATGGCCGGGAGGTGTGGCTGGGCGGTGTGGTTGGGAGGTGTGGGGGTGCCGGGGGCGGCATGGCTGGGCGGTGTGGGGGTGCCGGGGGCGGTGTGGCTGGGCGGTTGGGCTGGGCCGCATGACACCGCATGACACCGCATGGCGGCGCCGCGTCCCGGCCGTGCGGGGCGCGGTGACGTAGTGACGCAGTGACACACTGGGCCCATGACGACCCCCGACTCCGAGCCCACCACCTCGCCCACTGAGCCCGCCAGCACCGCCGGCGCCGCCAGCCCTGGTCCCGCAGCCCTCGCCGGCCCCGGCCCCCTGCACGACGAGGAGGCCTACACCGACTCCCTCATCAGCTTCGTGACCGCCTCCCCCTCCAGCTACCACGCCGCCGCCGAGACGGCGCGCCGCCTGGAGGCGGCCGGCTTCCAGCCGATGCGCGAGACCGAGGCCTGGGAGGGCGCGCCCGCCCGCGGCCACGTCATCCGCGACGGCGCCATCATCGCCTGGATCCTGCCCGAGGCGCTGGCGGCTGACGCGGGGTGGAGGATCGTCGGCGCCCACACCGACTCCCCGGCCCTCAAGCTCAAGCCGCGGGCCGCCGTCGTGCGCGAGGGCATCCAGGCCCTGGGCGTGGAGGTCTACGGCGGTCCCCTGCTCAACTCCTTCCTGGATCGCGAGCTCGGGCTCGCCGGCCGCCTGGTCACCCGCGACGGCGCCGTCCACCTCGTGCGCACCGGCCCCGTGGCGCGCGTCGCCCAGGTGGCCCCCCACCTGGACCGCAGCGTCAACGACTCCCTCCACCTGGACCGCCAGGCCCACCTCATGCCCCTGTGGTCGCTGCCGGCCCCGGGAGCCGGCCCCGAGGCGCTCCGCCCGTGGGCCCGCCCCGACGCCCCCGAGCACCACCTGTGCCGGCTGGCCGGGATCGAGCCCGGCGACCTGGCCCTCCACGACATCGTCACCTACCCCACCCAGGCGCCCGCCCGATTCGGCGCGCGCGGGGAGATGCTCGCCTCCTCCCGGCTGGACAACCTCTCCTCGGTCCACGCCGCCCTGCGCGCCCTGGAGGAGCTCGCTGCACCGGGCGCCCCGGCCCCCGCCGGCCCCCTGCTCATGGTGGCCAACGACCATGAGGAGGTCGGCTCCCAGACCCGCTCGGGCGCCGGCGGGCCCTTCCTGGAGAGCATCCTCGAGCGCCTGTCCCACTCCCTGGGCGTGGAGGGCGAGGCCCGGGCCGCCATGCTGGCCCGATCCCTGTGCGTCTCGGCCGACGCCGCCCACGCCGCCCACCCTGCCTACGGCCACCTCCACGACCCGATGGTCCGGCCGGTCCTGGGCGGGGGGCCGGTTCTCAAGATCAACGCCCAGCAGCGCTACGCCACCGACGCGCTCGGCGCGGCCGTGTGGGCCCGGGCCTGCGCAGCCGCCGGCGTGCCCAGCCAGGACTTCGTGTCGAACAACGCGGTGCCCTGCGGCTCGACCATCGGCCCCATCACCGCCACGCGCCTGGGCATGACCACCATCGACGTCGGTCAGGCGCTGCTGTCCATGCACTCCCAGCGCGAGATGTGCGCCGTGTCCGACGGGCCCCTCCTGGCCCGGGCCCTGCACGCCTACTGGCTGGGGGCCTGAGCATGGCGCGCCCGAGCAGGGCCCGCCGGGCCCCCGCGGCGGCCGGGGCCTCGCCGGTGCGCAGCGCGGGCGCGAGGGGCGCCGACCCCTGCCCCTGCGGCAGTGGGGAGGCCTACTGCGCCTGCTGCGAGCCCATCCACGACGGGCGGCCCGCCACCACCGCGGAGGCGCTTATGCGCTCGCGGTACTCGGCCTTCGCCCTCGGGGATGAGGACCACATCTTCCGCACCTGGCACCCGCGCACCCGCCCGCCCGGCCCCTACTGCCACCCCAGCACGCAGTGGCTGGGGCTGCGCATCGAGGAGGTCGTGGCCGGGCAGCCGGATGATGAGGCCGGCATCGTGGAGTTCACCGCCCGCTACCGGGCGGCCGATGGGCGGGGAGGCATCGCCGTCGACGAGCTGCGGGAGCGCTCCCGCTTCGTGCGCCGCGCCGGGCGCTGGCTCTACCTGGAGGCCCTGCCCCGCTGAGCCCTGCTCCTCCGCGGATCGCCCCTTCAGGACGTGGTTTTCCCCTTCAAGACGCGGATTGCCCCTTCAGGACGTGGTTTTCCCCTTCAAGACGCGGATCGCCCCTTCAGGACGCGGTTTGCCGCCCCTGCAAGAGTCGAATCCGCGTCCAGAGTGGGAAAACCGCGCAGGGCCCGGGCCGGCCAGCCGCAGACCCGCCGCCGGGGACGGCCCGGACGCCCCCGGGCGGACCCGGCGCCCCCGGGCGTGAAGGGGCAGCGCCGGGGCCGGGCGGACCGGGCGTGAAGGGGCAGCGCCGGGGCCGGGCGGACCGGGCGTGAAGGGGCAGCGCCGGGGCCGGGCGGACCGGGCGGGAAAGGGCAGCGCCGGGGCCGGGCGGACCGGGCGGGACCGTGCTCACCAGAAGCCTCATGACATCCGTCATGCCGAGCCGATGATGAGGCGCACCTGTCCTCATGACGGCTGCGACTACCGGGGCGCCCCGATAGGCGGAACCCTTGGGGCCATGACCACGACCACGCCCCGCGGCCCCCAGCGCGTCATCGTCGCCCACGGCCTGACCCGCATCTACGGGTCGGGCTCCAGGGCCTTCACCGCCGTCGACGGCATCGACCTGGAGGTACCCCGGGGCCAGGTCTTCGGCCTCCTGGGCACCAACGGCGCCGGCAAGACCTCCACCCTGGAGATCCTGGAGGGGCTGGCGGCCCCCTCCGGGGGGAGCGTGCGCGTCCTGGGCCTGGACCCCCGGCGCGACCGCGCCCGCATCCGCCCCCGCACCGGCACCATGCTCCAGTCGGGCGGCCTGCCCCGCCAGCTCACCGCCTCCGAGGCCCTGGCCATGTGGGCCGGCACCTGCGCCACCCCGCTGCCCGTGGCCCAGGTGCTCGACGACGTCGGCCTCGCCTCCCGGGCCAGGGTCAAGGTGGGGGCCCTGTCTGGTGGCGAGCAGCGGCGCCTCGACCTGGCCTGCGCGCTCATCGGGCGCCCCGAGCTGCTGTTCCTCGATGAGCCCACCACGAGCATGGACCCCGAGTCCCGCCGGGACGTGTGGGACCTGCTGGCCGGCCTGACCTCGCGCGGTCTGACCATGGTGCTGACCACCCACTACCTGGAGGAGGCCGAGCGCCTGAGCGACCGGATCGCCATCATGCACCAGGGGCGGATCGCCCTGGAGGGCACCCTGTCCGAGCTCGTGGCCACCTCCTCCAGCCAGATCGTCTTCACCCTGCCCGACGGCGCCCCACCGCTGCCCTCCCTGCCGGGGACCACCCTGGCCACGACTCCCGCGGGCGCCGGGGGAGGGCGCGCCGGTGGTGCCGGGGGCGGGAGCGCCGTGACCGTGACCACCAGCGCCCTTCAGCGCGACACCCTGGCCCTCCTGGGCTGGGCGGACCGCCACGGGCTGGTCCTGCAGGGCTTCGCCGCCCGCCCGGCCACCCTCGAGACGGTGTTCCTGGGAGTCACCGGGCGCACCGGGCCCGTGGTGGACCAGGACTGAGGCGCGGGCCGGACCCGCGCACAGGACCTCAAGCACACAGGAAGGACCACCCTCATGACCACCACCGCAGGCATCCCCGACCCCGCCCTGCCCGAGACCACCACTGGGCCCGCCAGCGACCCCGCGGATCGGGCCCCGTCCTCGGGCCCCGACCCGCAGGTCCCGGAGGGCCTGGAGATCCAGCAGGGCCTGCGCTCCCGCGTCGGCGGGGCCGTCCGGCGCACGGGCGCCCTGGCCCGGGCCGAGTGGCAGCAGTTCCGGCGCAACACCACCCTCATCGTCCTGGCGGGGGTCTTCCCGCTGCTCTTCGCCCTGGGCTACTACATGCTGCTCGACCGGCAGGTCCCGGGCACGCCCGTGCCCGCGGGCACGGCTGCGGGCTCCTTCCTCATCTTCACTCTGCTCTTCGTCCCCTTCTACTCGGTGCTGTCCATGGCCACCACGCGACGCGATGAGGGCGTCCTCAAGCGCCTGCGCACGGGGCAGGCCTCCGACACCGAGATCCTCACGGCGATCGCCATCCCGGGAAGCGTGCTGAGCCTGGTCCTGCTGCCGGTCTTCGTGCTCCTGGCCATGGTGATGGGCGCCGGGGCCGCCCTGGCCCCCCTCCTCATGGTGGTCGGGCTGGGCCTCGGGCTGCCCATCGCCGTGGCCCTGGCCCTGCTGACCTCCGGCTTCACGCGCGACGCCGAGGCCGCCCAGATCTCCTCCCTGCCCGTGATGGCGCTGGCCATGGTGAGCCTGTCCCCCATGCGCATGCTGCTGCCCGACAGGATCCTGGAGGTGGTCGACCGCACCCCCTTCGCCCTCCTGGACAACCTGGCCTGGCTGGCCTGGACCGGCCTGACCCCGGCCGATCTCGCCGCCGGGCGCCCGGCGGCGAGCGCCGGCGAGGCGGTCGGGCAGGCCTGGCCGATGCTCGGGATGCTGGCCCTGTGGGCGGTGGCGCTGCTCGCCGTCGTCCCCCGGGCCATGCGCTGGCAGACCCACCGCTGAGCCCAGGAGCCGGGCGGCCGGTACAGTCCCGGTGCGCACCGCCCAGCAACCGCCCAGCAGCGGTGCATCATCAGCAGCAGGAGAGCGACGAGCGGAGAGCGAGGTCCCACCGGTGAGCAGGTTCCCCGGCCTGGCGGCATGGAGGCGCATGGCCCCCCTGGAGCGCTACAGCCTCTACAACCGCTGGTCCCTCCACGCCCTGCTCATCCTGGTCACCCTGGTGAACCTCCTGGCCATGATCTCGGCGGGGCGTGGGCAGGAGGGCCTCGCGCCATTGGTGACCGTGACCGTGGCACTGCTCGTGGCCCTCCTGATCGCCGGCGTGCTCGCCCTGGAGCTCCACCCCGGCCTCAATGCCCGTCCACGCGCCGATCATCGCCGATGGCTGCGCGCCTGCAGCGTGCTGGCGCTGGTGGTGTGCGGGACGTGGCTGCTGCTCCATGGCGCCGTCATCGCCGGGCTCCTGCCCCCGCTGGATGCCAGGGGAGCCGGGATCGTGCTCATCGGCATCTACGCGCCCATCACCGTTGTCAGCCTGGTCCACATCCCCCGGATGAGGCACCGGTGGGCCGCGATGACGGCCCTGGCCCTTGCCGTCACCATCGTGACCTACCCCCTGCACGTGGAGCCCGTGCAGACCGTCTGCATCCTCCTCACGCCACCGATCATGACCAGCGCCACCACGGGGAGCCTGTGGGCCGTCAGGATTCTGCGGGAGGCCGAGAGGTCCAGGACCCTGGCCGCCGAGCTCTCCGCCACCGAGGAGCGCCTGCGCATCGCCCAGGAGCTCCACGACACCATGGGCCAGGACCTGGCCGCCATGAGCCTGACGACCGAGCTCGCCCTGGCCCTGGCGCAGCGCGGCGATGCCCGGGCGGTCTCCGAGCTGGAGGCGCTGCGCAGCCTCATGCGGCGCTCCACCGCGCATATGCGCCAGGTCGTCCAGGGCTACCGGGTCATCGACCTGCCCACCGAGCTGGCCGGGGCCCGCTCCCTGCTGAGCACGGCGGGCATCGAGGTGACCGTGCGCGGCCAGTGCGACCAGGTGCCCGCTGCTCAGCAGCAGACCGCCGCCTGGTTCATGCGCGAGACCGCCACCAACGTCCTGCGCCACGCCTCGGCCACACAGGTGACCATCACCATCGGCGCCGATGGCGTGAGCGTGGGCAACGACGGGGTCGCGGGGCGGCTGGGGCCGCTCAGCGGCCTGGAGGCGCTGCGCCGTCGGGCCGAGGCCCTGGACTCCCGGATCATCATCGACCACCGGCCCCCGGCCTTCACCTCCCACCTGCGCTTCACCGCCGATGAGGAGGAGTCCGCATGATCCGCATCGCCATCACCGATGACGAGTCCCTCATCGCCTCCTCCCTGGCCACCCTCCTGGGACTGGAGGATGATCTGGAGGTCCTGGCCGTGCTCGGCTCGGGGGAGGATCTGGTGGAGTGGTGGCGCCGCGGGATGAGGCAGGAGGGAGGCCGTGCGCCTGCTGACGTGTGCGTCTGCGACCTCCAGCTCACCGGTATGGACGGCGTCGAGACCGCGGTGGCCATCCGCGCGCTCACCCCCGCCGCCCGGGTGCTGGTCATCACCAGCCACGCCCGTCCCCACGCCCTCAAGCGGGCGCTCGCGGCCGGGGTGCAGGGCTTCCTGCCCAAGACCTCCACCGCCCAGCGCTTCGCCGAGGCCATCCGCGCCGTGCACGCCGGCGGGCGGTTCATCGACCCCGACCTGGCGGCCCTGACCATCACGGCAGGGGCTTCCCCGCTGACCGGCCGTGAGTCCGAGCTGCTCGAGCTGGCCGGGCGCGGGGGATCGGTGGAGGACATCGCGGCCGCCGCGCACCTGGCGGTGGGCACGACCCGCAACTACCTGTCCTCGGCCATGGGCAAGGTGGGGGCTGGCAACCGTTTCGAGGCCTTCATGATCGCCCGCGAGCGCGGGTGGATCTGAGCCCTGCCCCTCCGCGGATCGCCCCTTCAGGACGCGGTTTTCCCCTTCAAGACGCGGTTTTCCCCTTCAGGACGCGGTTTGCCACCCCTGCAAGAGTCGAATCCGCGTCCAGAGTGGGAAAACCGCGCAGGGCCCGGGCCGGCCAGCCGCAGACCCGCCGCCGGGGACGGCCCGGACGCCCCCGGGCGGACCCGGCGCCCCCGGGCGTGAAGGGGCGTCTCCGGGTGTGAAGGGGCGCTCCGCATAGGCCTGCTGGTGGGCCTGCTGGTGCTGGGGCACCCCCGGGCGTGAAGGGGCGCCCCCGGGGCTGACCTCGAGATCCCAACCACCTCCGTGGCGCCCCCGGGCGGGAAGGGGCAGCGCCGGGCCGCCCCGCCCTACTGCCAGGTCCCGCGCCAGTACTGGATGGGCCAGGGGGCCTCGTCCCAGCCCCGGGCCCCCAGGTCCGCCGCCCAGCGCAGCGGCAGGTAGGGGTCGCGCAGGGCCGCGCGGCCCACGGCGATGGCGTCGGCCTGCCCGCTCACCAGCGCCTGCTCCGCCTGGGCGGCCTGCTGGATGAGGCCCACGCCCACCACCTGGGCCCGCCCCTGCACCGCCCGGCGCACGCCCTCGGCCAGCGGCAGCTGGTAGCCGGGGGCCACCGGCACCTCGGCGGGAGCATTGCCCCCGCTGGAGATGTGCAGGACATCAACCCCCGCCGCCACCAGGTCGCCCGCCAGCGCGGCGGTGTCCTCCAGGGTCAGGCCGCCCTCCAGCCAGTCGGTGGCCGACAGGCGCGCCCCCAGGACGCGCTCATCCCCGATCGCCTCGCGCACCGCCTGCGCCACGCGCAGCGCGAAGCGCCGCCGCCCGGCCGCATCGCCGCCGTAGTCGTCGCCGCGCTCATTGGACAGCGGGGAGAGGAACTCGTGGATGAGGTAGCCGTGCGCCCCGTGGATCTCGATGACCTCGTAGCCGGCCTGCGCCGCGCGTCGGGCCGCGGCGGCGAAGGCCGCGACCAGGCGCTCGATCCCGACGGCGTCGAGCTCGGCGGGCTGGGCATGCCCGGGGTGGGCGATGGGGGAGGGGGCGAGCAGCTCCCAGCCCTCCAGGGTGGCGCGCCGCGCCCCCGGGGCGGCCGGGCGCATCGCCGGGGTGCCGGCCTTTCGGCCCCCGTGCCCCAGCTGGATGCCCGGCAGGGCGCCGCCCTCCGCGATGGCCCGGACCAGGCGGCGGTGGCCCTCGACCTGCTGGTCATCCCACAGGCCCAGGTCCTGGGGCGAGAGCCGGCCCTCGGGGGTGACCGCGGTGGCCTCCACGATGATGGTGCCGAAGCCGCCCGCCGAGCGGCTGGCGTAGTGGGTGAGGTGCCAGTCGGTGACCCGGCCGTCGCCGGCCTCGGCGCTGTACATGCACATGGGCGGCAGCCACAGGCGGTTGCGCGCCCGGGTGCCGCGGATCTCCAGGGGCTCCAGGATGCGGGGGCCGGCGTGGGAAGAGCTCATGCCCGTCACGCTACGCCGCCGCCCGGGCGCCGTCGCCGGCCGGGGCGGCGGTGCGCGGGCAGCGGACAGGGCCGCGAGCGGGAATAACGGGAAGGCGGGCATAAGGTGCAGCCATGCCGAGTCCCACCAGCCCCACCGACTCACCCTCACCGCCCCCGACGCCGGGCACCGGCCCGGCGGGTCCCCGAGCGGGTGCCCCGGGGGCCCCGGACACCCCCGGTGCCCCGGGCGCCCCGGACGCCGCGCATCCCCAGCGCAGCCGACCCGCGCCCCCCGGGCCGCGGGTGCCCTTCGGCAGCCCCGGGCACCGGCCCGCCCCCATCACCCACGGGCCCCGCGACGTCGCCCTGATCTTCGAGGGCGGGGGCATGCGCGGGGCCTACACCGCCGCACTGGTGCGGGTGATGCTGGAGGCGGGGCTGTCCTTCCCCTGGGTGGGCGGCATCTCCGCGGGCTGCACGCACACCTGCAACTTCGTCTCGCGCGACACCTGGCGCACCCGGGAGGCCTTCGTGTCCCTGGCCGCCGACCCACGGATCGGGGGGTGGGGGAGCTTCCTGCGGGGCCGGGGCTACTTCAACTCCGAGTACATCTACGAGCACACCTCGGAGCCCCAGGAGTCCCTGCCCTTCGACTGGCCCACCTTTAGCGCCTCGGCCTCCACCGTGCGCATCGGCGCCCTGCGCTGCGACACCGGGCGCAGCGTCTACTGGGGGCTGGAGGACATGCCCACCATGGCGCACCTGCTGCCGCGGGCCCGGGCCTCCTCCTCCATGCCGGTGCTCATGCCGATGGTGCGCATCGACGGCGTGCCCTACATGGACGGCGCCCTGGGGCCCACCGGGGGCTTCGCCCTGGACGCCGCCCGGGCCGATGGCTACGAGCGCTTCCTGGTGGTGATGACCCGCCCGCGCGGCTACGTCAAGCCCCCGGTGGGCCGGCCCGGCGCCTACCGCGGGCTCTTCGCGCGCTACCCGGCCCTGGCCCGGGGCATCATCGAGCGCCCCGCGAACTACAACCGGACCGTGGCCGAGCTCGAGGAGCTGGAGCGTGAGGGCCGGGCCTACCTCTTCCGCCCCGAGCGCATGCCCGTGGCCAACGGCGAGCTGCGCTACGACCGCATCGTCTCGGCCTTCGAGGCGGGGCTGGCCCAGGCCCGCGGCGAGCTGCCCGCCATCGAGGCCTTCCTGGCGGGCTGAGGCCCGGGGCAACCGCCCGCTGCCGCGCTGGGATGTGAGGAGCCCGACGGAATTCCTGCGTCAGCAGATTGTTGATGAGTCAATATCCGAAGGAGTCCTCATGCCGTCACCATCCGATCCACCATCCGATCCACCATCCGATCCACCATCCGATCCACCATCCGATCCACCATCCGATCCGCCGTCCGATCCAGCAATGGCCCCGCCCCCGCCCGGCCCCGCCCCCGTCAGCCGGGACGGCCGCCTGGCGGACGCCACCTCGATGGGCGCCGTCGAGCTCCTGGTCCAGGATCGGCGCACCATGGAGGACTTCTACGTGCGCGGCGTGGGCCTCTCGCCACTGGCCGCCGAGCCGGGCCGGACCGTCCTGGGGCTGGGGCGGCGCCCCGTCGTCGTGCTCGTGGACGCCCCGGGGCTCGCCCCCGCGCCCCGCGGCGCCGCGGGTCTGTTCCACACCGCCGTCCTGTTCGACACCCCCGCCGAGCTGGCCGCCTCGCTGGTGCGCATGTGGGTGCGCCACCCCGCCCATTTCGAGGGCCCCGGCGATCACCTGGTCTCCCAGGCCTTCTACTTCCACGACCCCGAGGGCAACGGCCTGGAGCTGTACTGGGACCGCCCCCGCGAGACCTGGGAGTGGGTCAACGGGCGTGTGCGCATGGACACCCTGGGGATCGACCCCAACGCCTTCCTGGCCCAGCACCTCGGTGCCGCCGCCATCGGCCGGGCCATCGAGCAGGCGCGGGCGCTGCCGACGCCGTCGGCCTCCGGGGAGATCGACGCCGAGGACGGCCTGGGCGTGGGTGGCCGGGTGGGGCATGTCCACCTCCAGGTGGGGGATGTGGGCACCGCGCGCCGCTTCTACGTCGACGCCCTGGGCTTCGACATCACCTCCCAGATGGGCAGCAGTGCGCTGTTCGTCTCGGCCGGGGGCTACCACCACCACATGGCGATGAACGTGTGGAACTCGCGGGGCGCCGGCCGGCGCGGCCCCGGCCTGGGGCTGGGGAGGGTGGACATCCTCGTGCCCGACGCCCGGGAGTTGTCGAGCGTGCGCGAGCGCCTGGTCTCCCACGGGGCGCGGGTGGCTGACGACGGCGCCGCGATCCTGACCGAGGACCCCTGGGGCAACCGCCTGCACCTGGCCGTGGCCTGAGCCGGACGCCCCCGCCCGGGCCGCGCAGGCGGGGGCGCAAGGGCCCGATGGGGTCCCTCAGGGGGTCAGGGGCCTGTCGTCGTGGTCGATGCGCTCGCCGGGCTCGAAGCCCATGGTCATCACCGCGGGCAGCGCTGCCCCGCCGCCCAGGTGGGCGGCCAGGAGGCCGAGCACTCGGCGCTCATGCGGGGGTGTGGGCTCGGGCAGGCGGTCGAGGGCGAACCACTGAAGGGCCGCGGTCTTGCCCGGCTCCTGGATGCGGGGCGCGCCCGACCAGGAGCGCAGGGTGAAGAAGAAGTCCACCCGCTGCTCCCGGGGCGCCCCGCCGGGATCGTTGCTGCGGTGCATGGCGGTCAGCGGCTCCAGGGCGGTGGGCTCGGCGCTGACCCCGAGCTCCTCGCCCAGCTCTCGCAGCGCGGTGGCCACGACGCTCTCCCCGTCCTCCACATGGCCGGCGGCCCCGCAGGCCCAGTACCCGTCCATGTACCCGGTGTGCTGCCGCAGCTGGAGGAGCACCTGGTCGGCCCCGCCCTCGGGGCAGGGGCGCAGGAGCAGGATGTAGGCGGCCGGGATGAGGGCGAAGGAATGAGCGGGCACGGGGCCACACTAGATGGTCGACGCCGGGGCCGTGCCTGGGTGGTCCTGCGGTCCCGTCATCCGCCCCTCGCCCACGATCTCGTGACCCTCGCCCACTGTCTCGTACGTCAGCCCGCCGTCTCGTAGCCCTGACCGACGAGATCGAGCGCGAGGGTACGAGATCGCGAACTCGGCCTGTGGCACGCCCCGCCCGGTGGCCGCCCGCCGACCCGGCCACGTAGCCTGGCCGCCCGTCTCGAACCCGACCCCCAGGAGCCCCATGCCCCGCGCGAGTATCGAGGAGGTCGGCCGCGCCAGGCGCATCCTCCTCCATGGAGTCACCGGCTCGGGCAAGTCCACGGCGGCCGCCCGCCTCTCCCGCGCCCTGGGCCTGCCGCTGCACCTGGCCGATGAGGGGATCGGCTTCCTGCCGGCGCATGAGGGGGCGTGGGTCAAACGCCCGCAGGACCAGCAGCTGGCCCTGGTCCGCGCACTGGTGTCCCAGGATGAGTGGGTGCTCGACTCCGCCTACGGCCTCTGGCGGGACAGCGTCCTGGAACGCGCCCAGGTGGTGGTCGCCCTGGACTACCCGCGAGTGGTCTCCCTGGGGCGGCTCGTGCGCCGCACCGCCCGTCGGGTCCGCGACCAGGAGCGGATCTGCAACGGCAACACCGAGTCCTGGGGAAGGGCGCTGGGGCCGGAGTCGATCCTGCTGTGGCACGCCCGGACCTTCTCGCGCAAGCGCCGATTCGTGCGCGAGCTGGAGGCCTGCGCCCAGGGGCCCGGTGTGCTGCGCCTGCGCCGCCCGGGCGAGCTCGACCGCCTCCTGGCCGGCCTGGGCCGGTGCCGGGGCGCTGACGGGTAGCCTCGGAGGCAGGAGGACCCATGCACACCCAGATCACCCATATGACGGCGGTTGACGGCACGCGCCTGGCCATCCACTCCTGGCTGCCCGACGGCGTGGCGCCCCTGGAGGGGCTGGAGCGCCACGGTGCACCGGCGCCCGGGGCTGCCGGCGCCGCCGGGCCCGCGCAGGGCGCAGACGACGCCGACCCGGGGGACGCCGTCCAGCAGGCGGGACCGCGGGCGGCCCGGCCGCAGGGCTCACCGGCCCCGCCCCGGGCCGTCATCCAGGTCGTCCACGGCATGGCCGAGCACGCCGCCCGCTACGGGCGCTTCGCCGCCGCGGCGGTGGAGGCGGGCTACGCCGTCCACGCCGACGACCACCGCGGCCATGGCCTCACGACTGCCGATCAGGCCCGGGGCCACCTGGCCGAGCGCGATGGCTGGGAGCTGGTGGTCGCCGACCTGTCCATGCTGCTGGATCGCATCCGGGCCACCTACCCCGGCGTGCCCGTCATCCTCATGGGCCACTCCTGGGGCTCCTTCCTGGCGCGGGACCTGGCCGCGCGCCGCGGGCAGGAGCTCACCGGCCTCATCCTCCTGGGCGCCGGCTCGGGAGCGGGGACGCTGACCGCTCCGGGCATGGCCCTGGCCTCGGCCGAGTCGCGCATGCGGGGTGGCAGCAGGCCCAGCCGCCTCCTGCACGCCCTGGCCTTCGGCCCCTACCGCAGGCACTTCGCCCCCAACCGCACCGAGGTCGACTGGCTCAGCCGCGACCCGGCGGAGGTCGACCGCTACGTGGCCGACCCCCTGTGCGGCTTCGTGACCACCTCCGGCTTCTTCCTCGACCTCCTGGCTGGGATGGCCGCCATCAGCACTCGCGAGCATGCGCGCTCCATGCCGCCGGGCCTGCCGATGCTCCTGGCCTCGGGCGACCGCGACCCGGTGGGCGCCATGGGCGCCGGGGTGCGCCGCGTGGCCACGATGTACCGCCATGCCGGCGTGCGCGAGGTGGCCCTCACCCTCTACCCGGGCGCGCGCCACGAGCTGCTCAATGAGACCAACCGCGGCCAGGTCACCGCCGACCTCCTGGCCTGGATCGCCGCCCGCCTCTGACGCAGCGCTCTTCTGACGCAGCGCTCGCCGGGGCGGCAGCGCCTCACCGCTTTTGTGGGCCTCCTACAAGAGCGGCTGGTGCTTCTCGGAGCAATATGGCCAAGCGCTGGGCGCCACCTGCCCTTAGGGTTGTGGCATGACGACGAAGAACGCCTCATCCGCCGCCGGCGGGCTCGCCGCGCACGCCGGAGCCCGTCCTTTGAGCCCGCTGCGCGTCATCGCGCGCGAGGCCTGCCTCATCCTGGCCGGCACCGCCGCCATCGCGCTCATCGGCCAGTTCGCCATCCCGCTGCCCTTCACCCCCGTCCCGATCACCCTGGGCACCTTCGCGGCCCTGGCGGTGGGTGTGATCCTGGGCTCGCGCCGCGGCGTGGCCGCCTCCCTGCTCCTGGCCTCCCTGGCCGCCGCGGGCGCCCCGGTGCTGGCCGGGTGGACCTCGGGGGTCGGAGCGACCTTCGGCTACGTTCTGGGCTACGCCCTCGTCGCCGATCTCGCCGGCCGGGCGGCGCGCCTGTGGGCCCGCAGCGCCGAGGCCTCACCGCTGCACCGCACCCTGGTGGCCTTCGCGGTCATGCTCGTGGCCTCCTCCATCGTCTACATCCCCGGTGTCATCTGGCTCAAGGCCGCCACCGGCATGGGCTGGGGCGCCGCCCTGGGCCTGGGCCTGGTGCCCTTCCTCGTGGGCGACGTCATCAAGGCGATGGCGGCCACCAGCCTGCTGCCCTTCCGCGGCCGGCTCCACTGACCCCCGGCTCCTGGTCCCCCCGCACCCCGCACCCCGCGCCCCCCGGCTCCCGGCTCCCGCTGGGCGGTGGACGACGCCGGCCCGGCCCGGCGGTCCCGCCCGGCCGGTGGGCGACGGCGGGGTTAGAGTGCCGTCATGAGTCAGTCCCACAGGAGCGGCGGCCCCGTCCTGTCCGTTCTGGACATGGTGCCGGTCAGCGCCGGCAGGACCCGCCGCGACGCCCTGGAGGAGATGGTCGACCTGGCGCGCTGCGCGGAGGCGGCCGGCTACCGGCGCTACTGGCTCGCCGAGCACCACGGATCGACCACCTACCTCTCCTCGGCCACGACGGTCCTCATGGGCCAGGTCCTGGCCGCCACGGAGCGCATCGGGGTGTGCTCGGGCGGGATCATGCTGCCCAACCACGCCCCGCTGGTCATCGCCGAGCAGATCGGCACCCTGGCCACCCTCCACCCCTCCCGTGTGGGCCTGGGCCTGGGGCGCGCGCCCGGAACGGACCGCCTCACCGCGGCGGCCCTGCGACGGCGCAACGCCTCCCCCCGCCACTTCGTCGAGGAGATCCTGGAGATCCTCACCTACCTGGGGGCGGTGCCGCAGGAGGGCGACGGCGCCGTGCCGGGCTCCCTGCTGCTGGGCGCAGAGGCCGCGGCGCCCTCGGCGTCCGCGACATCCCCCACATCCCCGGCGGCCGCTCCCGGCGGGCAGCGCTCCTGCGCCATCCAGCCCGGCGCGGCAGGTGCCGGCACCCCGACGGCGGGGGCACCGGAGGGCACCGCACCGGAAGGCCCCCTGCGCGCCGCGCCCGCGCGCGTGCGGGCCATCCCGGGTGAGGGGACCGCGCCGGCCGTGTGGATCCTGGGCTCCTCGGTCAACGGCGCCCGGGTCGCCGGCAGCCTGGGCCTGCCCTTCGCGGTGGCCTCCCACTTCGCCCCCTCCCAGGCGGGAGCCGCGATCACCAGCTACCGCTCGGTCTTCGACGCCCAGGCCCCCACCAGCCAGGGCTGCCCGCGGATCGCGGCGGCGGTCAACGCCGTCGTCGCCCCCACCGCCCAGGAGGCGGACCTGCTGTTCTCCACGGCGATGGCGGCAGCGGCCCGGATCATCGGCGCCCGGCCCGGCCCGCTGGACCCGCCCGACCCGGCCCCCGGGGCCTGGCGCGCCCTGGCGCCGGGACGGGAGGCGATGGTGGAGGGCGCCATGGCCCTGTCCTACGTCGGCGCTCCCGACGACGTCGCCGCCGGCCTGCGGGACCTGGCCGCCCGCTGGGACCTCGACGAGATCCTCGTGGTCTGCCACGTCCACGACGCCGCGGCGCGGCGCCGCTCCTACGAGCTGCTCGCCCAGGCCATGGCCCGGCCGGCCGCCGGCTGAGCCCGCGGCTGTCCGGGCTGCCCGCGGTGGTCCGCGGTGGTCCGCGGTGGTCCTGGTGGTCCGTGGTGGTCTTGGTCGCACCTGCGGGGGCGGGGAGGCGCCCGCTGCTGATCCCCGCGAGCGGCCCCGGGCAGCGCCTCGCGCCCTCGTGGCGCCAGTGGTGGGGCGGGCGCGGGGCGGAGACGGAGTGTTCCAGCGCGATAACTTCTGTCACCCGCAGCACACCCCAGGTGTACGGCAGGTTTCACTCTGAGGGTATGGTTCTCCAATCCATCCGGACGCGGTGTCGCGAAGGTGTGCACCGGGTCCGGTGGTGATGTCCGCACACCCCTGGGCCTGCCCGTCTGCTATGCGGGGAGCCCGGGGGTATCCCGGAAGAGAAGACCATATGCTCCCCTATCTAGCGCGGCGGATCGCGAACTACGCGCTCCTGCTGTTCATAGCGACCTCCCTGGCCTATCTCATGGCCTCGGTCTCCCTCGATCCCACAGCGCTGTGGAACCGGGAGGACCCCAAGCTCAACTGGGATGCCATCAACTCCTCCCTCATGGCATACAACATCCACCCGGATATGCCCGTGTGGGAGCGCTACACCACCTGGCTCCAGCAGGTCCTGCTGCACTGGGACTGGGGTAAGACCCCCAAGGGCGAGGATGTCAACGCCCTCATCGGCATCAAGGTCGGGGTCTCCCTGCGCCTGGTGATCATCGGCGCCCTGCTGGGCATGGTCGGCGGCGTGGCCCTGGGCGCCTGGACGGCCACGCGCCAGTACTCCCTGGCCGACCGCGCCTTCTCCCTGGCCTCCATGATCGTCATCTCCATGCCCGCCATGGTCATCGCGATCCTCCTGCAGGTCATCGCCGTGCGGATCAACGCCGCCACCGGCTACCAGATCTTCGAGTTCGTCGGTGAGGGCAGCGGCTTCGCCGACAGGGCGCAGCACCTCCTCCTGCCCACCCTGTCCATGTCCCTGGGGGCGGTCGCCTCCTACTCCCGATTCCAGCGCAACCTCATGCTCGACACCCTGGGCGCCGACTACGTGCGCACCGCCCGGGCCAAGGGCCTGGTCAAGCGCGCGGCCGTCACCCGCCACGCCCTGCGCACCGCGCTCATCCCGATGGCCACCTACTTCGCCTTCGCCCTGGCCACCCTCTTCACCGGCGCCGCCATCACCGAGCGCGTCTACGGCTGGCACGGCATGGGCGAGTACTCCATCAACGCCATCTCCCAGATGGACATCAACGGCACCGTGGCGGTCGTGGCCTTCACCGGCACCTGCACCCTGGCGGGCGCGCTGCTGTCCGACATCTTCGTGGCCATCGTGGACCCGCGAGTGAGAGTGAGCTGATCATGGCCGCTGACATCCTCGTCGCCGCCGCCGACGCCGCGGAGGCCGACCAGACCGGGACGCCGGATGACGGCTCCCGCGAGACCAGGCGCCTGAGCCGCAGGCAGATCATCCTGCGCCGTTTCGCGCGCAACCGCTCGGCGGTGGCGGGCCTGGTGGGGCTCCTCCTCATCGTGGCCTTCGCGGCCTTCGGCAACCTGCTCACCCCCTGGGGCTACAGCGAGGTGGACTCCGGCCACTTCCTCCAGCCGCCCAGCGCCGAGCACTGGTTCGGCACCACCCAGGGCGGGCGCGACGTCTTCGCCATGGTGGTGGAGGGCACCCGCAAGTCCATGATCATCGGGCTGTGCGTGGCACTGCTCCAGACCGGGATCGCCGCGATCGTAGGCTCCTCGGCCGCCTACTTCGGCGGCTGGTGGGAGAAGGCGGCGCTGTGGGCCACCGATATGCTCCTGGTCATCCCCTCCTTCCTCATCATCGCGATCCTCTCCCAGCGCTTCGGCGCCCAGCGCGGATCCATCACCCTGTTCATCGTCCTGCTGGCGGGCTTCGGATGGATGCTCACCGCCCGCGTGGTGCGCTCCCTGACGCTGAGTGTGAAGAACCTCGACTACGTCACCGCCGCCCGCTTCATGAGTGTTCCCAGCCCGGTCATCATCGCCCGGCACATCATCCCCAACATCGCCTCCCTGCTCATCGTGGACGCCACGGTCAACGTGGCCTACGCCGTCATCAGCGAGACCACCCTGTCCTACTTCGGCTTCGGGGTGCAGTCGCCCAACACCTCCCTGGGCACGCTCATCGCCGAGGGGCAGCGCTCGGCCACCACCTACCCGTGGATCTTCCTGTTCCCGGCCGCCGTCCTGGTCCTCATGCTCCTGTGCGTCAACTTCATGGGCGACGGCCTGCGCGACGCGATCGACCCCTCGTCCAAGTCCGGAGGCAAGGCATGATGATCTCCAAGAAGCGCGCTGAGAAGGCTGCCGACGCCTCCGCCGCCCTGCCCGACCCCTCCGCCGGCGCGCCGCTGCTGGAGGTCGCCGACCTCAAGGTCTCCTTCCCCTCCGAGGACGGCCGCGTCAACGCGGTGCGCGGGGTCAACCTCTCCGTGGCCCGCGGCGAGGTCCTGGCCCTCGTGGGCGAGTCCGGCTCGGGCAAGTCGGTGACCTCGACGGCGGTCATGGGACTGCTGGATGACTCCGCCGAGGTCTCGGGCTCCATCCGCCTGCACGGCACCGAGATCCTGGGCCGCTCGGACGCCTACATGTCCCAGATCCGCGGCGTGCAGCTGTCCATGGTCTTCCAGGACCCGCTCTCGGCGCTGACCCCCGTCTACACGGTGGGCAGCCAGATCGTCGAGGCGCTGAGGATCCACCAGCAGATCTCCGAGGCCGATGCCTGGAAGCGCGCCGTCGAGCTGCTCGACCTGGTGGGCATCCCCAACCCGCAGGTGCGGGCCAGGAACTACCCGCACGAGTTCTCCGGGGGCATGCGCCAGCGCGCGGTCATCGCCATCGCCATCGCCAACAACCCGGACCTCATCATCGCCGACGAGCCCACCACGGCCCTGGATGTCACCATCCAGGCCCAGATCCTCGACGTGCTGCGCACGGCCCAGAAGGAGACCGGCGCCGGCGTCATCATGATCACCCACGACCTGGGCGTGGTGGCCGGCCTGGCCGACCGGGTGGCCGTCATGTACGCGGGCCGGATCGTGGAGACCGGCAGCGTCGATGAGATCTTCTACCGCCCGGCGATGCCCTACACCATCGGCCTGCTGGGGGCCCTGCCGCGCCTCGACGCCCGCAAGGACTCCGCCCTGGCCACCCTGGAGGGCAACCCGCCCTCCCTTCTCAGCCTGCCGCCGGGCTGCCCCTTCGCCCCGCGCTGCCCCCTGGCCGATGAGAGCTGCGCCTCAGCCGAGCCCGGTCTCGTGGCCATGGCCGACCTGCCGACGGCCGACTCCCTGCGGGTGGGCGCCACCGAGCTGCCCGAGGACGGCGTGACGGCGGGCCACCGCGCCGCCTGCATCAAGTCCGCCCACATCCTGGAGCGGAGGCTGGACTACACTGACATCTTCCCCGTCCCCTCGCTCAAGACCCCCGCCGCCCTGGACCTGCCGCGCGCCGAGCGCGAGGAGGTGCTGCGGGTCAGCGGCATGGTCAAGGAGTTCCCCCTGCTCAAGGGGGCGGTGTTCAAGCGGCGCGTGGGCACGGTCCACGCCGTGGACGGCGTCTCCTTCGATGTGCGCGAGGGCGAGACCCTGGCGCTGGTGGGGGAGTCGGGATGCGGCAAGACCACCTCCCTCATGGAGGTGCTCGCCCTCAGCGCCCCCCAGGAGGGCACCATCGTGGTGCTGGGCAAGGACACGCGCGAGCTGGGGCGCCAGGAGCGCAAGCGCGTGCGCCGGGACCTCCAGATCGTCTTCCAGGACCCCATGGCCTCCCTGGACCCGCGCCTGCCGATCTTCGACATCATCGCCGAGCCGCTGAGGCACAACGGCTGGGCCAAGGCGGACATCCCCGCCCGCATCGAGGAGCTGATGAGCCTGGTGGGCCTGGAGCCCAGCCACGCCAACCGCTACCCGCGCAACTTCTCCGGCGGCCAGCGCCAGCGCATCGGCATCGCCCGCGCCCTGGCCCTGGAGCCGAGGCTCCTGGTGCTCGATGAGCCGGTCTCGGCCCTGGATGTCTCCATCCAGGCCGGGGTCATCAACCTGCTCGACGAGCTGCGCGCCACCCAGGGGCTGAGCTACCTCTTCGTGGCCCACGACCTGTCCGTGGTGCGGCATATCGCCGACCGCGTGGCGGTGATGTACCTGGGCAAGATCGTGGAGATCGGCGACGTCGACGCCGTCTTCGAGGCCCCGGCCCACCCCTACACCCAGGCGCTGCTCTCCGCGATCCCCATCCCCGACCCGGCCAAGGAGCGCGGGCGCGAGCGGATCATCCTGGAGGGCGACTTGCCCAGCCCGGCCAACCCGCCCAGCGGCTGCCGCTTCCGCACCCGCTGCCCCAAGCTCGCCCTGCTCGACGAGTCCCAGCAGGCCCGGTGCCTGGGGGCCATGCCCGGGCACCGCTCCATGGGGCCGGACCATGAGGCCGCCTGCTACTTCCCCGAGCACCAGGCGGTGTTCTGAGCCCCGCCCCGGTCCCGGCACCCCGCCTCATCCCGGCGGCCCGGGGCCGGGGAGCCGCCCCATCCACCCCGGGCCGGGGGTGGGAGTCGGGTGGATCCCGGGAGCGATTCCGGAGCGGCCCGGCCCGCTACTGATCACTATCCGAGCGCGGCGTGATCACTATGGAAACAATTGTATGATTCACTACCTCATCCCCCGGGGCGGGTAACCCACCTGCCCGGACCAGCATCAACGATTGATGAACGGAGATCCCCATGAAGATCAACCGCCGCATGTTCCTGGCGGGCAGTGCCTCCACTGCCGCCCTCCTCGCCCTGGCGGCCTGCTCCAAGACGGACGGCTCCTCGGGCTCCGGGGGTGCTGAGGGCATCAACGCCGTCGAGCCCGACAAGATCGAGCAGGGAGGGGAGCTGAAGTTCGCGATCACTGCCCCGATCGCCAACTGGAATGTCAATACGGTGGCGGGCAATGACGTGAATCTGCGCAATATCTACAACTTCGTCTTCCCCTACTTCTTCGACTATGACGACAAGGGCGAGGCCACCCCCAACCCCGACTTCCTGGCCTCGGCCGAGGCCGAGGAGGTCGACGGCAAGACGGTGGTGAGCATCGAGCTCAACCCCAAGGCCGTGTGGGGCTCGGGCAAGAGCATCGTGCCCGAGGACTTCGAGGCCTTCTACGCCGCGGCCAAGAGCGAGGACTACTCCTGGGCCTCCACCGACGGCATTGAGAAGGTGGAGAAGGTGGAGAAGGAGTCCGACACGACGTTCAAGGTGCTCTTCGAGTCCCCCTACCCCGACTGGACCGGGGTGCTCTCCACCTGCTTCCCCGCCGACTTCATGAAGGATGCCGAGACCTTCAACACCTCCGTGGAGAAGGACTTCAACAACGACATCTTCGCCGGCCCCTTCAAGGTCGAGTCCTGGGATGCCGCCCAGCAGGTGGTCACCCTCACCCCCAATGACAAGTGGTGGGGGGAGACCCCCAAGCTGGACAAGGTGACCTTCCGGGTTCTGGACGCCGCGGCTGAGGCCACCTCCTTCGCCAACGGGGAGATCGACGTCATCCAGTACATCATCAACGCCGACACCTACACCCAGGCCGTCGGCCGCTCCGACGCCGAGGTGCGCCAGGCGGGCGGGCTCCAGTGGCGCCACTTCACCCTCAATGCCGCCAGCGGCCCCCTGTCCGAGGAGAAGGTCCGCCAGGCCATCATGCGCGCCTGCGACCGCGAGGCCATCGCCGCCTCCGACCTGGCGGGGCTGCCCATCGACGACCCTGCCGAGCTCATGCTGGGCAACCGCTTCTTCATGCCCAGCCAGGAGGGCTACAAGGACAACTCCGGCCCCTGGTCCTACGACGTCGAGGCCGCCAAGAAGCTCCTCGACGAGGCCGGGTGGATGCTGCCCGAGGGCGGGGAGGTCCGCGAGAAGGACGGCAAGAAGCTGGAGATCTCCTTCGTCATCCCCCAGGGCACCCCCACCACTGAGAACGAGGCGACCCTCCTGCAGTCCCAGCTCAAGGAGGTCGGCATCACCCTGAGCCTCAACACGGTCGAGAATGACAAGTACTTCACCGAGTACGTCCAGGCCGGCAACTACGAGATGACCGCCTTCACCTGGCAGAAGACCCAGTACCCCATGGCCAATGTCGGCCAGATCTACGGCACCGGCAGCGGCTCGAACTACTCGGGCCAGTCCGTCCCCGAGATCGACGAGCTCATCGCCAAGATCGACGTCGAGATGGACAACGCCAAGCGCGTGGAGCTGACCAACCAGGTCGACGAGCTCGTCTGGGAGCACGTGCTCAACTTCCCCATGTACGAGCGCCGCGAGTTCACCGCCGTGCCCAAGCGCCTGGCCAACTTCGGCGCCCAGGGCCTGGCCTCCTACCGCCCCGAGCGCATCGGCTACGTCTCCGAGTGATCGGCTGACACCGGCCGGGCCCGGGGCCCTCGTGCCCCGGCGCTCCGCCCCGGTGGCCACGGACACCAGCGGGCTCCCGGCCCCACCCGTGAGCGGTGGGCCCGGGAGCCCGCTGCGCGTGGGGCATCATGGGGCGGTGCCCACCGTCATCATCCGCTCCTGGACCGCCCGCGCCGCGACCGTCCTGGTGGCGGCCCTGTGCGCGCTCGTCATCGCCGCCGTGCTCGTTCCCGGCCATCTCAGCGGCTCGGGGAGCACCGGCGGCGGCCGGGTGGCGGTGCAGGTGATCGCCTGGAGCGCCCTGCTCACCGGCGCGGCCGTCCTGCTGTGGTGGATGCCGGCGCTGCGCCTGGAGGCCCATGGCCTCACCGTCCGCAACGCCTGGCGCACCTGGGTCCTGCCCTGGGAGCGGATCGAGCGCTGCGCGGGGCGCTGGGGCCTGGAGATCGTCCTGGACGACGGCAGGCGCATCCGCGCCGCCGCTGCCCCCAGGGGCGGGGGCCTGGCCGCCGGGCTGCGCTACCACGTCGAGCAGCGCGAGCGCCTGGGCCGCAGTGATCGCCCCCGGGGACGGGGCGGGCTCCCGGGCGGCAGCGCGGCGGGCCAGTCGGGGCGGCCCGTGGCCCGCCCCGAGCTCGTCACCCCCGGGGAGGGCACCCACCGCCTCCAGCTCGACGCCGCGGGGGCGATGGACCTCATCGAGCTCTACCGGGAGCAGGCCCTGGCCTCCCCGGCACCTCCAGGCGCGCGCCGGGAGAGCGGCCGGGACGGGCCCCGGCCGGATCAGCCCCAGAGCGAGGGCGGGCTCGCCGAACCGGAGGAGGTGCAGACGCGCCCGCAGGTGCGCACCAACCGGGGTGTCGTCGCCGGCGCGGGCCTGACGGCCCTGCTCCTGGCCCTGGCCATCCTCCTATGACCCCCGCTCTCTCTCCCTCCCTCTCTCCCCCTGTTGCACATCTTCAAGAATCGACCGCTTGGTTGATCCGCATGATTCCGCGGTTCGTGTCAGCTCAATCCTGCCGTTGGGCGCCGAAGATGTGCAGCGGCCCCCTCGCTGCACATCTTCAGCCCGCACCCATGCCGGCCGGTACTGGAATCATGCGGAAAAGCCGGGGATGGCGGATGGGCCGGGGCCTGAAGATGTGCAACGGGGGCTGGGCGGGGCGCCGGCCCCGTGGTGAGCGGCACAGCACGGGTGTAGGCCTGACCATGGCAGGCCCCTCCCGCCGTCCCCTAGCCTTGCCATGTTCCCCGCCCCGCCGGCGGCCGCCCGACAGGCGTCCCGGGCCGGGGACCGCCCGACCCGGAGGAAGAGCCCTGTATGAGCCTGCGCCAGGACCTGCGCAATGTCGCCATCGTCGCCCACGTCGACCACGGCAAGACCACCCTGGTGGACGCGATGCTGTGGGAGGCGGGCGCCTTCGGGGAGCGCGCCACCACCGAGTCCACCGGTGAGCGCGTCATGGACTCCGGCGAGCTGGAGCGGGAGAAGGGCATCACCATCCTGGCCAAGAACACGGCCGTTCACTACGCGGGCCCCGCCGCGGTCGCCGCCGGCTGCCCCGACGGCATCACCATCAACGTCATCGACACCCCCGGCCACGCCGATTTCGGTGGGGAGGTCGAGCGGGGCCTGTCCATGGTCGACGGCGTCGTCCTGCTCGTGGACGCCTCCGAGGGGCCCCTGCCCCAGACCCGCTTCGTGCTGCGCAAGGCCCTGGCCGCCAACCTGCCCGTCATCCTGGTGGTCAACAAGGTCGACCGCCCCGACTCCCGCCTGGCCGAGGTCGTCTCGGAGTCCACCGATCTGCTGCTGTCCCTGGCCAGCGACCTGGCCGACGAGCACCCCGACATCGACCTCGATGCCGTCCTGGACGTGCCCGTCATCTACGCCTCGGCCAAGGCCCGCCGCGCCGGCACCGAGGCCCCCGCCGACGGCGCCCTGCCCGAGAGCCCCGATCTGGAGCCGCTCTTCCGCACCATCATCGAGCGCATCCCCGGGCCCTCCTACGACGAGGGCGCCCCCCTCCAGGCCCATGTGACCAACCTCGACGCCTCGCCCTTCCTGGGCCGCCTGGCGCTGCTGCGCATCCACAACGGCACCATCCGCAAGGGCCAGGCCGTGGCCTGGGCGCGCCACGACGGCACCCTGGCCGCCGCGCGCATCTCCGAGCTGCTCATCACCGAGGGGCTGGACCGCAAGCCCGCCGAGGAGGCCCACGCCGGTGACATCGTGGCCATCGCCGGCATCGAGGACATCACCATCGGGGAGTCCCTCGTGGACCCCGAGGACCCCCGCCCCCTGCCGCTCATCACTGTGGACGACCCGGCCATCTCCATGACCATCGGCATCAACACCTCCCCGATGGCCGGTCGCACCAAGGGCGCCAAGGTCACCGCCCGCCAGGTCAAGGATCGCCTGGACCGCGAGCTGGTCGGCAACGTCTCCCTGCGCGTCCTGCCCACCTCCCGCCCCGACGCCTGGGAGGTGCAGGGGCGCGGCGAGCTGGCCCTGGCGATCCTGGTCGAGCAGATGCGCCGCGAGGGCTTCGAGCTGACGGTCGGCAAGCCCCAGGTGGTCACCCGCACCATCGACGGCAAGCGGCACGAGCCCGTGGAGCGCATGACCATCGACGTGCCCGAGGAGTACCTGGGCGCCGTCACCCAGCTCATGGCGGCGCGCAAGGGCCGCATGGAGACCATGACCAACCACGGCACCGGCTGGATCCGCATGGAGTTCCTCATCCCCGCCCGGGGCCTCATCGGGCTGCGCACCCAGTTCCTCACCGAGACCCGCGGCACCGGCATCGCCTCCTCCATCGCCGAGGGCTACGAGCCCTGGGCCGGGCCCATCGACTCGCGCACCACCGGCTCCCTGGTCTCCGACCGTGCCGGGGCCATCACCGCCTACGCCCTCATCCGGCTGCAGGACCGCGGCACGTTCTTCGTCGAGCCCACCCAGGAGACCTACGAGGGCCAGGTCGTGGGGGAGAACCCCCGGGGCGAGGACATGGATGTCAACGTCGTGCGCGAGAAGCAGCAGACCAACATGCGCTCCTCCACCGCCGACTCCTTCGAGGGCCTCACCCCGCCGCGGCGCCTGACCCTGGAGGAGGCCCTGGAGTTCGCCGCCGACGACGAGTGCGTGGAGGTCACTCCCGAGGCGGTGCGCATCCGCAAGGTGATCCTGAACTCCCAGGAGCGCTTCCGTGACGCCGCCCGGCGCCGCCGGGCCGAGGCCTGAGAGGAGCCCAGCCCATGAGCCGGAACCAGCGCAGCCAGGGCGGGCATCCCGACGGCGGTCAGGGCGGCGCCGAGCCCGAGGCGGCCGATCGCCCCGTGCCCCAGAGCCCTCTCAGCCCCCAGGAGGCCCCCGATCCCACGGGCCCCGGGCTCGTCGGGCACCAGGTCGCCGCCGTGAGCGAGGGCGCGCAGGACGCCGTGGAGGATGCTGGGAGCACCGCTGCCGACGGCGCGGCCCCCACCGGCGCGAGTCCTGCCGGCGCGAGCCCCGATGACGCTGAGCCCGACACCGGGGCGGGCGCCGAGGACGCCGGCCTCCCGGACGGCGACTCCGGGCCGGCCGCCGATGCCGGCCCCGCTCACGGGGGTGCCGGTGATGAGGAGGGCGGCGGCCCGGACAATGACGGCCCCGCTCACGCGGGTGACAGCGCCGAGGGCAGCAGTGACCCGGCCGATGACGTGGCCCGGCCGCCGGCGGCCGCCTCGGAGGACGAGGCCGCGACCCCCGCCGAGGCGGGCCCCGAGACCTACGGCATCACCCCGGCGCAGGACCAGGGCGCCCACATGATCAGCTGGATCCAGCACGGGGGCGGCAAGCTCCCGCCCTCCATCGCCCCGGCCATGCCGCCGGTGGCCCCATCCGCGCCCAGCGGCGACCCCGATCCCGCCCCGCAGGAGTCCACCGTCGCCCCCGGGGGGGAGGGCTTCGAGTCCTCCATCACCCCCGCGGTGGCCGCCCACACCGAGCGGGTCTGGTCCGAGCCGGGCCATGACGCCAGCGAGACCGTCCTGGGGGAGTCGCGCTGGCCCGCACTGCGCGCCGAGAGCGCCCAGGCCGGTGCCGCCGAGTCCTCGGCCGGCGCCGCCGCCTCCCCAGCCGCTCCCGGAGGCGCTGCGCCGTCGGGCCCGGGCTCGCCCGCCCCGGCCGGCTCCCCCGCCACCGCCAACTGGGCCACCGCCCCCGCCTGGCCCATTCCCGCGGGGCAGTCCGGTGCTGACAGCACCGACGACGACCTCGGCGCCGCCCCCAACCAGGGCGGGGCCGATGAGGCCTCCGCCGATGCTCCTGCCCAGGAGGCCGATGGGGCCGGCGCCCGGGGCGACGCCGCCAGTGCCGCGGCGGCCGTCACGGCCGCTCCCCGCCGTCGCCGCCTGCTGGCCGTGGGCGCGGCCGCGGGCATCACCATCCTGCTGGCCTGGGGCGCTCTGGCCTGGTGGACCACGCAGCACATCGCCTCGGGCACCACCGTCTCCGGCGTCGACCTGTCCGGGCTCAGCCCCGAGCAGGCCGGCACCCGCCTGGGCGAGCAGATCGGCGCCCAGCTCGCCCAGCCCGTCACCCTCACCGTCGGGCAGGGCAGCTCCGAGCTCGTCCCCGCCGAGTCCGGCGTCTCCCTGGACGCCGAGGCCACCATGGACCAGGTCGCCGGCTTCACCCTCAACCCCCTGACCATCGCCCAGCGCCTGGGCGGGGCCCAGAGCGACGCCGTCCTGCGCGTGGACTCCGAGACCCTCACCGGCGCGCTGGAGGACCGCATCGACTCCATGGCCAACGGCGCCGTCTCCGCCACCGTCTCCCTGGAGGGCACCCAGGTGACCACCACCCCCGCCCAGGACGGCGTGGGCCTGGACGTCAAGGCCTCCGTCGAGCAGCTCTCCCGGGGCTGGCCGCTGGGGCAGCAGAGCATCGCCCTGGCCGAGGGGGTGGCCGTCCCGGCGATCACCGACCAGGAGGCCAAGGACTTCGTCGACTCCACCCTGAGCCCCATGCTCTCGGCCGACATGGCCATCACCGCCGTGGGCACCCAGGTGGAGTCCAAGGCCACCACCCCCACCGTCACCCTGACCCCCGAGCAGACCGCCTCCATGACCTCCATCAGCACCGACGGCGGGCGCCTGGCGGCCAGCATCGACACCACCATGCTCCACGACACCATCGTGGGCACCATGGGGGAGGTGGAGAAGCCCGCCATCGACGCCTCCTGGACCATCGACGGCACGCAGACGGGCGCGGCGGGGGACAAGCCCCAGTACGTGGCCCCCGCCGAGGGCACGGGCATCGACATGGACTCCCTCACCCAGTCCCTGACCACCACCGCCGCCAAGGGCACCGACCCCGCCTCGCGCACCGTCGCCCTGCCGCTGAGCGTGCTCAAGCCCGAGGACACCACCCCCGAGGCCGACTGGGGGGTCAAGGAGGTCGTGGGGGAGTACTCCACGCCCTACAACGCCGGCGACCTGCCCCGCACCCAGAACCTCCGGCGCGGCGCCGAGCTCATCAACGGCTCCGTGGTCAAGCCCGGCGAGGTCTTCTCCCTGGAGGAGGCCCTGGGCGAGGTGGACTACGAGCACGGCTTCGCCGACGCCGGGGTGATCTCCAACGGGGAGCACATCGACTCCCTGGGCGGGGGGCTGAGCCAGGTGGCCACCACCGTGTTCAACGCCGGCTTCGAGGCGGGCATGGACGACACCGAGCACCACCCCCACCAGTACTACTTCGACCGCTACCCCGCGGGCCGTGAGGCCACCCTGTGGACCGGCAAGCTCGACGTGAAGTTCACCAACCCCACGCCCCACGGCGTCCTGGTCCAGGCCTGGCTCGATGGTGAGCAGATCCACGTGCGGCTGTGGTCCACGAAGTACTACGACGTGACCATCACCGAGTCCGAGCGCTACAACTTCCGCCCCGTGGTCACCGAGCGCAAGTCAGGCCCCCAGTGCCAGCCCTACACCGGCGGCAACCCGGGCTTCGACATCACCGTGACCCGCAAGCGCAGCCACAACGGCCAGGCCGTGCCCGACGATGTCCTGACCACCGCCTACTACCCGGACAACAACATCATCTGCGGGTGAGGCGCGCAGTGCTCATGCCCACGTCAGCGGGCTCTTGGGTCCAGGGGCGCGGGAGACGATACTTGTCCGTACACCCGTGCCGCGCGCCGTCGGCACAACAGCATCGAGAGGACACGCAGCCATGACGTATGTCATCGCCCAGCCCTGCGTCGACGTCAAGGATCGCGCCTGCGTCGACGAATGTCCCGTCGACTGCATCTACGAGGGCGAACGCAGCCTCTACATCAACGCCGACGAGTGCGTGGACTGCGGGGCCTGCGAGCCGGTGTGCCCCACTGAGGCGATCTTCTACGAGGACGACGTGCCCGAGGAGTGGGAGGACTACACCCGGGCCAACATCGACTTCTTCGAGATCCAGGGCCTGGGCTCGCCCGGTGGCGCCCAGATGGCGGGGCCCCAGCCCTACGACGACCCCATGATCGCCGCCCTGCCGCCGCAGAACCAGCACCTCCAGGGCTGACCACCCGCTGATCCGGGGCCTAGCCGGCTGATCCGGGCCCATCGGGCTCACCGCCCTTCCCTCTTCCGCAGATTGCGAGTGCGGGGTGCAGAATGCGAGTGCGGGGTACTCGCATTCTGCACCCCGCACTCGCATTCCATCCCCGGCCGCGCGCAGGGCGGGCCGCCCGGGTCCGGCCTGCAGGACGCAGGGCCCACCCAGGTGGACACAGGAGGGACAATGGCCCGGTGAACGCCGCCTCCAGAGCCACTGCAGCCACTGCCTCCAGCTCCTCCGCCTCCCGTCCCGCCCGGGTCCTGCCCCGCGCCTCGGTCCTGCCCGACTTCCCCTGGGACTCCCTGCGCCCCTACCGGGCGCGCGCCGCCGAGCACCCCGACGGCGTCGTCGACCTGGCCGTGGGCACCCCCGTGGACCCCACCCCCGAGGTGGCCCGCGCCGCCCTGACCGGGGCCGCCAACGCCCCCGGATACCCCACCACCGCGGGCACGCCCCAGGTCCGGGCCGCCATCATCGAGTGGATGGCGCGGCGCCGCGGCGTGGAGGGCCTCAGCGAGGCCGAGGTCCTGCCGACCATCGGGTCGAAGGAGTCGGTGGCCCTCCTGCCCCTCCAGCTGGGGGCCGGCCCCGGTGACCTCGTGCTCCACCCCCGCGCCGCCTACCCCACCTACGACGTCGGGGCCCGCCTCGTGGGCGCGATCCCGGTGCCCGTGGACACCGACGCCGACCCCGCCACCTGGAGCCTTCCCGAGCAGGGGCGGGTGGCCATGGTGTGGCTCAACAGCCCCGGCAACCCCGACGGGCATGTGCTCAGCGTGGAGCAGATGGCCCGGATCGTGTCCTGGGCGCGCGAGCGCGGCGCCGTCGTCGTCTCCGATGAGTGCTACGCCGAGCTGGCCTGGGAGGAGCCCTGGGCGAGCCGGGGCGTTCCCAGCCTCCTGGACCCCGGGGTGGGAGGAGCGGCCGGGCGCGAGGGCCTGCTGGCGCTGTACTCGCTGTCCAAGCAGTCCAACCTGGCGGGCTACCGGGCCGCCCTCCTGGCGGGGGACCCGGTCCTGGTGGCGGCGGTCACCGAGGTGCGCAAGCATGCGGGGCTGCTCGTGCCCGCCCCCGTGCAGGCGGCCCTGGTCGCGGCGCTGGGCGATGAGGAGCATGTGGAGGCCCAGAAGGCCGTCTACCGCCGGCGCCGCGAGGCCCTGGCGGGGGCGACGGCGGCCGCGGGCCTGGTCAACGACCCGGCCTCCGTGGCGGGCCTCTACCTGTGGCTGGGCGGGCCGGCCGAGATGAGTGCCTACGACCTGGTGGGGGCCTTCGCCGAGCTGGGGATCGTGGTGGCGCCCGGGGACTTCTACGGCCAGGCTGGTGCCGGGCGGGTGCGCATGTCGCTGACCGACACCGACGAGCGGGTCGCCGCCGCCGCCGAGCGCCTGCGCTCCACTGAGCTGTTCCGCCGCTGAGGCGCGGCTCGGGCGCCCGGCTGCTGGGGCGCGTGCCGCGCGGCTCACCGGTGGGGACCACTGGAGCTCCTCACAGTTCTTGGCGAGTTCTTGAAAGAACTCGCCAAGAACTGTGAGGCCTCCGGGGGCCGCCCCCGGAGCCGAGGAGGGGGACTTTTCCCAGTGATGGCAGGGATCGTGGGGTTCTTTCGAGTTCTTGCCGAGTTCTTTCGGGTTCTTGACGGGCTCTTGGCGGGGCCTGGCCGCTCTCCGTGCGTGGAGGCTAACGCGAGCGCCAGCGCACCGCCGGCCCCCGAGCAGGCCCGTCGGGATCCTTCTCGATGACATTGGTGGCTGCCAGGTGGCGCAGGATCCCGGTGATGATGGATGGCGGTGCCCCGGTGGCCGTGACGATCTCTCGGTTCGTTACCGATCCCGAGGCGAGCATGTCGATGATGGTCGACTCGATCTCGCTGGCGGTGGGGGCGGGCACCTCCTGATCCCGCAGAATCGTGCGGACCTCAGGGGTGAGGCCCCATGTGTGCTTGTGCGCGTCGGGAGCCAGTAGCCCGATGCTGGTCAGCCATATCAGAACGGTGCGGGCTTCTGCTTGGCTGAGCTGGAAGAGGCCACCTGCTCCCGCCTGCGTCAGCACGCTGGCCCGCGTGAGGTGCTTGAGGGCCAGGAGCGTGTTGATGTTGAGGGCATTGGCGCTCCCGACGACATCGGGAAGGAGGGCCAATGCGCGGACGAAACCCGGATCCTCCACCGAGGCGGTGAAGGCCACGCGCACATGCGACTCCTCTGCCTCGATCTCCGGGGCATCCCGGCCAGAGGCCAGCATGGAGGTCCACATCCGGTCAAAGCCCCGCGAGGTCTCCTCGACCAGTCCGAGGCGGTGAAGGGCATGCATGAGTGTGGGGTTGCGTGGGGTTGAGGCCGCGGTGAGCAGGTGAGAACTACGCACTCCCACGGGAAGGCCTCCCGGTGAGGTGATGTTGAGAGTCAGGGGTGATTGGTCGATGACGATAGGCCGCCTCAATGTCCAGTCGCGGTGGGCGAAGGCATTGAGAACCGCCTCGTCAACGGCGCGCTCTGGGAAGTCGCGAATATGGCGCTCCTGGCCAGTGGGCAACTCGATCCTCGCAATCTCGGCATTTGAGTGGGTGCGGATGCGTTGCAGGGCCTGGGGGATGGCCACGATGAGCGGCGAATCCAGATCGTTGCGCTCCGGCTCCGCCCCCGGCGCTGCGCGCCATAGGTGCTGCGCACCCGCGTGTGCTCCCAAGGGCTGCCCGAAGAGGATATGAGCTGCGGTGAGCAGGCGACCCTCGTTATCGACCACCCCCAGGCGGCGCAGCATCTCCGCGGGTGCGGCCACGGCGTCGTCGGGGTGCCGGGTATTGAAGTGCTGCACCCCCTCCGCCAGGGCAACGCCGTCGAGAGCCTCGATGCCCTGTGTGGTGGGTGTGGCCGTGTAGTCGGGGTTGGTGCGCGAGAAGTGGATGTGGTGGCGCTCGTCGTCGCTCAGGGGTAGGCAGCGCGTGCCTGTCCTCCGCGAGGCGGCGCCGTCCATGCGGCTGTAGAGGGCCAGGCCCTGGGGTACTCGGATGATGACGAGGCGGTGCCCTTCGAAGTCCTCGGCCTGGGCCTCGACGGTGAGGTTCGGGCGGGTGCGGTTGAAGATCTTGGACGCGATGTCCTCAGGTGAGGCGTCCGTCCCCGTGAAGGCTTCCTGGCCTCGCGCTTTGTCGCGAACCCCCAGGACGATGAAGGACTCGCCGTCAGCGTTGGCGAAGCAGATCGCAGCGTCGAGAAGGGTTTGGATGCGCTGTGCATCGGGGTTGCCGCGGGTATGGGGCGCCCGGGCGGGGTCCTCCTTGAAGTCCAGGTGGGCGGTCTCCTGGCTATCGGGGGTGCTGCCCGAGGCGACCGCCTCCAGGGCGTCCAAAACAAGCGGATGCATGGAGTAATTATCAAGTTCTTGAAAGAACTCGTCAAGAACTGTGAGGCCTCCGGGGGTCGCCCCCGGAGCCGAGGAGGGGGACTTTTCCCAGTGATGGCAGGGATCGTGGGGTTCTTTCGAGTTCTTGCCGAGTTCTTTCGGGTTCTTCGTGAGTTCTTGGCGGGGCCTGGTCACGCTCCCCGCGTGGCCTGCCGGACGGCGTCCCAGGAGGTGCTCCGCCTCGGGGCTGCGGACACGGGCCGGCTGGTCAGGAGGCCGCCGGTGGGCGGCCAGTGAGTGACCCGCGACCCGGCGCGTGTGGCCGGCGTCGAGCCCCGGTCCCGGGGGCTGCCCGGCCAGGCCCGCTCCGCCGTCGGGCGCCCCGGCCCGGCTCCGCCGTCGACTGCGCGAGAGCGCGGGTGGGACGATGGGCGCGCTCCCCGCGTGAGCCCGTACAGTAGGACCAGCCCGGGCCGCGAGACCCCGGAACGACGTCGATACGCCGGCCCGGTGCCGGCACCGAGCAGGCAGTCAAGGAGCACCATGACGAGCGCACCCGCCACCCCGCCCGCCGAGCAGCCCGAGGCTCAGGACAGCCGTGCCGCCGACGGCCCCGGCCTCCTGACCGTTGACGGCCAGACCATGGAGCTGGCCCGTTCCTTCGCCACCGACGGATCGGACGGCCTGGAGGTGGGCAAGCTGCTGGGCACCACCGGCCTGGTCACCCTCGACCCCGGCTTCACCAACACGGCCTCGTGCACCTCCCAGATCACCTACATCGACGGAGCCGCCGGCATCCTGCGCTATCGCGGCTACCCCATCGAGGAGCTGGCCAAGTCCTCCACCTTCGCCGAGGTCGCCTACCTGCTCATCTACGGCGACCTGCCCGATCGGGAGTCCTTCGAGCGCATGGAGCGCCGCATCGCGCGCCACCGCCTCCTGCACGAGGACTTCCTCAGCTTCTTCACCTCCTTCCCCTCCTCCGGCCACCCCATGGCCATCCTCCAGGCCGGTATCGCGGGACTGGCCACCTACTACGAGGACACCCTCAACCCGCACGACCCCTACGAGCGCGAGCTGGCCACCATCCTGCTGCTGGCCAAGATGCCCACGATGATCAGCTACATCGCGCGGCGCGCCATCGGCCTCCCCCTGCTCTACCCCGAGCCCAAGCGCGGCTACGTCGAGGACTTCATCCGCATGACCTTCGGCATGCCCTACCAGTCCTACGAGATCGACCCCGCCGTCGTGCGCGCCCTGGACATGCTGCTCATCCTGCACGCCGACCACGAGCAGAACTGCTCGACCTCCACCGTGCGCCTGGTGGGCTCGGCCGACGCCAACATGTACGCCTCCGTGGCCGCCGGCGTGGGGGCCCTGTCCGGCCCGCTGCACGGCGGCGCCAACGAGGCTGTGCTGCGCATGCTGGACATGATCCAGACCTCGGGGATGTCCACCTCCGAGTTCGTGCGCAAGGTCAAGGACAAGGAGGACGGGGTGCGGCTCATGGGCTTCGGCCACCGCGTCTACAAGAACTACGACCCGCGCGCCGCCATCGTCAAGGAGACGGCGCACGACGTCCTGGCCCGCCTGGGCGGGGGCGAGGGCGACCGCAAGCTGGAGATCGCCATGGAGCTGGAGGAGGCCGCCCTCAAGGACGACTACTTCGTCTCGCGCAAGCTCTACCCCAACGTGGACTTCTACACCGGCCTCATCTACCAGGCCATGGGCTTCCCCACCAAGATGTTCACCCCCCTGTTCGCCCTGGGGCGCCTGCCGGGGTGGATCGCCCAGTTCCGGGAGATGATCGCCGACCCGGCCAAGCGGATCGGCCGGCCCCGCCAGGTCTACAACGGCTCCACCGAGCGCCACTACGTGGCCATGCACCGCCGCCGCCACGACGAGGAGTACTACCCGGCGACCCGCACCGGCGTGCCCAGCCTGGACCGCGTCACCCGCGTCTGACCCCCTTCTTTTCGACAATTTGCATGAGATCGGCCTTTTCCGGGCCCGGAGAAGTACGATCTCATGCAAATTGTCGAAGGTTGGGGTGCTATGTCATCGGGGGCTCGGGCGTTGGCCATGCCGGGGCTGTCTGTGTGAAGAGAGCCGTGTCGGTCACAGCTGCCCGGTCTCCGCTCTGCCCCCGGGCCGGGGATGAATCAGTCCCGGTCGGTGTGGCCGGCGCGGAGCTGCTGGGCGGATCGGCCGAGGGCGACGGTGCGGGGGTGGTGCTGGGAGGCGTGTTCGAGGGGTTGTTCGAGCAGGTCTCCCCGACGACGCACACTCCCGGCAGGTCCTGCGTGGGGAAGCCGGGATCGGCGTCGCAATCGTCACCGATGCCGTCACCGTCATAGTCGCTCTGGCCGTAGTTGTTGACGTCTGGGCAGTTGTCGCTCTCATGTGGAGTGATGTCGCCGTCATCGGTGACATCCACTCGGGTTGTTGCGGTGGCCGTCTGCCCATCGGTTTGAGTGACGCGGAGTCCGATGACTCCGCTGTAGGCCTCTGTGAATGTGTGCTGGATGCGGGTTGAGGTGGAGGTCTCCTCATAGGTGCCGTCGCCGTTGAAGTCCCACTCGATCCTGGTGAGCTCTCCCTTGGTCGCGTGGGAGGCTGCGGCGTCGATCTCGATGGCCTCACCCGCTTTGGCGACATAGGGTCCTTGAATCCAGGCGAACGGTTTATTGAGCTCGGCGTCGATTGCCTGATTGATGAGCCCCGTGATGTCGTCCGGTGAGGCGGCGTCTGTGATGGTGCCCCCACTTTGTGATACCAGTGACTGGAAATCGGGGGAGTTCAATGACCCGTTGGTGTTGATGCCGTAAACACTCACCGGGTCGACGTCATAGGCCGCTTTCGCGACAGATTCTGATGTGTATCCAGTGCCGGGCTCTGGGTTGCGGGGAGGGGCGTCCCCGATGACGAGGGCGATCTTCTTTGCCCCGTCGCGCCACGTGAGTCCCAGTGCCTGCATCGTGCCGCTGTAGACCGTGGCGTTGGTGTTGAAGAGGTTTCCGCCCTCGAAGGTCAGTGAGTCGAAACCGCGTTCAATCGCCGCGGGGTCGGTGGTGAAGTCGACGTCGGTGCGCGCCAGGTAGTTGTTCGGATTGAACTGTGGGTGGTCCTTGTAATCCACGAGGGCGAATCGGTAGGAGGATGATCGCTTGCTGGTCTGCTCCATGATGGAGCGTATGTTGTTCCGTGCGGCCGCGGCATCGTCCTGCATGGATCCGGTGGAGTCCACGACGAAGACGATGTCGATGGTTCCCTTGAGGTCCTGGGGGCTCACGGAGTCGGGGACACCGACCTTTGATTGAATCAGTTCGGCGATCTGGGAGTGGCCGATGAGGTTCGGGTGATAGAATACGTTCGTGTCCTTGCTCGCCTTTGATTCCGTCTTCCCGTCCTTGCCCAGTACGCCTTCTGTCTCGAAGAACTCGTTGAGCCAGCGGTAGTCGTTCCGGTTCTTGACTGAGGGGTCCGGCTCGTGCCCGCTGAAGGCGTTGATGACTCCGTCGATGTAGGTGACCTTGAGTCCAGGGTGCGCGGCGTTCCAATTGTTGACGAGGTTCGACTGCACTGTTCTAGCGGCATCGCTGAGGCCTCGAACGCCGGCGCCGGCATCGTACGTGGTCTCCGAGTCCTGGAGGATGTACTCGTCATCGGTAGCCAGGCGAGGGTAGCCCACGAGGATGACTTGGGCACCATCGGGGAGCTTGTTGTCGATCTCTTGGAGTATCTTCTCCGTATTCGTCCTCACGCCCGCCAGCCCTGAGTTCGCCTCATCGACCTTCTGCTTGCAGGTCTTAGCGTCCCTGATGCCGAGGGTGAAGCACTGCTTGACAATGTCACTGAAATGCACGTCGTTGCCGCCGATCGTGAACATGACGACGTCGGAGTCCGTGGGCATATTGGCGACTTGTCCTTCGTTCCCTAGTACTTGCTGTGTTGTGTCACCATTGAATGCAAGATTAGTAAGGATGGCGGGCGTGCCTTGATCGTTGATCCAGTCAACATACCTGTGTGCCCAGTTGTTGTGGCTCCTGTAGGAGCCTTCTTCGCCGTAGTAGGAACCAGCGCCGGTTCCGGCGG
Organism: Actinomyces bowdenii; assembly: GCF_017592395.1. Lineage (GTDB taxonomy): Bacteria > Actinomycetota > Actinomycetes > Actinomycetales > Actinomycetaceae > Actinomyces > Actinomyces bowdenii. The sequence goes on from NZ_JAGFOU010000023.1 coordinate 35,757, forward strand.
AATAGGAGTCGCCTAGGAGGGTGATGTGCAGAGTATTTGTAGTTGCCTCTGCTCTTGCGGTCGGTGTAGTTGCTGGAAAAGCAGACAATGCCATCAAAACTAGGGCGATAGTGATGGTGGGAATGATGGAATCGGGGGTGAGTCGTCACATCGAATCTTGCCTTTCTGGACGATAGTTCCCTGTTAGTTGTAACCCAGGGAGATGAGAATTGCGCCCTTGAGGGTATTAGTTGAATCTTCGTTGTCTAGTATGACGATATGGAGTTGCATGTAGTCGTCGGAGTCTCGGTCGGTGTGACGTGCAGTCCATAGGTTACTGTTGGAGAACTTCTCGTCTTTGGTCCAACCATGGCCTTCTGCGTAAGTAATAAATTCTGACACGAGGGAGCTAGGTTGGTGGTCGCTATGGAAATACCGTTTTAAATACAGTCTGGATGTCTTCCACTCCAGCCATCCGGGGAGTCTGGCTTTATCGGTGTGGAAGGCGGTGTGGCCGAGGATCGTCTCGGCTCCCATGGGGTCGTTCTCCAGGGCTCGTAGTCTGCGGGCGTTCTCGCCCAGGTAGCCGCCGGGGCCGAAGGCCCAGGCCAGACCGGGTGGGACCACCGTGATCCCTGCGAGGGCCGCACTCGCGATGACCCACCGGCGCGAGCGCCGTGGCTGCGGTTCGCGGTCGGGGCCCTGCGGCTGTGAAGCGGCCATGGTCTGAAGGTAACGACTTGATTGCGACGTGTCAAGGATCACGTGACAATAGTCGATGTTGTGGATCTTCGTCGTCGGGCGGAGTCCCATCGCCCGCGCGGTCCTGCACCGGCAGACGACTGCCTGCGGCGCAAGTCCCGCCCCGCACACCTTTGTAAGGCTAGGCTTAGCACATGTCAGAGCTTGATGATGCCCCCGCCCCGGCCCGCACCACTCCAGCCACCGCCCCCTCCCACGCTTCCGACCAGACAGGCCTCCCCCTGCCCCATGCGGGCCGGCCCGTGTCCACCGCCCCCGGGCACTGGGTGCTGGCCCGAGCCGGCAAGCGCGTCCTGCGCCCCGGCGGAGCCGCCCTGTCCGCCGCCATGCTCCGGCATGCGGGACTGCCCGGCTCCGACGTCGTCGAGCTCGCCCCGGGCCTGGGGCGCACTGCCGCCGAGATCCTCAAGGCGGGCCTCGCCTCCTACACCGCGATCGACCGCGACCCCGACGCCGCCACGCGCGTGGCCGCCGTCGTCGGCAGGCGCGGCAGCGTCCGCCAGGGCGAGGCCGCCAAGACCGGCCTGGATGATGCCAGCGCCGACGTCGTCGTCGGCGAGGCCATGCTCACCATGCAGGGAGACAAGGGCAAGGCCGCCATCGTCGCCGAGGCCGCCCGCATCCTGCGCCCCGGCGGGCGCTACGCCATCCACGAGCTCGCCGCGACCCCCGACGACATCGCCGAGGCGCGCTACACCGAGCTGCGCAAGGACCTGGCCCGCTCCATCCACGTCAATGCCCGGCCCATGACCCCCGCCGCCTGGAGGCGGCTCATGGAGGAGGCCGGCCTGGAGGTCGAGTGGGTCGAGACCGCCCCCATGGCCCTGCTCAAGGTCGGGCGCAACCTGCGCGACGAGGGCGTGGGCGGCTTCCTGCGCATCGCCCGCAACGTCCTGGGTGACAAGGAGCTGCGCGCCCGCGTCCTGAGCATGCGCCGCACCTTCAAGCACTGGGAGAAGGACATGGCCGGCATCGCCCTGGTGGCCCGCAAGCCCTGATCCCCTTCTTTTCGACAATTTGCATGAGATCGTACTTCTCCGGGCCCGGAAAAGGCCGATCTCATGCAAATTGTCGAAAGTGGGGGAGGGGTGCCCGCACCGGGCTGCTACCATGTCCGTCACGGCGAGCCAACGCCGAGCGGACGACAGCCCGGTCCTGTCGGCGATCCCGCGAAGGGGAGCGAATCCTCCGGCACCCCGCTCCGAGTCCTTCCACCCGTGGCGGCGATGACCGGGATCGCGACCGCCCGAAGGGCTGACCATGACCACCGATCATGACTTCAAGAGGCTCGTGCGCGCCCGCATGGCCGACACCGGCGAGAACTACACGACCGCCCGCGCCCACTTGCTCTCCCAGCGCCAGGAGGCCGAGCGCTTCCACCGCCGCACCCTGCGCTCCTTCCTGCGCCAGGGGCGGCTGGTCTCCATCCCCGCCAAGCGGCGGGCCCGCGTCGTCATCCTCCTGGAGCTCCTCAGCCTGTTCGAGGCCGGCCGCGACTACACCGAGGCCGAGGTCGGCGACATCCTGCGCCCCGTGCACGACGACGTCGCCTACCTGCGCCGCGAGCTGGTCGACTACGGCTTCATGACCCGCAGCGCCTCGATCTACCGCGTGGCCGAGGAGCTTCCGCAGGCGCAGGGCAACGTGATCAGCGAGCTTCCTCACGACGTCGAGCGCCGCTTCGCCGCCGCTGCCCGCAAGCCCTGACCCGCCGCCCCCTATTTTCGACAATTTGCATGAGATCGTACTTCTCCGGGCCCGGAAAAGGCCGATCTCATGCAAATTGTCGAAAAGAAGGGGGTTAGTCGTCGTGGGTGGGGCCGCGCCAGGCGGCACGCAGCACCTCCCGGTTCGCCGCCGCGATCGCCTCCAGGGGGATGCCCGCCGGGCAGGTGGGCACGCACTCCCCGTAGACCGAGCACGGCCCGAAATACTCGTCCAGCGCCCGGGCCATCCCCCGCGCCCGGCGGGAGCGCTCATGGGCGCCCTGCGGCATCAGCGACAGATGGGCGAGCTTGGCCCCCGCGAAGAGCATCGCCGCACCATTGGGACACGCCGCCACACAGGCCCCGCAGCCGATGCACACCGCGAAATCCAGCGCCGCCTCGGCATCGGCCCGCGGCTGGGCCACCGCATCGGCATCCGCGGCCGTGCCCGCCATGACATCCACCGTGCCCCCGGCGCGCACCAGCTCATCCAGGGCCGTGCGGTCCACCGCCAGATCCCGGATCACCGGGAAGGCCCCGGCCCGCAGCGGCTCCAGGCGCAGGGCGGCCACCCCCGGGAAGGCCCGCAGGTGCTGGCGGCATGCCGGCGTGTTGTCCACCGGCCCATGCGGGCGCCCGTTGACCAGGAACCCGCAGGCCCCGCACACGCCCTCGCGGCAATCGGACTCGAAGACCACCGGCTCCCCACCGGCCTCGATGATCTGGTCGTTGAGCCGATCCAGCAGCTCGAGCAGGCTCATCTCCGGGGCGGCGTCCTCCACCACATGCGTCTCGAAGCGCCCCTCGGCCCGGGGCCCGTCCTGCCGCCAGATCTCCAGGGTGATCCTCATCGGTAATCCCTCTCCTGCAACTCGACGACGCTGAAGTCCAGGGGCTCGCTGCGGCGCACCGGGACGCCGTCGGGCCCGCTGACCCAGGCCGACACGGTGCGCCAGGCCTCGTCATCGCGCCGGGCCTCCCCGCCCTCGGTGGCGAACTCCTCGCGGAAATGGGCGCCGGCGGACTCGCGACGATCCAGGGCATCGATCACCATGAGCTCGGCCAGCTCCAGGAAGTCCGCGACCCGGCCCGCCCGCTCCAGCTCCTGATTGAGCCGGTGCTCCCCGCCCACCACGCGCACATCGCGCCAGAACTCCTCGCGCAGCGCCCGCACCCGGGCCAGGGCCTCGATCAGCCCCTCCTCGCTGCGGCTCACCCCGCAGCCGGCGTAGAGGACCTCCCCCAGGCGGCGGTGGAACCACACCGGCCGGTGGGTGCCGCCCACCGCCAGGAGCCGGGCCACCCGCCCCGATGCCCGCTCGACGGCGTCGAGCGCCTCGGGGGCGCCCGCCTCCAGGACCGGGGCGCCCACCAGGCCCGCCAGGTAGTCGGGCACGGCCAGGGGCAGGGTGAACCACCCGTCCACGCAGGCGCTCAGCAGCGAGTTGGCGCCCAGGCGGTTGGCCCCGTGGTAGTTGCTCGAGGCCTCCCCACCCACGAAGAGGCCGGGGATGGTGGTCATCTGGTCGAAGTCCACCCATAGGCCGCCCATGGTGAAGTGGGCCCCCGGCGCGATGCGCATCGGCACCTCGTAGGGGTCCTCGCCGGTGGCGTCGAGGTACATGGCGAACAGGTTGCCGTAGCGCGCGGCGATGGTCTCGCGCCCCAGCCGCTCCAGGGCGTCGCGGAAGTCCAGGTAGACCGAGTTGCGCAGCGGCCCCACGCCGTGGCCGGACTCAATGCGCTCGCGGGCGTTGCGCGAGGCCACATCGCGCGGTGTGAGGTTGCCGAAGGCCGGGTAGCGCCGCTCCAGGTAGTAGTCGCGCTCCTCCTCGGGGATGTCGCCCGGGGCGCGCTCATCGCCGGGCTGGGCCGGGACCCAGATGCGCCCGTCGTTGCGCAGGGACTCGCTCATGAGCGTGGTCTTGGACTGCCAGTGGGAGCTGACCGGCAGGGCCGTGGGGTGGAACTGGATGTAGCTGGGGGAGGCGAAGGCGGCACCGGCGCGGTGGGCCCGCCAGGCGGCGGTGGCGTTGGAGGCCATGGCCAGGGTGGAGAAGTGGAAGACCGAGCCGTAGCCGCCGGTGCACAGCACGACGGCGTGCGCGCTCCAGGCCCGGATCTCCCCGGAGAGCAGGTCGCGGGTGACGATGCCCTGGGCGCGGCCGTCGGCCACGATGAGGTCGAGCATCTCGGTGCGCGTGTGCAGGTTGACGGTGCCGGCGGCCACCTGCTCCTGGAGGGCCTGGGCGCAGGCCACCTCCAGCTGCTGACCGGTCTCCCCGCGGGTGTAGTAGGTGCGCGAGACCTGCACGCCGCCGAAGGAGCGGGTGGCGAGCTGTCCGCCGTACTCTCGGGCGAAGGGCGCCCCGATGGCGTGCATGTGGTCGATGACGCGCCCCGACTCCTGGGCCAGGCGCACGACGTCGGCCTCCCGGGCCCGGAAGTCCCCGCCCTTGATGGTGTCCTTGATGAATCGGCGCAGGGAGTCGCCGTCGACCTTGCGGGCGCGGGCGGCGTTGATACCGCCCTGGGCGGCCACCGAGTGGGCGCGGCGGGCGGCGTCGTGCAGGCTGAAGCACTCCACCCGGTAGCCCAGGCGCCCCAGGGTGGCGGCGGCCCCCGAGCCGGCCAGGCCCGTGCCCACCACGATGACCGTGAGCCGACGGCGGTTGGCGGGGCTGACCAGCCGGTAGGAGTCGCGGCGGGACTGCCAGGCGTCCATCGGGTCGCCCTCGGGAAGGCGGGGGTCGAGGTCCTCCCCGACGCGGTAGTCGGGGGTGGCGGGGCCCGGTGGGCGGGGCGCGGGGCGGGTCCGGGCCGCGGGAGCGGCGGCTGGAGGTGCCGCCGGGCCGCGGCCGCTCGCGGTGGCGGGAGCGCCGTCGGGCCCGGGAGTGGGCTCACCGGATTCGGCGGTGCCGTGGGGGCGGACGGCGTCGAGGACCCAGCGCAGGCGGCTCATGAGATCACTCCGGTCAGGACGAGCAGGGGGAGGGCGCCGTTGCCCGCGGTGATGGCCAGGGCCACCAGGAGGGCCAGCGCCAGCCAGATGCGGCGCAGGCGGGGCGCGGTGCCGCCCAGGTCGTGCAGGACGCTCCACAGGCCCTGGGCCAGGTGGAGGCCGATGACCACCATGACGGCGGTGTAGAGCAGCGCCATCCAGGGGCGCGACAGGCTCGCCACGAGGTTGGCGTAGGCGTGGACCTCGAGGTGGGGGCCGTGGCCGGAGGGGTGCTGGTAGTCGGGGGAGGCCACGAGGCGGCCGAGGGTCAGATCCAGCAGGTGCACGACGACGAAGGCCCCGATGACGGCGCCGGAGAGCAGCATGGTGCGGGCGGCGAAGGAGCGCGGCAGCAGGCCCCGGCGCCGGTGCGGGCCGCGGGCGAGGCGGGCGCGGCGCCACAGGGCGGTCCCGGCTGCGGCGTGGGCCAGGATGCAGGCCAGCAGCACGACGCGCAGCGCCCACAGCAGCCCCTCATGGGGCAGGAGCGGGTAGGCGAAGCTGCGCAGCATGGCGGCGTAGCCGTTGTATGCCTGTGGGCCCTGGAAGACCTTGAGGTTGCCGATCATGTGGACCAGGACGAAGAGCCCCATGATCGAGCCGGTCACCGCCATGGTGGTCTTCAGGACGGCGTGCGGCAGGCGCCGGGCGGCGGGGAAGGGGTGGGAGGTGCGGGAGGCGTGGGAGCGTGCGGGCAGGGAGTCCCCCAGGGGAGGCGCTGCTGGTTCCTGACTGGTGCTCCTCATGGCCCACGCTCCATCGATCCCGCGGACAACAAGTGTATCGCAAATCACAGCAGCGCGTGCCCGAACCCCCTTCCTTTCGACAATTTGCATGAGATCGGCCTTCTCCAGCGCCGGAAAAGGCCGATCTCATGCAAATTGTCGAAGGTGGGCTACTGGTTGGTGTGGAGGGCTGTGCTCAGCTCGATGCCCTTGCCCCCGCGCGCCAGGGCCTCGACGGCGCCGGACTGGGAGTTGCGGCGGAACAGGACGTTGGAGACCCCCGCCAGCTCGCGGGCCGAGACCACGCGCGGCTCCTTGAACAGGCCGTGCGCTCCGGGCACGACGCCGCCCTGGGGCATGACCGAGACCTTCGTGCCCGCCGTGAGGTAGAGGCCGGCCTCCACCACGCAGTCGTCGCCCAGGGGGATGCCCAGGCCGGAGTTGGCTCCCAGCAGGCACCGCTCGCCCAGGGTCACGCGCTGGCGCCCGCCGCCCGAGAGCATGCCCATAGTGGAGGCGCCCCCGCCCACATCCGAGCCATCGCCGATGACCACGCCCTGGGAGATGCGGCCCTCGACCATGGAGCGGCCCAGTGTGCCCGCGTTGTAGTTGACGAAGCCGGCGTGCATGACCGTCGTGCCCTCGGACAGGTAGGCCCCCAGGCGCACATTCGCCGCGTTGCCGATGCGCACCCCCGAGGGCAGCACGTAGTCGGTCATGCGGGGGAACTTGTCCACCGAGTTGACCTGGACGGGGCGGCCCAGGGCGGCGCGCAGGCGGGTGCGGGTGGCCTCGAAGTCCTCTGCGGGGCAGGGGCCGGCCGAGGTCCACACCACATTGGGCAGGCGGGAGAAGATGCCGTCGAGGTTGACGGTGTTGGGCTGGGCCAGGCGGTGGGACAGCACGTGGAGGCGCAGGTAGGCGCCGGCCACCGTCAGGGGGGCGTCGTCGAGATCGGCCCAGGTGCGCACGACGGCGGTGCGCACCCCGCGGGCCTCGTCACGGCGCTCCATGGCGCTGAGGGTCTCCAGAAGGCCGGCGTGGCCGTCCTCGGGCTCCTCGCCCAGGACCGGACGCGGGTACCACACGTCGAGGGTGTTGCCGTCCTCGGTCACGGTCGCCAGACCGAGGCCCCATGCACTGCGAATCGTCATGGCGGCCACGATACGGCAGGCGCGCCCGTGGCGTCGCCCGGCCCGCCATCCGGGCGCCGGAGGGGCGGGGCCGGGAGGCGGTCGCCGGGGCCGGGCGCGGCCGCCCGCCTCGCCGCCGCGGCCTCCCGGGCGGCGCCCACTGCGCTGCCCGCAGCCCGGGCGTGCGAGAATCACCGCATGGCGCGTACGACGATCCACCTGATGCGGCACGGCGAGGTCCACAACCCCGAGTGCGTCCTGTACGGCCGCCTGCCCGGCTACCACCTGTCCAACCTCGGCTCCCGCATGGCCCAGCAGGTCGCCGACGTCCTGGCCGCCTCCGGCCACGACCTCACCCATGTCATCACCTCGCCCCTGGAGCGCGCCCGCGAGACCGGCGCCCCGGCCGCGGCCGCCTTCGGCCTGACCCCCACCGTCGACGAGCGGCTCATCGAGGCCGGAAGCCACTTCGAGGGCCTCGCCGTCAATGACGACCGCCGCCTGCTGGCGAGCCCCCGGTACTGGCGCTACTACGTCAACCCGATGCGCCCCTCCTGGGGCGAGCCCTACCGCGACATCGTCGCGCGCATGCGCGCCGCCGTCGTCTCCGCCCTGACCACCGCCCACGGCCACGAGGCCCTCCTGGTCTCCCACCAGCTGCCCGTGTGGTCCCTGCGGCTGTTCCTGGAGGGCCGGCCCCTGGCCCACGACCCCTGCCACCGCCAGTGCTCCCTGGCCTCCCTGACCTCCCTGACCTTCGAGGGGCGCACGCTGGTGGGCATGGCCTACTGGGAGCCCGCCGGCGATCTGCTGCGGGTGGCCCGCGACATGGTCCCCGGCACCTCCTCGGCCGCCACCGCCGCCGGCACCGGCCTCTATGCGGCCCCGCACGACGCCGCGGGGGAGCCCGGCGCTCAGGGAGCCCCGGAGTGACCCAGCAGCCGCCCTCACGGCCGACGGGCGGCGCAGGCGGCGGTCACGGCAGTGGCGGTAGCAGCCGGGGCCCGAGCGGCGTCGGGACCGCCGGGGGCGAGGTGGTGCGCGCCGGCGCGCGCGACCTGGCCGCCGCAGCGGGCGGGCCCACCCCCCGGCGGCCCTGGACCGGGCAGGACTTCGTGTGGTGGAACACCGCCGCCGTCCTGACCGCCACCCGCCGCGGCTACCGGCCCAGCCCCGTCTCCCCGCGCATCGACCCCGTGCGCCGCGTCCTCGCCGCTGACGAGACCATGCTCGCCACCTGCGACGCCGAGCTGCTCATGTGGCGGCGGGGCGATGCCACCTACAACCCCTCCCGGGGCTTCTTCCTGGCCGGGGGGCCCGTGGGCCTGGCGCTGACGGCCGCCTTCTTCGGCGGGCAGGCCTACCTCAACCACCGGCGCAAGAGGACGGCTGAGGCCGACGCCGTGGAGAAGTGGCGGCACCTGGCGCGCGCCCGCCTCACGGTCTCCACCCACGGCATCTACCTGGGCACGGGGGAGGGGATCATGCCAGTGCCCTTCGAGCAGGTCCAGGAGGCCCGGATCACCGCCCCCGGCGAGATCGTCATGGCCGCTACCAACGCCTCGGGCTCAGCGCGGTGGAAGCTGCGCGCCCAGTGGGCCGAGCTCGTCCTGGTCCTGTGGGCGGTGCGCCACCTGCCCGACCACCCCCAGCTGGTCTCCCGCAGCTGGCTGCCTGCCGACTGGCTGGCCCACGCCGCTGCCCACGGCTATGAGGTCGACACCGGCCCCTGGCCCCGCGGCGGAGCCGCCCTGCCCTGACACCGTGCCTCGCCCCTTGCACATCTTCGGGGCCCGGGCGGGGGGCCTGGTGGTGGTTGGTTGTTGGGATGGCGCCGATCTGCGGCCCGACGTGGCGCTGAAGATGTGCAGGTAGGAAGGGCGGAGGACCGCAGTGGGGCCCTCAGGCCGAGGCGCTGCGCCCGGCGCGGGCGGGTGCCGAGGCGTCCCTTCAGGGCGCCGGTGGGGCAGCGGGATCCTCGGGCTCCTCGCCGGTCGGGCCTGCGCCGTTGGCCGGGCCCCCCGGGCCCTCGGAACCCGCAGCGGGCGTGCCCTGGCTCCTGGTGCCGCCGGTGCCGGGGGCCTTGCCCGCCTGCCCGGGCTGCGCGCCCCCCGGTGCCTGGTCGCCCTGCTCCGGGTGGTGCCGACGGCGGCGGATGCCCTGCTCCAGGCCGCGCAGGAACTCCGGGTCGTCGTCGGGAGCCACCGGGCGCGGACGGTCGGGGCGGCGGAAGGCGGTGCCCTCCTTGGAGGACCACACGGTCGGCTCCACATACCCGCCCCGCTCCTCGGCGGCCTTGACCCGCGAGACGATGATCCAGGCGATCGCCCCGACCGTGGGGAAGAGGATGATGAGCGCTATCCACAGGAACTTGGGCATCCGGGCGGGCATGCTCTCCTCGGGAGTGCGGGCGCAGTCCAGCAGCGAGTACAGGACGAGGGCGAACGCCAGGACGATGAGCACGATGCGCATGGGCACACCATAGAGGAACCCGCCAGGGGGTCGGCGGCCCGCCCGCTCCGGCGCCCTCCTACTCCTCGGAGGCCCGTGGTGACATGCTGTGGCGCGATGAGTGCCCCGACCGCCCCGACCCGCCCCCTGCTGCTGCTGCGCGGCGGAACCCGGCCCGACGACGTCGCCCGGCTGAGCCGGGCCCTCGCCGAGCGCCTGCGGGACCGCGGGCTGTGGCCTGCCGGGGGCGCCCGGGCGCATCAGGGCAGTGGGCCCGATGCGCCGGCCGCCATGAGCGGCCCGGGCGCATCCGGCTGCCAGGCTGCCCGGGGCGGCCCGGCCGACCCGCCCCCGGGGGGTGGGCCGGCTCTCATCGTGCCCATCGGCCCGGCGGAGGACCCGGACGGGATCCGCGCCGACCTGGCCCGGCGGCTCGACCCCCACGGCCCCGCCGCCGACCCCGGCACCGACCTGCTCCTGCGCACCTCCGGCTCGACCACCGGCACCGGGCGGCTTGTCGCCATGAGCGCCGCCGCCATGCTCGCCTCGGCCCGCGCCGCCCATGAGCGCCTGGGGGGCCCCGGGCACTGGGTGCTCGCGCTGCCGGCCCATCACGTGGCGGGCCTCCAGGTCATCCTGCGCAGCCTCATCGCGGGGCTGCCGCTCCGGGGCCCTGGGCCCGACCTGGGCTCCGGGGCCCACGGCGGCCCCGTGAGGTCCCAGGATTCCGGGGCCGGCCCACTCCTCCAGGCACCCACCGTCGCCCCCACCGTCGCCCCCACCGTCGCCCCCACCGTCGTCGACACCACGGATGGCTTCGACCCCATGGCCCTGGCCGAGGGCGTGGACCGGGCCCTGGCCGCCGCCGGCCCGGCCCCGGTCTACACCTCCCTGGTGCCCGCCCAGCTCCTGGCCGTCCTGGCCCCCGGGCAGGAACGCGCCGCCGCGGCCCTGGCGCGGCTGGGGGCGGTCCTGGTGGGCGGGGCGGCGGCCGACGCCGGGATGCTCAGCCGCGCCCGCGGGGCGGGTATCCGGGTGGTGACCACCTACGGCATGAGTGAGACCGCGGGCGGCTGCGTCTACGACGGCCTGCCCCTGGAGGGCGTTGAGGTGCGCCTCCATCAGGGCCGCATCCTGCTGTCCGGCCCCACCCTGTTCGCGGGCTATGCCGAGAGGGGGCGGGGTGCCGCCGAGGGCGCCAGCACCCTGCTGGCCGGGAATGGCCCCCAGGGGGAGGGGGTCGCCGGCGCCGGGGAAGGCGCGCGGGCCGCGGGGCCGGCGCGCGCGATCACGCCCGGGGGGCCTGCCGCGCCAGCGGCACCCGCGGAGCCACCGTCGGGCGGGGGCCGCGCCCGCCGGTGGCTGGCCACCACCGACCGCGGCCGCCTGGAGCCGGGCCCCGATGGGCGCCACCGCCTCATCGTCGAGGGGCGCCTGGACGACATCATCATCACCGGGGGCATCAAGGTCGACCCGGCCCGGGTCGAGGCCGAGATGGCCCGCCTGCCCGGCGTCGCCGAGTGCTGCGTGCTGGGCCTGCCCGACCCCCGCTGGGGTGCCGCGGTCACCGCCGTCGTGGTCCCCCAGCCGCAGGCGGCCAGCCGCCCCGGCCTGCCCGAGGCCCTCCGGCGCGGCGCGCGTCAGCGGCTCGACGGCGCCCACGCCCCCAAGCGGGTCATCCTCGTCGATGCCCTCCCGCGACTGGGCCCGGGCAAGGTCGATCGGCGCGGCCTGGCCGCGCGGCTGGGGGCGGGCGGCCCCGGTGGCGGGGTAGGCTCCCCGGGCTCCCCCCAGGCCCATGACGATGAGAGGACACCATGACCACAGGCCGCCCCGCAGCCCGGCCCGGTGACGCCCGGCCCGCAGCGCAGCCCTCGGCCACCAGCTGGAGCGAGGTCGTTCGCCTGCGCACCCTGCCCGCCGCCGCCGCCCCCGTCATCCTGGGGGCCGGCGCGGCCTGGGCCCTGGGGGCCTTCTCCGCGCCCCGCACCCTGCTGGCCGCCGGCGTGGCCCTGGCCCTGCAGATCGGCTCCAACCTGGCCAACGACTACTCCGACGGGGTGCGGGGCACCGACGACGAGCGCACCGGCCCGCCCCGGCTGACCGCCTCCGGGCAGGTCGAGCCGCGCACCGTCAAGCTCGCCGCCTTCGGCTGCTTCGGCGCCGCGGGCCTGCTGGGCCTGGCCCTGGTGGCGCTCTCGGGGCAGTGGTGGCTGCTGGCCGTGGGCCTGGCCGCCGTGGCCGCGGCCTGGTTCTACACCGGCGGCCCCCGCCCCTACGGCTACGCGGGCCTGGGGGAGGTCTTCGTCTTCGTGTTCTTCGGGCTGGTGGCCACGGCCGGCACCGCCTACGTCCAGGCCGGCTCGGTGCCGCCGTGGCTGTGGCCGGCGGCCTGCGGGATCGGCCTCATCGCCTGCTCCCTGCTCATGGTCAACAACCTGCGCGATATCCGCACCGACCCCGCGCACGGCAAGCGCACTCTGGCGGTGCGCCTGGGGCAGACCCGGGCGCGGGGGGCCTTCGTGCTCATGATCACGGCACCCCTGGTGCTGGGGGCGGCCTGCCTGGCCTGGGCCGCCGGCTCCCTGAACCCGGACCGGGGGGCGGGCGGGGGCCTGGTGCTCGGTCTGACCGTGGTGGTCTTCCTGGCGCTCAACGGTGTCATGGCCTGGAGGGCGCTCAGACCGGTGGTCGGCGGGGCGCAGGGGCTCGCGCTCATCCCCGTGCTCCGCGACACCGGGCTCCTGGAGCTGGCCTACAGCCTGCTGCTGGTGGCGGGCCTGGCCGCCGTCCTGCTCTGAGGCCCGTGGGTCCCGGGGCCTCCCCTTGGCCTGCTCCAGGCCGGAGCCATCCCCGGCCCTATGCCCTGACGGCTGCCGGGGCGCTCAGCGGGTGGCGTCCTTGAGGGGCACCTCGGCGTCGGGCTCGTGGGTGATGCGGTTGCGCAGGTCGCGGCGCACGATCTCGATGGCCCACAGCCAGATGACGTGGCCGAGCAGCTCGGAGAAGTGCTCGGCCCAGGTCTGGCCCCCGGCCACCCACGGGAAGGGGGAGGGCACCCAGCCCAGCAGCGGCATGACCACCAGATGGGCCCCGATCCACACCAGGATGCCGAAGGCCGCGCCCTGCCACAGCTTGATCCTCGGGTAGTACTCGGCCACCACGCAGTAGACGAGGGCGAAGACGATGGCGAAGGCGAAGTGGACGATGAAGGAGTAGATCGGCAGGCCGTCATTGGCGTTGAAGGACACGGCCGTGTGCGACTGCTCCGGGGTCATCCCGAACCACTCCAGCATCGTCTGGGGCGGGTTGGTCGCGTTGCGCTCGGGAGTGCGGGGAGGGAAGGGCACCTCCCAGCCGAACTTGACGATGGCGGAGAACAGGCCGCCGATGATGCCGACGACGACGGCCACGTCGAGCCGTCTGCGGGCCGGGTCGGTGGTCTCCAGAAGGGAGGGGCGGGCACTGGACAAGGTGGAACCTCCAGGGGGGAGGGCGGCCAGGGGCCGCCGGAACGGACGGGCCCCGGGTCCCCGGGGCCCGTCGATCTCGCGACAGGGCGCGAGCTGACCCGGCCGACTGTGTCATGAGACCCGCCCCGGGGTCCAGAGCCCTGCCGGCGCAGCGCCAGTGCCCCATCGGCACCGCGCCGGCCCGGCCGCCGGGCCCAGTGAGCCGCGGCGCCGGGCCGGCGCACGGGATCCGGCCCCGCTCGGGGAGCCGGTGCGAGTGCTACTTGCCGTCGCTCATCGCGCCGTCAGTGGCGCCATCGCTCATCTTGTCATCGTGCATGGCACCGTCCTTGTCGCTCATCTTGTCGTCGCTCATCGCCCCGTCCTCGTCGCTCATGGCGCCGTCGGACATCTTGTCGTCGCTCATGGCCGACTCGGACGCGTAGGGGGTGGCCTCGACCCGCTCGTCGTCCCCGGAGTCCGAGGCGCCCCCGCAGGCGGCCAGGCCCAGGCAGGCCCCGGCCGCGAGAAGCGCCGTGGCCAGGGTCCTGGTGGTGGAGGTGGTCAGTCGCATGGGAATCTCCTTGTGAGTTCTTCGTGGTTCTCAGATGTGAGCGCGGGCCCCGTGCCCGTCCGAGGAGTGATTCGGAGCCCGTGGCCCCCTGGATCGTCCCGGCGCCCCGAGTGCGTGGTGATCATCGTCATACCCTTGGTCCCGGTCCTCATGGTGATCCGGCGGCCCCCCGGCTCCGAACCCCTCGCGACACGCTCAACGAGAGGATGCACGCCATGACAAGCCTTGCCCTGATCGGCCTTCTCGGGGGACTCATCACGGGGATCTCCCCCTGCGTCCTGCCGGTCCTGCCCGTCATCCTGCTGTCGGGGGCCCAGGGGGCGCACGGCGGGGACGGGGCGCCCCCGCCCTCACGGCTGAGGCCCTACCTGGTGGTGGCCGGGCTCGTCATCAGCTTCACGGTCTTCACCCTCCTGGGATCCACCCTCCTGAGCCTCCTGCACCTGCCCCAGGACTTCATCCGCTGGACCGGCATCGTCCTGCTCGCGGCCATCGGTGTGGGAATGATCGTGCCCCGCGTCATGGAGATCATGGAGAGGCCCTTCCTGCGCTTCCAGCGCTTCGGCTCGGCCAACCCCTCCAACGGCCTCCTCCTCGGCCTGGTGCTGGGCGCCGCCTACGTGCCCTGCGCCGGACCCGTCCTGGCGGCGGTGGCCGTGGCGGGCTCCACCGGGCGCATCGGCGCCGACACCCTGGTCCTGGCCATCTCCTTCGCCCTGGGCACCGCCGTCCCCCTGCTGGCCTTCGCGCTGGCCGGGCGCGGCATCACCGAGCGCATCAAGGCCTTCCGCACCCGCCAGCGCGCCATCCGGGTCACCGCCGGCGTGGTCATGATCGGCCTGGCCCTCGCCCTGGTCACCAACGCCCCCGCCGCCCTCCAGCGCCTCCTGCCCGACTACACCGCCTCCCTGCAGGCCGGCACCGACGAGCTCCTCCAGCAGGGGCGGGGCGAGGGCCTGGGCGGCTGCGTGCCCGGGGCCGACGCCCTGGCCGACTGCGGGGCGCTGCCCCAGATCGACGGCGCCGTGGCATGGCTCAACACCCCCGACGAGGCGCCGCTGAGCGCCGCCGACCGCGAGGGCAAGGTCACCCTGGTCGACTTCTTCGCCTACTCCTGCATCAACTGCCAGCGCAACATCCCCGGTATCGAGAGGCTCCACGAGGCCTACGCCGACTCCGGCCTCCAGATCCTCGGCGTCCACTCCCCGGAGTACGCCTTCGAGAAGGAGGTGGACAACGTGCGCGGCGGGGTGGAGGACCTGGGCATCACCTACCCGGTCGCCGTCGACTCCAATCTCGTGACCTGGACCAACTTCGACAACCACTACTGGCCCGCCCACTACCTGGCCGACTCCACCGGGACGCTGCGCCAGGTCAGCTACGGGGAGGGCGGCCTGGCCACCACTGAGAGCCTCATCCGCCAGCTGCTGACCGAGGCCGACCCCGGCGTCTCCCTGCCCGCCCCGATCTTCACCGACGACGCCCCCCTGGCCACCGGGCCGCGCACCCCCGAGCTCTACCTGGGCTCGAACCGCGTCTCGGCCTACGCCGGCGGCGACCTGGACCCCGGGCGCCAGGCCCTGGCCTTCCCCGACCGGCTCGCCGAGGACACCTTCGCCCTGGAGGGGACCTGGAACGTCGAGGGCCAGTTCATCGAGCCGGTCGACGGACCCGGCCGCGTGCGGCTGTCCTACCACGGCAAGCAGGTCAACCTCGTGGTCTCCGGCGAGGGCGACCTGACCTGGACCGTGGACGGCCAGGAGCGCACCATGCACGTCTCGGGGGTGCCCAACGGTCTGGAGCTGGTGAGGACCGAGGACACCCGGGCCGGGGTCATCGAGATCACGGCCACCGAGGGCCTGCACCTCTACTCCTTCACCTTCGGGTGAGGAGCCCCGCTTTCACCTTCGGGTGAGGAGCCCCGCTCCCCACGGTGGCGGGCCCGCATCCCGGGCCCGCCACCGGCGGGGTCTAGGATCACGGCGTGACCAAGGAGAACGCGGATGAGGACGGGGAGTGCCTCCAGCAGGTGGCGGCGGGTGACGCCGAGGCCTTCGCCCGGCTCTACGACCGGTGGTCGGGTCGCCTCTTCGCCCTCGTCCTCCAGATCGTGGTGGATCGTGCGCAGAGCGAGGAGGTGCTCCAGGAGCTCTTCTTGGAGGTGTGGCGCACCGCCGCCTCCTTCTCGCCCCAGCGGGGCAGCGCCCGGGCCTGGCTGGTCACCATGGCGCGACGACGGGCGATCGACCGGGTGCGCGCCGCCCAGGCCGCCCGGGACCGCGAGAGCCGCTGGAGGGGCTACATGCCCGACACCGACCTGACCCTCCACAGCGTCGAGGAGCGCATCGAGGCCGCCGAGGTCAGGCGGGCGCTGGCCGCCGTCGGCGAGCCCCACCGCTCCGCCATCGAGCTGGCCTACTTCACGGGCCTGACCCACCAGGAGATCGCCCGGCGCACCGGCGTCCCCCTGGGGACTGTCAAGTCCCGCATCCGGAGCGGCATGGCACGACTGAGGAAGGAACTGGGGGTGGAGCCATGACAGACCATCATCGCAGCGGCGCGGGGGCGCCCGGCCGGCAGGACCCCGGCCTCCGCACCGGCCCGCAGGAGGCGGAGGCGCTCGCGGGCGCTGAGGGCATCGAGGGCGGTGGGACCGCCGAGGGCTTCAGCGATGAGGCGGCCGCCATGCTCGGCGCCAGCCTCAGGCCCGTGCCGCCCCCGGAGGACCTGCGCGCCCGCCTCCTGGCCGCTGTCGGCCAGGAGCCCGTCCGCCCGGCGGCCCGGCCCGCTGCCGCTCGTCCCGGTGAGCCGGTGGGGGCATCGCCGGTGCCTTCGCAGGACGGCTCCCGGCCGGCGGCCGAGCCGCCGCAGGCCCCCGGCCCCCAGGAGGGTGCGCGGGTGCTCGCCCTGGGCCCGCGGCGCCGGCGCGCCTGGATCATGCGGGCGGCGGCCGTCCTGGTGCTCATCAGCGCCGGCTTCGGGACGGGGCGGTGGAGCGCCATGGAGTCCATGGAGACCACCGAGTACTACGCCGACCTCAACCAGGCCCAGGATGTCCAGCGGGTCACCGACACCATGCCCGACGGGCATGTGGCCACCCTGACCTGGTCGCAGGACAAGAGCATGACCGCACTGAGCCTGCCCTCGGAGATGATGGAGGCCGCCGGGCAGCGCAGCCTCCAGGTCTGGCTGCGCGACGGGCAGGAGCTGGCCTCCCTCGGCGTCTACGACCCCGACTCGGGGGACGGCTTCTTCTTCCTCGACATCATGCCCGAGCCGGGCCAGGAGATCGTCATCACCCAGGAGCCGGCCGGCGGCTCGGACCAGCCCACCAGCGAGCCCCTCGTGGTGCTGCGCGTGGGCGCCGCGGGGCCGCAGGGCACCTGAAACCCGGTTCCTGTCCAGATCCCTGACAAAGGCCCGTGCCGCACTCAGGGGGCTGAGGCAGGAACCGCGGAATCATGCGGTTCTTGACGGCCGCGGCGGGCGCCCGGGGGCCGTTTGTCAGGGATCTGGACACCGCCGCGCCCCATCGGGCCCGGAGACGGGGCGGCGCTGCCCAGGCGCGGGTCAGAAGTAGTAGGGGAAGGGCGACCAGTCGGGGTCGCGGCGCTCCAGGAAGGCGTCGCGGCCCTCGACGGCCTCATCGGTCATGTAGGCCAGGCGCGTGGCCTCCCCGGCGAAGACCTGCTGGCCCGCCAGCCCGTCATCGGCCAGGTTGAAGGCGAGCTTGAGCATGCGGATGGCCTGGGGAGACTTTCCCGCCACGATCGCCGCCCACTCCAGGGCCCGATCCTCCAGCTCGGCGTGGGGCACCGCCGCATTGACCGCGCCCCAGCGCTCAGCGGTGGCGGCATCGTAGGTGTGGGCCAGGAAGAAGATCTCCCGGGCGCGCCTGTCCCCGACCTGCCGGGCCAGCAGGGCCGAGCCGTAGCCCGCGTCGAAGGAGCCCACATCGGCGTCGGTCTGCTTGAAGCGGGCGTGCTCGATCGAGGCCAGGGACAGGTCCGCGACGACGTTGAGGCTGTGCCCGCCGCCCGCGGCCCAGCCCGGCACCGCGGCGATGACCACCTTGGGCATGGTGCGGATGAGGCGCTGCACCTCCAGGATGTGCAGGCGCCCGGCGCGGGCCGTGTCCACGCGGGCGCGGGCCGCGGCCACATCCGCCTCATGGGAGTAGGGCTCAACGTCACCCCCCGCCTCGGCCTGGTCGCCCTGCGCCGGGTCGGACTCGTAGCGGTAGCCGTCCCGGTCGCGGATGCGCTGATCGCCGCCGGAGGAGAAGGCCCAGCCTCCGTCGCGAGGGGAGGGGCCGTTGCCGGTGAGGATGACGGCGCCGACATCGCCGCTCATCCGTGCGTGGTCCAGGACCCGGTAGAGCTCATCGACGGTGCGGGGGCGGAAGGCGTTGCGCACCTCAGGGCGGTTGAATGCGACCCGCACCACTGGCAGGTCCCGCAGCCAGGCACCGGAGGCGTCGCGCACGCAGCCGCGGTGGTAGGTGACGTCGGTCAGGGCCGCCTCGGGGCCTCGCCCGCCGGCCGGGCCGGCGGCGCCGGTGCTCGCGCCTGCGGGTCCGGCGCCGGCATGGGGGAAGCCGGGGACCTCCCGCCAGCGGGCCGGGTCGAAGATCTCGGAGACCCGGGCGGGCACGGGGTGGAGGGGTGCGGCGTCGATGCTGGCCTCAGACATGGGCCCAGCCTAGGTGTACTTCCCCGTGAGGTTGTGGACGCGGCTGGCGGGGGTTTGGCCGTCGAGGGCGGTGTGGGGGCGGTGGTGATTGTAGGAGTGCAGCCAGTCCTGGTAGGCGGTCTCGCGCTGGGTCTGGCTGGT
>NZ_JAGFOU010000024.1 GCF_017592395.1 Actinomyces bowdenii
CGCCGCTACCTATCCCAGACCTCACTCCAGCAACTAACCCACACCCTGACCCACACCACCCCCGACAACCACCCCCTGATGACCATCACCACCTAACACAAAGAACACCACACCAAGAGACTTGACCCGGGTCCGCGACCACCAGCTGCTACCCCACTCCACGGGGCACTACTGGAGGCGAAGAAGCGCGTCACTTGGCGGATTCGACGTCACTTCACGACTTGGGCGACACCTACAAGGTACGTCCACGTCGCGAAGTGACGCGCCTGTCGCGAAGTGACGCTCAACCGTCCTCGCGGAGCCGCCGCTGCCCTCGCGGAGCCCTCCGGTGGCCGCGCCGGCCGCAGCGCTGATCAGATCCAGGAGTCCAGGAGCATGTGCATGCGCCAGAAGTCGTAGGACACCGTCCGGCCGGTCCAGATCGGCCACCACAGGATGGCGAAGGTCACGGCGAGTCCCACGACGACGACGGTGAGCAGCAGCCCCTCGGGGCGCAGGCGCCAGGTGGGCACGCCCGTCCACCGGGGCGGCAGCATCCGCAGGACCCTGCCTGCCAGCCCTACCGGATGGGCCGCGCTCGCGCCGCCCTGCGGGCCGTCGTCGGCCCCGGCCCCATCGGCGCCCTCCGGCTCCTCGATCCCCTCGGCCTCCAGGGTCGTGAGGGACGTGCCCGCCGTGGGGTAGTCGTCCATGAGCCCGGAGGCCTTCTCGGCCATGGCGCGTCGATCCGCCGTGGCGGTCGCGGTGTCCTCGGCCGTGGGGTAGCCGTCCATGGCATCGGTGGGGCCCTGCCCGCCCCCCTCGGCGGCCCCGGCCGCCTCGGGGCCCTGAGCGGAGGCCTCCCGCACCGCGACGCCGTCGGGGGCCGTGCCGGCATCGGAGGCGCCGACGGTGGGGGCGCCGTCGTCGGGCAGCCGTGCACCGGTGGCCTGCGGGCCGAAGCCGAGGAAGCGGGCGATGAGCCCGCGCGGGGCCGGCCGCCCCTCGCCGATCCACCCCGCCGCCAGGGTGGCCTCCTCCAGCCGGTCCTCCCGGGAGCCGGGAACGGGCCGCAGCATTCCCATCCCCTGCCCCAGGGCGAGGGTCAGGGCGAGGACCACGAAGGGCACGAAGGCGACGGTGTAGAAGGTGAAGATCGTGCGATCGGGGTACTGGAACCAGGGGACGTACAGCCCCAGGTAGCCGGCCAGCGGCACCCAGGCGCGCCAGTCGCGCCCCGAGATGCCCATGACCAGGACCACCACCAGGCCCAGGATCGCCGCCCACCAGATGGGGATGTTGCCGATGGAGGTGATGGCCTGCACGCAGCGCGACGCGCCGCAGGAGGCGCCGGCCATCTCCTCCTCGGAGGGCCAGTAGAAGGAGGTCGGCCGCCATTGCAGCAGCCAGCCCGCGGGAGTGGACTCGTAGGGGTGCTTGGAGTCCAGCCCCACATGGAAGCTGTACATGGACTGGTGGTACTCCAGCAGGTCGTTGAGGGAATCCGGCAACCAGGAGCGCTGGGGCGTCCCGGCGGCGCGCTGCTCGGCGGCCCACCCGTGCTTGTAGGCCTTGTCGTGGACGAACCAGGACCACCACAGGGCCACGTAGACCACCAGGGCCGTGGGCACCAGGCGGACGAAGTCGCCGATGCCGCGAGCGATGACCCCCTCCAGCAGCCACGCCTTGGAGCGCACCTGCCGCAGCGCCGTCGTGTCCCACACCACCACCAGGATGCCCACCACTGCCAGCAGGTAGAGGCCCGACCACTTGATCGAGCAGGTCAGGCCCAGGCTGACGCCGGTGGCCCACAGCCAGGGGCGCAGATGCGCGCGGGGGGCCAGGTGGTTGGCGCTCGTGCCCCTCAGGTCGCGGGCGAGCCTGGCCCGCGACCACTCCCGGTCGCGCACCAGACAGTACAGGGTGAGCGTGGCGAAGAACCCGATGAGGACATCCAGCAGCCCGATGCGCGACTCGGTGATCCCCACGCCGTCGATGGCCAGCAGCAGGCCGGCGAGCCCCGCCAGCAGGGGGGAGCGGGTCAGGCGCATGGTCAGGCGCGCCAGGAGCACCACCGTGGCGATGCCGGCGATGGCCGGCACGATCCGCCACCCCCAGGGGGAGTCGGCGCCCAGGGCCTGCATGCCCAGGCCGATGAGCCACTTGCCGAACTGGGGGTGGACCACGTAGCTGGGCTCGGAGGACATCCCCGAGAAGTCGCCCGCGGCGAACAGCGCGTCGGAGCCCTCCGCCCACTGCGCCTCATAGCCCACCGTCCACAGCGCGTAGGCGTCCTTGACGTAGTAGATCTCATCGAACATGAGCGTGCTGGGGTGGCCCAGGCCGATGAGCCGGGTCAGGGCCGCGATGAGGGCGACGACGGCGGTGGCCACCCAGCCGCGGATCCTCACCGCCCGCGGCAGGGCCCACTCCAGGGGCTCCAGGCCCAGCCGCCGGCGCAGCTCGTTCTCGGTGCGCGCGGGCGGGTCCCGGTCCTCCTCCGCCAGGCCCGGATCCTGCTCCGGGGCCGGGGCTTCGGCCGGGGCGCCGAGGGCCTCCCGGTCGAGGGGGCCTCGGGCGACCGTGGTGGCCTCGGCGTCTGCGGGCACATCGGGGGACAGCGCGCTGGGAGTTGTCACGCTGCGAGTCTAGGGGCAGCGCCATACTGATCCCATGAACGATGACGGACCATCTGCCGCCAGCGCCCCTGCTCAGGGCCGCGACGGCGCTCCTGTCGCGGCCCCGGCGCCCTCCGAGCAGGGGCCCGGCCCGGGCGTGCCCCGGGCGGGGGAGGCACTGCGGGAGTCCGGGGGACCAGGGCCCGCCGATTGCCTGCGGCCCGGCGTCATCACCCTGGCCGCCACCCCTATCGGGAATGCGGCCGACGCCAGCGCCCGACTGCGGGCTGCTCTGGGCTGCGCCGGGCTCATCGCCGCGGAGGACACCCGGCGCCTGCGGGCCCTGGCCCAGCGGCTCGGGGTGGAGATCACGGGACGAGTGGTCTCCCTCCATGAGCACAATGAGCGCCGGCGCGCCGGCGAGCTCATCGAGGCGGCGCGTGCGGGGCACCGCATCCTGGTGGTCAGCGATGCGGGCATGCCCTCGGTCTCCGACCCCGGTTACCGCCTGGTGCGGGCGGCGGTGCAGGCCGGGGTGGAGGTGACATCGGCCCCCGGGCCCTCGGCGGTGCTGAGCGCGCTGGCCCTGTCCGGCCTGGCCTCGGACCGCTTCTGCTTCGAGGGCTTCCTGCCGCGCCGTCCGGGGGAGCGCCGCCGCGCGATCACCGCCCTGAGTGGCGAGGAGCGCACGATGGTGCTCTTCGAGTCGCCGCGGCGCGTGCATGAGACGATCACGATGATGGCGGAGATCCTGGGCCAGGACCGCCCCGCGGCCCTGTGCCGGGAGCTGACCAAGACCCATGAGGAGATCCGCCGCGCCACCCTGGGGGAGCTGGCCCGCTCCACTGAGCAGGGCGTGCTGGGGGAGGTGGTCCTCGTCGTCGCCGGGGCCCGGCCCGCGGAGGCCGATCCCCGGGAGGCGGCGCGCACGGCCCTGTCCCTGGCCGAGCAGGGCATGCGGCTCAAGGACGCGGCCGGGCAGGCGGCCCGATCGGCGGGGCTGCGGCCCAACGATGTCTACCGCGAGGCGCTGGCCCTGCGCCAGGAGCGGGCGGCGCAGTAGGGCCGGCGGAGGCCGACCGGGGCTGGCGGGCGCCGGCCGGCATCGCGCCGGTGGTCCGGGGCGCGCCGATGCCGGTTCACCGTTAGGCTCTGGGCATGACCGCACAGCCTCGCCGCCGCGCACTCATCATCGTTGATGTCCAGCCCACCTTCTGCGAGGGCGGTGCCCTGGCCGTCACCGGGGGCAATGACGTCGCCCGAGGCGTGGCCGCCTACGCCACCGCCCACCGTGAGGACTACGACATGGTGGTGACCACCCAGGACTGGCATATCGATCCGGGCCGCCATTTCTCCGAGGAGCCGGATTTCGTGGACACCTGGCCCCCGCACGGCGTGGCGGGCACTCGGGAGGCTGATCTTCACGAGGCGCTGGCCGAGGTGGATGTGGATGTGGCGGTGAAGAAGGGCCAGTACTCGGCCGCCTACTCGGGCTTCGAGGGGGTGGACGACAGCGGCACCAGCCTGCAGCGGATCCTGATGGATGCGGGGATCACCGACCTGGACGTCGTCGGCCTGGCCGAGTCCCACTGCGTCAAGGACACGGCCCTGGACGGGGCCGCCCGCGGCTACCGGGTGCGGGTGATGACCGACCTGACGGCGCCCGTGACGCCAGAGCAGGGGGCCGCCGCCCGCGCCGCCCTGGCCCACGCCGGGGTCGAGCTCACCACCTCCCCCTGAACTTTCGACAATTTGCATGAGATCGTACTTCTCCAGGCCTGGAGAAGTACGATCTCATGCAAATTGTCGAAAAGTCAGGAAAGTCAGGGCAGTGGCTGCTGCCGCTTACGGGCGCTGGAGCGCACCGCCCACCAGATCCCCCCGCCGACGGCGAGGAAGAGGCCGACGAGTCCCAGGAGGACCCCGCCGATGATGCCGGCGACGGTGCCGCCGATGTCGCTCGGTGAGGCGGCGTGCCCGACGTAGGCCTGCCGGACGCCGGTGATGCTGGCACTCGTGTCGCAGGTGATGGTGTAGGTGCCCGCCTCATCCGCCTCGAAGGTGGCGTTGAGATGGAGGTCGTTGATGATCACGGACTTGGCGGTCTCCGTTCTGGCGGTTGAGACGACGACGTCGCTTCCATCGGGTGCCTCGACCTCGCACCTGGGCGGGAAGATGGTGTCGGTGTAGAGGGCGTAGGACTGCGAGGCCTTGAGGCTGATCAGGCTGGGCGCATCCATGGCGATCGGCTGGAAGGACGAGGTGATCCGGCTCAGGGAGACCACTGAGCCGGCCAGGAGGGCGCCGGCCAGGACGATGGTGAGAATGCCGCTGACCAGCAGGATGATCGGCCCTATGTTGCCCTGCGGGACGGGCCGCCTGGGGGCTGCCACGCCCGGCCCATAGGGGTAGGGGGCTTGAGGGCCGTAGGGAGCGCCTGGCGGCACGGCCGCGCCCGGAGGCGGATAGGGGACGGCAGCCGGCGGGTCGGGGACATGCTGGAACGGGTCCTGGGGGAAGGGCTGGGAGCCCGGGTACTGGGTCATGGGAGCCCTCCTGGCTCGACGACGATGAGCGCACGGTCCGCGGCGCGGTGGCGCAGCCGCGTGAGGCGCCGCAGTGAAGTGATGAGTGCTGTGAGTATCACAGTAGTCGTCGCTGAGGCGGGCTCGCGCCATTCCTGCGACGCGGGGCTCAGGAGAGCGGGGAGGAGCGGCCGCCAGGACCAGGGGCGCCAGGGGGAGCCGCGCACGTGCCCGGGGAGAGGAGGCGGGAGGAGGTGCGGCCCGCCCGGAGGGCTCAGTCCTGTTGCGTCAGGCCTCGGGGGCGCCGGGGCCCTGCGGGTACTCGGTCGGGAGCACGGGAGATGAGGCGGGGTAGGCGGGGTATGGGGCAGGGTGGGCCGGTGAGGGGCCGTAGACCGAGGAGGGGCAGGGCCAGGCGGGCTGGGCCGGGAGCGCCTGGGCCGGGGCGGCAGGAGGGTGAGTGGCGGGAGTCATCGGCGCGGCAGGGACGGCGCCGGGCCATGACGTCCACCCCCACTGCTGGGGGCCGGCGGCCTGCATGCCGAGCATCTGCGCTTCGCGGTGCATACGGATCCGGCGCACGACGGTGGCGCTCCCCCCTCCCAGGATCAGCGGCACGCTCAGCGCCAGGGCGAGGCCGGACCACATGAAGAGGGAATGCGCCTCACGGTTGTTCTCCGACGTGTCCCTGGACAGATTGAGGATGATGGGACCTGCCGCGGTGCAGGCCAACCGATGGACCCCATCGTGCTGAGCGGTGAAGGACAGCCGCTCCGGCTGGGCCGTCGTCCCGGAGCTGGTCTCCCTGTCCGTGCCCCCGCCGGGACCCTCGGAAGGCGGCTCCAGGCCGAGCCGGGCGCCGGAGGGGCCGGTGATGGTGCAGGACACATCCTCCGCATCGGAATAGAGGCTGTAGCGGCGCTCCCCCCGGAGCTCCGCGCGCAGCGGCGTGCCGTCGGCGGGGACGGCACGCTCGTTCTCGATCCTCGGGGATTGGGAGGAGACCATGGAGGCGACGAACAGGCCGATGCTCAGGGCCGCCAGGCATGCGCCCAGGGACAGCGCGGCAAGGGCCCAGAGCCCTCCGGCGCGGCGCCGACCACGCGGAGCGGTCATGGCGGGGGCCGCGATGGCCAAGGGCTGCCAGGATTGCTCAGGCCCTGGGTGCGGGCTCATGGTCATGGGCTCCCACCTCCGCCCATCTTCATCCACGGGGCCAGGCGCCCGGCATGTGCCCGCCGGCTCCCACGCCGGCCATGGAGGTCAGCGACGCCGTCTGGGCGCGCAGGAAGGCCCGGATGCGCCGGGCGCGAACCACGGAGGCGATGACGAGTGGGATGATGCCCAGGATGATGAGGGCAAGACCGGTGAGCGCCCAGTGGAAAGCGCCATCGTAGTCATCGGAGGTGACCAGGGGGCTGGCCCAGGTGGTGTCCTCCTCCTGGCCCGAGCAGGAGATGGTGTAGGAGCCCGAGGAGGCCGCCGTGAAGGTCCCGAAGTGCTTGTAGTTGCGGCTGGAGAAGGGCTTCTCGTTCCCGGGGGTGATAGCCGTCTCCCGGCCCTGGGGATCCGTGACGGTGCACGACGGCGCCTCCTCGGTGAGGTGGTAGAGCCCGTACCGCTCCCCGGAGGACAGCTCGGCCGCCACGGCGCCATTGGTCCTGATCTCGCTGAATCCGTCATCCAGGTTGCCCGAGAGGAGAAGGCTGCTCACGAAGGCGATGATCCCTCCCATGATGACCACCGCGCTGAACCCGATGACGACGGCCGGCCCCTTCGTGCGGGGCGCAGCCCGCGATGCCCCGGGACCGGCGGTGCCCGCCGCTACCGGGGCCGGGCTGATCTCCGGCCATCGCGCGGCAGGGGGCGCACCGGCCGATACTGCGGAGGCGGCCCAGGGCTGGGGGGCCGAGGGCGCCCAGGCCGGCACCGCGCGGTAGGGCGAGGACTGGGCGGGCGGGCCCGCCGGCCCCGCAGCGTGGGGCGCAGGGGCCTGCCCCATGGCGGGGGCGGCGCCTGCTCCGGCCGCGAAGGGGGCGCCGGCCTCAGCCAGGGGCCCCTGGGGGTAGGCGGCGGTCGCCGCGTACTGGTCGTGCACCGGGCCCGGGCCCCCGTGGCCCTGGGCGGCCGGAGCCGGTCCCACCGCGCCGTACCCGGTGGAGGGGGCGCTGAGGGAGGAGGGGGCCGTGCCCGGGGCGGGCTGCGCCGAGTAGGCCGAGTAGGCCGAGTAGGCCGAGTAGGCCGAGTGGGTGGGGCCGGCTGGGTGATCCGCATGGGCCGGTGCCATGGCGGCCGCCGGCTGCCCGGGGTGGGCGGGCGCGCCGGGGCCGGCGGCCGACGCGGGCAGATGGCCGTAGCGGGGCTGCTCCTGCTGCGGCTGAGCCGGATCGGCCCCGGGGCTCGCCTGGGGCGGCTGGCTCGGCTGGGTCATGGCGCGTCCTTCCTCAACGGTGCGGGCCCCGCCCCGCTCCCCCGGCAGGGGCCGCCCCCGCTGGGGCGGGGAGGGCCGGTGGGCGGCAGGGGCGCGGGCGGTGCCACTGCTGGGGACACCATACGGACCCCGAGTGCCGAGCGGATAGGCTATGGCCCATGACGCACATCCTCTCCGCGGTCGCCTGGCCCTACGCCAATGGCCCCCGCCACATCGGTCACGTCGCCGGATTCGGCGTCCCCTCGGACGTCTTCTCCCGCTACATGCGCATGGCGGGCCACGACGTCCTCATGGTCTCGGGCACCGACGAGCACGGCACCCCGATCCTCGTGGCCGCCGACGAGGAGGGGATCAGCGCCCGCGAGCTCGCCGACCGCAACAACCGCCTCATCGTCGAGGACCTCGTGGCCCTGGGGCTGTCCTACGACCTGTTCACCCGCACCACGGCCGGCAACCACTACGCCGTCGTCCAGGAGATGTTCCGCACCGTGCGGGACAACGGCTACATGGTCCAGCGGGTCACCCGCTCGGCCATCTCCCCCTCCACCGGCCGCACCCTGCCCGACCGCTACATCGAGGGCACCTGCCCCATCTGCGGGGCCGCCGGGGCCCGCGGGGACCAGTGCGACACCTGCGGCAACCAGCTCGACCCCACCGACCTCATCGACCCGCGCTCGCGCATCAACGGCGAGGCCCCCGAGTTCGTGGAGTCCACCCACTGGTTCCTCGACCTGCCGGCCCTGGCCGCCGCCCTGGGCGCCTGGCTCGATCAGCGCGAGTCCTCGGGCACCTGGCGCCCCAATGTCATCAAGTTCTCCCAGAACCTCCTGGAGGACATCCGCCCGCGCGCCATGACCCGCGACATCGACTGGGGCATCCCGGTCCCGGGCTGGGAGGACCGGCCCACCAAGCGCCTCTACGTCTGGTTCGACGCCGTCATCGGGTACCTGTCGGCCTCCATCGAGTGGGCCCGGCGCAGCGGGGACCCCGAGGCCTGGCGCGCCTGGTGGAACGACCCCGAGGCCCTGTCCTACTACTTCATGGGCAAGGACAACATCGTCTTCCACTCCCAGATCTGGCCCGCCGAGCTCCTGGGCCACAACGGCCAGGGCGAGCGCGGCGGCGCCCCCGGCGAGCTGGGCGTGCTCAACCTGCCCACCGAGGTGGTCTCCAGCGAGTTCCTCACCATGGAGGGCAGGAAGTTCTCCTCCTCCCACGGCATCGTCATCTACGTGCGCGACTTCCTCCAGCGCTACCAGGCCGACGCCCTGCGCTACTTCATCTGCGCCGCCGGCCCCGAGACCGCCGACGCCGACTTCACCTGGGCGGAGTTCGTGCGCCGCACCAACGGCGAGCTCGTCGCGGGCTGGGGCAACCTGGTCAACCGCACCGCCTCCATGATCCACAAGCGCTTCGGCGCCATCCCCGCCCCCGGCGAGCTCCAGGAGGAGGACCGGGCCCTGCTGGAGGCCATCGAGGCGGGCTTCACCACCGTGGGGGGCCTCATCGCCCGCCACCGCCAGAAGGCGGCCCTGGGGGAGGCCATGCGGCTGGTGGGGGAGGCCAACAAGTACGTGGCCGATACCCAGCCCTTCAAGCTCAAGGGCGAGGAGGGCTCCGAGGCCTGGCTGCGGCTGTCGACGGTCCTGCACACCCTGGCCCAGGCCGTGGCCGATCTCAACCTCCTGCTCTCGCCCTTCCTGCCCCACTCGGCCAACGCCGTCGACCGCATCCTGGGCGGGGAGGGCCGGATCGCGCCCATGCCCCGCATCGAGGAGGCCGAGGAGCTGGCCCCCCAGGCGCTGCCCGAGGCCTTCGAGGGCCGCGGCGGCTACCCCATCATCACCGGGGACTACACCGGCGCCCCCGCCTGGCGGCGCCATCCCGTCCCCGTGGGCGCCCCGGTGGCCAAGCCGGCCCCCGTGTTCACCAAGCTCGAGGAGTCCATCGTCGAGGAGGAGCTGGCCCGCTACGCCGGCAGCCTGCCCGACGACGTCACCGGCGCCTGAGCCCCCGCCCCGGAGCGGACCGACCCGAGAGGAGGGCACCCGCCGTGAGCCCCAGCAGGCGCGACCGCTCCTGGCCGCCGGCCGACGCCGTCGCCCCACTGCCCGGACCCGTCACCGACAACCACGCCCACCTGCCCTATCCCGGGGAGCCGGCGGGGCCGGGCTCCCACGACCCGCTCAGCGCCGCCGAGCTCGTCGAGCGCGCCTGGGCCGCCGGGGTGACCCGGATGATCACCTCGGCCTGCGAGCTGCCCGCCTGGGAGCCCAGCCTGGAGCTGGCCCGGGGGCTGGGGGGCGTGCGCGCGGCCCTGGCCATCCACCCCAATGAGGCCGTCAGCCACGCGGGGGTGCGCGAGGTGGGCCCCGACGGCCTGGAGCCGCGCTTCGAGGACCACCACACCATCGGCCTGGACGGGGCCCTGTCCCGCCTGGAGGCCGCCATCGCCGCCAACCGCGACGCCGTGGTGGCCGTGGGGGAGACCGGCATGGACCTCTTCCGCACCGGCGAGCGCGGCGCCCGGGTCCAGCGCGAGTCCTTCCGCGCCCACATCGCCCTGGCCAAGGAGCTCGACCTGCCCCTGCAGATCCACGACCGCGACGCCCACGCCGCCTGCGTGGAGGTGCTGGAGGCCGACGGCGCCCCGGCCCGCACCGTCTTCCACTGCTTCTCCGGCGGGCAGGCGCTGGCCCGGGCCTGCGCCGAGCACGGCTGGTACGCCTCCATCGCCGGGCCTGTGACCTATCCCGCCAATGAGGATCTGCGCGCCGCCGTGCGCCTCCTGCCCGAGGAGCTCCTCCTGGTGGAGACCGACGCCCCCTACCTGCCGCCCAGGCCCTGGCGGGGACGGCCCAACGCCTCCTACCTCATGGGTGCCACCGTGGGCTTCCTGGCCGGGCTCAGGGACCGGGACCTGGAGGGCATGTGCGCCAGGCTCCAGGCCACCACGCAGGAGGTCTACGGGTGGTGGCCGCCGGCGGGCGGCGATGAGGTGGTGCCGCCGGCGGGCGGTGATGATGGGCCCGGCGATCAACCCTCAGCATGATCCCAGGCTGGCACCAGGTGGGAGTCAGTTGAGATCTGCACGGTTCAGTCACAAGCCGTCAACGCTGTGAGGGGACGCATAGTCAGATCCCCGAGCGATCCGTTACGGTGGCACGAGCCGTCTACCGAAGGAATGACATCGTGGGTCGACACTCCCAGACCAGTTCGCTGAACACCACCCTGGTGGAGCTCGGCTCCCTGGCCTCGCGGTCCCTGTCCCGGGGAGCCGCCACCGGGGGGCACGGGCGCCGCCGCGCCGAGGGGCCGGCGAGGACCCCGCTGAGCCCCATGCTCTTCCGCGCCGGGGGCGCGGCCGCCGTGCTGTCCCTGGCGGTCTCCGGTGGCGCCTACGCCGCCGTGCTCGCCCAGGACGAGGGCGAGGGCGGTGTGGCCGGCTCGCTGAGCGCGCTGGGCGGCGAGGCCGGGGGAGCCGGCATCCAGGACGGGGGCCCCGGGGCGGGCGCCCCGTCCGCGGTCGTCGAGGGCGAGAGCGCCGAGTTCTCCACCGTCACCGAGGACACCACCGAGGCCCACGGCACGGTGGAGAAGGAGACCGACTCCCTGCCCGAGGGCGAGACCAAGGTCGAGACCGAGGGCGTCGACGGCGTGACGCGCACCACCTACCAGGTGGCCAGTGTGGGCGGCCAGGAGGTCTCCCGCGAGGCCGTGTCCACCGTCGTGGTCACCCAGAAGGTCGATGAGGTCGTCCTCAAGGGCACCGGCGCCCAGCCGGCCGCGCCCGCCCAGGCCCCGGCTGAGGCCCCCGCCGCCGAGTCCCCCGCCCAGGCCCCCGCTGAGGCCGCCCCCGCCCCCGTCGCCGAGTCGGGCACCGACGCGGCCGGCGCCCAGGCCATCGCCAAGTCGATGATGGCCGGCTACGGCTGGAACGACTCGGAGTTCTCCTGCCTGGTGAGCCTGTGGAACCGGGAGTCCAACTGGAACTACCAGGCCGAGAACCCCTCCTCGGGCGCCTACGGCATTCCCCAGTCCCTGCCCGGCGACAAGATGGCCGCCGCCGGGGCGGACTGGCGGACCAACCCCACCACCCAGATCACCTGGGGCCTGGGCTACATCTCCGAGCGCTACGGCAGCCCCTGCGGCGCCTGGGCCCACTCCGAGGCCGTGGGCTGGTACTGACCCGCGGTCCGGGCACTGATCCCGTGGGGCCCGCTGCCGGCCACTGGCCGGCAGCGGGCCCAGCGCATGGGCCGCCAGGGGCCGCCCCGGCGCCTGTGATGGGCGGCATTGCCCGGCCCGTGATCGGTCCGTTACGGTGGGCGCCACTGCCGACCAGAAGGACGAGACCCCGTGGCCCCCATGGACAACACCGCCCCCCAGCCTCCCACCGCCCTCCCCGACGCCGAGGCCTCCAGCGCCGCCAGTGGGGCTGCGCCCGAGCCGCGTCACCGCGCCTCCGTGCTCACCCGCTCGGCCCTGGTGGCGGCCGGCCTGTCCCTCATCGTCTCCGGGGGCGCCTATGCCGCCGTCCAGGTGGCCGGCGACGGCTCCTCCGGGCAGTCCACCCTGGCGGGCGCGGCCCTGGGCGGGGAGGCCGAGGCCGCCCCCACCGGCCAGGCCCTCACCGTTGAGGCCCCCTCCTCCTCGGTGACCATGGTCACCGAGGACGTCACCGAGGCCCACACCACCGTGGAGAAGGAGACCGACTCCCTGCCCGAGGGCGAGACCAAGGTCGAGACCCAGGGCGTCGACGGCGTGACCCGCACCGTCTACGAGGTCACCACCGTCGACGGCCAGGAGGCCTCCCGCACGCCGGTCTCCACCGTGGTCCTGACCCAGAGGGTCGACGAGGTCGTCCTGGTGGGCACCGGCAAGGCCCAGTCCACCCCCGCCCCCAGCACTGCGGCCCCCGACTCCGGGGCCACCACCTCCAAGGGCGAGGCCGAGCCGTCCCCCCAGGCGCCCTCCGAGGACTCGGGCTCCTCCAGCTCCTCGGACTCCGGCTCCTCCAGCGGCGGCTCCGGTGGCGCTTCGGCGGATGACTCGGGGGTCTGGGCCCAGCTCGCCCAGTGCGAGTCGGGCGGCAACCCGAGCACCAACACCGGCAACGGCTACTACGGCCTCTACCAGTTCTCCCTGTCCACCTGGCAGTCGGTGGGCGGCACCGGCCTGCCCTCCGACGCCAGCGCCGAGGAGCAGACCATGCGCGCCCAGATGCTCCAGCAGCGCGCCGGATGGGGGCAGTGGCCCCACTGCGCCGCCAAGCTCGGCCTGCTCTGAGCCGGCCGCCCGGGCCCGTCCCCGTCCTCGCCCCCTCGGCCGGGAAGCCCCAGGTGGGCAGTGCTACCGTGCTGCTACCGTGCTCCTGCTGCGCGACCACGGTGCCGATGTGCACCAGCGCTCCGCAGTTGTTGAGTACAGGCTGAGCGCACGGCCAGCACCCACCGAGCAGGCATGAGGCAGGCATTGAGGCAGGTAACGTCATGAGCGGGCCCTCCCCGCAGGAGAGCCCCGCCGCGGCAGGCGGGCTCCTGGGGCCCGCCCAGGTGCGCGGACTGGCTCAGGCCCTGGGCATCCGTCCCACCAAGACCCTGGGCCAGAACTTCGTCCACGACGCCGGGGCGGTGCGGCGCATCGTGCGCAGCGCCGGGGTGGGGCCCCAGCACTGCGTGCTGGAGGTCGGCCCGGGCCTGGGCTCCCTGACCCTGGCCCTGCTGGAGACCGGCGCCCGCGTCGTGGCCGTCGAGATCGACCCCGCCCTGGCCCGGGCCCTGCCCGTGACCGTGGCCGATCGCATGCCGCATGCCGCCGGGCGCCTCAGCCTCATCGAGGCCGACGCCCTGGGCATCCGCGGCCCCGCCGACCTGGGCGGGGCCCGGCCCACGCTCATGGTCGCGAACCTGCCCTACAACGTGGCCGTGCCCCTCGTGCTCACCGCCCTGGAGGCCCTGCCGAGCCTGGAGCGGCTGACCGTCATGGTCCAGGCCGAGGTGGCCGACCGCCTCGCCGCCCCGCCGGGCTCGCGCACCTACGGCGTGCCCAGCGCCAAGGCCGCCTGGTACGCCCGGGCCCGCCGCACCCTGACCATCTCCCGCCACGTCTTCTGGCCCGTGCCCCATGTGGACTCCGCCCTGGTCGAGCTCATCCGGCGCCCGCCCCCGGCCACCACCGCCTCGCGCGAGCAGGTCTTCGCCGTCATCGACGCCGCCTTCTCCCAGCGCCGCAAGACCCTGCGCAAGGCCCTGGCCGACCTGGCCGGCGGCACGGATCGGGCCGAGGCAGCCCTGCGCGCCGCGGGCATCGACCCCGCCCAGCGGGGGGAGCGGCTCGGTGTGGAGGCCTTCGCCGCCCTGGCGGAGGCCCTCAGCGCCCTCGGCCCCGGCGAGTCCCAGGGCCCGCCCGCCCAGCAGCCGGCCCACCGGCCCGATCACAGTCCCGCCCAGGCGTCCCAGGAGGGCCCCCGGGCCGGAGAGGAGCCCCGATGAGCCACCTGCGCTCGGTCCCCTGCGGGCCGGACCCCGCCCCGCCCCGCTCCGGATCGGCGGCCTCGGTGCGCGTCGAGGCGCCGGGCAAGGTCAACCTCTTCCTGTCCGTGGGCGCCCCCGGTCCCGACGGCTACCACCCCCTGACCACCGTCTTCCAGGCGGTTCGCCTCATCGAGACCATCACCGCGCGCCGCCAGCCCTCCCAGTCCCGGCAGGACATCACCCTGACCCTGGAGGAGCCCGATGGCACCGTCCCCACCGATGAGGCCAATCTCGCCGTGCGCGCCGCCCATCTCCTGGCCCGGGCCGCGGGCGTGAGCGAGGGAGTGGACCTGCTGCTGCGCAAGCGCGTCCCCGTGGCCGGGGGCATGGCCGGGGGGTCGGCCGACGCCGCCGCGGCCCTCGTGGCCTGCAACGCCCTGTGGGGCACGGGACTGGGCCCCGGCGAGCTGGCCGCCCTGGCCGCCCAGCTGGGCGCCGACGTCCCCTTCCCCCTGATCGGCAGCACGGCGGTGGGCCACGGCCGCGGCGACCTGGTCACCCCCCTGATGGCCCGCGGCACCTACCAGTGGGTCATCGCCCTCCAGGAGCGGGGGCTGTCGACCCCCGAGGTCTTCCGCCGCTTCGATGACCTGAGCGGGGCGGGCCCGGCGCCCAGCACCCAGGAGGTCCCCGAGGCCATGACCGCCGCCCTGCGCGCCGGGGACCCCCGGGCCCTGGCCGCCCACCTGCACAACGACCTCCAGGCCGCCGCCCTCGACCTGCGCCCCGAGCTGGCCGGGGTCATCGCCCTGGCCGAGCGGGCCGGCGCCCTGCGGGCCATCGTCTCGGGCTCCGGCCCCACCGTCGTCGCCCTGGTCCAGGATGCGGCCTGCGCCCAGCGCGTGCGCCGGGCGCTGGATGCCAGCGGGCTGTGCTCGCGGACGCTGAGGGTCGACGCCCCCGTCGCCGGCGCCCGGGTGGTGGGCTGATGGCCCACCTGCTCGGCGTGGAGGGCCTGCGCATCGTCGTGGGATCCCGGATCCTGCTCGACGGCGCCACCCTGGGCATCGAGGACGGCGCCCGGGTGGGGGTGCTGGGCCCCAACGGCGCGGGCAAGTCCACCCTCCTGTCCGCCCTGGCCGCCCGCCGCGAGCCCGACGGCGGGCGCATCACCCGGGCCGGCGGGGTGCGCGTGGCCATGCTCGACCAGGCCGACAGCATCGATCCCGCCGCCACGGTGCGCAGCGCCGTCCACGGCCGGGCCGCGGAGCACGAGTGGGCCTCCCTGGCCGCCGTGCGCGACATCCACGCCGGGCTGCTGGCCGACCTGGACCTGGAGGCCCCTGTGGGCTCCCTGTCCGGCGGCCAGCGCCGCCGTGTGGCCCTGGCCGCCGTGCTCACCGCCCCGGCCGATATCGTCATCCTCGACGAGCCCACCAACCACCTCGATGTCGAGGCGGTGGACTGGCTCGCCGGCCACCTCGGCCGCCGCTTCAGCGGCCCGCGCCGGGCCGGGGCGCTGGTGGCCGTCACCCACGACCGCTGGTTCCTCGATGCCGTGTGCACCAACGTGTGGGAGGTGGTCCCCGGCCTCGATCCCGGAGGCGGGCGCCCCCAGGTGCCTGGCAGGATCGAGACCTACGAGGGCGGCTACGCCGCCTACGTCCTGGCGCGGGCCGAGAGGGCCCGCCAGGCGGCCCTGGCCGCCGCCAAGCGGGACAACCTCCTGCGCAAGGAGCTGGCCTGGCTGCGGCGCGGCGCTCCCGCCCGGACCTCCAAGCCCCGCTTCCGCATCGCGGCGGCCGAGGCCCTCATCGCCGATGTGCCGCCCCCGCGCGACACGGTCAGGCTCACCGCCATGGCCACCGCCCGCCTGGGCAAGCGCGTCATCGACCTGGAGGGCGTCACCGTGCGCTACCCCCGGCCCGACGGCGGTGAGCACGAGGTGCTGCGCCGGGTGACCTGGCGCACGGCGCCGGGGGAGCGGGTGGGCATCGTCGGGGTCAACGGCGCGGGCAAGACCACCCTGCTGCGGCTGCTGGAAGGGGCCCAGGAGCCCACCGAGGGCCAGGTGCGCCGCGGGGCGACCGTGGCGGTGGCCACCCTGTCCCAGTCCACCCACGAGCTCGACGCCCTGGCCGACAAGCGCGTGGTCGAGGCGGTGTCCATGGTGGGGGAGCGGGTGAGCGTGGGCGGCCAGGAGCTCACCGCCGCCCAGCTCGTCGAGCGCCTGGGCTTCACCCGCCAGCGCGCCTGGACCCGCGTGGGCGACATCAGCGGAGGGGAGCGCCGCCGCCTCCAGCTGCTGCGCCTGCTCATGACCGAGCCCAATGTGCTGCTCCTGGACGAGCCCACCAACGACCTGGACACCGACACCCTGGCCGCCGTGGAGGACATCCTGGACTCCTTCCCCGGCACGCTCATCGTGGTCTCCCACGACCGCTACCTGCTGGAGCGGGTCACCGATCATCAGATGGCGCTGCTGGGCGACGGCTCCCTGCGGGCGCTGCCCGGGGGCGTGGAGCAGTACCTGGAGCTGCGCCGCCAGGCAGGCTTCAGCGTGCAGGCGCCCGCGGTGGGCAGGAGCCGGGCCGGTGGCGGCCCGCAGGGGGTGGAGGCCCCGGCCACCGCAGGGGGCGCCGGCCCCGGCGCCCCCGCGACGACGAGGGCCGGGAGCGGTGCGGCGCCCGGGGCGCTGCGCCGCGAGGCGGGCAAGGCCCTGGCGCGCATCGAGCGCAGGATGCAGCGGGCCGAGAGCGTCATGGAGGAGCTGCACGCCCGCCTGGAGCAGGTCTCCGCCGACCCCTCCCGGGCGGGCGAGCTCGCGGGGCTGGGGCGCGAGGCGGCCGCCGCCGAAGCGGAGCACGCCGCCCTGGAGGAGCAGTGGCTGGAGGCCGCCGCGGCCATCGAGGTGCTCGACTCCGGGCGCTGAGGCGCGGTTCGCCGGGAAGGGCAGGGAGGGGACCGGGGGAGTCGCGCGGGGGCGGGTCTACACGGGGGCGACCTGGCGGGCCAGCTCCACCAGGTCCCCCAGGTGGGGGGTGATGCTCGTCGCTGAGGCGCCCCACAGCCGCATGACCAGGTCCACCGGGACCGTGGGCAGTCCGGCCAGCCGCAGGACCACCGCCCCCTGGGTGGCGCCCGAGTCCTCGCCGAAGGCGGAGAAGCCGGCCATGTCGTGGCCCGGGCGCAGCCGCGTGGGCTCGGCACCGGGGATCATCGCGTCGATGAGGGCCCGTTGAGTGGCCCGCCGGCCCTCCTTGGAGCCGTCGTCGCCGGCGATCTCCAGGCTCAGATCCACCACGAAGGGCGGATTGGCGACGTCGTCGATGTGCATGAGCCGGGCGAAGCGCCCCTGCCGCTCCATGGCCTGGAGCTCATCTAGCAGGGATTCGAGCTCGGAGCGCCACTGAGGGCCGGTCACGCCCAGGTGGGCGCTGCGGTGCCGCGCCTCCTCCCGCGCCCACCCGGGGGGCGGGAAGGGCGGGATGATCACCCAGCGCTGGGGATCAGGCGTGACAGCGATCTGCACGTTGTGCTCCTTCCGAGACTCTTGTCCGATGCACTCTAGTCGCCCAGACCCCTACTATGTCTGTCCTATGAGAGCCCGAGAGCACCATGCGACGATTATGCCTGCCACGACGGGCGGGCGCATCGGTCGTGCTCTCATAGATCTGGGACTCATTCTCGCACTATTCACATGGGTTGTGGGCTGGGGAGTGCCCGCGGCCATGGGGGCCTGCGGCCTGCTCATCGCTGTGATGACTCTCATGACGGCCCTCACCGGCGCCTCCCCGGGCGGGCTCGTCACCGGTGTCCGGCTGCGGCGCGTGGGTGACCCCACGGCCGCCCCGGGATGGGCGGCCGCGGCCCATGCCGCCTTCGTGCTCCTGGCCTTCGTGCCCACGGCCGGAGTGGCGGCGCTGGTGCTGTGGGGGCGCAGCATGATGCTCGGCGAGCACCGCAACTGGTTCGACCGGATGGCCGGGACGGTGCTCCTGTCCTCCCGGGCCTCGTCGGGGGTGGCCTGCTCCCTGGTCTTCGACGGCGCTGTGATTCCCGTCTCCGGGCCTCTGGTCCTAGGCCGGCGCCCTTCCCCTGTCCGCGATCACCCCGGCGCCCAGCTCGTCGCCGTTCTGCAAGGCGATGACTCGGTATCCAAGACCCACGTGCTCGTCCTGCCCGCCCCGGATGGTGTGTACATCACAGATCTGGGCTCCACGAACGGCACGCATATAGAGAGCGATACGGGCGTGCGCCGCCTTGCAGCCGGGCAGCAGGGTCACGTGGGCCGCGGACGGCAGGCATACTTGGGTGACGGAGTATGCGTCGTCCGTTGAGGAGAAGAAGATGACCGACAGCTCGAACAACGTCGTGTGGTGGGCCGAGGGCTCATGGAACGGTGTCATTACCGACCGTGCCGTGATGCTGCT
This sequence comes from Actinomyces bowdenii, assembly GCF_017592395.1. Taxonomy (GTDB): domain Bacteria; phylum Actinomycetota; class Actinomycetes; order Actinomycetales; family Actinomycetaceae; genus Actinomyces; species Actinomyces bowdenii. The sequence continues at coordinate 18,463 of NZ_JAGFOU010000024.1, forward strand.
GCCCCCCTCGGTCCCCCAGGACCTGACGGAGCGCCTGTGGTGGCTGCTGCGTAGCGACGAAGGATCCCTGACCCACGCTCTGGACGAGCTGGTCATGGGCATGGGTGGGCGTCTGGGAGCGATCCCGGACTTCGTCCTGGCCGTGACCACGCCCGACGTCCTGCACATGGCCCTCCGCGGCGAGGCGGAGGTCGAGGTCGATGGCCGGCCCGTGGACGCGGCAGGGATCACCACGTGGTTTGAGACCACGTTCACCTCCCCGACCTCGGTCGTGGCCAAGACCCCGGAGAAGGCCGGGCCCATCCTGCGCCCGGCCTCCGACGCCGTCGTCTGCGCCAGCCGCCTCATCATCAAGGGCGGTCGGGACCAGACGGACGACGGAGAGGACGAGGACCCCGATCGTGCCGGTTCCACGGAACCTGAGCACCACGGCGGCGCCGCGACCGGCGCCGGGAATGATGAGTGGATCGAGAGCGCCGAGGACTCCCCCGCAGCGGCAGTGGCCGCCCAGCCCGCGGAGAGCGGAGCCGAGGCCGCCGCGGCCCTCGCCCTGACCGGCGAGCTGCCCCGGACCGGTCCTGAGAGCAGCGCGGACGGCATCCAGGCCGTCGATATCACAGCCGAGGCGCCCGACGCCGAGGCCACCGGGCCCGACGAGGGCCCCGGGACTGGGACCGCCGAGACCTCCGGGACCACCGAGGCCGCTGAGAGCCGGCACGGCGCTGAGCAGGCCGAGGACGGCGCCAGCGCCGCCTCCCCCGAGGCCGCCGCGGTGGAGGACGAGGAGACCCGGGACCACAGCACCCCGGGGCTCAAGGACCCGGCCGAGGCCGCGGTCATCGCCGATGAGGCGGCCGCGGTCGGCTCGGCACCGGAGGCCGGTGCCTCCGCCGAGGCCACCGGCGACTCCGGTGACGCGGTGCCCGATGGGCCCGGGGCGGGCCCTCAGGCCGCTGAGGCCTTCGCCGCCGCCTTCGCCGAGCCCGAGGGGACGGCCATGCCCGCTGCGGCTGCCGGCGTCGAGGAGCCGGCGCAGGGTGCCGCGAGCCCCCTGCCCGTTGAGCTGCCCGACTTCCTCGTGGAGGCCGAGCAGCGCGAGGAGCGGGCCGACTGGGCCGCCCAGGCGGGCGGCGCCGAGCGCGCCGCCAGCCGCGAGGAGGGGGCCGGCCCCGAGCCGTGGCAGGCCCCCGGTGAGCCCACCGCTGAGGAGCTGGCCTTCGCGGCCAGCTCCCCGCAGGAGGGGGATCCGTCGGCCCTCGCCCCGCTGGACGCGGAGCCCTCGGAGCCGCAGGCCGATCCGCTGGCCTCGGGCCTGGTGCCCCCGCCGCCCCCTCCCGCCCAGGAGGGGGCCGGCGAGGCCGGGGGCCTTGAGGCGGAGGCCTCAGCCGCGTCGATGGACGAGGCCGCGGCCGAGCGCCCCGGGGACCACGATGGCCGCACCATCGCCAGCCTCCCGGAGGACCTGTCCAAGGAGCTGCGCGCCGAGCTGCTCAACCAGGGGGTCACCCCGGATGAGCCGCTGGACTCCCCCCGCGGGGGCAGGCGCGACCACGCAGCCGCGCCGATCGACGTCCCTGAGGGCGCCGATGGCACGGGGAGGGCGCCGGCCTCCGCGGTGCTGCTCCAGGAGGCGCCCCGCTTCGGCGACCACGACGGCCACACCGTCGCGGGCCTGCCCGAGGACCTCGTGGGCCAGTTGGTCAGCCTCATCGGGGGCCCGGAGAAGGAGGCCGAGGAGGCCCTGCCCGTGGTCACGCCCGCCGAGCCCGATGCCGTGCGCATCGTGCTCTCCGCGGTCTGCGGCCAGGGGCACCCCAACCCGACCAACTACACCACCTGCCGGGAGTGCGGGGCCGAGCTCAACCGTCCGGCCAAGTCGGTGGCCTGCCCGCCGCTGGGCCGGATGGTGACCTCCTCGGGGGAGGCCATCAGCCTGGACCGCCCTGTCCTGGTGGGTCGTGGGCCGGTGTCCTCCGACGTCGCCTCCGTGGCCGACGTGCCGGTGCGCACCCTGCAGATCCCCAGCCCCAACCAGCTGGTCTCGCGCAACCACATCCTCATCGAGCTGGATGCGTGGAGCGTGCTGGCCCAGGACCTGGGCAACTGCAATGGCACGATCCTCAATCGTGCCGGGGAGCCCTCCGTGCGGCTGGCGGCGTCCAACCCCGTGCTCCTGCGCAGCGGGGACGTGCTCGATCTAGGCGATGGTCAGACCCTCACCTTTGAGAATCTGCCTTGATGCTTGAACCGCACGGGACGCCCCCGGTCATCGCGGGCTTCACCTATCTCAGCGACCTCGGGGCGGGGGGCTACTCGACGGTGTACCTGTTCGAGCAGCAGATGCCCCGCCGCGAGGTCGCTGTCAAGGTGATGAACGCCGATGTCGAGGACAGGACGGCGAGCCGCTTCGAGTCCGAGGCCAACCTCATGGCCCGGGTCTCCTCGCACCCCGCCATCCTGTCCATCTACGGGGCGGGGGTCTCCACCGATGGCCACCCCTTCCTGGTCATGGAGTACTGCCCCCCGCCCCAGCTCGGGGCGATCCTGCGGGAGGGGCCGCTCAACGTCCCCGAGTCGCTGTCCACCGCCATCCAGATCGCCGGCGCCGTGGAGACCGCGCACCGCGCGGGCATCGTCCACCGGGATATCAAGCCGGCCAATATCCTGTTCACCACCTATCGCCGCCCGGTGCTCTCCGACTTCGGCATCTCCGCCATGAGCGGTCCGGAGGGCTCCGAGGAGTTGCGCGGCATGAGCGTGCCCTGGGCCCCGCCCGAGCAGCTGGTGGGGATGCGCTCGGCCAACCCCGCCTCTGATGTCTACTCCCTGGGCGCCACCACCTTCGCCATGCTCACGGGCCGCAGCCCCTTCGAGTTCGATGGCGTCCCCGACGTCTACGAGCTCTCCCGCCGCATCGTCAAGGACCCCCTGCCTCCCCTGGGGCGCCAGGACGCGCCCCCCTCCCTCCACCGGGTGCTCTCGGTGGCCATGGACAAGAACCCCGACTCCCGCTATCCCACGGCGCTGGCCTTCGCGCGCGCCCTGCAGCAGGTCCAGGCCGAGCTCGACCTGCCCATCACCACTGTCGACCTGTTCCACGAGGCGGACACCGCAACGGCGCGCAGCGCCCGCACGGAGGAGGACGACGAGGCCACCCACATGGGCGTCTTCAGCCGCGTGGAGGTCACTAGCGACGGGATCGCCATGCGGGTGGACGAGCCGCCCGAGGATCCCTCCCCGGCCTCCTCGGAGTACCGGGGCCGTGAGGCCGAGGCGGAGGCGGAGCTGGCCGAGCCCGGCCGCCTGCGCGTGATCATCGGCGGGATGCTGGTCATCGCCCTGGTGGTCATCATCGGCGCCATGGCCGTCTCCAAGCTGCACGGCGGCGAGGAGCGGCGCCCTGCTTTCGAGACCATCGCCCCACCGGCGGTCAGCCCCGTGGAGGCCGAGGTGGCCCCGCCCACCGGCCTGGAGGGCCGGATCAACGAGGACGGCTCCGTCCTGTTCACCTGGCAGGCGCCCAGCGACGACTGGAGCGGGCGCTACCTGTACCGGCAGGTCATCGCCGGGCAGGACACCCCCCTGGAGTCCACCAAGGACACCTCCGTCATCGTCGAGGGAGATCTGGGGCGCACCTGCCTGGAGGTCTACAGCCTGCGCGAGGACGGGAAGTCCTCCAGCGCGGTGACTGCCTGCGTGGAGGGCTGACAGGGCCCGCCGGCGCCCCCGGGCCGCGCTCCGCTGGGCGCGGGACTGGACCGCCTTGCGGGCCCCGCGCTCCGCCGCGCCTCAGGTGCGGCCGCGGGCCGCGCATCCGCGGGGCGCATCCCGCGTCATGCCCGCCCGTACGCCGCGCGGACGGCTGTGGGGCGCCCTGGTGCCGGAGCGCCCCACGCTCATCCATCCCTCAAGCGGGCCGGGATGGCCCGGATGGCTCAGATGACCTCGACGCGGAAGCCGATGCGCCCGAAGAAGACGGTCGAGCCGTCCATCGCGGCCAGGGGCTCCTCGGGGGTGGCGGGCAGGGAGGACCCGTCCTTGCCCTCCACCCGGGTGCCATTGGTCGAGTGCAGATCGGTGACCCACACGCCGTCCAGCAGCGGGAAGATGGCGGCATGGGTCTTGGACACCGAGCGCGTCGGATCGCTCAGGGAGATCCGCTCGGCGCCCGGGTAGTCGGAGATGTTGTCCGGGTCCCGGCCCACCACGGTGGGCTCGTGGATGATGAGCGGATCCCCGCCCGTCATGGGGATGAGGCGCACCGACAGGGGCGGGTTGGCGGCGCTGGGACGGGGCATGGTCGGGGGCATCGCCGCCGGCGCCTGCTGGGCGTGGGATGGGGCCCGCCGGCGCCGCGAGACCCGGGGCACCTCGACGGTCGGGGGCACGGGGCGCCGTGGCGCGCCTGGGCTCAGCGGATCCTGGGGATCGGGGGTGCTGGGGTCCGGGGCGCGGTGCTGGGCCGCCCGGTGGGAACGTGCGGGCGCCGGAGAGGCGGAGTGGGAGGTGGGCGCCGCATGCGAGGCGGTACGGGGGGCTGCCGGGGACACCGGCTGCGAGGCCGAGGGGGCCGAGGCCGCGCTGGGCGAGGGGCCCGCGCCCGAGCCCGTGTAGGGCGCCGAGATGGAGGCCGGTGGCGCCAGGTGCGAGGCTGGGGAGGCCGCGTAGGGCGAGGGCGCCGCCTGGGCGGAGGCGGGCGAGGCGGCTGAGCCGGCCGGGGCCGGGGAGGCCGCATGCGCGCTCCGGGAGGGCGCGCGCGAGGCCGGGGCCGTATGAGGCGCGGGGGCGGCGTGCGCCCCGGACCGGGCCGGGGCGGCCGGCACCGCCTGGGCGGAGGCGGGCGAGGCGGCAGGGCTGGCCGGGGCGGGGGACCCCGCCTGCGGGAGGCCGGCAGCCGGGCGCGAGACCGGTGAGATGGAGCGCGGCAGGGGCCCGGGCCCCTCGGCCCCTGCCGCGTCCCCGCCCGCGGGGGCGGGGCTGGCCATGGCCTCCTCGGCATGGGCGCGAGGGCCGTCATCGTGGGTGCTGGGGACCTCCTGGGGATCCAGCAGGTTGACACTGCGGTGGCGTCCAGGGGCGCCTGCCGGGGAGGAGGACGGCGCCTCCGCACTGGAGGCTGAGATCGGCGTCAGGCTCTCCGTGTCCGCGAACTCCGGGTGGGGCGCCGTGCGGTGCTGCGCCCGGGCCTGCTCGTCGTGCTGCATGGCACTGCGGATCTGATCGGGCAGGGAGTCCATCGTGGTGGAGTCCAGGGAGGTGGGCACCGAGGACCAGGGCACCGAGTCGATGAGGGCCTGCGTGCTGCGATCGGCCGCCGGCAGGACACTGGCGGTGTCGAAGGTGTGCGCCACGTCGGAATGGCGGGAGCTGCTCGCGGTGAAGCCGCGGTCGGGGGCGAACAGGCTCTCGCGCTGGGGAATAGGGCCGCGTGGCGCCTGAGGCTCAGCCGCCTCGGGCGGAGCCGCCGGAGAGGCGGCCTGCTCGGGTCGGGGCTGCCAGGGCTGTTCTTTGGCGGGTCGTGCGTCCATCGGCTGAGATGTTACGGGGTTTGCGCTGATCTTGCCCGGGCGTGTTGGAGAATCCCACGATGACGCCGCTCCGGCCTGCTCCGGGCCGCTGCCGGCGGCGCGGCGCCCCGGCTCCTCCGGGGTGCGGGAGGCCGGCGGCTGCCCGGAGCGCCACGCCCGAGCGGGATCCGCGGCCGGAGCGGTGACCCTGGGCCAGGAGTGCTCCGCTCCCGCCGACCAGGGCTCCTCGGCCGGCTGGGGCGAGGCCCCCGGCTCCTGGCCGCGCGGGGCGGCGGCATCCGCGACGGGCCCGCGGGCCGGGGCCGCCCGGTGCGCGGCCCGAGCGGTCCCGCCCGGATCCTTCGCCCGGGTGGCGATCACCATCATCCCCGAGGTGCGGTCGTGCCAGCCGCGCTTGTGGGGATCGGCGGCCACCGAGCGCAGAAGAGCGATAGCACCCAAACCCAATGTGGGAAGCATCACAACGAGGGTGATGTCGGCGCGGAGGAACACTCCCAGGGGCGAGGGGCGCCGGGTCGAGGCGCTCACCAGGCGCACTCCCGCCATGCGCCCCCCCAGGCTCCAGCCGCTGACCGCCAGGGACGCCCCCCGCAGGAGCACGGCGCACAGCAGCGCGCTGGCTGCGCTGATGGGGAGCGGCTGCCCCGCCCCGTACAGGAAGAGCGCCGTCAGCAGGGCCGTGCCCAGGGCGCCCGCGATGAGGTCGATCACCGCGGCCCCGATGCGAGCCCCCACCGGGGCGAAGCGCAGCCCGCCGCCCACCGGGCGCCCGGGCGCCGAGGATGCTGAGGATCCGGAGGACCCGTTGGCACCCGTGAGAGGAAGGGTCGTCGTCATGAGCGGGGCCTCCTGGGTGGGCGTCGGCGCGGCTCCCGACCGGCGGGGCGGGCCAGGGATCGCAGGGACAGACGGGCCAGGGACCGGCGCAGCCACGAGCGGTCCGCCCCCATGGCGCGGACGATCGCGTCGGACGAGTCCCACAGCTCACCTAGAGCGTACGCCGCAGGCTCGCCCGCGCTGAAGACCTGGGTGTCCACCGCATGGGCGAAGCGGGACAGATCCGCCCGGGGGAAGTCGCCGGACATCTCCGCGGCCGCCTCCCGCCGGGTCGCCCCCCAGGAGGCCACCGTGCCCAGGTCGCGTGCCCGATCCACGATCTCATCCCAGGCCCCCAGGGCCTGGTCCACCCCGCGCCGTCGCCGACGTCGCAGGCGCCGCAGCGCCTTCCACCCGACGATCGCCCCCAGCAGCGCCAGCAGGGCGGCCGCGCCGCCGGCGGCGATGTAGACCCCCAGCGGGATGCCCCCCGGCGGGTCGTCCTGCGGCTCATCGTTCTCCGTGTCCTCATAGGACGGCGGCAGCTCGGCGGGGTCCTGCATGGGCAGGGGCGGCTGGAGGACCTGGGGCTCGGGGTTGGAGACCTGCTGAGTGGTCTGCTGCTGGGGCACCTGGTCGCGGTCCGGGGTGACATCGAAGCCCACCCATCCCAGCTCCTCGAAGGGGATCTCCACCCAGCCCTTGACGTCCTCGCCCGTGACCGTCGTGGCGTCCCCGTCGGTGGCCGGGTCGAAGCCCATGACCACCCGGGCCGGGATCCCCAGGGAGCGGCACATGAGCATCATGAGCACCGGGTACTGCTCGTCGTCGCCCACCAGGGACTCGGACTCCGCCATCCGGGCGATGCGCGAGGCGCCGTGGCCGGGGTCGGACTTGCTCTGGGTCCCATCGGAGTAGTAGCTCGTCCGCAGCCGCTGCTGCAGGGCCCGGATCTGGGCCAGGGGATCGGACTCCGAGCCCACGATCTCCTGGGCCAGGGCCGCCGCCGAGGCGGGGACCTGCTCCACCGTGCCCAGGGAGATGCGCGCCAGGGTGGCGTTGTCCAACTGGCTCTCCGACGGAGCGCTGTAGGGGTCGACCTGCTGGATCAGGGCATCGCCCTCGACCATGCCCGCAGTGGTGATCCCGGTGGAGGAGAAGGCGTCGAAGTACATGCTCTCGCGCAGCGCCGCGGCGCGGGGGCCCGAGGTCCGGAGCATCACCGTGCTGGAGACCGTCGGCACCCACGGGAAGGAGTAGCCCTCCACCTCCAGCCTCACCTCCTGGGAGGCCTCGGAGTCCCCCTCGGCCAGGACGGTGTGCTCCCCGACCCGCTCGAAGCGCGAGACCCCACCGGAGTCCTCACCGATCCTGGCCGCCAGCCCGTCGTAGGAGTCCAGCGCCGCCACGCGCACGCGCGCGCCCTCCGGCGCCCCGGTCAGGCGCAGCAGCTCGGTGCCGGCCATATCCGTCTCGATACTGCGCACCAGGGACAGCGGCGTGGCGTACTCGGTGAGGTCCAGAGGAGGCTCGAACAGGTCGCGCAGCACCAGGCGCGCGCTGGGGGCGGCCGGCGCCACGGCCAGGGCCAGCGCCGCCGCCATGGCCACCACGGCGGTGGAGGACAGCGCGCCGCGCCGCATCGCCTGATCCAGGCCCTGGCGCGCCGAGGCGGCGCTGGGCCCCCCGGGGGCCGGCGCGCTGAGAGCCTCGGCCACCCGGCTGCGCCTGCGGCGCAGGGAGGCGCAGGACCACATCACCAGCACGCCGGCGGCCAGGGCCGGGCCCGTGACCGCAGGCAGCACGGTGGTCTGGCCCGCCCAGGCGATCGCGGCCGCCGGGGCCAGGGCCACCGCCAGGCCTGCCAGCACATCGCGTCCCAGGAGCACCAGGCGCGCGGCCAGGGCCGAGACGATGAGGCCGATGAGCCAGGGCAGTGTGGTCATGGCCGTGAAGGAGCTCAGCGGCAGCGGCACGTTGAGGGAGTCCCGCCACACGGTCACCGTCGCGGACAGCACCGCTCCCACCGCGGGCGCGCCCGAGCCCACATCCGGCAGCAGCAGGGGCGCCAGGGCCACGTGGGCCACTCCCAGGGCGGCGATCGTGGGCAGGGCGCTCAGCCGCAGCGCCGAGCAGCCCAGGACCACCGCCAGGCCGATGGCGGCCCCCATGAGCCCGGAGGTGTAGCCGCTGGTGCTGTCGAAGGCGGGCAGGAATGGCAGCATCCCCAGGGCGATCACGACGACGATGACGGACAGCTCCAGGGCCGCCGCCCAGCGGCTGGGCGGCGTGGGGGCGTTGCGCCGCGCCAGGAAGCGCTCCAGGGGCAGGGGCGGGCGCGAGGCCCTGGCCAGGGCGAGGCGCTGATGGGGGCCCAGGAGCAGGGAGCGCCGCGTCGTCTCCCCGCTGGGGGAGGCGCTGCGGGGGCGCTCGCGGGGCGGCCTCCCGCCCTGCTCCGCGGGGGCGGCCGGTGCGGGGGAGCGCGTGGGGGTGGGTGATGGCGTCATAGCGCCCGCCTCAGGGCGATGGGGAGCTGTTCCAGGCGGTCCAGGTCGACCACTGGCAGCGTACCGGCATGGAGGCGCGAGAGGGGGCGCTGCCCGCTGCGCAGGGCGAGCATCACCATCGACAGGGGCGCGTGGGCGCGGGCCCGCACCAGGGCGGCGGTGCCCACCTCCTGGCCGGTGACGAGGATGACGATGGAGGACTCGGGATGGGCCACGCAGCCGCGCCGCGTGAGCAGGTCGCTGGTCTCCCCCTCTTCGCGCTCGATGAGGCAGGAGGCATCCAGCAGGCGCAGGGCGGTGGCCGTGGGCAGCGGCCCGCCCTGGGTCAGCAGATGGACCTCCCGGCCATCGCCGATGGCCTCCAGCGCCAGGGAGCAGGCGATGGACACGGCGGTCTCGAAGTCCTCGGCGCCGGCGTAGTCCTCCTCGCGGGTGGACAGCAGCACCAGGAGGCTGGAGCGGCGGGTCTCCTCGAACTGGCGCACCATGAGCCGGCCGGTGCGGGCGGTGGTGCGCCAGTGGACATTGCGCCGGTCGTCCCCGGGCACGTAGTCGCGCAGGGCGTGGAAGGAGACATCCGAGCTGGACAGGTCCTGGGTGACCGCGCCCTCGACGTCGCGCAGGATCCCGCGCAGGTTGGTGCCCAGGCGCAGGGTCCGGGGGTGGATGTGCACCAGCTGGGCCCGGGTGCGGGTGCGCTCGGAGTGCAGCAGCCCCACCGGGTCGCGCGAGACGGAGACGACCGGGCCCACGGTCACCACCGAGCGGCGCTGGGTGGGCAGGACGAAGCCGCGCTCATGGCGCGACCGGGGGGCCATGGTCGGGACGACGAAGACCGCCTGGCCCTGCCCCACGGGCATCTCCATGCGCACCGGCAGCAGCGGCCTGGCGGTGGGGTTGCTGATGGTCACGCGGATGAGGGCGTGATCGCCCACGGTCACGCGCGGCTCCAGCAGGTTGTGGCTGACCTCGTGCCCGCCGCGCGGGATGAGCCAGAGCCAGGCGGTCACCGAGATGAGGGCCAGGACCGCCGCGGCGCTCCAGGCCTCCTGCCAGCCCAGGCGCAGTCCCGCCAGGAGGCAGCACCCCAGCAGCAGGAAGCAGGCCCACCCCATGGGGCTGATGACCCCCACCAGCCACCGCAGGGGCTGGATGATCGGCGCCAGCGCGGGCGCCAGGGAGCGGGGCAGGCGGGTGAGCAGGTCGGGGCCCGCCGCCTCAGAGGATGAGGCGGCGGCGTCTCGGGCCGGGGCCTTGGCAGCCATGGGCTCAGTTCCGGCGCGTGGGGGCCGCCACCGAGGCCAGGGCGGCCGTGATGACACCGGTGGCGGTGGCGCCGGTGAACTCGGCATCCGGATCCATCACCAGGCGGTGGGCCCAGACCACCTGGGCCAGGGCCTTGATGTCGTCGGGCAGGACGTAGGTGCGCCCCTGGGCGGCGGCCCACACCCGTGCGGCCCGGGCCATGCCGATGGCCCCGCGGGTGGAGACCCCCATGCGCGTCTCATCGGCGGTGCGGGTGGCCTCCACCAGGGCGCCGATGTAGTCCAGGATGGAGCCCTCCACGTGGTTGTCCGCCGCCAGGTCGGCCATGGAGGCCACCACGGTGGAGGCCACCACCGGGGCCAGGTCCTTGGAGCGGTCCGGCTTGGCCGAGCCCGCCAGGATCGTGGTCAGGGCCTCGCGGGCCGGGTAGCCGATGGAGGTCTTCATCAGGAAGCGGTCCAGCTGGGCCTCGGGCAGGCGGTAGGTGCCGGCCTGCTCCACCGGGTTCTGGGTGGCGATGACCATGAAGGGGCGCCCGGCCTCGTGGCGCTTGCCATCGACGGTGACGGTGGACTCCTCCATGACCTCCAGGAGCGCGGACTGGGTCTTGGGACTGGCGCGGTTGATCTCATCGGCCAGGACGATGGAGGCGAAGACCGGCCCGGGGTGGAACTGCCACGCCCCGGTGCCCTGGTCGAAGATCGTGACCCCCGTGATGTCGCTGGGCAGCAGGTCGGGGGTGAACTGGATGCGCGAGTGGGTGCCCTGCACGGAGGCGGCCAGGGCGCGCGCCAGGGCGGTCTTGCCGGTGCCGGGGGCGTCCTCCAGGAGCAGGTGGCCCTCGGCGAGCATGGCGGTCAGCGCCAGGCGGATGACCTCCTCCTTGCCCAGGAGGGCCTTGCTGACATTGTCGACGATGGTGGAGAAGGCATCGGCGAACCAGGTCGCGTTGTCCTGAGTCATAGGCATGGCACCAATGATCCTTTGCTTCAGCGGGACGGGGGAGGTCTAGTGGCGTGAGATGCGGCGCTCGGCGCAACAATGCGATCACGCGGGACCGGGGCCGCCCGTGGTGGCGGCCCCGGCCCCGGTGGCTCGCGCCCAGGCCCTACATCTGGGTGCAGGTGACCTCCTGGTTGGGGTCTGAGGCGCGGTGCTTGAAGACCACATGGCTGGCGCCGTGGGAGTCCAGTGGCACGTCCTGGCTGTGGGACCTGACCTGCCCGGCGCGCCGATCCAGATAGGTGTAGGAGCACCTGGCGCTGGATCCGGGGTTCATCCCCGAGATGTCCACGACCATCCGCCAGCAGCTGCTGCGGGGGAACTGGGTCTCGCGCAGGTCCTGCTCGGAGCACGCCGCATCGGGGGAGTCGGTGGTGATGTGGAAGGCGACCTCCTCGCCCCTGTCGACCCTGTCCTCCTCGGGCACGAGCAGGACCTCGCTGCACCCCTCCTCGCGGCCGGCATTGTTGCGCGCCCGCACACAGGCCCGGGCCTCACCGCCGGCCTCGGCGGTGAAGCTGAGGACCTGGCCGGGCTGGATGGTCTGGTAGGGCGTCCAGTCATCGCTCTCGATGTCGTCGTCATCGGTGGCGTAGGTCCACTCGTAGATGGTGCCCTGGCTGTCCCTGCCACTGGGCTGCCAGCTGCAGCTGATCGCGGTGCCCCTGGCCGTGCAGTCGACGCTCGGGGCCGAGGGCGCGGTCTCCTTGGTGTAGGGCACTGCCGAGGCGCCGCTGACGGGGGTCGACTCCCGGCCGTCCGTGGCCACGGCGCGGGCCTGGACCGTGTAGGTCTGCCCGTCGGTGAGGTTGGTCAGGGTCCTGGAGGAGGTCCAGCTCACCCCGTCCACCGAGTACTCCACGACCAGCTCCTCGGAGCGCCAGCCGTTGCCCGCGCGCGGGGAGGCGCTGACCTCGATCTGCCCGGTCTGGCCATTGGCCTGGGCGGTGGGAGCCGAGGGCGGCAGGGGAACGGTCCTGTGCGTGTGGGAGCTGGCACTGGAGGTGGCCGAGCCCGCATCGTTGGTGGCAGTCACCGAGAAGGAGTAGCTCCCCGCCTCCAAGGGGATGGACACCGAGGTGGCGCTCCCGGCCTCCACGCTGCGCGAGGCGTCGCCCGAGACCTGCACCGTGTAGCTCACGGGCGAGCCGTTGGCCGAGGCCGGGCTCCAGGAGACCCGCACCTGGTCCCCACTGGAGGTCACCTGCGGCTGGCCCGGGGTCCCCGGGGATCCGAAGGGGGTGGCGGAGTTCGAGCGGTTGGAGTAGCCCGAGGCCTGGCCCGCGGAGGGCACGGCGCGGACGGCCGCCGTGTAGGCGGTCCCGGTGCTCACCTCGGGGGAGCGCAGGGTCAGGGAGGTTCCGGTGGTCGTGTGGACGCTCCCGTCGCTCAGGCGCAGCTCGTAGGTGATGGACACCCCCTCGATTGGGGAGACCGGGGTCCAGCTGGCGGTCAGCTGGCCCTGGCCGGCCACCAGGGACGGCGCAGCCGGGGTGTCGGCCGTGACGTTGAAGACCTCCGGGCTGGAGGCCGAGGACAGCGGGGAGTCGCCGACGGCATTGGTGGCCATCACCTGGAAGGAGTAGGAGGTCCCGGGTGTCAGGCCGTCGGCCCGGCAGGGCGAGCCGGTGCATACCCAGCGCCCGGCGCCGCCGACCTCGGTGACCGTGTACTGGGTGATGGGCGAGCCGTTGTCGGACCCACTGGCCCAGGTGACCACCATGGCGGTGGCGCCCACGGCCCGCGCCCGCACCGCCGTGGGGGCCTCGGGGGCCCCCTTGACCGTGACCGTGACTGTGCCGGTGACGGCGCGCGACTGCGAGCCGGTGGCATCCAGTGCTGTGTAGGACACGCTCAGCCGCCCGTGGAAGCCCGCGGCCGGGGCGATGGTCAGGGTGGTTCCCGAGGCGGTGACCGTGCCCTCGCCGCCGGTGACCCCGGGCTGCCCGTTGAGGGTGATCGGCTTGTCGGGGAAGGGGTTGGTCACCAGGGAGGCGACGTCGACCTTCACCGGGGAGCCGTCGGAGTCCAGGGTCGTGGGCGCCGTGGTCATCAGGGGCCGGGTCGAGGCCCCCACCCTCAGCGGCAGGCTGGCCGTGATCGGGGTGGTCTCGCCGTCGGAGACCGTGACCTCCACCGAGCCGATGGTGCCCTCGGTGGCATCGGCGGCGGCACTGACCGACAGCGATGAGCCGCTCAGGGAGACCTCGAAGCCGGCGGGGGCCGAGCCCACCGAGAAGGACAGGGCATCGCCCTCGTCGGGATCCCTGGTCATGGCCGCCAGATTCGCCACCGTGGGGCCCTCCCCGGGCGCCACCGTGATCTCCGTGGGGGTGAAGACCGGCACCCCGTTGGTCGTGGACTTGACCTGGATGGGCAGGGTCACTGTCGAGCTCAGCGCCCCCTCGCCCGTGCCGTCGGCCACGGTGAAGGTCACTGAGGTCTGGCCGGTGAAGCCGGGGGCCGGGACGAAGTGCAGTGACGCCCCGTCGCCGGCCAGGCCCGCCTCCTGGGTGCCGGTGCCCGTGTGGATCGTGGAGGAGTCGGTGATGACCGGCTGGGTGCCCGCCCGGGTGACGATGTGGGAGGACAGGGGGATGGTGGTGGCCGTCTCCGCGGGCACCTGGACCGGGACGGTCGAGGCGTTGACCCGGGGCCGCAGGGCGCTGCGGGCCGGGACCACGATGACGGCGTTGCCGGTCAGGCCGTCCGCATCGGTGACGGTGTAGAGCACCAGGCGCGGCTGCTCGGTCACGCTCAGGGAGATGGAGTCCTCCCCGACCTCCACATCGGGCTCGGTGGAGGACAGGGCCAGGTCCCAGGGCGACCCGTCGGCGTCCTCATCGTTGTCCAGGACCGGGATGGTCACCCGGCCATCGGCGTCGACCTGGTCCACCGAGACGTAGTCGTCCACGCCCACCGGGTTGATGAGGGGGGCGTCGGCCCTGACATCCACGGTCAGGGTGCCGGTGTCGGTGCCGCCGCGCCCGTCGGCGACGGTGTAGGCCACCGAGTGCACGCCCTCCTGGGAGGGCAGGTTGAGCATGAGGCGGCCGCCCCGGGTCGAGACCGCCAGGGACGGGTCGGAGCTGGTCGGCGAGCCCTCCAGGCTCAGGGGATCGCCGTCGGCGTCCAGGTCGTTGGACAGCACGTCCACGGCCACTGTGCGTCCGGGCTTGGCCACCACCAGGTCGTCGGTGGCCACGGGCGCGGCGTTGATGGCGGCCGCCGAGGCCACGCCCACGCGCACCGTGGCGGTGGACTGGGCCCCGAAGCGGTCCTCGACGACGTAGGTGAAGGTGTCCGTGCCCGCGGCCCCCTGGAGGGGGGTGTAGGTCAGCCAGGTCGAGGAGACCTCCACGGTGCCCAGCGCGGGGGCCTGGTCCAGGCCCACCAGGCTCACCGAGTCGCCGTCGGGGTCGATGCCGTCCAGGGGGATGCCGATCTCCACCTCGGAGCCGGCCACCGTGCGGGCCTCCAGGCCCTGGGGGGAGGGGGCGGCGTTGTTGGCGTCGTCGCGCGGGCGCACCTCCACGGTCACGGCCCCCGTGGAGGCCTGGTCGTGGGAGTCGGTGGTGGTATAGGTCAGGGTCGTGCGGCCCGCCTGGTCCCCGGCGCGGAAGCGGACGGTGTCCTCACTGACCCAGGCGGTGCCCAGGTCCGGGCCGGCCACCTCCAGCTCGGGGGCCACCGACAGGGTCAGTCCCGCCGGGGAGGAGTCGTTGTCCAGCACCGGGACGCTCACCACGTCCCCGGCGCGCACGACCGCCGTGTCGTCCTCCACCACCGGCGGCTGGGAGGCCGGCGAGGTGATGGGGACGATGGAGACCTGGCCGGTGGCCGAGGTGGTCCCGTTGGTCACCGTGTACTCCACGGTGGTGGAGGCCGGGACCTGGCCCGAGGAGGTGATCTGGAGCAGGGAGTGGTCCACCACGGTGACGGTCACGCCCGAGTCCGCCGGGGCCGAGACCGACTGGAGCACCAGGACCCCTCCGGACAGGTCGAAGTCGTTGGACAGCGGCGCGATGGTGGTCGAGCCGCCGTCGCGCAGCAGCGCGGTGTCGTCCTCCACCTCGGGGGGCACGCTGGCCTCGGAGCGCTCGATGATGTCGATGCGCACGATGCCCTGGGCGGTGTTGACCCCGTCGATGACGTCGTAGGTCAGGTAGAGGGTCTGGGGCGCGATGTCGTCGGCGGAGAAGGTGAAGACCCCGGCCTGCTGGTCCAGCTCGATGGAGGTGCCCGAGGGCGCCTCCTGCACACCGGCCAGGTACAGGGGCGCGCCGGAGGGGGACACGTCGTTGTCCAGGGGGGAGATGACGGCGCGCGAGCCGGTGACCACTCGCACGTGGTCGGCATTGGCCGTGGGGGTGGCGCTGTCGGCGGCCTGCACATCGACCGCGACGGCGCCCGAGGTCGTCTGCTGGCCGTCGGAGACCACGACGGTCATCTGCCGGGTGCCCGCCCCCGCGCCCATCTCGCGCACGGTGACGGTGCCCTCGTGGGAGGTCTTGACATCCAGCCCCTCGCCCTGGGCCGAGACCAGGTAGAGGTCATCGCCGTCGGGGTCCAGCCAGTGCCCCAGGACGCTGACCGAGCCCGAGCCCCCCTCCGAGACCGTCAGGGTGGGGGTGGTGGTCTGCTCGGGGGCGGCGTTGACGTCCCAGCCGTGGACCTCCACGGTGGCCACCGCCGAGTCGTTCATGCCGCGCCCATCGTCGGCCGAGTAGGGCACGGTGAAGGTGCCGGTGGCCTCGGCCGGGGCATCCAGGCGCAGGGCCAGGCCGCCCTGGGCGCTGGAGACCGAGACCCCGGTGCCGGGGTCCTGGGCGGAGGCGGTGAGCACATCGCCGTCCGGATCGGAGTCGTTGGCCAGGACCGGCAGCAGGGTGGAGCGGCCCGGGCGCACGCCGAAGGTGTCGTCATTGGCCTCGGGCTGGTGGTTCTCCTCGGTGCGCTCGGGGGGCGTCTGCTCCTCGGAGGTGTTGGCCGAGTCGTCCTCGACGTCGGAGTCGTCGTCGGTCTGGGCGGTGACGTCGGTCCAGTCATCGATGAGGATGAGCTCCTCGTCGGGCAGCCATACGGCGCCGGTCTCCACGTCGTTGAGCACGATGGCGTCGCGGTTGACCCGGAAGATGGGGGAGGCGGAGGTGGCCAGGGCCTCGTTGTGGAGGGTCTCATTGCCCCCGCCCAGGCCGGAGCACTCGCGCACGAACTGGCCCGAGCCCGACCAGGCGCCGTAGACGCACGACCCCAGGCGCACGGGCCGGGCCGCCACTCCCTCGGCCGGCGCCCCGTCCTTGGCGGCGGGGATCGTGGTGGAGGTGCCCTCCTCCAGGGACACCGAGATGAGGGCGGTGCGCGAGGCCACGAGCACCGTGTCGGCCTCGGGGCCGGGCTGCTGGAGGGCCAGGCCCGGCTCGCCCAGGTCGGCCGTGAGGCCGCCGGGCAGGTGGAGGATGCCGGTGCCGCGCTCCAGGACCACGGGCTGGTCGCCCACGGCCGTGATGGCCACATCGGTGCCCTCCGTCAGCGGGAGCTCGCGGGGCTCGGCGCTCTCCCAGCTCGAGGCGCTCACCGGCACGGAGATCAGGGAGGAGGTGGTGGCCGACACCGCGTGGATGGAGCCGTCCTGCCCGGCGGCCGCGACGACGTCGGGCATGCCCGTGACCAGGGGCGGGGCTGTGGGCAGGGAGGCGATGGCCTCCACCGAGGTGGCGCGGATGGTGCCCTCGGAGGCGTCGGCCGCCAGGACCCGGTCGGCGCCCTGCTGGATGTCCAGGCCCTGGGTCAGCTGGGTGCGCTGGCTGAAGGCGACCTGGACCGGGTCGACGGTGGAGACCGTGGCATCGGCGGAGTCGGGCACCAGGACGTGCTCGGCGTGCTGGGTGACGTCGAAGGTCGACGAGGCGGTGCGGATGGCGCTGTCGGCCTTGCGCGAGGGGTAGTTGAGACGGGCCACCATGTGCTTGGAGGTGGAGGTCACCCACACCCCGCCGTCGTTGAGGTGCAGGTCCGCCTGGGCGATCCCGTCGTGCAGCCAGGCCGCGGTGGCCAGGGCGGCGACGCACAGGAGCGCCGCCGCGGAGGAGGCCCGCTTGCGGATGCGCGCCCGCCGGGCGCGCGAGGGGGTGGGGCGGACCGCGGCGCCCGCGCCGCGCCCGGATGGGCGGGCCGGGCCGCCCATCCGGGGCGAGTGCGATGACCGGCGGGGCCTGGCGCGCAGCCGGCCCAGGATGCCGGGATGCCGGGCGCCCCGGAGGCCCTGGTCGGCATCCGGGGCGCCTGCGGGCCGTCCCGGCCCGTCGGTGCCGGTGCCGGGCTGCTGGGACGAGGGTGAGGCGCTCACTGAACCCCTTGGGGATGACGGGCCGCGACCTCCTGGGTCAGGGTGCGGCGAAGCATGGTTGAGGAGGTGGTGGGGGTGTAGGGCAGGTAGACGACGGTGGCGCCCACCTCCGCCATCTCGGCCTCCAGGCGCGCCCCCTTGTCGGTGCCACGCCAGTCGGTGCCCTTGAACAGCACGTTGAAGGGGCTGCGGCGCCAGGCCAGGCGCTTGTCCTGGTCGTAGTCGGGCACCACGGTGTCGACCATGCGCATGGCGGCGACCATGGCCATCCGCTCGGCCAGGGGGACGATGGGGCCGCGGCCCTTCATCCGCTCCAGGGACTCGTCGGTGGCGACTCCGGCGATGAGGTGGTCGCAGCGCTGGGCGGCCGCGGTGAGGATGTTGAGGTGGCCGACATGCAGCATGTCGAAGCCACCGGGGACGTAGCCCACGAGCATCAGTAGGCGCCCTTTCCGCCGATGACGGCTCGCAGTGTTCCCAGGAAGATCTTGGCGTCCAGGGCCCCGCCCCGGTTCTCCACGTAATGGCGGTCCAGGGCCACGGTGGAGGCCCAGGACAGGTCCGAGCGCCCCGAGACCTGCCACAGGCCGGTCATGCCGGGCTTGACCAGGAGGCGGCGCAGGGCCTCGGCGTCGTACTGGGCGACCTCGTGGGGCAGGGCCGGACGGGGGCCGACCAGGCTCATGTCGCCGCGCACGACGTTGATCAGCTGGGGGAGCTCGTCGATGGACAGGCGGCGGATGATGCGGCCCACGCGGGTGATGCGCGGGTCCTGGCGGGACTTGAACATGACCTCGTTGCCGGCGTCCCCGCCGGCTGCTACGACGGCCTGGCGGCGCTGGTCGGAGTCGACGTACATCGAGCGGAACTTCCACATGGTGAAGTGCCTGCCGTCCTGGCCCACCCGGGTCTGGGTGTAGAACACCGGGCCGGGGGAGTCCAGGCGCAGCGCCACGGCGGTGGCCGCGAGGAGGGGGGAGGCCAGGGCCAGGATGAGGCCGCCGGCCACGCGGTCGAACAGCGCCTTGCCCGCGGCGCGGGTGCGGCGGGTCTTAACCGCGATGAGGCCCGTCCATCCGTGGGTGACCGACAGGCCGCGCATGCGCTGGGGGACGACGTCCTGCAGGCCGGGTGCGACGATGAGCCGCACGGTGGTGGCCTCCAGGCCCCGCATGATGGTCACCAGGTCCTCGGGCGTCACCGATCCGATGGTCATGACGGCGTCGATCCGCTCGGATCGCACGGTGGTGGCGATGTGCTCGGGGCTGCGCACGGGGGAGGCCGCGCGCCCGTCGCGGCCGCCGCCGGAGGACAGGTATCCCACGACGAGGAAGCCGTCCATGGGGTGGCGGCGCAGCTGGGTGAGCAGGGGCTGGGCGCCCGAGCCCATGACGATGAGGGTGCGGCGCAGCCCATGGCCCTCGACCCGCCGGCGGTGGAGCCAGCCGGACTCCACGGAGCGGCCGATGATGATGAGGGTGCCCTGGAGGAGCAGGGCGGTGACCAGGGCGGTGCGGGTGACCACGGGGGCGCTGAGCTCGCCTCCCAGGAGGAGGGCCACGGGCACGGCGGCGATCGTGGCCGCCACCAGGCGCCCGGCCCCCACGGTGCCCTGCTCCACGGTGTCCATGCCCATGGCGCCCAGGAACCAGGCCGCCATGACCATGGCGGCGCCGGTGAGGACCACGGGCCACGCCGCGGCGGGGCCGCCGATGAGGGCGGCGATCCAGGTGGGCAGGGCCACGGCGGCGATGTCGCTGAGGACCAGCCAGGTCACCAGGTCCCCGCGCATGCGCGCCCAGGCGCTGCGCGGGACCGGGACCGAGGTCGTGGTGGTGGTTCCCGACGCCGGTGCAGAGCGCTGCTGCTGCTCGGCCTGGGGCAGCATCACTGTCGAAGAAGGCAAGGCGGACTCCGCTTGGGATCGAGGGTGGGCGTAGGGTGTGCTGGCGCGCCGTGCGGGCGCCAGCGGTTTGTGAACTCTACTAAGGATGCGGGCAGGAGTTGTAGGAAGTGGCCAAGATCGCAGGTGAAGCACCTGTTGCTTTCGCCGTCATGACATGCGCCTATGTTACAGGTTCGC
Organism: Actinomyces bowdenii; assembly: GCF_017592395.1. Lineage (GTDB taxonomy): Bacteria > Actinomycetota > Actinomycetes > Actinomycetales > Actinomycetaceae > Actinomyces > Actinomyces bowdenii. The sequence continues at coordinate 38,014 of NZ_JAGFOU010000024.1, forward strand.
AACGATGAGGGGGTGCTCACTGGGCTGGGAGGTTGCTTTCAGCGAACATTAAGCAGGGCTGGAATCCCGCGGAATAACGCCATAGCGGCATGGCTGGGCGGGGCTATCCAGGCAGTGGAATGAAAGTCACAGAACGGTAAAGAACTCCTTGTGGTATTTCGTTGTCAATCTGTGATCACCTGTCCAGCATGCGGGCCCCGCCCCCCTTCCCGACATGGGAAGGGCTCCCCATCGGTGGCCGCTCAGGGCCCGGATCGTTCAACTCTTCATGAGAATGCGATCACTCCCCGCACCCCTACGAGATAACCCGCGCGAGGCCCCGCCCGCGCGGGAAAGGAAATGAGGAGCAGATGACGACTCCCCGGACCCTCCCCGACCCGCCCGGCCGGCGGGAGGCCGATGGCCCCGAGCCAGCCCGGGGGGACCCGCTCGACCACCCCGCCGGGCCCTCGCCGCGCCTGGACGGGCGGGCCGGCCCCCAGGACCGCCAGCAGGCCCATCAGCGCAGGAGGGCCTGGTCCTCCGTGGGGCGCACCGCGGCGGCCAAGATCGTGGTCATGGGTGTCGCCGGGGTCTTCGGCCTCATCAACACCCGCCTCATCATCAGCCACTTCGGCCCCGACGCCTGGGCCCAGTACGGGCTGCTGGCCTCCTTCCCCGGCCTCATGCCCTTCACCGATCTGGGGATCGGCGCGGTCATCCTCAACACCGTGGCGGGCTCGGAGGACCCCTCGCGCGACTCCGCCGTGCGCCGCACAGTGGTCACCGCCACCCGGGTGCTCGTGGTCTCGGCCCTGGTCATCTGCACCCTGGCGGTGGTCGTCGGCCTGCTGGGGCTGTGGCCCGCCCTCCTGGGCGCCAAGCTCATGGAGGGCGGGGGGGCCACCGCCACCTGGTGCCTCATCATCTACGCCATGGCCCTGCCCCTGGGCATCGGCCAGCGCATCATCGTGGGCATGGGCCGCTCGGCCACGCAGGTCATCAGCCAGGGCGTGGTCTCCCCGGCCATGACCTGCCTGCTGCTCCTGGTCGTCCTGGCCCGCCTCGACGCCGGCAACACCATCTCGGTGCTGTCCTACGCGGCCAACACGCTGGTCTCGATCATCTGCATCGTGGTGGCCTGGCGCGCCACCCGCCCCCTCCTGCGCGAGGTGCTCCGCGATGCCCCCCGCCTGCGGGCCGTGCCCGGCGTGCCCATCCGCGGCACCGCCGGTCCCCAGCTCATCCAGTCCCTGGTCATCCCCATCGCCTTCCAGACCGACCGGCTCCTGCTGTCCCACCTGGGCGCCTCGCAGTCCCTGGCCCAGTACAACCTCGCGGCGAACCTGTTCAACCTGCTGACCCAGACCATCACCGTGGCCGGGGTGGCCATGTGGCCCCTGTTCGCCCGGGCGCGCGCCCGGGGGCAGGTCGAGAGCCCGATCGTGCCCTCCCTGCTGTTCGGCGCCGGTGGCCTGGTGGTCGGACTGGTCCTGGCCGGCGCCACCCCCTGGGTGGCCCGCCTGCTCTCCGACGGGCGGATCATCCTTCCCACGGTGCTGGTCCTGGCCTTCCTGGGCTACGTCGTGGTCGAGGCGGCCAAGCAGCCCCTGGGCATGTACATGACCGATCCCGCGGGGCTGAGGTTCCAGGTGGTGCCCGTCCTGGTGCTCGTGCCGATCAACTTCGCCATCTCCTGGATCCTCATCGCGCCCCTGGGGCCGGCGGGCCCGGTCATGGGCTCGGTGATCTCGGTCATCCTGTGCCAGCTCCTGCCCTACTCGTGGTGGGTGCGCCGCGACGTGGCCCGCCGCCGGGCCGAGCAGCGGCGCGAGCCCCGCGGGCGGCGCGGTGGGCCCGATGGGGCCGCCGCGGCCGGGGAGCAGGGGGATCGGGGGGATACTGGCCCGCAGGTCCGGGGCCGGGCCCTCCGCCAGCGGCGGGAGGATCAGCCGGATCGGGCGGACCAGCCCTCGGGAGCACAGCAAGGAGACACGCCATGACACCGCTCAGCAGCGGGAGCACCACAGCACCGGACGCCGCGCCGCCGGCCGGGACGAGCATCGCGCAGAGCGTGCGCGCCCTGTCGCGCGCGCAGAAGTCCAATGCCGGGGCGCCCCTGTACTCCCGGATCATCAACCGCCCGGCGGGCCGGGTCCTGGCAGCGGTGGCCCACCGCCTCGGGCTGACCCCGGACCAGGTGACGCTGCTCTCGGCGGCCTGCACCTACTCGGCCATCGCGCTCATCGCCCTGTGGCGGCCCAGCGCGCTCAGCGCCGTGGCCACGGCCCTGCTGCTCATGCTGGGCTACGCCCTGGACGCGGCCGACGGCCAGCTGGCCCGCCTGCGCCACGGGGGCTCGAAGGCGGGGGAGTGGCTCGACCACGTGGCGGACGTCATCAAGCTCTCCACCATCCACAGCGCCATCGCCATCTCCCTGTTCCGCTTCACCGATGTGGAGCCGGCGGCGCTGCTGGTCCCCCTGGCCTTCGGCGCGGTGCAGAGCATCCACTTCTTCAGCTACATCCTCACCTACCAGCTGCGCTACCACGGCGGGACCCCCATGGCCCGCAGCGGGGAGCGCCCCGGCCTGCTCAAGTCGGTGCTCTCGGCCCCCACGGATTACGGACTCATGTGCCTCGTGCTCATGCTCCGCTTCCTTCCCCACGCCTTCCTGTGGGTCTATGGTGTCATGATGGTGGGCTACGCCGCTTACGTGGCCATGGCCCTGCCCAAGTGGTACCTCGAGCTGCGCAGGGCCTCCTGAGCCGGTCGGGTCCCCGCGCACGCGCCCCCGACCGGCAAGGAACTCCGTGGCTCTGATCCCCGACCATCAGGCTCTCCTGGTCTACACCGGCCGTCATGATGGTCTGGGGAACCGGGTCAGGGCGCTGCTGTCCGCCCAGGCCCTGGCCCAGGCGGAGGGGCGCGACCTGTACTACGTGTGGAGCACCGACAAGTACTTCGGGCCGCGCATCGACGAGCTCTGGCGCTTCACCGCCGGGCGGCGGGTGCCCCGCCTGGCCTCCTGCTGCCTGGCGCCCCTGGCCCCCTTCCGCGGGCCGCGCCAGGTGGTCATCGATGCGCAGATGCGGCGCGCCCGGCTGTGGCAGATCCGCTCCCACGGCCTGCCCATCACCTGGGACGATCCCGCCTGGCGGGCCCCGGGCGGCGCCCGGCCCCGGGACTGGACCGCGCTGCTGCGCGAGCTGATCCCCGTGGAGAGCATCGCTGAGCGGATCACCGGCGTCTTCGACACCCATCTTCGCGGCCGGCCCTATGCGGGGGTGCAGGTGCGCACCCACGCCATGTCCCACGCGCGCACCATCACCAGCTCGCCCGTGGAGTGGTTCGCCACCCGGATGCGCCAGATCCGCGCCCAGTGCCCGCAGATCCCCTTCTTCCTGTCCTGCGACACCGCCGCGGCCCAGGAGCGGCTCATGGAGGAGTTCGACGGCTGCGTGGCCCTGGAGGACAAGGGCGGGTACAACACCACCCGGGGAGTGCGCTCGGCCGTGGCCGACCTCTACCTGCTGGCCAGCTCCCAGCACCTGCTGGGCGCCTCGTACTCCAGCTTCGTGGAGATGGCCGTCTTCCTGTGCGACGGCGCGGTCCCCTTCGAGAGGCCCGAGCAGCCCCTGGACGGGCAGGTGGACCTGAGCACGGCGCTGGTCGAGGACCCCCTGCGCCCCGCCCTGCGCTGAGCCGGCGGCCCTCAGGGCCGCCGGCGCCCTCCGGGCCGATCCGCGGCGGCGCCCGCCCGCCTCCGCTCAGGGGCCCTGCCCGATGACCTCCTCCACGAGGCCGGTCATGCGCCGGCGGTAGACGTCCACGGAGAAGCGCTCGGCGGCCTCATGGGCCCCTCGGCCGGCCAGGTCGGCGGCGAGGGAGGGCCGGGCCGCCAGGCGGGCCAGGGCCCGGGCCAGTGCGGCGGCGTCGTCGGGCTCGACCAGGAGGCCGGTGCGCTCATCGGCCACGACCTCGGCCAGGCCCTGGACCCGGGAGGCCACCAGCGGGCGGGCGGCGTGCATGGCCTCCACCGCCGTGTTGCCGAAGGGCTCGGCCCGTGAGGGCACGACGACGGCGTCGGCCCCCTCCAGGACCTGCCAGGTGGGGTGGACGTAGCCCAGCAGGCGGACATGACCGGCCAGGTCCGGGGCGGCGGCGCGCTCGCGCAGCTCCTCCTCGTACCACTCATAGCCGGGGAAGACCGAGCCGCACACCGTCAGGGAGGCCTCGACGCCGTCGCGGCGCAGCAGGCCGACGGCCTCCAGGGCCACGTCCACGCCCTTGCGCGGGGACAGGCGCCCCACCATGACCACGTGGAAGGGGTCCCCGGGGGCCCGCGGGGCCAGGGGGGCCGGGGGCGCCGGGGGGCCGGGCACCCCGTTGTGGACCACGGTGGTGCGCCCCTCCAGGACGGGCAGGACGTCCAGGAGGGCGTGCCGGGCCGCCTGGGAGTTGGCCACGATCCGCGTGGCCGCCAGCAGGGGGGCGTTGAGGCCGGAGCGGATGAGGCGGTGCTGGGTGTCCTCGGCCTCGTGCACGTGGGACAGGACCGGCACGCCGGCGGCGCGGGCCGCCAGCGGCCACCAGGGGATGGTCACCGTGTTGCTGACCACCGCATCGGCCCGGCAGGCGCGGATGATCGAGCGCAGGCGGGCGACCTGGCCGCCCGCGCTGAGGGCCAGGGAGCCCAGGCCGCGGGGGCTGAGCAGGGACTTGCGCAGCACGGTGAAGGGGACGATGGCCACGCGGGCCCCCGCCTGGCGCAGCACCGGCGCCAGGGGCCCATCCAGGGGCAGGGCCGCATCCACCCGGTGCCCGGCGCCGATGAGGCCGTGGATGGTCTCCACCAGCTGGAGGTCGGAGCCGTAGAGGTCGGGGGAGGGATGGGCCACCAGGATCCGGCTCACTGCTCGGCCCTCCCGGTGCGGCGCCCCGAGGGCCGGTGGCGCACGGGCCCCTCCAGGGCCAGGCGGCGCGCCAGCTCCTCGTAGCGGGAGGCGACCTCGTCCCAGTCGTAGAGGGCGGCCCGCTCGGCGCTCAGCCGGCCCCGGGCGGCCTGGCCGGCGGGATCGGCCTCGGCGCCCTCCACCAGGGCGGCCACCTCCCGGGGGTCGGACCAGTAGCGGCCCGCCCGCCCCAGGACCTCCCGGTTGAAGGAGACGTCGAAGGCGTCCACCGCCGCCCCGGCGCCGATGGCCCGCAGCAGGGACGGGTTGGTGCCGCCCACCGAGTGGCCGTGGTAGTAGACCAGGGCCCCGGCGTACAGGGCGTCGAGGAGCTCCTGGTCCCACACGCCGCCCAGGAGGCGCACCCGGGAGTCGGCCAGGGACTCCACGCGGGCGGTGTACTCATCGGCGTAGGGCGCCGAGCCCACGACCACCAGCGGCATGCGGGCGGCGGAGCGCACGTAGCCCTCGACGATGACATCGACGTGGTTCTCCACCTCGAAGCGGGCCACCACCAGGTGGAAGGCCTTGGCCTCCAGGCCCAGCCCGCTCAGGCGGGAGGTGTCGGCGCTGATGGTGGGCGCGCCGTAGGAGATGAGCTCGGTGGGGGCGGCGAACTCCTGGGCGTAGTAGTCGGCGATGCCCTGGGCGTCGGCGATGAGGGCGTCGGACAGGCGCACCGACAGCGCCTCGGCGGCCCGGTAGTAGCGCTGGCCGGTGGGGCCCCACTTGCCGCGCTTCCACTCCAGCCCATCGACATGCGTGGCCACGGGGATGCGCGCGGCCCTGAGCGCGGGCAGGAAGGGGGCGTTGGCGGCGTTGAAGACGAAGGCCGCATCCGGGTGGTGGCGGCGCAGGAGGTGGGCCACCGACAGGCCCGTGTGGCTGAGGGTCTCCAGGCTGCGGTGGCGCACCGCGGGGAGCTCCACCAGGCGCATGCCCAGGTGGGTGGCGGGCAGGGGGGAGGCGGGCTCGGGGTTGCGGCAGTAGACCAGCACCTGGTGCCCGCGCGCCGCCAGGCGCCGGCCCACCTCCTCCACGGCGGTCTCGAAGCCCCCGTAGCGGGCGGGCACGCCGCGGGTGCCGAGCATGGCGATGCGCAGGCGCGAGGGGTCGGGCCTGCGCATCGGGCGGCCGGCGATTCCGGGCAGCACCGCGCGCAGGCGGGGCAGGGGGCCCGCGGAGGGCGGAGCGGCGGGGGAGGCTGGGGGCACTGAGGACACAACGGGCCTTTCACTGGCGGTGGCCGACGGCGGGTCTGCCCGCCGGGAGAAGGGTATCGGCTCGCGCCGGGCATCTGCTGCCCACGGCTGCTCGCGCCGTTCCGGGGCCGCCCGGCCCCCGGCGCGACACGCCCGGGCCGAGTGGCGTGTTCGTGCTGCTCAGAGGCGGAAGCGGCCGCGGGGAGGAGGCGCCCATGCGTGCGCCGAGAGGTTTTTTACGCTGTCATGGAAGTGCGTGCGCATCGGTAGCGCTCCCCATTCTCCTGACGGGGCCCGCAGGTCATGCTGAGGCGATGGCCGGTGGTGCGCGCCAAGAGGCGGCCCGGTGATCCGGCGCTTGCACCTGTGCGACCCCGAAGGGAGAGACCTGTGAACCCACGCCTCACGTCATGGCCGGCATCGCCAGCCGTATCAATACTGTTCGCGGTCCTGGCGCTCCTCCTGGCGATTCTCCCTGCGGGCTCGGCGGTCCTGGCGCCCCCGGCCCTCGCCGACGAGGCCCCCGAGCGGGAGGGCGAGCAGCTCGATGAGAACTCCGGCGAGCAGCGCCCCCCGGGGCCGCAGACGGTTGCGGCCGATGCCCTGCCGACGGTCCAGATCGACGGCGTCGTGTGGGATCAGACCATCGTGGGCGGCACGGTCTACGCGGTGGGGCAGTTCACCACGGCGCGCCCCGCGGGCTCCCCGCCCGGGCAGGACGAGGTGCCCCGCAGCAACGCCCTGGCCTACGACATCGCCACCGGTGAGCTCAAGGACTGGGCCCCGCGGGTGGACGGCACGGTCCGCGCGGTGGATGCCTCCGCCGACGGCTCCACCGTCTACCTGGGCGGGGACTTCACCTCGATCAACAGTGAGCCCGCCTGGCGGGTGGGGGCGGTGGGCGCCGCGGACGCCGGACGCCGGCCGCTGGGGGCCTGGGCCAACGGCATCGTCCACGCCGTGGAGGTCTCCGCCGACGGCTCCACCCTCTACCTCGGGGGCGCCTTCACCGAGGTCAGCGGCCTGGACCGCCGGCGCGTGGCGGCGGTGGACCTGGGGGCCCAGCGGATCACGGACTTCGCGCCCCAGGTCGAGGACATGGCGGTGCGCGCCCTGACCGTGGCCAGGGACGGCGGCGCGGTGGCGATCGGGGGCTCCTTCACCTCGGTGGGCGGCCAGGCCCGGCCCGGCCTGGCGGTCCTGGATCCCTCGGGCGCCGTGCGCCGGGCCAAGGTCAACGACGTCATCACCGCTGGCGGGACCGAGAGCGCGGTCATGGGCATGGCCTCCGACGACCGGGGCTTCTACGCCGTGTCCTACTCCATGTCAGGCTCCTTCGAGGGCATGGTGCGGGCCGAGTGGAGCGGGGGCGAGGTCGGGCTCATGGCGGACTGCCACGGCGACTCCTACGACGTCCATCCCTCCGGTGAGGTCGTCTACGTCGCCAGCCACGCCCACGACTGCTCCATGATCGGGGGCTTCCCCGAGCAGCAGCAGTTCTGGCACGCCCCCGCCTTCTCCAGCGAGCCGGTCGGCGAGGTGGGCCCCAGCCCCGTTCCCGGCTACACCAGCCACACCGGGCAGCCGGCCGCCGCCAGCCTGCACTTCCACCCGGTGTTCACCCCGGGCTCCTTCACCGGGATGTCCCAGGCCACATGGACGGTGGAGGGCACCGACAAGTACGTCGTCTACGGCGGGGAGTTCACGGCGGTCAACGGCACCCCCCAGCAGGGGCTGGTGCGATTCGCCCGCCGCGACGTGGCGCCCAACCGGGAGGGGCCGGTGGACAAGGGCGCGGCCTACCGGGTGAGCGCCGCCTCGACGGAGCCGGGAGTCGTCCAGCTGAGCATCCCCTCCAACCGCGACCGCGATGACAGGCGCCTGACCTATGCCGTCTACCGCGACCCCGGGCCGCTGGGGGACCTGGATGCCCTCCGGGCGCAGCAGCCCATCTGGACCTCGGAGCAGGACCTGCCCTTCTGGGAGACCACGACCCACGAGGTGCGCGACGAGGTGGAGGCCGGCAGCGCGCACAGCTACGTCGTCGTGGTCTGGGACTCCTGGGGCGCCTGGACGCGCTCGGAGAGGATCGAGGTGGAGGCCTCCGGTCCGCCGCCGGGCGGGCAGGACGGCCCGGAGCCGCAGAGCGGGGAGGACCGGCGCCGGGACCAGGACCAGTAGGCGGTCGAGCGCGGCCACTGGGCGGGAGAATCCGGTTCATATCCCCGGTACGGGCGGGCCTCCAGGGCGTGTGAGGATACTCACCACCGATCGGGAAATATAGCGTGCAGCACCCGTTATCCAAGTGTTACCGATGTACTAGTCTCCTGGCATCAGCCGGTCGTCACGCCCGTTCGCAGACGTTCCCGAGCCGGTTGTCCTCCACCTCACCTTCCCGCCTCCATGAGGAGTATCTGTTGAGTCCTGTCCGTCGTCTCCGTCCTGTGCTCGCCGTCGCGGCGGCACTCCCCCTCACTGCGGCAGCACTACTGGCCCCCGCGATCACCCCCTCCGCGCGGGCGGCCGAGGAGGCCGCCCCGGCCAATCCGGAGCCCCTGCCCACCGTGCAGGTCGACGGGATCGTCTGGGACCAGGAGGTCGTCGGCACCACGGTCTACGCCGTCGGCGAGTTCAAGAGCGCCCGCCCCGCGGGCGCCGCCGCCGGGCAGAGCGAGTCCCCCCGGTCCAACGCCCTGGCCTACGACATCACCACCGGGGAGCTCAAGGACTGGGCGCCCACCACCAACGGCGCGATCAACGCCATCGAGGCCTCCGCCGATGGCTCCGTCCTCTACCTGGGCGGGCGCTTCAACACCCTCAACGGCGAGAACGCCTGGCGCGTGGGGGCGGTGAGCGCCGCCGACGGCAAGAAGCAGCCCTTCAGCGTGGCGACCAACAGCTCGGTCATGGACCTGGAGATCTCCCCGGACGGGTCGACCCTCTACCTGGCCGGCGCCTTCACCCAGGTCAACAAGTCCGCCCGGCAGCGCGCCGCCGCCATCAACCTGGCCACGCAGAGCGTCACCGACTTCGCCCCGGATGTCGCCGACTTCATGGTGCGCTCCATCACGGTGGCGGCCGATAACAGCGCGGTGGCCATCGGCGGCTCCTTCACCGAGGTGGAGGGCTCCTCCGACCCCGGCTACGGCCTGGCCATCCTGGAGCCCAACGGATCCCTGCGCCGCAACAGTGTCAACACCGTGGTGCGCAATGCCGACAGGAACGCCGGCATCATGAGCCTCAAGTCGGACGCCAACGGGCTGTACGGCGTGGCCTACTCCCAGAGCCGCTCCGAGGGCACCATCGAGGGCATGTTCCGGGCCAACTGGAGCACCGGCGAGCTGGACCTCCTGGCCGACTGCCACGGGGACTCCTACGACGTCCACCCCACCGCCAACTTCATCTACGTCTCCAGCCACACCCACGACTGCTCCAACATCGGGGGCTTCGGGGACGTCCCCAACCGGTACTACCACGGTGTGGCCTTCACCAATAAGGCCACCGGCACCGTGCGCCGCAACACCGCCTGGGGCTACCGCAACCACCAGGGCCAGCCCGCCCCCACGGTCATGGAGAACTTCCTGCCCAACTTCCAGCTGGGCAATGTCACCGGTCTTTCCCAGGCCACCTGGACCGTCGAGGGCAATGACGAGTACATCGTCTACGGCGGGGAGTTCACGGCCGTCAACGGCACCCCCCAGCAGGGCCTGGTCCGCTTCTCCACCTCCGGCAACAAGAACGATCCCCAGGGGGAGGACCCCGGGGACGACGGCGGTCAGGATGGCGGCGAGGACGACGACAACGGCTGGGACGGCTGGGGCTGGGGCTGGGGTTGGGGCTGGTGATGGACACCTCCTCCCAGAGCCGCCCGGAGGGCCGGCGCCCCGCCCGGGATGTGCCAACGCGCCAGCGGCGTCGTAGGCTGCCCGTCGTGTCACGTTCACGCATGCTCATCCTGCCCGCGCTTGTGGCGCTGGCCCTGACCGGCTGCGGCTCCAACGGCGATGGCCGTGCGGATGCCACCAGCGCCGCACCCTCCTCCGGCAGCTCCAGCGCTACCGCCCCAGCCTCCGGAGGGGCGAGCGCGCCGGCCGGGGACCCCACCCCACTGGTGGAGACCCCGGACCCGACCGCCGCCCCTGAGAGCCCGGTGGTGCCCTCGGCCTCCGGCGTCGACCCGGGCGCGGTGGAGCGCGGCGATCTGTCCGCCGATCAGCTCGACGCCGTGGGCACCGACCAGGCGGTCACCGTCAACGAGGCCGCCTCGGTGCAGATCGGCCAGATGCGCTCCCAGGAGCTGGAGGCGGGGCCCGGTGAGGTCGGAGGTGCGGGCGTGGTGGTGCCCGTCACCGTGTCCAACACCTCCTCCGAGCCGCTGTCCCTGAGTGGACTGGTCGTCACCGTCACCTACGGCGCCGACGGCGCCCCCGCCGAGGAGGTCGCCAGCGTCTCGGATGTCATCCCGGCGAGCCTGGCCGCGGGCGAGTCCCAGTCGATCGAGCGGGCCTTCACCATTCCGGCCGAGGGCCGCGGGCAGGTGCGCGTCGTCGTCGACCTGGGGGCCGACTACCCGGCCGCCGTCTTCGAGGGCCCGGCGCCCAGCTGAGCCCCGAGTCATCCCCCGCGCAGTGCGCACCGGACCCAGGAGGGTCCGGTGCGCACTTTTCTTTCGTGAGGATCAACAAGGCCGGGGGGGGGGTGTGTTGAGTGATACTCATCGTCGGACTGATCACGATCCTGCATCTCAACGGTGGTAGGGTCGCTCGTCCCCGCCGGCCCCCTCATCCGGCGATCCCTCTCCTACCCATGAGAATCCTGAATGGAGTGCGCGTGCGTCCCGCTCGTCCTTTGCGTGGCATCCTCGCTGCTATCACGGCGCTGCCACTGGGCCTCGCTGCCCTGACCCTCCCCCTCGCGCCGGCCGCCGCCGAGCCCGACGCCGCCCCTGCCGCCGAGCAGGCCGCTGCCCCCGGGGCCGGCGGGGAGCCGACCACGGTCGCGGCCGATGGCCTCCCCACGGTGCAGATCAACGGCGTGGTGTGGGACCAGGCGGTTGTCGGCACCACGGTCTACGCCGTGGGGCAGTTCTCCGCCGCGCGCCCCGCAGGCGCTGCCGCCGGGCAGAGCGAGAGCCCCCGGTCCAACGCCCTGGCCTACGACATCACCACTGGCGAGCTCAAGGACTGGGCGCCCACCACCAACGGCCAGATCAACGCCGTCAAGGCCTCGGCCGACGGCTCGGTCATCTACCTGGGCGGCGACTTCACCACGCTCAACGGCGAGAACGCCTGGCGCGTGGGCGCCGTGGGCGCCGCCGACGGCCAGCGCCGGAGCCTGCCCCTGGCCGCCAATGCCAGCGTCAAGGCCCTGGAGGTCTCGGCCGATGGCTCCACCCTCTACCTCGGGGGCGTCTTCACCCAGATCAACCGCGCCGAGCGCAAGCGCGTGGCGGCCTTCGACCTGGCCGGGCAGAGGCTCACCGACTTCTCCGCCGAGGTCGACGACCTCTTCGTCCGGACCATCGCCGCCGCCCCCGACGGCAGTGCCGTCGCCATCGGCGGATCCTTCACCTCCGTGGAGGGGTCGAGCCGGCCCGGCTTCGGCATGGCCGTCCTGGAGCCCTCCGGAGCCCTGCGCCGCAACAGCCTCACCTCCGTCATCCGCACCGCCGGCCCACGGGCGGGCGTCATGGAGCTCAAGGCCGACGACAAGGGCCTGTACGGGGTGTCCTACGCCATGACCGGGGCCTTCGAGGGGCTGTTCCGCGCCGACTGGGCCACTGGCGACATGGACTACATGGCCGACTGCCACGGCGACTCCTACGCCCTGCACCCCGCCGACGAGGTCGTCTACGTCGCCAGCCACGCCCACGACTGCGCCAATATCGGGGGCTTCCCCGAGGGCGCCCCCGCCCGCTACCACTCCGCCGTGGCCTACACCAACGCCGCCACCGGTACGGTCAAGCCCAATGCCCGGCGCGGGTATGAGAGCTACGGCGGCCAGAACGGCACCACCAACCTCAACTTCTACCCCGACCTCAAGGCCGGGAGGATCACCAAGACCAACCAGGCGGCCTGGACGGTGGAGGGCAACGACCAGTACGTCGTCTACGGCGGGGAGTTCCTGGCCGTCAACGGCAGGGCCCAGCAGGGCCTGGTGCGCTTCGCCCGCCGCGACACCTCTCCCAACGAGCAGGGCCCCATGATCAAGGGCGGGGCCTACAAGGTCACGGCCGCCTCGCCGCGCGCCGGCGTGGTCACCCTGTCCTTCCCCACCAACTGGGACCGCGATGACAAGTCCCTGACCTACACGGTCTACCGCGACACCCAGCGCTCCGAGCCGATCAGCACCCAGACCGTGACCGCCGGCTACTGGGAGCCGTCCAACCTGTCGGCCACCGACGTGGTGGAGCCGGGCTCCACCCACCGCTACCGGGTGGTGGTCACCGACCCCTGGGGGGCCTTCACCTACTCGGACTGGGTGACCATCACCGCGGGCGAGGGCGAGGCCCTGAGCCCCTACGGCGGCCGCGTCCTGGCCGACGGCGCCGCCCACTACTGGCCCCTGGATGAGACCGAGGGGGACACCGCATCGGACTTCGTGGCCGGGCGCGACCTCAGGCTCCACGGCTCGCGCTACACCCGCGGCGCCGAGTCCGTCCTGGGCACCGGATCGGCCCTGGGCCTGAGCTCGGACCGCTGGGAGACGAGCAACGCCGCCACCGTCTCGGCCTCCCGGGCCCCCTCCACCTTCTCCGTGGAGGCCTGGGTGCGCACCGAGTCCACCAGCGGTGGCGCCGTGGTGGGCTTCGGCTCCTCGGCCACCGGGAGCTCGGCCAAGCGCGACCGCATCGTCTACATGCGCAATGACGGCACTCTCAGCTTCATGCTCTACCCGGGGACCCTGTCCACGGTGACCTCCGAGAAGAGCTACAACGACGGCCAGTGGCACCATGTCGTGGCCACCCTGAGCCCGGCTGCGGGCGCCACGCTCTACGTCGACGGCAAGGTGGCCGCCTTCGACTCCACCTTCACCGCCGGTGAGGACTACACCGGGTACTGGCGCGTGGGCGGCGACCTGCTCCAGGGCGTCAACGGCGCCCCCTCCTCCCACTTCATCAATGGCGAGATCGACGAGGTCGCCGTCTACAGCAGCACGCTGGGCCCCGCCCAGATCGCCCAGCACTACACCCTGGGCAGCGGCAAGGAGGTGGAGCCGGACCGCGATCCGCAGGACCCGCCCGCCCAGACCCCGCTGCTGGCCGACGGCTTCGACCGCACGCTCGAGCGCGGATGGGGCAGGGCCGAGACCGGGGGCGCCTGGGAGACGACCTGGAATGGACGCTCCTTCTCCGTGGCCGACTCGGCCGGGCGCATCGCCATGACCGGTGCGCGCTCCTCCTCCGCGATCCGCTCCGAGGTCCTGAAATCCACATCCACCGACGCGACCCTGGACTTCTCCCTGGACGCCATCCCCGGCGGCAACGGCGCATTCATCTCCTACGTGGCGCGGGGCACGGATGCGGGCCAGTACCAGGCGAAAGTGCAGGTCGGGGCGGCCGGAGCCCCGGTGGTCACGATCTCCAAGGTGATCGAGGAGCGCGAGACGGTCCTGGGCTCCATCCTGCTCAAGGAGGGCTACTCCCCGGGCCAGACCCTCCACCTGCGCATGATCGTCTCCGGTGAGGCCTCCACGGTCCTCCAGGCCAAGCTGTGGGTCGGGGACGCCGAGCCCGAGGAGTGGGGCGTCGACGTCGTCGACAGCGAGCGGGCCCTCAAGGACCAGGGGTGGGTGAGGATCAACACCTACATCTCCGGATCCGCCGGTCCCGAGACCGTGAACCTCTCGATCGAGGGGATCAGGGTCAGCCAGCTCTGAGCCAGTCCTGAGCCCACCAGCGGCCGGCCCCCCCCCC
>NZ_JAGFOU010000025.1 GCF_017592395.1 Actinomyces bowdenii
GGGCGTCAAAGGTGCGTTAGCGTGAGTCATGAAGACCTCCTCGGACCGGACGTGAGCGTGACAACCCACATCCTGCCCAGGAGGCCTTCACCTACCCAACCCGTTCACAACCTCCCAGGGAAGTACACCTAGGCGCACGGATCGGGCGCCCCGGTCAACCGGCGCGGGTGCGGGGCCGCCGGCCCTCCCGCCCCGCCGTGCCCCAAACGTCCTCACCGCTCGTGACCCTTCCGTATCCTGACGCGGTGACTCCTGAACCCGCATCCCGAGGCGGTGAGCTCGACCTCGCCGTGCTGCGCGCCCAGGACCCTACTGGTCTGCTGGAGGGCGTCGACCGCGCTGTCGTCTGGGACATCGCGCTGACCACCCGCTTCCGCGGCCTGGCCCGACGCGATGGCGTCCTGCTGCACGGCCCCGGGGGCTGGGGCGAGGTCGCCCCCTTCTGGAACTACGGCTCCGAGGCCGGTGCGCCGTGGCTGGCCTCGGGACTGGCCCAGGCCAGGGGGGCGGTCGCCCCGCCCCGCTACCGTGATGCCGTCCCCGTCAACGTCACCGTTCCCGAGCTCTCCGGCTCCCAGGCGGGCAAGCTCGTGGCCACCTCCGGGGCGGGCACGGCCAAGGTCAAGGTCTCCGGCGGCGACTCCGCCGCCGATGTGGCCCGGGACATCGAGCGCCTGGAGGCCGTGCGCGACGCCCTGGGGCGCTCGGGCCGGATCCGCATCGACGCCAATGGCGGCTGGGAGCTGGAGGCGGCCACGCGGATCCTGCCCCGGCTGGACCGGGCCGCCGGGGGCTTGGAGTACGCCGAGCAGCCCTGCGCGAGCGTGGAGGACCTGGCCGCCCTGCGCCGCAGGGTCGATGTGCCCATCGCCGCCGATGAGTCCATCCGCCTGTCGCGCGATCCCATGGAGGTGGTGCGCTCCGGGGCTGCCGACGTGGCGGTCCTCAAGGTCGCGCCCCTGGGCGGGGTGCACCGCGCCCTGGACCTCATCGAGCGCCTGGGGCTGCCCGCCGTGGTCTCCTCGGCCCTGGACACCTCGGTGGGGATCGCCGCAGGCGTGACGCTGGCCGCCACCCTGCCGGTCCTGGGGCATGCCTGCGGACTGGGCACGGTCCGCCTCCTGCGCCGCGACGTCGCCGTGCCCAGCGCCGTGCCCAGGCAGGGCGAGATGCCCGTCCGCGAGGCCCGCGTCTCCTCCCGCCTGCTGGATGCGGTGGTGGCCGACGACGACCTGACCGCCCGCTGGCAGGTGCGCATGGCCCATCTGCTGGGGGCCCTGCGCGCGCGGCGCGAGCGGGAGGCCCGCGATCCCTCTGCGGCGATCGCCGGGCTGCCGCTGTGAGCGCTGCGGGCGGGCCGGGGAAAGGCCCGTTGCCGCCTTTGTCCCGGAATGCGGGCCGGTCTCGTATTCTTGGCCGGTGACCGCCCATCGACGCGGGCCTGATGAGGCCGAGCCACCGAATCCCTCCACGGCGGCGGCATCCAGTCTGGTGGGAGCGCTGGTGGAGCAGGGGGTGCGCGAGGTCGTGCTGTGCCCCGGCTCGCGCAGCGCCCCCCTGGCCTACGCCCTGGCGCAGGCGCAGGAGGAGGGTGCCCTGAGCCTGCGGGTGGTCCTCGACGAGCGCAGCGCCGCCTTCATCGCCCTGGGCCTGGCCCGGGCCCACGCACTGACCGGCCGGCTGCGGCCCGCCGCCGTGGTCACCACCTCGGGCACGGCCGCGGCCAACCTCCATCCCGCGGTGTGCGAGGCCGATGCCGCGGGCATCCCCCTGCTGCTGCTCACCGCCGACCGGCCCCACGAGCTGGTGGGGACCGGCGCCAGCCAGACCACTGAGCAGACGCGCCTGTTCGGGGACGCCAGCAGGCTGGTCGTCGACCTTCCCGCCGACCTGTCGCGCGACCTGGGGCCGGGCGCTGCCCGCGCGGCCATCGCCGGGCAGGTGCGGCGCTGCGTGGCCGCCGCCACCGGGGCGCTCAGCCGCGATCCGGGGCCGGCGCAGATCAATATCCGCCTCCGCCCGCCGCTGGCGCCTCAGGATGCTGCCGGGAGTGCCGAGGCAGCCGACGGCGCTGGTGCCGCACCTGCGGCCGGCGGCGTCCCGGGGCGCGCCGGCGCTGGTGCCGGCGGCGCCGTCGCGCCGGAGGGCGGGGGAGAGGCTGTCGGCGCCGGCAGTGTGGGCGGGCCCGAGCGGGTGGCGCCGGTCACTGGCGGGCGCCTGGTGCCGCAGGAATCCTGGATGGCGCCCGAGTGCCGGTTCGCAGGGGAGCGGGCCCCGCGGGAGTGCCGGGGCGTGGTGGTCGCGGGGGACACCGCGCTGCCGGGCGTGGGGCAGGCGGCCCGCGCCCTGGCCGAGCAGCTGGACTGGCCGCTCCTGGCCGAGCCGACCTCCCACGCCCGCGCCGGGGGCCATGCCCTGACCCACTACGCCGAGCTGCTGGCCTCGCCCGCCGGGCGCGAGCTGGCCGCGCAGGTGACCGACATCGTCGTGGCCGGCCATCCCAGTCTCTCGCGCGGGGTCAGCGCCTTGCTGTCAGGCCTGCTGGGCCCCGGGGCCCGCCTGCATGTGCTGGCCGATCGGGCCCGTTGGAGCGACACGGCGGGCACGGCCACCACAGTCCTGCCCCTGGACCCGCGGGCCGGGGAGCGGCAAGTCGGCGGCATCATCGCCGCGCTCGGGCTGAGCCCGGCCCGGCAGTGGCTGGCGGCCTGGAAGGAGGCGACCCAGTTCCTGGCCCGCCAGGAGAGGGGAGCTCCTCAGGGCGGTCTGCACGGTCGGGAGGGGAGGGCCTGCCCGGAGGGGTCGGCCCGGGAGGCCGACCTGACCCGCCAGGATGATCTCGGCAGCGCGGATGGCTCGGCCGGCTGTGCCCACGGGGCTGACGGCCGTGGCGCGTCGGCCAGGGCCGACGCCGCCGCGGGGGCCGTCTGGGAGGCCGCCCTGGTCCCGGGCGGGCCGCTGCTGTTCCTGGGCTCCTCCATGACCCTGCGCCGGCTGGACCGGATCGCCGCCCCCGCCGGGGCGGCCGCCGGCCCCACGGCCGCCCCGCCCACCGCCGCCGGGGCGCCGCGCCCCCCGGCAGCCCTGGCCAACCGGGGCCTGGCGGGCATTGACGGCACCCTGGCCACCGCCGTCGGGGTGGCCCTCGGTGCGAAGCGGCCCGTGCGCGCCGTCGTGGGGGACCTGACCTTCCTGCACGACGCCATGTCCCTGGGCCGTGGCGCCATGGAGGAGGAGCCCGATCTCCAGGTCCTGGTCATCGATGATGGCGGCGGCGCGATCTTCTCCACCCTGGAGTACGCCGCGCTGCCCCCTGCCCAGCGCTTCACGCGCCTGTTCACCACACCCCAGGCCGCCGACATCCCCGCCCTGGCCGCCGCGCTGGGGGCGCGCGTCCACCGGCCCGCCGACCTGCCCCGCCTGCGCGATCTGCTGGCGCGGCCCGTGCGCGGGCTGAGCGTCATCGTGTGGGAGACGCGGGAAGGCGCCGCCTATGAGTGAATCCCTGAAGAGCGGCGATGGGCATGGGCAGGCCGCCCCCTTGCCGACGAGATACAACAGTTACAGAATCCACAGTGAAGACTCAGACGGGGGTCGGGAACGCTCCAGGGCGCGAGTGTTTTCTGGCGGTCGATTGACGCAGGGGCCAGGGGCCTTGGGAGGATGACATTGAGCACGCACGACGACAGCACTGACAACGGCTATGACGGCCGGCCGGAGAGCCCCGGCCCGGCGGCGGAGTCCGGCCCTGATGCGCAGCGCGAGGCCCCGGCCGCCCAGCCCCAGCAGTCTCCTGACGATTCCCGCGGTGCCCAGGCGCAGGAATCCTCCTACGGGGTGTCCCAGGGATCCCACTCCGGCTACACCCCGCCGTCGATCCCGCCACCGGGCAGGCCCGCGCCCCCCTCTCCCACCCCCGGTGGGCACAGCCCCACCGGCTCGCCCTACACGGGGGTGCCGGCCACCCCCGCAGGCTACGACTTCTCGCGCGCCTCCTCGCGCCCCCAGGGCCTGAGCGCCGCCACCAACCCCTACGCCTCGGCCACCTCCGGACCCTATGGCGCCGGCGCGGCGGGCGCCCCCGGCACGGCGGGCCCCGCCTATCCGGGGGCCTCCCCGTCGCCCACCGCCCAGCCCCAGCAGGCCCATGAGCAGGCCCACCAGCAGGCCTATGCCCCGGCCGGGGCCGGCTACCAGGCGCACCAGGAGCGTCGCGGCCCCGGATGGGGGGCCCTCGTGGGCGCCACGGTCGTCGCCGCCCTCCTGGGCTCGGCCGGCGCGGTCGCCGTCGTCAAGGCCACCGACGCGGGCCAGGACTCGGCCGTGGTCGCCTCCTCCGCCCCCACCGCCATCGCCACCGGGGACACCACCCAGACGGTCACCAGCCAGGGGCAGACCCCCGACTGGGAGGGCGTGACCGCCGCGGTGTCCAACGCGGTGGTGGCCATCGCCATCGAGAAGGACGGGCAGCGGGGGGAGGGCTCCGGCTTCATCTATGACAAGGCCGGGCACATCCTCACCAACGACCACGTGGTCGGCGGCGCCAGCAGGGTCGCCGTGACCCTGGCCGACGGCCGCATCTACGACGCCGAGATCACCGGCACCGACCCGGCCACCGACCTGGCCGTCATCGAGCTGGTGGGCGCGCCCAAGGACCTCACCGTCGTCCAGCTGGGCGACTCCGATGAGATGGTCACCGGGCAGGACGTCATGGCCATCGGCAACCCGCTGGGCCTGTCCTCCACCGCCACCACCGGGATCGTCTCGGCCCTCAACCGTCCCGTGGTCACGGGCAAGGGCCAGTCCACCGGGGGCGATGGGACGGTCTACACCAATGCCATCCAGATCGATGCGGCCGTCAACCCGGGCAACTCCGGCGGCCCCCTGTTCGATGAGCGGGGGCACGTCGTGGGGGTGACCAGCTCGATCATCACCGCCAGTGAGGACAATCCCGGCAGCATCGGCATCGGCTTCGCCATCCCCGTCAACCTCGCCGACAAGGTCGCCAAGCAGCTCATCGAGTCCGGCTCGGCCACCCACGCCTACCTCGGTGTGGGCCTGGACAATGGCGTGGGCGAGGTCGGCGACGAGGTGCGCAGCGGCGCCAAGATCACCAAGGTGGAGTCCGGGGCGCCGGCGGACAAGGCGGGCCTGAAGGAGAACGACGTCATCGTCGCCATCGATGGCAAGCCCACGGCCCAGGCCGATGCCCTCACCGGTTTCGTGCGCCAGTACTCCGCGGGGGAGACCGTCAAGCTCTCCGTCATCCGGGACAAGGAGAAGCTGGACGTGGAGGCGACGCTGGTGGAGCGCCCCGACTCCTGAGCCCGCTGAGGCCCGCTCCTGCGGACCCGCGCGCCGATCAGGCCAGGGCGGCCAGGGCCTCCAGGACGGGGCGCATCTTGGCCTCGGTCTCGGCCAGCTCGTCGGCCGGGTCGGAGTCCGGCATGATGCCGCAGCCCCCGAAGGCCCGGAGGGGATCGCCCGGCCGCGCGCCGAGCTGGGCGCTGCGCAGGGCGATGCACCACTGGCCCTCCCCGTGCCAGTCCACCCAGCCCACGGGGCCCGCGTATCGGCCCCGGTCCATGCCCTCGACGGACTCGATGATGCTGGTGGCCGCGGCGGTCGGGGTCCCGCCCACGGCGGCCGTGGGGTGCAGGGCGCCCACGAGGGACAGGGCCCCGGTGTCCCCGGCGACGACGCCGCGCACGTCACTGGCCAGGTGCAGGACATTGGGCAGCTCCAGCACATGGGGCTCCTGGGCCTCCACCACCGAGCACAGCGGCTCCAGGGCCTGAAGGACCGAGTTGCGCGCCAGGGCGTGCTCGCGGGTGTTCTTCCCCGAGTCCCGCAGCCACGCGGCGAGCCCGGCGACGGTCCGGGCCCGCTGCTGGGGCTCCAGGCCGCGGGGGATTCGGGCGGTGCCGGCCAGGACCCGGCTGAACAGGCGCCGGCCCTCCAGGCGCACCAGCATCTCGGGGCTGGCGCCCACCATGCCGTCGACGGCGAAGGTCCAGCAGGTGGGATAGGCCCGGCCCAGGCGGGCCAGCAGGTCCCCGGTGGTCATGGCGGGGGGAGGATCGATGAGGACATCACGGGCCAGGACGACCTTGTGGGCCTCGCCCCGGCGCATGCGCTCCTGAGCGGTGACCACGGCGGCCTGCCACTCCTGTGGGCTCAGGGTCCCCTGGCGGGGGGCGCCGGGAGCGGGCGCGGGCATGGCGGGCGTCGCGACGGCGGTGGGGGCCGGAGGGGTCCGGGCGCTCGGGTGCGGGGCGGCCAGGAGGCGCTCGATCCCCGGATGGTCCTGGCCCTCCGCCACCGCCGTGGTGATCCAGGCGCCGTCGGCATCCAGGCCCACGAGGATGCGTGGGACCAGGAGGACGGAGGCCTGCGCGGAGGCGGGGGAGAAGGCGATCGAGCCCAGGGCGACGGGGCCGGTGCCCGGGCGCACGAGCGGGTCGCGCCACCAGGAGGTGTGGACCACGGCGCGCCAGGCGCCGCGCAGGGCCTCGATGCGCTCGGGGCCGCGCGCGGTGATGGTCAGGGCTCGCCCCAGCCCGATGAGCCCGCGCCCCTGGTGGACCCAGGAGGAGACGTCTTGGCGGCCGGCCAGGAGCGCCAGGAGGTCGAGGCCCTCGGTGGTGGAGGAGGGCAGGGCCCGGGTGAGGAAGGACAGGCGGGGCGGCTGCTGCCGGCAGGCTCCGGCATCGAGGGTGGGGCCATCGGGGCTGTGGGGATGGCCCGGGGTGGGGCCCGTGCGAGGGCGCGCCCGTGGGCGGTGGTCGCGTGGCATGGGCGGGGCGGCTCAGAGGGGGGCGGCGGCGCCGGGATCGTGCCGGGGCCTGGTGGCGCGGTGGATGGCGACGATCCCGCCGGAGAGGTTCTTGTAGGCCACTCCCCGCCAGCCGGCCTGCTGCATGAGGGAGGCGAGTGCCTGCTGGTCGGGCCAGGCCAGGATGGACTCGCCCAGGTAGTCGTAGGCGGCGGTGTTGGAGGAGATGAGGCGGGCGGCGGCGGGCAGGGCGGTGCCCAGGTAGTAGCGGTAGACGGCGCGGAAGGCGCGCGAGGCGGGGGTGGAGAACTCGGCGATGACGATGCGGCCCCCGGGCCGGGTCACCCGGTGCATCTCGCGCAGGGCCGCCATCGTGTCCTGCACATTGCGCAGGCCGTAGGAGATGGTGACGGCGTCGAAGGACTCATCGGCGAAGGGCAGGGCGGTGGCGTCCCCGGCGACGAAGCTGATGCGGGGGTGGCGGCGCCGGCCCTCGGCGACCATGCCGGTGGAGAAGTCGCAGGCGACGACGTCGGCGCCCTGGGCCGCGTACTCGGCGGCGGAGGTGCCGGTGCCGGCGGCCAGGTCGAGGATCCGCATCCCGGGGGCTGGGGCGAGGGCAGCGCGGGTGACGGCGCGCCACATGTGGACCTGGAACAGGCTCATGACGTCGTTGCTCAGGTCGTAGCGGCGGGCGACGGCGTCGAACATCCCGGCGACCTCGCGCGGGTCCTTGGCGAGCGTGGCTCGGCGGGCGGAAGGGCTCATCGCCACATCATCGCAGAAGCGCCGGGGCCGGCATGAGGCGGGGCGGGGTGCCCGGGGGTGTCGTCGGTGTTGCACATCTTCAAGAACCGACCGAGTGGTTGATCCGCATGATTCCAAGGTTCTGCCAGTCTTCGGCGGGCTGGAGGGGGCTGAAGATGTGCAGCGGCGGCCCTGCTGCACATCTTCAGCCTGGCCCAGGATCGGGGCCTGCTGGAATCGTGCGGAAAAGCCGGTGCCGGTAGGCGGGTCACTGCCTGAAGATGTGCAGCGCTTGAGGAGGTGCGGCTGGGGCGGACTGCCGCACCCCCGAGTCGCATCCTGGATGACGGTCCTGCCGGGGGCGCCGAGGGCGCCCCGTTCCGACCCCGGGCCCCAGTGAGCCAGGCCCAGGCGGACCTAAGCCCCAGACCGGCGCCCGGGCAGCACTTCTCCGCGTCCCACACCTGCCCGCTCCGCCCCTTCCCAGCGCAGCCCTCGGCCAGCTCTCAGGGCTGCACCAGACTCCGCGTCGCACCATTCGAACCCCTGCCGCAGTGCCCCTGCCGCCACGCCTGCGCCCCAGCTCCCCGCCCGTCGTCGCCCGACTCCGCCCCGACCGAGATGCGCACGAGACGCGCCCTGGGACCCACGTCCCATGACCCGCCTCATATATTCGTCATCCTTGTGCGACGTAATTCGAGAAGGCCCGCCGACCCGTCCCTGCCGCCGCAGCAGCGCCCCATTGACGCGATAGCGCTGAAAACCCCTGGTCGCCACCCTCAGCATCCGCGGCGCGCCAGGGGTGGCCCCGTCCTGGGTAGTGTCTGGGACGGCGCCCGCAGATCGCGGGGCTGGCGTCGTCGTGCCGAGCAGGGAAAGAGGGGAACTCAGTGACCACTCAGGCAACCCAGCCCGCATCCGCCGCCGGCCCGAGCACGGGCAGCCCGGGCGCCAGTGCCGACGTCATCGTCGTCGGCGCCGGACCGGCCGGCTGCTCCGCCGCCCGCCACCTGGCCACCGCCGGCCTCGACGTCCTGCTGCTGGAGAAGAACGAGCTGGGCCGGGACAAGGTCTGCGGCGACGGCCTGACCCCCTCCGCCGTGCGCGAGCTCGTGCGCCTGGGCGTGGACACCACCGGCTGGCAGCGCAACTCCGGCCTGCGCGTCATCGGCGGCGGGCACCGCCTCCACTTCCCCTGGCCCGAGCAGGCCTCCCTGCCCTCCTACGGCATGGCCCGCCCCCGCGCCCTGCTGGACCGCGACCTGGCCGAGCACGCCGCCGCTGCAGGCGCCCGCCTCCTGACCGGCGTCACCGTCACCGCCCCGCGCACCAGCCGCACCGGGCGCATCACCGGCGTCGAGGCCAAGCCCACCCCCCGCCTGGCCTACCCCGGTATCGAGGCCCCCACCACCCTGACCGCCCCCCTGGTCATCGACGCCGGGGGAGTCTCCGCCCGCCTGGCCACCGCCGTGGGCCGCACCAAGAACGAGCGCCGCCCCCTGGGCGTGGCCGTGCGCGCCTACTTCCGCTCACCGCGCGCCGACGACGCCTGGATGGAGTCCCACCTCGAGCTGTGGGACGGCCCCGCCGGCGCCTCGACACTCCTGCCCGGCTACGGCTGGATCTGGTCCGTGGGGGAGGGGCTGGTCAACGTCGGGCTCGGCTCGGTCTCCTCGCGCGCCGCCACCACCCGGATCGACTACAAGAGCGTCTTCGCCGCCTGGATGCGCAACGTCCCCCAGTCCTGGGGCCTGACCCCCGACAACCAGGTGGGCCGCCTGGCCAGCGCCGCCCTGCCCATGGCCTTCAACCGCAAGCCCCACTACGCCGACGGGCTCATGCTCCTGGGCGACGCCGGGGGCATGGTCTCGCCCTTCAACGGCGAGGGCATCGCCCAGGCGCTCATGTCCGGGCGCCTGGCCGCCGAGGCCGCCGCGCAGGCCGCCGCCCGCTCCACCGCCTCGGGGCGCGAGCAGGCCCTGGCCCAGTACCCCCGGGCCCTGGCCGCCGAGATGGGCGGCTACTACACCCTGGGCCGCGTCTTCGTCTCCCTCATCGAGCACCCCGAGGTCATGCGCCTGTGCACCCGCCACGGGCTGCCCCGCAAGCACCTCATGCGCATCGTCTCCAAGCTCCTGTCCGACGGCTGGGAGCGGCGCGGCGGCGACTCCATCGACCACCTCATCCAGCTCCTGACAAGGATGGTGCCCGCAGCATGAACCCCTACGCCCCCCTGCTCATCATGGCGGCCGTGGCCCTCCTGGTGGCCGTCGGCGGCCTGGCCATGAGCGCCATCATCAGCCCCGCGCGCCACAACCGCGTCAAGGTCGCCAACTACGAGTGCGGCATCGACCCCACCCCCGCCAACACCGAGCACGGGCGCTTCCCCGTCTCCTTCTACCTGGTGGGCATGACCTTCATCATCTTCGACGTCGAGGTCGTCTTCCTCTACCCCTGGGCCACGGCCTTCAGCCGCCTGGGATTCTTCGGCCTGAGCGCCGCCCTGGTCTTCATCGCCCTCATCACCGTGCCCTACATCCTGGAGTGGCGCCGCGGCGGGCTGGACTGGGACTGAGGCCACGAGCGCAGGAAAGGCAGGCACAGATATGAGCATGAAAGAGCACAACGCCTTCATGGCGTCCATCCCCTCCAAGCGCGACGACCCCGCCGCCCAGGCGGCCGCCGGGGTGGACTCGCCCGGATTCCTGCTCACCACCGTCGAGCGGCTGGCAGGGCTGGCCCAGGCGCGCTCCCTGTGGCCGGTGACCATGGGCCTGGCCTGCTGCGCCATCGAGATGATGGCCGCCGGCACCCCCCGCTTCGACATGGCGCGCTTCGGCTGGGAGGTCTTCCGCGCCTCCCCCCGCCACGCCGACGTCATGATCGTCTCGGGCCGGGTCTCCCACAAGATGGCCCCCATCGTGCGCAATGTCTACGACTCCATGCCCGAGCCCAAGTGGGTCATCTCCATGGGGGCCTGCGCCTCCTCCGGCGGCATCTTCAACAACTACGCCGTCGTCCAGGGCTGCGACCACATCGTGCCGGTGGACATCTACCTGCCCGGATGCCCGCCCCGCCCCGAGATGCTGCTCAACGCCATGCTCGAGCTCACCCGCCAGATCGAGCGCAAGCCCCTGTTCAAGCACCGCGAGGAGATCGCCCGCGCCGTCGAGGCAGCCGCCCTGTCCGCCACCCCCACCCACGAGATGAAGGGCCTGCTGGCATGAGCGAGACCACCCCCTCCCCGGAGGCCCCCGCCCTCCCCGAGCAGCCCGCCGTCCCCGAGATCGCGGGCACCCCCGTGCGCCCCGAGCTGGCCCTGGAGGTCATCGCCACCCGCTCCGGCCAGTTCGGCGCCCCCGACTCCGACACCACCGGCTACGGCCTGCACGCCGAGACCATCACCCTGGCCCCCGCCGCCGCCCGCCCCTACGGCGGCTGGTTCGACGACGTCGTCGACCACCTCATCGAGGACCTCGCCGGGGCCGGGGTGGACCCGGCCGCCGCCATCGAGAAGGTCGTCATCGAGCGCGGCGAGCTCACCCTGTTCATCGCCCGCGAGCACCTCCTGGAGGCCGCCCGGCACCTGCGCGACGACCAGGACCTGCGCTTCGAGCTGTGCCTGGGCGTCAGCGGGGTCCACTACCCCGGCCTGGCGGGCCGCGAGCTGCACGCCTGCATCCAGCTGATGAGCCTGACCCACGGCGGGCGCCAGCTGCGCCTGGAGGTCGCCTGCCCCGAGTCCGACCCCCACATCCCCTCCATCGTCGCGGTCTACCCCGGCAACGACTGGCACGAGCGCGAGGCCTGGGACCTCATGGGCATCGTCTTCGACGGCCACCCCTCCCTGACCCGCACCGCCATGCCCGACGACTGGGTGGGCCACCCCCAGCGCAAGGACTACCCCCTGGGAGGCATCCCCGTGGAGTACAAGGGGGCCACCACCCCGCCCGCCGACACCCGGAGGTCCTACAGCTGATGAGCACCCCCACCTCTGCCTTCCACGCCACCGGGCCCGCCACCGACAACCTGGCCCAGGGCGCCGAGCAGTTCACCGCCAACGGCGGGGACTGGGACGAGATCGCCGCCCGCATCGCCGAGCGCGACGAGGCCGACCGCCTGCGCAACGACCGCATCGTGGTCAACATGGGCCCGGTCCACCCCTCCACCCACGGCGTGCTGCGCCTGGTCCTGGAGGTCGACGGCGAGACCGTCACCGAGGTGCGCGTGGGCACCGGCTACCTTCACACGGGCATCGAGAAGAACATGGAGTACCGCACCTGGACCCAGGGCGAGACCTTCGTGACCCGTATGGACTACGTCGCCCCCTTCTTCCAGGAGGTCGCCTACGCCCTGGCCGTCGAGAAGCTCCTGGGCATCACCGACGACATCCCCGAGAAGGCCACCGTCACCCGCGTGCTGCTCATGGAGCTCAACCGCATCGCCTCCCACGTGGTGGCCGTGGGCACCGGCGGCAACGAGATGGGCGGCACCACGCTCATGACCATCGCCTTCCGGGCCCGGGAGAACATCCTCAGGGCCTTCGAGATGGTCTCCGGGCTGCGCATGAACCACGCCTTCATCCGCCCCGGCGGCCTGGCCCAGGACCTGCCCGAGGGCTTCACCGGCTTCGTGCGCTCGGTCATGCCCGACATCAAGAACGACATCCACGAGCTCGAGCTGCTGCTCATGGCCAACCCCATCCTCAAGGCCCGTTTCATCGGGGTGGGGGAGATCAGCCTGGCCGGGGGCCTGGCCCTGGGCCTGACCGGCCCCTGCCTGCGCGCCGCCGGCTACCCCCTGGACCTGCGACGCACCAGCCCCTACTGCGGCTACGAGACCTACGACTTCGAGGTCCCGGTCTACGACCGCTCCGACTGCTTCAACCGCCTGCGCATCCGCCTGGACGAGTGCTACGAGTCCCTGGTCATCATCTCCCAGTGCCTGGAGCGCCTCGATGAGATCTCCGCGCGCGGGGAGGACCCCTCCAACACCACCATGGTGGCCGACCCCACCATCGCCTGGCCCGCCCGCATGGCCATCGCCACCGATGGCCAGGGCCAGTCCCTGGAGCACGTGCGCGAGATCATGGGCAGCTCCATGGAGTCCCTCATCCACCACTTCAAGCTGGTCACCCAGGGGTTCCGGGTCCCCGCCGGGCAGGTCTACCAGACCGTCGAGCACGCCAAGGGCGTCCTGGGCGTCCACGCCGTCTCCGACGGCGGCACCCGCCCCTACCGGGTCCACTTCCGCGACCCCTCCTTCTCCAACCTGCAGTCCGTGGCCATGATGGGCGAGGGCGGCATGATCGCCGACCTCGTTCCCGCCCTGGCCTCCGTCGACCCCGTCCTGGGAGGTGTGGACCGCTGATGAGCACCACAGACAGCGCCGCCGACAGTGCCGTGGCCACCCACGACCAGGCACCGGCCGGGCCCGCCCCGGCCCTGGAGCTGGGCTACAGCCCCGAGACCGCCGGCCGCCTGGAGGCCGACATCGAGCGGATCATCGCCCGCTACCCCGCGGGCCAGGAGCGCAGCGCGCTCATCCCCATGCTCCACCTCATCCAGTCCGTGGACGGCTACGTCTCGCCCGCGGGCATCGCGCTGTGCGCCCAGCGGCTCTCGCTGAGCCGCTCGGAGGTCTCGGCGGTGGCCACCTTCTACAGCCAGTTCCGCCGCCACCCCTCGGGCACCTACCACGTGGGGGTGTGCACCAACGCCCTGTGCGCGGTCATGGGCGGGGACGAGATCTGGCAGGCCGTGGCCGAGCACACCGGCCTGGGCTCCGATGAGACCAGTGAGGACGGGACCATCAGCCTGGAGCGCGTGGAGTGCAACGCGGCCTGCGACTTCGCCCCCGTGGTCATGGTCAACTGGGAGTTCTTCGACAACCAGACCCCCGAGACCGCCGTCGCCCTGGTCAGCGCCCTGGAGCGCGGCGAGGCCGTGGCCCCCACCCGGGGCCCCGAGGTGCTGCCGACCTTCAAGGACAACGAGCGCCTCCTGGCCGGCTTCGAGGACGGGCACGGCGACGAGGGCCCCGGTGCCGCCGGGCCCTCCCTGCGGGGCCTGCGCATCGCCCGCGAGAAGGACTGGACCGCGCCCGAGGAGGAGGGCAAGTGAGCGAGACGAGCACCGAGCCGCAGGAGCCCCAGGGCCCCGCCTTCACCGCCCCCGGCACCCTCACCCCCGTCCTGACCGACATCTGGGACGCCGAGCGCTCCTGGAGCCTGGAGGCCTACCGCGCCCACGGCGGCTACCGGGGCCTGGCCCGCGCACTCGGGCTCAGCCCCGAGGAGCTGGTGGGCATCGTCAAGGACTCGGGCCTGCGCGGGCGCGGGGGAGCGGGCTTCCCCACCGGCCTGAAGTGGTCCTTCCTGCCCCCGCCCGACGGCGGCCCCCGCTACCTGGTGGTCAACGCCGATGAGTCCGAGCCGGGCACCTGCAAGGACATCCCCACCATCCTGGCCAACCCCCACGCCCTCATCGAGGGCATCGCCATCACCTCGCGGGCTATCGGCTGCGACCACGCCTTCGTCTACCTGCGCGGGGAGGTCGCCCACGTCTACCGCCGGCTCCTGGGCGCCGTGCGCGAGGCCGCCGAGGCCGGCCTGCTGGCCACCGGCTTCGGCCTGGACGGCTCCCAGCCCCTGCGCATCACCGCGCACGCCGGGGCGGGCGCCTACATCTGCGGCGAGGAGACCGCGCTGCTGGACTCCCTGGAGGGGCGCCGCGGCCACCCCCGCCTCAAGCCGCCCTTCCCGGCGGTCGCCGGCCTCTACGCCCGGCCCACCGTGGTCAACAACGTGGAGACCATCGCCTCGGTGCCCGCCATCCTGGCCCGCGGCGCCCAGTGGTACGCCGCCATGGGCACCGAGAAGTCCAAGGGCCACGGCATCTTCTCGGTCTCGGGCCACGTGGCCCACCCCGGCCAGTACGAGGCCCCCTTCGGCATCACCATGCGCGAGCTCATCGAGCTCTCCGGGGGCATCCGCCCCGGCCACGAGCTGAAGTTCTGGGTGCCCGGGGGCTCCTCCACCCCCATCTTCGGCCCCGAGGAGCTCGACGTCCCCCTGGACTACGAGTCCGTGGCCGGCGCCGGCTCCATGCTGGGCACCCGCGCCCTCCAGGTCTTCGACGAGACCGTCTCGGCGGTGCGCGTCGTGGCCCGCTGGACCGAGTTCTACCAGCACGAGTCCTGCGGCAAGTGCACCCCCTGCCGCGAGGGCACCTACTGGATGCGCCAGATCATGCTGCGCCTGGAGGCCGGCCGGGGACTGCCCGGGGACGTGGAGAAGCTGGAGGACATCGCCGGCAACATCGCGGGCCGCTCCTTCTGCGCCCTGGGCGACGCCGCCGCCACCCCGGTCCTGACCGGCATCCAGAGGTTCCGCGCCGAGTTCGAGGCGGGCTGCACCACCCCGGCCGACGAGCTCTTCCCCTATGCGGCCTCCTCCATCTTCGAAAGGGCACGGTGAGGCCAGTCATGACCGACACGACCGCGATCAAGACCACCGGCTCCCAGAGGCCCGAGGGGAAGGAGTCCGTGCCCGCCGTCCCAGCGGCCGCCGAGATGGTCACCATGACCATCGACGGCATGCCGGTGAGCGTGGAGAAGGGCACCCTGCTCATCCGGGCCGCCGAGCAGGTGGGGGTGCGCATCCCCCGCTTCTGCGACCACCCGCTCCTGGCGCCCTCGGCCAACTGCCGCCAGTGCCTGGTGGAGGTGGCCATGCCCGGGCGCGACGGCGTCGTGCGCCCCATGCCCAAGCCCCAGCCCTCCTGCGCCATGACCGCCATGGAGGGCATGGAGGTCTCCACCCAGGCCACCAGCGAGGTCGCCGCCAAGGCCCAGGCCGGGACCATGGAGTTCCTCCTCATCAACCACCCCCTGGACTGCCCGGTGTGCGACAAGGGCGGGGAGTGCCCCCTGCAGAACCAGGCCCTGGAGCTCATGGCCTCCGGGGCCCGCAGCGCCACCCGCTTCACCGACGTCAAGCGCACCTTCCCCAAGCCGCTGCGCCTGACCAGCAACGTCCTGCTCGACCGGGACCGCTGCATCCTGTGCCAGCGCTGCGTGCGCTTCGCCCGGGAGATCCCCGGCGACCCCTTCATCGCCCTCCAGGGGCGCGGCGGGGGCCACCCCTCCACCGACATGGACGGCCGCCCCGAGCACTCCGGGGGCCTGTACTCCGAGCAGATCGGCCGCTTCGACCCCCAGGTCCTGGACTTCCACGAGCCCGACGCCGGGCCGGCCTCCACCATCCGCGGGGGCCACGGCCTCAGCGCCGCCGACGACCTCGCCGGTCCCGGAGGCGACCCGGGCGTGGCCGGGGGCCTGGCCGGCGGGCCGGGAACCGGGCCGGGCCTGGTGGACATGGACGCCTCCGGGCGCCCCTTCGCCTCCTACTTCTCGGGCAACATCATCCAGATCTGCCCGGTGGGGGCGCTGACCAGCGCCCGCTACCGCTTCCGCGCCCGGCCCATGGACCTGGTCTCCACCGACTCGGTCACCGAGCACGACGCCTCGGGCTCGGCCATCCGCGTGGACATGCGCCGCGGCACGGTCCTGCGCCGCCTGGCGGGCAACGACCCCGAGGTCAACGAGGAGTGGATCACCGACAAGGACCGCTTCGCCTTCCCCTGGTCCAGCCTGCCCGACCGCCTCACCGTGCCGCTGGTGCGCGACGAGGAGACCGGCGAGCTGGTGAGCACCAGCTGGTCCGACGCCCTGGACACCGCCGCCCGCGCCCTGGCCTCCGCCCGGCAGGGCTCGGGGGTGGGCCTGCTGCCGGGGGGCCGCCTGACCCTGGAGGACGCCTGGGCCTGGTCCCGCTTCGCCCGCGCCGTGCTGGGCACCCACGACATCGACCAGCGCGTGCGCGACCACAGCAGCGAGGAGGACTCCTTCCTGGCCGCCCGCGTGGCCGGCACCGGCCTGGGGGAGGTCACCTACCGCTCCCTGGAGAGCGCCGGCCAGGTGCTCCTGGTGGCCCTGGAGCCCGAGGACGAGTGCGGCTCCCTGTTCCTGCGCCTGCGCAAGGGGGTGCTCGCCGGCGGCGTCTGCGTGGCCACCCTCGCCCCCGCCCTGACCAACGGCAGCCGCAAGCTCTCGGCCCAGGCGGTCCTGGCCGCCCCCGGCCAGGAGGCGCGCGCCCTCGCCCTGCTGCCCCGCACCCACCCCGAGCTCGTCGAGGCCCTGCGCGCCCCCGGCGCCACCATCCTCGTGGGCGAGCGCGCCGCGGCCGTGCCCGGACTGCTCAGCGTCGTCGACGCCCTGGCCACCGCCCTGGGCGCCCGCCTGGCCTGGGTGCCGCGCCGCGCCGGGGAGCGCGGGGGCATCGAGGCCGGCCTGCTGCCCGGCCTGCTGCCCGGGGGCCGGCCCGTGGCCGAGGCCGCCGCCCGCCAGCAGGTCGAGCGGGCCTGGGGGCTGGCCGAGGGCGCCGGGCTGCCCGCCGCCCCGGGCCGCGACACCACCGCCATCCTCACCGCCCTGGCCCAGGGGGAGCTCACCGGCCTGGTCATCGGCGGGGTGGATCTGCGCGACCTGCCCGACCCCGCCCTGGCCCGCAGAGCCCTGGCCGGGGCCGGCACCGTCATCCAGCTGGAGGTGCGCCGCTCCGAGGTCAGCGACTTCGCCGACGTCGTCCTGCCCGTGGCCCCCGCCGTGGAGAAGAACGGGACCTTCGTCAACTGGGAGGGCCGCGTGCGGCCCTTCGGCCAGGCCCACGTCTCGCGGGCCCGCACCGACCGCCAGGTCCTGGGCATGCTCGCCGCCGAGATGGGTGCCGACCTGGGCGTGGCCGACCTGGAGGCCCTCCACGCCGAGCTCGCCTCCCTGGGCCTGTGGACCGGGCAGCGCCCGCGCGTGGCCCCCGCGGGCCCCGCCCACGACCTCGGCGGCAACGAGGACGGCGCCCAGGACGCCCCCGCGCAGGACAGCGCCGCGCCCCAGCCGCCCGCCGGCCCGGGGGGCACCACCGCCAGCGCCGCCCCGGCCCCGGAGGGCCTGGCCGCCCACCTGGCCACCCACAAGCCCATGCTCGACGCCGGTCGGCTCCAGGACGGCGAGCCCTTCCTGGCCGCCACCGCCCTGCAGCCCGTGGCCAGGATCTCCACCGACCTGGCCGCCGGCCTGGGCCTGCGCCCCGGGGACCCGGTGACCATCGCCTCCTCCCGGGGCCGGATCACCCTGCCCGCCGCCATCGGGGGCGTGGTCGGGGGCACGGTGTGGCTGCCCGAGTGCTCGGCCGGATCCACCGTGCGCCAGACCCTGGAGGCCGGGCACGGATCGCCGGTGCGCCTCAGCGCCGGCTCCCCGCCGGGGGGCGCCACCGCCCCGGCGGCGCCCGCCGCCGCAGCCACCACTCCTGAGACCACCGGGGAGGCGCACTGATGACCACCACCACGGCCCCCATGCAGGCCGCACCGGACCTTGGCGGCGTCGTCGCCGACTTCTCCCAGGAGACCTGGTGGCTGACCCTCATCAAGGCCGGCTTCATCGTGGCCTTCCTCATCGTCAGCGTCATCATGGCCCTGTGGGTCGAGCGCCGCGGCCTGGCCCGCATGCAGACCCGCCTGGGCCCCAATGTCAACGGCCCCCTGGGCCTGCTCCAGGCCATCGCCGACGCCGGCAAGCTCATCATGAAGGAGGACTTCTGGCTCAAGGGCGCTGAGAGGCTCGTCTACATCCTGGCCCCGCTCGTGGCCGCCTTCAGCGCCTTCATGGTCTACG
Source organism: Actinomyces bowdenii (assembly GCF_017592395.1). GTDB lineage: Bacteria > Actinomycetota > Actinomycetes > Actinomycetales > Actinomycetaceae > Actinomyces > Actinomyces bowdenii. The sequence goes on from NZ_JAGFOU010000025.1 coordinate 18,257, forward strand.
CGGTCATCCCCTTCGGGCCCCAGGTCTCGATCCTGGGCCGCTCCACGCCCCTGCAGCTGACCGACTTCCCCGTGGCGGTGCTCTACATCCTGGCCATCACCGCCTTCGGCGTCTACGGCATCATCCTGGGCGGCTGGTCCTCCCACTCCACCTACCCGCTGCTGGGGGCCGTGCGCAGCGCCGCCCAGGTCATCTCCTACGAGCTGAGCATGAGCCTGTCCATCCTCACCGTCTTCCTGGCCTCGGGGACCATGTCCACCTCCGGGATCGTGGCCGCCCAGGAGCGGATGTGGTGGGCCCTGGCCATGATCCCCTCCTTCCTCATCTACGTGGTCTCCATGGTCGGGGAGGTCAACCGCCTGCCCTTCGACCTGCCCGAGGCCGAGGGCGAGCTCGTGGCCGGGCACATGGTGGAGTACTCCTCGATGAAGTTCGCCTGGTACTTCCTGGCCGAGTACATCAACATGTTCAACGTCTCGGCCGTGTGCGTCACCCTGTTCCTGGGCGGATGGCGCTCGGTCATCCTGGCCAGCTTCTGGGAGGGCGCCAACAGCGGGTGGTGGCCCATGCTGTGGTTCATCGCCAAGGTGTGGATGGTCATGTTCTTCATGGTCTGGACCCGCGGCACCCTCGTGCGCATCCGCTACGACCAGTTCATGAGGCTGGGCTGGAAGCTGCTCATCCCCGTGTCCCTGGCGTGGTTCGTCATGGTCGCCGTCGTCCAGGCCTACCGCTCCTTCTCCGGGGCCTCCGTGGAGTCCCTCCTGCTCATCCTCGCCGGCCTGTTCCTGGTGGCCATGCTCATCCTCTTCCTCCTGCCGGACAGCGCGGCTGACGACGCCCCGCAGGCCCAGGACGCCGAGGACTGGGAGGAGGAGGACGGCCCCCGGATCACCGCCCCCGGGGCCGAGCACCTGGCCTTCGCCGGCGGCTACCCCGTGCCCCCGCTGCCCGGCCAGCACCTGCCGCCATCGCCCCGCGCCCGGCGGGCCCAGGAGGCGCCGCAGGAGGCCGCCGACTCCCAACCGAGCGATGATGCGGCCGCCCTGCCCGCGCTCGCCCTCGACCTTGAGGACCCCTCCCAGGAGGACAACGATGACTGACAAGCCCACCCCCTCCGGCTCCGAGCACGAGCAGTGGCTGCGGGACGCCCCCTCCGGCCTGGCGCGCCTCTTCGCGCCCGTGGCGGGCTACGGCGTGACCATCTCCTCGATGTTCCGCCCCGTGGTCACCGAGCAGTACCCCTTCGAGCCCGCCCGGCCCATGCCCCGCTACCACGGCCGGCACCGGCTCAACCGCTACGAGGACGGCCTGGAGAAGTGCATCGGCTGCGAGCTGTGCGCCTGGGCCTGCCCTGCCGACGCCATCTACGTCGAGGCCGCCTCCAACGAGCCCGGCGCCCAGTACTCCCCCGGGGAGCGCTACGGGCGCGTCTACCAGATCAACTACCTGCGCTGCATCTTCTGCGGCCTGTGCATCGAGGCCTGCCCCACCCGGGCCCTGACCATGTCCACCGACTTCGACGAGCTCGTGGGCCCCAACCGCACCGGCCTCATCTACGAGAAGGACGACCTGCTCGCCCCCGTGCCCCCCGGCGGCCTGGAGGCGCCCCACCCCATGGTGGCCGGCACCGAGGACGGCGACTACTACCGCGGGGCCATCACCGGCCCCACCCGCGACCAGATCGAGTGGGTGCGCGCCCACCGGCCCGAGGACCCCACCCTGGACACCGCCCGGCCCGTTCCCTCCCCCTCCGAGGAGGCCCTGCGATGAACCCGCTCGCCCTCCCCACGGCCCTGAGCCAGCAGGGGGCCATGACCACCGGCGAGGCCATCCTCTTCGGCGTCGTCGCCGTGGTGACCGTGGCCTGCGGCCTGGGCGTGCTCACCGCCAAGCGGGCCGTGAGCGCCGCCATCAACATGATCGGCATCATGATCGGCCTGGCCGTGCTCTACATCGCCTCCGAGGCCCCCTTCCTGGGCGTGACCCAGGTGGTGGTCTACACCGGCGCCGTCATGACCCTGGTGCTGTTCGTCATCATGCTCGTCGGCGTGGGCGGCGAGGAGCCCGTGGCCGGCACCACCTCCCCGCTCCAGAAGCCGCTCCTGGCCGCTCTGGGCCTGGGGCTGGTCGCCGTCCTGGTGGCCGTCGTCGTGCGCACGCCCCTGCCGGCGGCCGCCGGGCTCGACGGCGGGGCCCTGGCCGTGCCCCCCCGCATCGCCGAGGTGCTCTTCGGCCAGCACGTGGTCACCATGCAGCTGACCGCCCTGCTGCTGGTCACCGCCGCGGTGGGGGCCCTGGCCCTCACCCACCGCCAGCGCATCCGCGCCAAGCGCACCCAGGGCGAGGTTGCCCAGGACAAGATGCGCGCCTACGCCGCCACCGGCGCCCACCCGGGGCAGAAGCCCATGCCCGGCGTCTACGCCTCCACCAACTCCGCCGCCGCCCCGGCCCTGGATGCCGCGGGCAGGGTCGTGGAGGACTCCGTGCCCCGCGTCCTGCGCGCCCGGGGCCAGGAGCTGGGCCTGGCCGAGGCCTCCCCGGAGCGGGCCCCGGCCCCCGGCGGCGAGGCGGCCGGGCCCCGCACCCCCACTGGCGCGGGGCTCTCGGGGATGCCCTCCATGCCCGGCGCCCCCGCGCCCCGCGTGCACCAGCCCCGGGCCGCCCGGCCCGGGCCCAGCGCCGAGCCCGAGCAGGAGGCCCCCAGCGCCAGTGGGCCCACGAGCACCCAGGAGGACGCATGACGCTCCCCGTGACCGCCTACATCATCCTGGCCCTGGTCCTGTTCACCCTGGGGGCCCTCACGGTCCTGCTGCGCCGCAACGCCATCATCGAGCTCATGGGGGTCGAGCTCATGCTCAACTCCGTCAACCTCGTCCTGGTGGTCTTCTCCCGCATCCACGGCAACCTCACCGGGCAGGTCTTCGCCTTCTTCGTCATGGTGGTCGCCGCCGCCGAGGTCGTGGTGGGGCTGAGCATCGTCGTGTCCATCTTCCGCACCCGCAGGTCCACGTCGGTCGACGACGTCAACCTGCTCAAGAACTGAGAGGGCCGAGGTGACCGTCATGACACTCATGACCGCCATGAGCACCGCGGCAGGCGCTCCCGCCCTGGCCGCCGGGGCGCTGCCCGCCGCCGAGGGCCCCGGCTCCGTCGTCGGGGCCGCCGCCCCCGCCAGCGGGCCGGCCGCCCTGGCCTGGCTCCTCATCGCCGCGCCCGCCGCCGGGGCCGCGATCCTCCTGCTGGCCGGGCGCCGCACCGACGCCTGGGGGCACTGGCTGGGCCTGGCCGCCTCCCTGGCCTCGGCCTGCCTGGGCGCGGGCATCCTCGCCCAGGTCCTGTCCCTGCCCGCCAGTGAGCGCGTCATGGAGGCGGACCTGTGGCGGTGGTTCTCCTCGGGGGGCCTCGCCGTGGACGTCGGGCTGCGCCTGGACCCGCTGTCCCTGACCTTCGTGGTGCTGGTGACCTTCGTCGGCTTCCTCATCCACCTGTACTCGGTGGCCTACATGAGCCACGACCGCGACCGGCGCCGCTTCTTCGCCTACCTCAACCTCTTCGTGGCCGCCATGCTCACCCTGGTCCTGGGCGACAGCTACCTCGTGCTCTTCGTCGGCTGGGAGGGCGTGGGCCTGGCCTCCTACCTGCTCATCGGCTTCTGGAACACCGCCGAGGCCGACGCCCCCCGGGCCGAGCGCGAGAAGTCCCTGGAGAACGCCACCGCCGCCAAGAAGGCCTTCCTCATGAACCGCGTGGGGGACATGGGCCTGCTGGCCGCCATGATGGCCATGGTCGCCCAGACCGGCTCGGTGGCCTTCGACGCCGTCCTGCCCGCGGCCGCCTCCGGCCGGGTGAGCACCGGCTGGCTGACCTTCATCGGCCTGGCGCTGCTGGTGGCCGCCTGCGGCAAGTCCGCCCAGTTCCCCCTCCAGGCCTGGCTGGGCGACGCCATGGCCGGCCCCACCCCGGTCTCCGCCCTCATCCACGCCGCCACCATGGTCACCGCCGGTGTCTACCTCATGGTGCGCTCCGGCGCGATCCTCGAGGGCGCCCCCGTCGCCGCGCTGGCCGTGGCCGTCATCGGGGCCATCACCCTGCTGCTGGGGGCCGTCATCGGATGCGCCAAGGACGACATGAAGAAGGTCCTGGCCGCCTCCACCATGAGCCAGATCGGCTACATGATGCTCGGCGCGGGCCTGGGCCCCATCGGCTACGCCTTCGCCATCTTCCACCTGCTCACCCACGGCTTCTTCAAGGCCCAGCTCTTCCTGGGGGCCGGCAGCGTCATGCACGCCATGGGCGACCAGGTGGACATGCGCCGCTTCGGCGCCCTGCGCACCGCCATGACGATCACCTGGATCACCATGGGCATCGGCTGGCTGGCCATCCTGGGCGTCCCGCCCCTGTCCGGCTTCTGGTCCAAGGACAAGATCATCGAGGCCGCCTTCATCGGGCACGGGGCCCAGCCCTGGATCCTTGGGACCGTGGCGCTCCTGGGCGCGGGGCTGACCTCCTTCTACATGTCCCGCCTGTTCTTCATGATCTTCCACGGCACCGCGCGCTGGACCACGCAGGACGACCCCCAGGGCGAGGCCCACCCCCACGAGTCCAGCCCCCTCATGACCGCCCCGCTCATCATCCTGTCGGTCTTCTCCCTGGGCCTGGGCGGCCTGCTCAGCGCCGGGGACGCCTTCGCCACCTGGCTGGAGCCGGTCACCGGGCACGTCGACCACGCCCACCACGTCCCGGTGCTGCCCGTGCCCGTCATCATGGGCGCCACCCTGGCCCTCGTGGTCGTGGGCGCGGCCGCCGCCTGGCTGCTCTACGCCCGCCGCCCCGTGCCCACCACGCCCCCGCCCGCCGGCGCCCTGGTGGAGGCCGCGCGGCGCGACATGCACCAGGACGCCGTCAACGAGGCCCTGGCCATGCGCCCCGGGCAGGCCCTGGTGGCCCTCACCCGGGCCACCGAGAGCCACGTCGTCGACGGCGCCGTGGAGGGAGTGGCCATCGGGACCGCCGCCGCGGGGCGCCTCGTGCGGCGCACCGAGTCGGGCTACGTGCGCTCCTACGCCGGCTACATGCTGGCGGGCACCGTCCTGGCGCTCATCGCCGTTGTGGCCAGCAGGTTCTGAGAGGACACGACACATGCAGACCATCTCCGCACCGCTGCCGATCCTGACCATCATGGCCCTCGTCCCCCTGGCCGGGGCCCTGGTGCTGTGGGCGCTCCCGCCGCTGCGCGCCCGGGCCCGCGCCCTGGGCCTGGCCGTGTCCGCCGCCACCCTGGGGCTGGGCCTGTGGGCCGCCGCCCACTTCGATACCGCCCAGGCCTCCACCGTCCAGCTGGCCGAGCAGCGGCCCTGGATCCCGGCCTTCGGCATCCACTGGGCGCTGGGCGTGGACGCCCTGGGCCTGGCCATGCTGCTGCTGGCCGCCTTCCTGGTGCCCCTCGTCCTGCTGGCCTCCTGGCAGGAGGTGCCCGATGAGCGCCAGCGCGAGTTCACCGCGCTGGTCCTGGCCCTGGAGGCCTTCATCGTGGTCATCTTCGCCGCCCGGGACGTCTTCCTGTTCTACATCTGCTTCGAGGCCATGCTCGTGCCCGTCTACCTCCTCATCGGGCGCTTCGGGGGGCCCCAGCGCCGGCGCGCCGCCACGAAGTTCCTCCTGTACTCCCTGGCGGGCGGGCTCATCATGCTCATCGGCGTGGTCTGCCTGCCCCTGTACGGGCCCGCCGACCACCACTCCTTCCTCATCGCGGACCTGGCCGGGCGGATCCAGGCCCCCACCGGGGTCTCCCGCTGGCTCTTCGCCAGCTTCTTCCTGGCCTTCGCCATCAAGGCCCCCATGGTGCCGGTGCACACCTGGCTGCCCGACACCGCCGAGCAGGCCACCCCCGGCACCTCCGTGCTGCTCATCGGCGTGCTGGACAAGATCGGCACCTACGGCATGATCGCGCTGGTCCTGCCCCTGTTCCCCGAGGCCTCGGCCTGGGCGGCCCCGGTCATCATCGTCCTGGCGGCCGCGTCCATCATCTACGGGGGCCTGGCCGCCATCGCCCAGGACAACCTCTACCGGCTCATCTCCTACACCTCGGTCAGCCACTTCGGCTTCATGGTGCTGGGCATCTTCATCGGCAGCCAGGTGGCCGCCAACGGCGCCATGGTCTACATGGTGGCCCATGGCCTGTCCATCGCCGGCCTCTACCTGGTGGCCGGCTTCCTGGCCCGGCGCACCGGGACGGTGAGCATCAAGGAGCTCGGCGGCCTGGCCCGGGTCATGCCCGTGGCCGCCGGGACCTTCCTGGTGTGCGCCCTGGCCTCCATCGCCCTGCCGGGACTGTCCGGCTTCGTCCCGGAGTGGATGGTGCTCACCGGCACCTTCTCCCGCTCACTGGTGCTGGGCCTGGTGGCCCTCATCGGCGTCGTGCTCGCCGCCGTCTACATGATGCTGCCCTATCAGCGGGTCTTCACCGGGGCGCCCGCGAAGGAGCGCACCGGCGCCACCGATCTGGGGGCCCGCGAGAAGCTCGTCCTGGTGCCCCTCATCGCAGCCATGCTGGTCATGGGCCTGGCGCCGGCCCCGCTGACCGACGCCCTCGACGGCCTCGCCGAGCAGGTCTCCACCACCGTCAGCCGCGCCCCCCAGGGCGCCGCCGCCGCTGGAGCCCCCGTCACGGAAGGGATCCTCAAGTGAGCTTCACCGCGCCGATCATCAATTGGGCAGCCCTGGCCCCGGCCCTCCTCGTCCTGGGCGGGGGCGTGCTGGGCGTGCTCGTGGAGGCCTTCGCCCCCCGCGCCTCGCGCCACACCGCCCAGGTGGTCCTGGGCCTGGCCTCCATCCTGGCGGCAGGCGTGGCCCTGGCCCAGCGCTGGGAGGTCGTGCCCGCCGGCGGGTGGGCGCCCATGACCCAGGGCCTCAACGAGGACCCCTTCGCCGTGGCCACCCAGGGCGTGCTGCTCCTCATCGGGTTCCTGGCCCTGCTGGTCATGGCCGACCGCACCTCCCTGGGCGACGGCGCCTTCGCCGCCCAGGCCGCCGACCGGCCCGGCAGCGCCGAGGAGGCCGAGTCCCTCCACGCCGGGTGGACCACCACCGAGGTCTTCCCCCTGGCGCTGCTGTCCCTGGGCGGCATGATGCTCTTCGGTGCGGCCAGCGACCTCATCACCCTGTTCGTCGTCCTCGAGCTGGTCTCCCTGCCCCTGTACATCATGGCCGCCACCGCGCGCCACCGCCGCCTGCTCAGCCAGGAGGCGGCCGTGAAGTACTTCGTCCTGGGCGCCTTCGCCTCGGCCCTCATGCTCATGGGCGCGGCCCTCCTCTACGGCCTGAGCGGCGCGGTGGACTATGCCACGATCGGCCAGGCCCTGACCGCGGGCGCTCAGCCGGGCGCCGACTACCTGGCCCTGTGCGCGGTGGCCATGGTGACCATCGGGCTGCTGTTCAAGATCGCCGCCGTGCCCTTCCACGCCTGGAGCCCGGATGTCTACCAGGGCGCCCCCACGCCGGTGACCGGCTTCATGGCCGCCGGGGTCAAGGCGGCCGCCTTCTTCGCCCTGGTGCGCTTCCACTACGTCCTGGCCGGGCTGCTGGGCTGGGACCTGGCCCCCTTCCTGTGGACCGTGGCCATCGCCACCATGGTGGTGGGCACCGTGGTGGGCCTGGTCCAGCACGACGTCAAGCGCATGCTCGCCTACTCCGCCATCGCCCACGCGGGCTTCATGCTCATCGGCATCATCGCCTACAACTCGGCGGCCATCTCCGCCCTGGTGCTCTACGCCCTGACCTACGGGGTGGCCACCGTGGGGGCCTTCGGCCTCATCAGCCTGGTGCGCTCCAGCCAGGGGGGCGCCGTCGGCGGGGAGCGCAGCGACCTGGAGGCTTTCAAGGGCCTGGCGCGGCGCAGCCCCTGGGCGGCGGGCGCGATGACGGTCTTCCTGCTGTCCTTCGCGGGCATCCCCCTGACGGCGGGATTCACCGCCAAGTTCCAGCTCTTCGTGGCCGGCGCCCAGGGCGGGGCCGCCTGGCTGGTGATCCTGGCGGTGCTGTGCTCGGCGGCCACGGCCTTCTTCTACATGCGCCTCATCGTGCTCATGCACTTCCACGAGCCCGAGGAGGAGGTCGGAGGGGCCACCGCGGTGGTCGCCAGCCGCGGCCTCATCACGGTGGCGGTCGCGGTGGCGGTGGCGGCCACGATCGCGCTGGGCGTGCTGCCGCAGGCGGTCATCGAGCTGCTCGCCCGGGCCGCTATGCTCCTGCCGTGATCGGATCCCTGTCGTTGAGCAACCCGCAGCTCGAGAGCCGCATCTCGGGCGCCCTCGAGGCCGTCGAGGCGCGTCTGCTGGATGTGGTCACGCGCGCCGATGAGACGATCAACCCGCCCACCTCGCATCTGGCCAAGGCCGGCGGCAAGCGGCTGCGCCCGACGCTGGCGCTCCTGACCGCCCAGCTGGGCGACCCCGCCCTGGCCACGGGGGAGGGGGTGCGCGACGCCTGCGTGGCCGTCGAGCTCACCCACATCGCCACCCTCTACCACGACGACGTCATGGATGAGGCGCCGCTGCGCCGGGGCGCCCCCAGCGCCCACGCCGTGTGGGGCAACTCCGCGGCGATCCTCACCGGGGATGTGCTGGTGGCCCGCGCCTCCCAGCTGGTGGCGGCCCTGGGGCCCGAGGCGGTCCTGGCGCAGGCCACGACCTTCGAGCGCCTGTGCATGGGCCAGCTCCACGAGACCCTGCCGCGCCCCGCGGGCACCGACCCGGTGGCGCACTACATCCAGGTCCTGGCCGATAAGACCGGCTCGCTCATCGCGGTGGCGGCCCGCTACGGGGCCATGCTCACCGGTGCGGGGCGGGGCGTGGAGAGGATCGTGGAGGACTTCGCCGAGCGGATCGGGGTGGCCTTCCAGCTGGCCGACGACGTCATCGACCTGGCGGGGGACAGCGCCACCACCGGCAAGACCCCGGGCACGGACCTGCGCGAGGGTGTGGACACCATGCCGGTGCTGCTGCTGCGCCAGGCCCTGGCCGCGGGCGAGCTCGACGCCGCCGGGCAGTCGATCCTCTCGGCACTGTCCTCCTCCGACCTGCGCGATGATGATGCCCTGGCCCAGGTGGTGGCCCAGCTGCGCGAGCACCCGGTGCTGGCCCGCACCCGCGAGATGGCGGCCGACTGGGCCCGCCAGGCCATCGCCGCCCTCGACGGGTTGGAGGAGGCCGTGCTGGAGGGCACCCGCGAGCGCCTGGCCGCGCAGGGTGCGCACGGTCCTGAGGCCGAGGCCGCCGTGGCCGAGGCCCGGGAGCGCACCGCCGAAGTGCGCGCGGGCATGGAGGACTTCGCCCACCTCCTGGTGGACCGCGCCGCCTGAGCCGCCCCGGCCCTCGCTGCACATCTTCGGGCCCGGATCTGCCTGCCGGCCCTGACTTTTCCGCAGGATTCTGTCAGCCATGGAGGTCGGGCGGGGTTGAAGATGTGCAGCGGGGGAGGTGCTGCACATCTTCAGGCCCGGCGGGCCGGCCCCGGGACGGGAGAACCGCGGAATCATGCGGATCAACCGGGTGGTCGATTGTTGAAGATGTGCAACACCGCTGGGGTGATGGCGAGGCTCTCGGCGGCGGCCCCGATGCGGGCCCGTGCCGGCGGCCAGGGCGCGCCCACTGGAGGCCCCAGGTGCGCCGGCAGAGCCCGTCAGAGCAGCCGGAGTCCCAGAATGCGAGTCCGGGGTGCAGAATGCGATGGCACCGCAGTCGCATTCTGCACCCCGGACTCGCATAGTGCGGACCGAGTGAGCAGGGCCGGCGGCTCGCGGCCGGCCCTGCGCGGTACCCGCCGCTGAGCGCTAGCCGCTCAGTGCTGGTGGGTGTGCTTGGCGAAGGCCACCTCGTTGGGGGCCACACCGACCTCGGCCTTCGTGACCTCCCCGCTGGTGAGATCCACCTTGTGGACGGTCTTGGTGGCCGGCTCGGTCACCCAGGCCGTGTCCCCCTCGATCTGCAGCGCCGGGTGGGCCTCCTGCCACTTCTCCGGGGCGCTCCAGGCGCCGATGACCGGGATCGAGTCCGTCACGGACCGGCTCGACACATCCACCTTGTGCAGGGCGCCGTCGGTGCCCAGAACCCAGGCGTTGTCCTGGCCGTCACGGCGCACCCCGCGCCAGGTGTACTCCACGCCCTGGGGCAGGTCGATCACCTCGAAGGAGGCGGACTGGGAGTCCAGGATGCCCAGGCGGCTCAGGGACAGCTTCTCGGAGTCGGGGTCCTCCTTGTAGTCGGTGACCGCCACCGGGCTGGAATCGGTGACGTAGGCATTGCCCACGCGCCCCCCGCCGGCATCCGGGCTCGCGATCTTGGTGAAGGCGCCGTCCTTGTACAGCAGCACGCCGTCCTCGCAGCCGAGCACGACCGCCTCGCCCTTGAGGGCGCCCTCGCCGTGCACCCCGGGGCACTCCTCGCTGCGGGCCGTCTCCTTGCCCGAGGCGTCCTGGGCCAGCGCCCCCACCCGGGTCTCCTCGTCACCCAGGGTGCGCAGCACCGTGCCATCGGAGAGTCTGATGGCCACCCCGTGGTGGGCCTTGTCGGAGGCGATCTCCTCCGAGGCCGGCAGGGAGGCGACGGTCTCGGCGGCCGAGTGGCCCAGGGAATCGGTCTTGACCACGGTGATCTTCCCGGTGCCGTCGTCGAACAGCACCGTCCAGTCCCCGTGGGGCGTGACATGGCCGGCCTTGGTGGCGGGGAAGACCAGGTCGGTCAGCGCCGCCTCGCCGCCGCCGGCCCCCGTGCTCAGCACCTGGAAGCCCGCCTCGGTGGTCACCAGCACGTGCTCGTTGTCGCCGAAGGCGTTGAGGCGCAGGAACCCCTCCAGGGGGAAGTCGGCGACCTCCTCCAGGCTGGAGGCGTCCAGGACCTTCACCCCGCCGTCGTAGGCGAGGACGAAGCGGTCGGAGCCGTGGCCCTCCCCGCTGTGGTCGTCGTGATCATGCGCCGGGGCGCTGGAGGCCGCCCCCGTGGCGGCCCGGGTGGCCGCCTGCGAGGCACCGTCCCCGGCGTGGGGGGCGCTCGACCCGCAGGCCCCCAGGGCCAGGGCGCCGCTGCAGGCCATGGCCAGGAGGGCCGCCGCCCGTGAGCGGGATCGGCGTGCCGCTGCGGCAGGCCTGAGTGGGGTGATCGTCATGAGTGTTCCTTTCTCTGTGCATCGTGTCCGCCGCCCTGGGGCGCTGGGACCGGTGGCCGGTGCGCGGCGCCCGACGGCGGAGCGCGGGTCAGTCTTGGGGGGAGCGGAGCCGCCGGCCAGGGGCTGGACTGGCGGGAGGCGGTGGACGGCGTGGGCGTGCGAGGGCCGTGGCGGCCGGTGTCAGGCGCCCACCATCTGGAAGGTCAAGAGCCCGGGGGCGGGGATCGTGCGCTCCACCCCCGCCTGGGCCCGCGGGTCGATCTCCAGGATCTCCTCGCCTGAGGCGGCGGGAAGATAGGCGCGGTCGGCGGTGGCGTGGATGCCGCTGCGCGCCACCAGATCGGGGGAGGCCAGAGGATCGGTGACGGCCTCCTGAGCGCCGTCGGCCCACACGTGGATGCGGCCCTGGTCATCGACGCCCACCACGCGGTCATGGTTGTCGCCCAGGGCGCAGACGGCCACCAGTGGGGATGATCCCGTGCCGGGCCCGGCCGCATCGGCCTGGGGGCCGGACCAGCTGCGCTCGCGGATGCTGAGCGACCACCAGCCGCCGTGGGAGTCCAGGGCCGCTACCTTCGGGCGCCCTGGGCGAGCGCCGAAGGACACCAGGCTCGTGCCCTGCGGCGCCGTCTCGGGCAGGGCCACCCACTCCAGGACCGGGGTCTGGGCCTGGGGATCGGGCAGGGAGGCCACCACCGCGCCGCCCTCGCAGCCCAGGGCCGTCCCCGCCCGGGTGGAGATGCCGCCGGAGGGCCGGGGGCAGGGCAGGGGGTCGCCGACGGCGGCACCCTGCTGGTCCAGGAGGAGCGCCTGGCCCTGGCGGACCGCGACCACATGGGAGCCCAGCGGGGCGGCGTAGCTGCCCGGATCGACCTCGGCGGTCATCACGGGGGAGACCCGCCCCTGCTCCAGGGCCCGGCGATCCAGGAGCGTCATCGTCCCATTCGAGGTGACGGCGGTGTACTGGGCGCTGCTGGCGATGGTGGGCGGGGCCTCACCGGCGCCGACGGCCTCGGGGGCCCCGCTCCCGGACCCCGCCGGTGCCGCGAGGGAGCCCAGGGCCGTGGCGGGGGCGCGGTAGTAGTGCTGGTGGTCCCCGTGGTCCTGGGTCCACACCCCCGAGTCCACCAGGCTCGGCGGTGCGCCTGCGCCGCCCAGGGCCAGGAGCCTGCGGTCGGTGGCGGCGGTCCTGGCCCCCTCGGCCCTGGCCAGCGGCGTGACGGACAGGTCCTCCACGCTGATGAGGCCCAGCTCGCCGGCGGTGCTCAGCACGGCCAGGGAGGTGGGGGCCTCCTCCAGCTCCTCGGCCCCCTCGACATGGCCGTGGCCGCCGCCCTCCTGACTGCTGTCCGTGCCGGGGGAGGGGGACCCTGCCTGGGCGGTCCGCGCCGTCTGGCCCTCCCCGGTGGCCGAGGGGGCCGAGGCGGGGGTGCCGCCGCACGCCGTCAGTGCCAGGGGCAGGAGGGCGCAGGCGGCCAGGCGGGCGCGGAGGCGATCGGCGAGGAGGGGCACGCCACTACATTAATGAATACCGTTATCGTTATGTGCTGAGGATGAGGAATGAGACCGACCTCACCCCCTGGCGGGGCGGTGGGCTGCCGGTCGTGCGCGCAGGGGCCTGGGCGGGACGGCGGTGCACAACCGTGATAATCGTGACCCCTTCGCTATCCTCGGGCGTTCCCGCTGGGCTTCGATCCTTCGGTGGTAACGGTTGAGCCGCTGTTGCGGCAATGGCCATGAAGCGGGGCGAAGGCCAGGTTTATTCTGTCGGAACCCGTGTGCCGCCTGCCCTGCCCCGGGGCCGGGACGCATGGGTCGTCGTCGGCCCGGTGCTCATCCCCGGTCCTGCTCGACCGCACCTTGAACCACCGTCCCGTGATGCGCGCTGTCCTCTCAGGCGCGAATGAAGGAGTAGAGATGAAGCAACGAGGAGCATGGCGAGGCTGGGCCCGCTCCGTGACTGCGGCGGCATGCGCCGGCGCCCTGTTCTTGGGTTTGGGGGCCGGTGCCTCAGCCTCCCCGCTGCCGGAGGCGGGGCCGACTCCGGCAGCGGCTCCGGCCCTCGATGAGGACTTCGATGAGGGCCTCGATCCAGTCCTGGACGGGCCTGGGTCCCCGGTCGAGACCCCGGAGCCGGTCCCGGTCGAGACCCCGACTCCGGAGCCGGCCCCGGTCCCCGATCCGGACCCGGACGCCAACGCCCTGCCCGGGAACGGGGACCTGACTCCGGAGCCGGAACCTCCGGCCCCGGCCCCGGTCACCGATCCGGACCCGGACACCCAGGCCCTGCCCGGGAACGGGGACCTGACTCCGGAGCCGGAACCTCCGGCCCCGGCCCCGGTCACCGATCCGGCCCCGGCCTCGGAGCCGGTCCCGGCCCCGGACGAGACTGCGGCCCCGGCTCCGGTCCCGGCCCCGGACGAGACTGCGGCCCCGGCTCCGGTCCCGGCCCCGGACGAGACTGCGGCCCCGGCTCCGGTCCCGGCTCCGGACGAGACTGCGGCCCCGGCTCCGGTCCCGGCTCCGGACGAGACTGCGGCCCCGGCTCCGGTCCCGGCTCCGGACGAGACTGCGGCCCCGGTCCCGGACCCCGCCTCCGATGCGACGCCTCAGCCTTCGGCCGATCCCACCTCCGAGCCGACGCAGGAGCCCACGGCTGAGCTCTCGGCCTCGCAGGAGCCCTCGGCCGTGCCCTCCCCGGGCGCTGGCGGCCCGGGCACCCAGGTGCCCTCGGCCGCCGGGCAGCCCAGCACGGGGCCCTCGGCCCCCACCACGGTCCCGGTGGCCACCGGCTCCCCGCTGGCCACCACCGGAACCGCGGTCCTGGGCACGGCACTGGTCGCGGGCCTGGCCCTCATCGCCGGAGCGGCCCTGCTCAGGGCACGGCGCTGCCGGGGATGATGCGACCCGGATGACGGCTCGGCCGTGCATGCCCGTGGGGCGGGATCGAGTTCTCGATCCCGCCCCACGGGACCCTCCGGGGCCGGATGCCGGGCGGAGCGCCCGGCCGGGCCCGGATGCCGTCGGGCGGTGCCGCGGCGCCCGACGCGAGGCCGCGTGACGCGCCTCAAAGGGGGAGCGTCCTCTTCGGGCTGGGCTGGCGGCGGCGGAATCCCTAGACTGACCCCGGCCCATCGCGGAGGCCGGAATCGGTGCATCGGCACCGGTCGCGCGCGGGGCCGTCGTGCTCCACACCACCTGCCAGGAACGAGGACCAGTGAACACCCGCCCGCTCTCCGTCGCCGTCATCGGCGCCGGCCCCGCCGGAATCTATGCCGCAGACATCCTGTCCAAGTCCGGCCTGGACGTGAGCATCGACCTGTTCGAGCGCCTGCCCGCCCCCTACGGCCTCGTGCGCTACGGGGTGGCCCCCGACCACCCGCGCATCAAGCAGATCATCGTCGCCCTGTACAAGATCCTCCAGCGCGGCGACATCCGCCTGGTCGGCAATGTCGAGGTGGGCCGCGACATCACCGTGGCCGAGCTCCAGGAGCGCTACGACGCCCTGGTCTTCTCCACCGGCGCCGACACCGACGCCCCCCTGGACATCCCCGGTGCCGACGCGCCCGAGTGCCACGGCGGCGCCGACTTCGTCTCCTGGTACGACGGGCACCCCGACCACCCGCGCACCTGGGACCTCAGCGCCAAGGAGGTGGCCGTCATCGGGGTGGGCAACGTGGCCCTGGACATCGCCCGGGTCCTGGCCAAGCATCCCGCCGACCTCATGACCACCGAGATCCCCGCCAACGTCGCCCGGGCCCTGGAGGCCTCCCCAGTCACCGACGTCCACGTCTTCGGCCGCCGCGGCCCGGCCCAGGTCAAGTTCACCCCCCTGGAGCTGCGCGAGCTGGGCAAGCAGCCCGACGTCGACGTCATCGTCCACGAGGAGGACTTCGAGTACGACGAGGGCTCCCAGGCCGCGCTGGCCGCCTCCAACCAGCAGCGCCAGGTGGTCAAGGCCCTGGAGGGCTACGCCATGCAGGAGCCCGAGGACCTGACCGCCTCCCACCGCATCCACATCCACCTGTTCGCCGCCCCCGCCGAGGTCCTCACCGACGCCGAGGGCCACGTCACCGGCCTGCGCACCGAGCGCACCCGCCTGACCGGGGACGGCACTGTCACCGGCACGGGGGAGATGCGCGACTGGCCGGTCCAGGCCGTCTACCGCGCCGTGGGCTACGCGGGCAGCCCGATCCCCGGCCTGCCCTTCGATGAGGACGGCCACGTCCTGCCCAACGAGGGCGGGCGCGTGCTGGGGCGGGACGGCGAGCCCCTGGTCGGCATCTACGCCACCGGCTGGATCCGCCGGGGCCCCGTCGGCCTCATCGGCTCCACCAAGTCCGACGCCCAGGAGACCATCACCAACCTGGTCGCCGATGCCGAGGCGGGACTGCTGCGCGCCAGCGGCGAGGACTCCCAGGTCGGCCACGACGCCGCCATGGCGCTGCTGACCGAGCGGGGCGTGCCCTTCACCACCTGGCAGGGCTGGGAGCTCCTGGACGCCTACGAGCGCGAGCTCGGCCAGGACCATGGGCCGGTGGAGGTCTCCAGCGGCGAGGCCAAGGACCGCGAGCGGGTCAAGGTGGTCTCCCGCGAGGCCATGACCGCCATCTCCCGCTCCACCTCCGTGCCCGAGGACCTCATCGGCCAGCCCGAGGCCGACCGCGTGCCCGAGCGCGTGGCCCACCGCCTCCAGGGCTGAGCCGCAGGCACCGCCACGGGGCCCGCCGTAGAATGGCAGGCCTGTCCGGTGGCCGCAGGCCGCGGCCACCGCTCTTCCGCAACCCCTCAGAGAGGCACCTCATGAGAATCGGCGTTCCCACCGAGATCAAGGACAACGAGTTCCGCGTCGCCCTGACGCCTGCCGGCGTGGACGCCCTGGTCCGGCGCGGGCATGAGGTGAGTATCCAGGCCGGCGCGGGCCTGGGCAGCGCTATCGGTGACGAGGCCTACCGCAGTGCCGGGGCGGTGCTCGTGGATGATCCGCGTGAGCTGTGGGAGGGCTCCGAGCTCATCCTCAAGGTCAAGGAGCCCGTCGCCTCGGAGTACGGGCTCCTGCGCCCGGGGCTGACCCTGTTCACCTTCCTCCACCTGGCCGCCGACCGGTCCCTGACCGAGGAGCTCTTGGCCCGGGGAGTGACCTCCATCGCCTACGAGACCGTCCAGGACGACGAGGGCGGCCTGCCCCTGCTGGCGCCCATGTCGGAGATCGCCGGGAGCCTGGCCGCCCAGGTCGGGGCCGACTGCCTCATGAGGCCCCGCGGCGGCTCCGGGGTGCTCCTGGGCGGGGCGCCCGGGGTGCGGCGCGGGCGCGTCGTCGTCCTGGGCGGGGGCGTCGCGGGACTGCGGGCGGCCCAGGTGGCCGTCGGCATGGGGGCCGACGTCACCGTCTTCGACATCGACCCCTCGCGCATGCGCTACATCGAGGAGGTCTCCGGCGGCGCCATCCGCACCCGGTACTCCACACCCCTGGATGTGGCCGAGGAGACCGCCGGGGCCGACCTGGTCATCGGCGCCGTCCTGGTGCCCGGGGCCCGGGCCCCGCGCCTGGTGACCCACGAGATGGTGCAGGCCATGCGCCCGGGCAGCGCCCTGGTGGACATCGCCATCGATCAGGGCGGCTGCTTCGAGGACTCCCGCCCCACCACCCACACCGACCCCACCTACGAGGTCGAGGGCACCACCTTCTACTGCGTGGCCAACATGCCCGGCGCCGTGCCCCACACCTCCACCTACGCCCTGACCAACGCCACTCTTCCCTATGCGCTGGAGCTGGCCGACTCCGGCTGGAGGCGGGCCTGCACCCGCCGCCGGGACCTGGCCCGCGGCCTGAGCACGCATGAGGGGGCCCTCTACACCCCGGGCGTGGGCGAGGAGCTGGGGATCGAGACCGCTGAGGTCGCCGATCTGCTCTGAGGGGCTGTCGCACGCGCGGCCGGCCTGCGCCGGTGGGGCTCTTCGCGCCCCATGATGTCCAGATCCCTGACAAAGGGCCGGGGAGCACCTGTCAGGCCGGATGAGGATCCGCATGATTCCGCGGTTCCTGCTCGCCGTTGAGCGGCGCGGGCACTCCTTTGTCAGGGATCTGGACACATGGCCTCGGGGTGGATGCGGTCAACCCCCTCTCCCAAGAAGTGTCCGGGTCGTGCCCGGTCCTGTTGATAGGATCAGCCCATGACTGGGACGAATCATCACAACGGGCTCAAGACGGCCATCCTCATGGGAGGGCTGTGGAGCCTGCTCCTGCTCCTCGGCTGGCTGCTGGCCCGGGGGACGGGCTCCAGCATCTGGCTGTTCGTCATGCCGCTCATCGGCGTGGCCCAGACCGCCTACACCTACTGGAACTCCGACAAGCTGGCGGTGCGCTCCATGGGCGCCATCGAGGTCAGCCAGGCCCAGCAGCCCGCCATGCACGCCATCGTGCGCGAGCTCTCCGAGCGCGCCGGCCAGCCCATGCCCCGCCTCTACGTGGCCCCCACGATGAGCCCCAACGCCTTCGCCACCGGCCGCGACCCCCAGCACGCCGCCGTGTGCTGCACCCAGGGGATCCTCCAGCTGCTCAACGAGCGCGAGCTGCGCGGGGTGCTGGGCCACGAGCTCTCCCACGTCTACAACCGCGACATCCTCACCGGCTCGGTGGCCGCAGGGATCGCCGGCGTCATCTCCTCGGTGTCCATGATCGCCCTGTGGTTCGGAGGCGGGCGGGACCGGCGCGAGGGCAACCCCATCGCCGTCCTCCTCCTGGCCCTCCTGGCGCCCCTGGCGGCCTCCCTCACCCAGTTCGCCATCTCGCGGACCCGTGAGTACGACGCCGACGAGGACGGCGCCACCCTCACCCAGGACCCCCTGGCGCTGGCCAGTGCGCTGAGCAAGCTGGAGTCCGGGGTCTCCCGGGTCCCCATGGCCCAGGACCCGAGGGTCGAGCCGGTCTCGGCCATGATGATCGCCAACCCCTTCGGCTCGATGCGCAACCTCTTCGCCACCCACCCGCCCATGAGCCAGCGCATCGCTCGCCTGGAGAGGATGGCCGGGTACTGATGCCGGCGGTGTCCGGTGCGTCCGCATATCCCCGTGACCAACCCCGCTGCGCCGCTCGATGACGGTCAGGCGCGAGGCGGCCCGCTCCGCCCGTGCCTCGTCGTCATCGGTGGCCTGCCCGGCGTCGGCAAGACCACGGTGTGCCGGGAGGTCCTGGGCCTGCGGCCCATGACCTGGCTGCGGATTGACTCCATCGAGCAGGCCCTGCGCGAGAGCGGCGAGATGCGTCCCGGTACGCCCGGCGGCGCCGGGTACGCCGCGGCCGCAGCGGTGTCCCGAGATGTTCTGGCCACTGGCGGGGATGTGCTGGCCGAATGCGTCAACCCCATGCCTCTTACCCGGCGCCTGTGGGAGGCGACTGCTGGTGACCTCGGGTGCGCCTTCCTCGGCGTTGAGCTGGTCTGCTCAGATGCGGGTGAGCACCGCCGCCGTGTGGAGGGGCGCGCCAGCGACATCAAGGGACTGGTGCTGCCCGATTGGCGGGAGGTCCGCACCCGCGACTATGAGCCCTGGCCCGAGGCGGGCCTGAGGCTGGACACCGCGCGCCTGCCCCCCGCGGGCGCTGCGGGTCGCATCATTCGCGCCTTGTCGACCCTGCTCGGGGCAGGGCCGTGAGCGCGATGGCGCCGCCTGGTGCGCTCGGAGGAGGGAACGCGGACCTGGGCGGGCGGATCCGGGCCGCGGCGCAGGCCGGTGAACTGCGCGGCGTCCCCGTCGGTCGGGCCCGGGTGGAGGCGCTCGGCCGGGGGGAGAGCTACGCCGCCTGGCTGGTGCGCAGCGGGGGCCGGGCGCGGGTGGTGCGCGTGCAGCGGCGCGCCACCGCCGACATGCCCCGGCCCATGGCCGCCGAGTTCGCGGCGCTCGAGCGCATCCCGCCCGAGCTCGGCACCAGCGCCATCGCCATGGAGCCGGGCCCCGACAACCCCCTGGGCGCCCCCTACATGGTCACCAGCTACGTGCCCGGGGCGGTGCTCGCGCCGCAGGAGTGGGGGCCGCCCCTGCTCGCGGCGCTCGCCGGTCAGCTCGCCCGGCTCCACCTCGCCCTGGCCGAGCCTGCGGGCGGGCAGACCGGCGGGACGGCCGGTGAAACGGGTGTGGGAGGGAGCGCTGCGCCGTCGTCGGGGGCCGCACGTGACGGGATCGCGGTGGCCGTGGTTCCGACGACGGTGGCCCCTGCCAGCGCGCAGGGGGAGGAGGTGCTGGCCTGGTGGCGGGGGAGTGCCCCGTGGACCCTGGAGCACCCCCTGGTGGCCCCGCTGCTGGGGGCCTGGCGCGAGGCGCTGGCGCGCCGCGATCCGGCCTTCCGGGAGACTCCCATCCACCCACTCATTCATGGCGACGTGGTGCGCACCAACGTCGTGGTCCGCGAGGGCGTGCCGCGGCTCATCGACTTCGAATGGGCGGAGCCCGGGGACGTGGCCAAGGACCTGGCGCTCATCGGAGGGCGGGTCAGTGGCGGGCCGTGGTACGTGCCCATGGGGCGCCAGGATGTTCAGGCGCTGGTGGAGGAGTATGTGCGCGTCATGGCGGCCCAGGCGCCCCGGATGGGGTGCCGGGCGTCCGGGGCGGGGGGAGGGGTGGGCCCGGTGCGGTGGAGTCCGGGGCATGCCTCGGTCACGGACCCTTCCCGGCTCCTGGTCCGGCGCGGGGCCTATGAGCTCATCGACAGGATGGGCAACCTGCTGTACTGCCTCAGCCGAGGCCGGGAGCCGCGCGACGGGGAGGCGCGCGAGACGGGCGTGCCCGGGCAGGCCCCGTGCCAGAGTGCCGCTCAGGCGGAGCCCGCGCGTGAGGAGGCCGCGCGCTACGCCCGATGGGCGGCGCAGATCGCCACGGGCATGGCGGCGGCCCTCTCAGGGTCGCGCGGGCCCTGATGAGGCGCCGCAGGCCTGGCAGCGGTGCTGTGGCGGCCGCGGCTTCACAGGGTGGGCGGCGACCAGGCGAGCTGGATGACGCGCACCGCGTCCCTGGTGATGAGTCGCGCCCGTCCGGGAGGCCCAGGGGTGGGCTTCTGCCGTCCCAGCAGTGGTCCCTCGTCCGGATTCCCCGGAAGCATGATCCCTGGGCTGGACATATCATTGAGGGTCTGCATGATGGGCTCATACAGTGCCCGTGAGGCGCCACCAATGCGTCTGGTGACGATGAGATGAAGACCGATGTCCTGCGCTTGGGCAAGCAGTGGCTGCAAAGCCGACAAGGGGTTGGATGTCTGGGTTGCGACCAGATCATAGTCGTCGACCAGCACATAGATCTCCGGGCCGTTCCACCAGCTCCGATTCCGCAGTTGCTCGGGAGTCACCTCCGGGCCTGGAAGCCTGCCCCGGAGGTATCCGGCCAGATCATTGATCTCGGATGCCGCCATGTCCCGTACGGTGAGATACGCCAGGAGGAACTCCTCGGGCAACTCTCCGAGCAGTGAGCGGCGCAAGTCGATGGCGAGCAGCCTGACATCCTCAGGGGTCCTCCCGCGGCACACCTCGTGGGCGAGAGCGCGCAGGAATGATGACTTCCCGGTCTTCGCGTCACCAAGGACAATAAGGCTGGGGTCGTTGACCATATCGAGGAGCACCGGCTCAAGACGCGCCTCATCGATGCCGATGACCGGACCGGAGGGCTGGGGCTCCAGGCGCTGCAACTCGGAGAGCTCGATCCTGGTGGGAAGGAGCCGCAGCTTGGGCCCTGGCTCTCCCCTCCATGCTTTCGCGATGGCCTGGCATGCCGTATTCGCTCCCTGAGCCAGTGACGCGTGGTCGTGGTTTCCATCAATCCGGGGCTGGGCGATGAGCATGTGCCTGGCATGATGATCGAGCCCGCGCCCGGGCTTGCCAGTGGGGACCTGCTGCGCCGCCTTCCGATTGATCGAGGAGTCAATGGGGTCTCCGAGGCGCAGCTCGATCCTCGTGGTCAGGATATCGCGGATCTGGGTGCGCAGGTCGAGCCACCGGTTCGATGACAGCACGAAGTGCACGCCAAGTGCCAGTGCGCGCGGGGCCACGGCCTGTATGCTTGCCGTGATGTCCTCGAAATCAGATTTAAGGCTGGACCAGCCGTCAATGATGAGGAAGATGTCACCGTACCCGTCATCGAGCCGGCCTGCCGCGCGCTCGCGGCGGTAGGTCTGAATGGAATCGACTCTGTTGATTCGGAAGTAGCGCTCCCGGTCGTCCAGAAGTGCTGTGATCTCCGCGACGATGCGGGTGATGATGTCAGGTTCGTCCCGCGTGGCCAGACCTGCGAGGTGCGGAAGATCGAGGAGTGTGGAGAAGGTTCCACCGCCCAGGTCGATGACGTAGAACTGGACTTCCGTAGGCGTGCGGGTGAGCGCGAGCCCCATCACCAGCGATCTCAGTGCTGTGGACTTGCCCGATAGCGGCCCGCCGATGACAGCCACATGGCCGCCGGCGCCGGACAGGTCGACGCTGAAGATCTCCCTGCGCTGCTCCAGGGGGATGTCCGTGATTCCCAGGGGAACCACCAGATCCCCTCGTGCCCGCCATGAGGGGGAGATCAATCCCAGGCTCGGATCGACAACCAGGTCCTTCGCTAGAGAGTCGAAGGTCTCGCTCACATCGAGTGGTGGCAGCCAGATCTGGTGCGCCGGTGTGCCCCTGCCGGACATCTGTGCGACCGCGATGTCCAGGGTCGTCCTGTCGTCCTGCGCCTGCTCCGGGGCGGGCGGGGGGAGCTCCAAGGCGGGCGGCGGAGGCGGGGGAGGCTCCAGAGCGGGCGTCGATGCATCGATCACCTCTGATCCGGTGAATGGAAGCACGATGGGAGCGGAGTGTGCGAGGCGCGGATCGGCTGGCGGCAGCTCGTTCGTGGCGCTGGTGGGGCGTGCAGGAGGCTTCCCTGCAACGTAGGAGGCCCGGAACTGCGTCATCCCCTCCGTGCTGCTCTTGAGATAGCCGACGCCTGGAAGGGAGGGCAGATGATATGCGTCCACTGTGCCGAGAACAGTGCGCGACTCGCTTGCAGAGAAGGTCCTCAGACCGATTCGATAGGACAGGTGGGAGTCCAGTCCGCGCAGGCGCCCCTCATCCAGGCGCTGCGATGAGAGGAGGAGATGGATCTGCATCGAGCGTCCGAGGCGCCCGATGGCGACGAATGTGTCGATGAACTCCGGCCTGGCGGCGAGAAGCTCTGAGAACTCGTCCAGGATGATGAAGAGCGCGGGAAGCGGGGTGCCGTTGTGCTTGCCCTGACGGCGGTCATGCTCATAGTCGGCGACGTTGGCGTAGTTCCCCGCGTTGCGCAGGAGCTGCTGACGGCGAGTCATCTCTCCGCGCAGCGCCTCCGCCATTCGATCGACCAGCCCGAGCTCCTCCTCCAGATTGGAGATCATGGCGGAGACATGGGGCAGATCCGCCATTCCCGCGAAGGTCGCTCCTCCCTTGAAATCCACGAGGACGAAATTGAGCTGGTCTGGCGGGTGTGTGAGGGCCAGGGCAAGCACGAGCGTGCGGAGGACTTCGGACTTCCCCGACCCCGTGGCCCCGATGAGCAGGCCGTGAGGCCCCATCCCTCCCTCAGCCGACTCCTTGATGTCCAAGCGCACTGGAACGCCTTCAGGGGTGACCGCAAAGGGGACATTGAGACGATCCCTCCCGCTGCGCATCCCCCAGTAGTCCTCTGGATTCAGATCGCGAACATCCCCCATGTTCAGGAGTCTCAACAAGTCCTCGGAGCGCTTCGGGTCTGGGACTCCCACCGGGGCGGCGACAACCTGCTCACCCGAGGCTCGGTATCGGCCCATGAGGCGCCGAGCAACAGCCTCCGCTGTGGGTAGGCTCATGGAATCGGCCTGAAGGCGCAACGGATCCTTGCCCGCAGAGGTGAGGGTCATCGCCACGGTGCCGGCCTCGTTGTGAGGAGGACTCAGCTCGAGATGGATGCACCGCTGGGAGCTCGCAGTCTGAGGTGGTGGCTCCTGGAGGCTGATCACTGTCAATCCCCCGGCGCCGGAGGGCTCCACCAGCCCGGCGGCCTGGTGGGCAACGCCGTCGAGGAGCAGGAGGACATGGGGCCCTCCTGGAGAGTCGTCCGGCCTGAGGCCGGCCCTGGCCAGCAATGACTGGGGCAGCGCCCCCGCCAGGTGCTCCAGAGACGTGGCGATGAGGCGGCGGGGGCCGACGGCGTCGGTGGCGGTATCAGACCAGGAGTGAGGCGCCCACTTGACCCACTCCCATTGGGGGAGCCTCTGCTCTGATGCCAGGACGACCAGGCGCAGCATGCTGGGCGGAGTGAGGGAGAGCAGGTGTGCCACCATGGCGCGCGCTTGTGCGCTGACCTCCGATGGAGGACCGGAGATGGTGATGTGAGACACATCGGAGAGGGATATGGCGAAGGGCACACTGTCGACCTCGGTGTGGGTGGTGGCGAAGCGGTGCATCGCCGAGAGGCAGACGGGATCGGGCTTGGCCAGGGGCCCCAGCTGCTCCTCCTGCAGGGCAACGTCCAGAGGCTGTGTGGTGCGCCCGAGGCGCACCCGCAGCGATGAGTCCTGACCCGGGCCCCGCTCCCACACCCGGGTGCCCTCCTGGGCCAGGTAGGGCAGCGCCTCGGGCTCGGGCAGCCGGAGAACGGCGTCGTGGCGCTGCCGGGCGCCCGCCTCGCGGACCGTCGTGCGCAGCTCGGAGATGTAGGCCAGGTACTCACGTCGCTGGTTCGTGACGTTGGCCCGATGCTGGCGCAGCTGCCGGGAGATGTTGACCACCACCATGGACAGCATCGCGATCACCATGGCGCCGCAGGTCAGGAGCATCCGGGTGCTGTTGTTGTTGGACACCGCCATGAACACCATCACTCCCATGGAGCCCATCAGCGGCAGCATCATCGACAGCACCCCGGTGGCGTCCTGGGGGGTGACGGCATCCGGGGGCGCCTTGACCTCGATCGTCTCAGCCGGCTGCTCACGGGCCTCCAGCAAGGTGGCGTGCGAGTCGTTCATCAGAGTCGGGCTGCCTTCCGCTCATGGTCCGCGGGTCGAGGCGGCTAGGAGTACTGGACTGCTCAACTAGAGCGATCCGGCCCTGGCCGGCTGGTAACCATATAGTATTCATCTCGGCGACCTTGACCACCGTGCCCGCCGGTAGCCCAGTCCCGATCATGTTGGAGTGTGGAACCTGGATGAACGCGACCAGCACCCGCATCACCCTCGTGTACCGGGATCGCAGGCTCGATGTGGCGGCTCCCTCGGGTCTGGCGGTGGCAGAGCTGCTCGCGCACCGGGACCTCGGCGAGAGCAGCGGCCGCGAGGTTCTCACGACCATTGATGGGGAGCTCGTCGACGGCGATGCTGTCGTGGGGAAGGAGGTCGCCGAGGGGGCGCTGCTCATGGTCGCTCCCCAGGATGTGCGCGTGCGCGCGGCTCTTGAAGCCGGCCCTCGTAGGCAGCCGGCGCTCCGATCCTCTGCTGGTGAGGCCGCGACGATCCTGCTCGCCCTGCTGCTCCTCACCCTCGGAGGACTGCGGCCCCTGCTCGGCCTGCCGCAGGCGCTGCCGCTGCCTGTGCGCGTTGGCGGTGCCGTCCTCGTGCTCCTCCTCCTTGGTGCCGCAGCGCTCAAGCCGTTGCGTGCAGCCTCGGTGGCGAGGGAGTCCTTGCTGTCCCTCTCGCGCCCGCTCCTTGGCGGTGCCTTCGCTGTCCTGCTGATTCCTGAGCATGGCCCGGATCTTGAGACATGGGTTGCCCTGGCTGCAGCCTGGGGGTGCGGCGGAGCGGCTCTCCTGCTGTGGGTCCTGCGCAAGGGTGTGGGGGAGGTCAGCGCCGCGTGGGCGTGGGTGTTGTTCGCAGCCCTGCTGACCATCGTGGTGATCTTCACACTTCCATGGTCGGCGGTGCTGCCTGTGGTGATGGGCGTGGCTGGCGTGGGGGGTCTGCTGGTGTCGCGGTTGTCTGTGAGAGTGCCTGATCATCAGCTTCTCGATCTGACTCGTCTCGGCTCTTTGGGGAAATCCATCAGGTATCCTGACCCGATCGCCATGGAAGACATATCGAGTGACGACGTGAATCGTTCTGTGCGCGATGTCGAGGTTGCCTCGTTGGCCTGGGAGATTGTCTTTGGCGCTGCAATCCTGTTGGCGTCCCATGCTGTGGTTGATGTTGGAGTGAGTGGGGCCTCCGCCTCGTGGGGAGGGAATGCGGGGGCTTGGGCCGCCAGGGTTGAATTCGTGTGTGTCGTAGCGCTTCTGGTGCTGCGCCCGCGCACCGCCCATTCCCGGCTCCTCCGGACCATTCCCAGGGCGTTCGCGCTTGCCGTTGTGGTATGGGCGGTGACGAAGGTCTGGGGGACTGCTGGGGTGGAGCTCGGGGTTCCCAGAGATGCGGTGGTCATCGTGATGTTCGTTATTGGATCCGGATTAGTGGCTAGAGGAGTGATCCTGCCGGCATCGCCATCTGCGCTATGGGGTAGGATCGGTGATATTGCGCAAGTTCTTGCAACTCTTCTCACCCTCCCTGCGGCGGTTGTTGCTGCGGGGCTGATCGACACGATGAGGCAATGGTGAAACTGTATCCCTATCGTT
Source organism: Actinomyces bowdenii (assembly GCF_017592395.1). Classification (GTDB taxonomy): domain Bacteria; phylum Actinomycetota; class Actinomycetes; order Actinomycetales; family Actinomycetaceae; genus Actinomyces; species Actinomyces bowdenii. The sequence continues at coordinate 43,979 of NZ_JAGFOU010000025.1, forward strand.
CTGAGGATGCCCGGGGAGTTCGTTCCGCCTCTAGTGGCCTGAGGTGGCGGCCTGTCACTCAGGGCGAGGCGGTCGTTGCCTGCGTGGTTGATTTTCTGGTGCTCCTCGGAGTTGCGCTTGCTGTGGGGCTGGTCAGGGAGGGAGCTCTGTGGTGGATACTGACTCTTGAGATCGCGGTCGCGCAGGGCTTGTTCTTGGCTCGGACAGGTAGAACCATAGGTTTATGGCTGATCTCAGCGACTGCGGTGGTGCCTCGCAGGGGAACAGCGCCCGGTATTTATAGGGCTAGCGGCAGGATTGTTCTCCATCTTCTTCTTCCAATAAGAACGAAGAAGGGCCCGGGTGGCCGCGGGAGCGAATTTGGTGACCTTCTTCTTGACCGTGTGACGGGTACGCTGACGCTGACGCAGCGATCATCTCCTGAGATGAAGAAGAAGGAGAATCCCTGGTTGGCCGCTGCTGGAGGCTCGCAGGGTCGGCCCGTTATTCCAGGTCGCGCGGCCAGGTGAATGAACTCGGTGAAGAGGTTGGAGAACTGCCCCCGGAAGCGCTACCAGCGCTTCCGGGGGCAGTTGAGAATGCTGCTGTCGAGGGGATTTCTGGCTATATGCAGCCCAAAAACACCTGATCACGCACCGAAGTAGCCGGCAGCCTGCCGGTCGGTGCTGCTATAGGTGTCTGACGACGTCGACACGTGAGTGCCCAGCTTCCCGATCAGCGCGTGCATATCGGTGAGAGCCGCCTGGCACTCGGCCATGGAGATCGTGTACTGCTGCTGAGCGCTACCGCTCCAATCGGATTGGGTGGGGCGCAGTTCCGCATCCATCGCCTCCAGATCTGCGGCGGACGCAGAGGACGCCTGCGTCATGGCTGCTGACAGTGAGGCGAGTGAGCCATAGTTGACTAGCATGTCGCTCATGTGTGCTCCTCAGTAATTGCGAATTGAATGCCGGTGCGAGATCAGGAGGGGAGACCGTGGTAGCCGCCTGTGCTGCTGCCAATGCTCTGAGCCGCGGCCGCCGTCTCCTCCTCTGTGGCCTGGTAGGACTTGTCGGTGCTGCCCAGGCCGTCCTCGAGGACTCCCAGGGCCTGATCGATACGGCGAGAATCCTGCATCCACTGAGCCACCACTTGGGCTACCGCGGCAGCGCCCTGCCCCTTCCAGCCGGGCTGGGAATCAGTAGCCGCAGCCTGAACACGCTGAGCGATCGCGCGCTGCTGGGCGCGATGGGCGGACACGACCTGACGTGCTCGGGCTAGTGTATCGGCCCCTGTTGCGAGTGTGTCGGTCATCAGATCTCCCCTCTCGGAGTGACGGTTCGAAGTGAACGGTGCTGCTGGAGCGCCGCGGACCCAGGCCACTCGCCCAGCTTCAGGCGGGGTAGGTGATCTCGGCCCGTTCACTGTGGTGGGTGTGACGGTACCCTCACCCTAGTGCATAGTCCAGCACTTCAGCAGGGGTTCTTGTGATCGGTTCGTGATCGGGGGCGGGAAGCGACCGGCGTCATGGTGCGGGGCAGGTCCTTAGACGTGACCCGTCCTGTGACCTAGGATGAGACAGCGCCCGGGCGGGCCCTGACGCCCCGGCGCTGCCGTCTACCCCGCACAGGAGGTTGCTTTGCCTACACGGCCGCCTGCTCCCGGCAGTTCCCCGTTCGTGCCTGTGACTGTCGTGCATGAGGGCGTGGCGCTTGACGTGACCCTGCCCTCCGGTCTGCCTGTGGTTGAGATCCTCCCTGTCCTGGCTGAACGCTTGGGCGGCCTCGGGCCCGACGCCTTGGCCTATGGCTTGTGCCTCGCAAGGAGTGCCGGTGCTCCGCTCGACCCCTCCCGATCGTTGGAGGGGCAGCAGGTGACGGCAGGGACGATGCTCACATTGGAGCAGCGCCTCATGGACACCGAGCCGCGCTATGACGATCTGGTGGAGGCTGTAGCCGTGGCGGTCTCACAGCAGCAGACGGCTTGGCAGCCGCGCGACGCGGCATCAATGTCTATAGCCGCCACGTGCGTGCTGTTCATCACTGGCGGTTTCATGCTCATGCAGCTGAATCCGTCGGATTGGTTCGTCCCGCTGTCTGCGGGGATTGCTACTGCCATCCTGTGCCTGGCCACATATGCGATTGCTCAGGCGAAGGTCAAAGGGGCATGGGCCGTCGCCATCACCGCGGGAGTCCTTTCCGGGATGACGTTCTACGCGGGCGCGCAGGGGGCTCCCATGGGGTGGAGGCTGGTAATGACAGGTGCCGGTGCTGCTGCGGCATTATGCGTGTGCGGCCCGGCGCTGGGGGAGGCCCGACCAATGATCGGCGGCCCCTTGCTCGTCTGCTTGGCATTGGTCGGTACTGCATGTGGAAGCGCGCTTCTTGGCTATTCGCTGCCGAGTGTGGCGGCCATTGTCTGTGCGCTTGCGGCGAGCGTCTCGCTGCTGGCGCCCTGGGTATCGCTGGCTTCGGTTCCCATGGTGATCAGTCTTCCAGAGCAGCCGATGGGCTATCATCGCGCCGAAAGCGATTATCGCGATTCCCCTTCGCTCACAGCGCGGGTCATGAGCATGCAGGGCCTGGTGCTATCGGTGCGGGTGGCGTGTTCCGTGATTGTTCTGGCTTGCACGCCTATCCTCGCCTCGTCCGGTGCGGATGGAGTGATACTGGTGGCCGTTATTGCCGCCGCTGGAATGCTGGGCACTCGTGCGGTGCGCTCGAAAGCAGACGTGGCGGCTGGCGTCGTGGGCGGGATGCTCATCCTTGCTGCACTTGTCCTGGTTGTCACCGTCCATTATCCTGAATTCATCACGATCGTGGTAGTCGTTTCTGGAGTGATCGGCTTGACGATTCTAGTGCTTAACGTCCTGGGTCCTAGTTATCGCCCCAGACTTGCTCGGGCCGCAGATGCGCTGGAGATTATTGCCATCGCATCGATTGGGCCGCTGACAGCCCTTGTGGTAGGGGTGCTTTAGCGGGATGGCTGCTGGTGCAGATCGTCAAATCTGGGTCTAGTCAGGGAGTGGCGATCGTGGATCGTTGCATGCGCTTCAGCCCCCATTATTCCTTTTGATCACAGGGGAGTTCATCAGATGGCGTCCAACAAAGATATCCTCAATGCACAGCAGTTCAATCGGCGAAGGCTTGTCACCGCCTTCTCCTCTGGTGCCCCAGGAGGTCGTGAAGTCGAGCCCAAGGGGACGTTCGCCCCACTCATTGCCGGGTCTGTCATTGCATTGGTCATGCTGCTGATCCCGTTGGTCGTCAGTAGATTCGATCCCACATTGCCGGATGGATGGCAGAACAATACTCTGGTGGTTGTGGAAGGCCAGGGGAGCAGGTACATCACGATCAACGGCCGACTGCGGCCGGTATATAATTTGGCGAGCGCTCGGCTCCTCGTGGAACCTGGCTCATTCCGGCAGATCACGGTGGGCGCCGATGAGCTTGACGGCATTGAACGCGGTTCGAGGGTCGGGTTGGATGATGCGCCAGAGGAGCTTCCGGCGCCCAGCGCGCTCGATTCCCACCACTGGTCTGCATGTACTTCTCTGGCGGGCGCAACCTCGGCGTACATTGCGACGACGCCGGAGGGGATGACGCAACTGGGGCACGCCCTGGTCTCGGTTGATGGCGTCAAGTATGTGATCGCAGACGGTGTCAGTCATGAGATTCCATATGAAGCTGAGAGCGCAGTGCTGCTCGCACTGGGAATAGATACGGAGTCTGCGATCGCTGCTGATGCGGCATGGCTCAATCTCTTCTCCCAGGGGTCGCGAATCGAGCCGTTCTCCCTTCCAGACGCGGGTGCGCCAGTATCTACGCTGTCCTCATCCATGCGCGACCCGGTGGCGGGTGATCTTCTTGAAGTCGGTGATGCGTCGGGTGGGAAGCGGTACTATATCGTTCAATCCGATGGGAGTGTGGCGAGGCTTGGAGAGGTTGCTCTGGCTATGTACCAACTTGGAAATCCCGGAGTGGACACCCAGCAGGTAGACGCCGCGGATCTCAGTGCTGCGACGACTGGAGTATCGCCAGAACCTTCGGATTGGCCGAGCGATCTGGGGGTCGGGGCGCTGGATGATCAGAGTGTCTGTGGCGTTATGGAGGTGGATCAGGGTGAGGTGGTCCCCACTATCGGTGCAGTGAATCAGATTGCCGAGGGTGGTGTCACTGTTCGTGGCGGATCAGGGGCACTTGTCAAGGCGACGTCCGGCGGTACGGAAGGGGAGGTCTTTCTGGTGACCGATGCTGGGCGGGCCTGGGCGCTGGGCGGGGATGTGGACGATACACTGCAGCGCTTGGGGTATGCCTCGGAGAACATCAGTGAAGTGCCCTCGCCTTGGCTGGCCCTCGTGCCGACGGGGCCCGAGTTATCGCAGGAGGCGGTTTGGAAGGATGTGGCGGATCGGTGATTGGTCGTCGATTGGCGGGTTGGGCGGTGTCGATCGGCTTGCTCATGTCATTGACGCTGTACTGTGTCGGTGCGACGGCAACCGCTGGTGTGCTGACTCCTCGGCCTATTCCATCGGTCCGGCCTCCTGCTCCGGCTCCCACTCAGTCTGAGGCTCCTCCGTCTCCTTCCTCTGAGGAGCCCACTGAGACGCCGACGGCAGAAGAATCGCCACGGGAGCAGGAATCGTCTCCGGAACCATCAACTATGCCGGCTCCGGAGCCTGTTCGTACTGCGCCGCCTGCGATCAACCCGGAGGTTGCTGATTGCCAGCAGGGGCAAGGTGCGTCCGTCGAGGAGGATCCACCTGTCTTCAAACAGTTGGGCATGGATAAGGCCTGGTCTTTCTCGGCAGGTGATGAGGTGGTGGTGGCAGTTGTTGATTCGGGGGTTGATGCCTCGAATCCCCACCTCACTGATGCGATCATTCCTGGTGCCGATCTGCTCGGCGGAGGCGATGGCACTATTGACGAGGACGGGCATGGGACTGCCGTTGCTGGAATGATCGCTGCCAGACAGGTGGATGGATCGAAGCTTGTTGGCATCGCGAAGAATGCCAAGATCATGCCTATTCGCGTGTATGCGGGGGTCTCCGAGCAGATCATAAGTGAGGGGAGGGGGCCGATCGCTGAGAGAACCGCCAGAGGGATCCGATGGGCTGCTGAGAATGGCGCCAAGGTGATCGTTGTTGCTCATTCCCAGGTGGAGAATAACCCTGATCTGGAGTTAGCGGTGAAGGATGCTGCCGGATTGGGGGCTCTTGTGGTCGCAGGCGTGGGAACTCCGCGAGAAGACGCGTACACCGTCTCTCCAGAGGAGCGAAGTGCATCCCCTACTGTGAAGCAGGCCGGGGAGGATAGTGGTCAGCCGAGGTATCCTGCCGGTTACGCTGAAGTTCTTGGTGTGACTGCTCTGGAGTCTGGCGGCACGGTCTCAGAAAAGGTCAATCACGGCCCTCATGTGGACCTGGCAATACCTGCTCAGGGAATTCCTGCAGCCTTCTTTGATGAAGGGGATTGCCTGGTCTCAAGAGATTCTCCATCTCCGTCAATGGCTGCCGGGTATGGTGCTGGTATCGCGACGCTCATCGTGGCAACATACCCGAACGAATCTCCGGCTGAATGGAAGTATCGGATGACGGTGACGGCTCTTCGGCCGCTTCCGGCTGAGTCCAGTCCGCAGATGGGGTGGGGCGTCATCGCTCCTTATGCTGCCCTCAATTTCGTTAATGATGGGACAGCGCTGGGGCCGGAGAATCCCAAAGGGGCGGTTGCGGTGTCAACTCCTTCGATGATTGCCGCGGTTCCAGCGACAGCGGATCCTGGTGTGGAAAGACGGGCTCGTGTTGCCACGCTGTTCGGTGCGGCGGGTGGGGTTGCCCTGGCATTGGCCCTCCTAGGGGCGAGGATCCGACTTGCTGTCCTGAGGCGCAGTTGACTTGACGTGAGACTATCTTCGAGATCCGTGACTAGATGGGTGGGGTAGCTAACGTTTCTTGGGCCTAATCGGGTGTCGTGGGTGTGGTCCAGCCTGGTGGGGGTGAGGGTGTGGGGTTGGTGGGTTCGTGGGGGCTCCAGGTCTCGTGGTCGTGGTGTCGTCTGCCGATGCCGCGTAGGTGGGTGGGGATGTTCTCGGTTCCGGTGGGCCAGTCCTGGTAGATGGTGCCGGGGTGGCAGCCGGTGGTGATGACGACGGTGGTGTATCCGGGGGCGGCGGCGTCGAACCAGATCCTGGCTCCGTCGGAGGCGCGCACGAAGACGCTGATGTTCTCCTTCATGCTGGCAAAGCCGTGGGGCTCGGCTACCTGGCCGATGATGGTGTTGGCCTGCTCGAAGGTGATGTCTCCTGGTGCGGTGGCTAGGCGGTATTCCTCGTTGGCGCCTTCTCCGGTGGGGCTGCAGATCAG
>NZ_JAGFOU010000026.1 GCF_017592395.1 Actinomyces bowdenii
GGTTCTTGGGCATCGTGGGACACTCCTAGTGATTCTTGGTCGAACAGCTGGGCTCCCACGATGCCCACCCCAGCCACCCTCGCCGGCCAGGCCCGCAGGAATTGCCACCACACTACGAGACGCACCCCAACCGGAGCGCCGCTGCACATCTTCAGCCCGCAGCAGGCCGCCCCGGACCAGACGAGCCCCGGAATCATGCGGATCGACCAGGTGGTCGATTCTTGAAGATGTGCAGCACCGGGGGCGCCTCAGGGCACGCCCCGCCGATCTGGACGACCCTCCCAGCGCTCCAGAGCACTCCGGCCAGCAGGCCGCGCGGAACACACCAGCAGGATGCGGGGGTCGTCGGCAGAACGCCGGGGTCGTCGGTAGAACGCATGCCTCCCCGGGGTGCGATGTGCCGGCATCCCCCGCGAACTGCGGCGCCAACGAGGACATGCCCCTGGTGGCCGAGGAGCTCGGGGCCTGACCTGAGTCCTGCGGAGCCGGGTCAAACGTTTCCTGCTGGGTCACCCGCATTCCGCCTGCCGATACCCGCGCATATGGCCCAGCGGGATGCGGGTAAGCCAGCAAGCAGCGCCCTATAGAACTGCCGACGGAGCCGGGGCGGAGGCGCCCACGCGGTCAACGGCTACCCTCCCGTGGGGGCCGCGGAGGGCTCTGCAGGAGTAGTCTGCGCATCGGCGGTGGGATGCGCGTAGGGCGGTCTGGCCTCCTCCATGGTTCTGCCCCAGCCCGGGACCGGCTCCTCCCCGCACAGCCATGGCAGAGCCGATTGCGTGAGATTGATCAGATTCACCTTCGGATCCCCCTTCATCAGCGACAAGTCATGAGCGCGCAAGGCCAGGTAGTGATCCCCGCATGTGAAGAGGGTCGACCCGTAACGGACATCCGGACCCTTATCCACATTCGCCCGACCACTGCCCTCAACACCCTCGAAGGAGAAATCACTACCATACCGACCCATGGCCAGTTGCGCAGTATCCCACGGATCACGGCCATCATAGATGTACCAGAACTTCACATAGAGAGCAGAGCCACGCTCCCCCCAACTTCATCCAGCAAACGTACGCATCCTGCCCATTCCTTGGATAAGTCGTGACGTAATACCGAGAGCCGAACATGGCCTCCAAGGCCTCATCGGGAATACCGGGGCACCTACTGTAGCTCCCCTCATCGGTGGGCGCCTGCGTGCTCACCACCGCCTGCGTCGAGCGAGCTGACGGCGACGCAGCCCCATCAGCCCAGCCATTACAGGCACTCAGCATCACGCACAGCGCAGCAGCCGCCACACCACGCACACCAGACCTCATCCGCATATCCTCAACGCGACCGACATACCGCTTCTTCTCAACTGCCCCACCTATGTGACGGAGGGGTCATCGATTCAGGCTCTGCAGCGTTATATCCCTCATCAAAAGCATCCGAAATACTATTTCGGAAATCAAGCTCAGGACGTAACGGACTGGTCAACTGGCCAGCGATGCGCCGCAAGCCGTCCTGCACGTCAGCAGAATTAAGTTGCTCAGGACTCATCTCAGAAGTCAAAGGCTTCCCACTCGAATCGACAATCTTATCAACATTCTCATTAAAGCGACCAAGACCCCCGCCCGTGCGTGACGCCGCACCTTGGAGATCCTCAACATTGTACAACCCACTATTGAGGAGAGCCAGAGCGACCTGCCTGGAATTACCGCTCTTCGCTTCACTCTCTATATCCACCCCCTTATCCCTCGCCCCATCAAGACCATCCACCGCAAAAGGCTTCCCCTCGGAGACAGCCAGAGAGGCCACCGGACCCGCCACCGGGATAAGTCCAGCCGCGAAAAAGGTGACCGTTATTTGCGGAGCCCCTAATTTACCGCTACGCTCCCCGTGGACCATCAGCAGGTGACTGATAGCGCCGGCGAAGAAGCCATTGGTAGCACTCTGCTTCTCAATAGCCTCTTGAATGAGCTCCGGATCCCCTGTGGCGTTATAGACGGCGACCGCTTCCTGGAGCCGCTTGTCATGGTGATTGGTCATCACCTCACCCAGGTGCGACGACGCCTCGGGGCTCTGGGAGATCTGGCCCACGAGATACGTCAATGCCCGGTCGGCCAGCAAGGGGTTATATGATTTTTCCCCCGTGGCGGCATCGACCAGGCCCTCGATCGCCCCAATAGGATTTCCTGGCTTCACGGAACGATCAACCGCCTCAGGATGGCGCGCCACTATATGGGAGACCAGTTGGCGCCCTTCCTCCGATAGCGGGGGCGCTTCATTACCTGACCCCAGCCCATTGAGAATACCGGACACTGCGGTCGCTGTCGCAGACTTATCGAAGTCCCCCGTCTTCTCGTCGGGCGGCACCAGGCTCAATGGAGCCCCGTCATGACGATCGATCCGGTCCCCCAGGCGAGCCCAGCCGGTGGTCCACTGCTCATCCGTTAAGGCACCTTTCTCAATGAGCTGTTGAATGCGGTTGGCATACACCACCGACCCTCCATCACTGATGGCGTCCGGAGTCGCAGGGGCCGCCGGGGTGGGAATCAGCCACTCGCGACCAGCCTCCGGATTCCCCGTCATCGCATGAACCACACTACTCAAAGGATGCAGACGCACTGGCATCGCACTGCTTCTGACCCCCAGGCCATGCCCGGACACCAGTGGAGGCTCAACGTTTTCGAGCCGCTGGGCCAAGGCCACGAGCATCACGTCGCTGTAGTCCAGCCCAACACTCTCCAGAAGTCCATCACCATCACTGTCGACCTCTCTGGAAGCGGACAGTATCTCAGTCACAGCAACAGCACGACCACCGCCCCTCAGCACAGCATCCGCAAGGCCACCTGCGAACTCCTCGGAGTCATCATCCGCCCACATCACCGACGCGCTGGACAGGATCCTCCCCATCACCTCAACTACATCATTTCCCGCCGCAGGCCTGGGAGACGGCACATAACTATGGGGCAGATCATTAGACGCGAACCTCCCGCTCACACCCACCACGCAGTCAACAACCCCAGCCGCCCCCAGGGCATCCACCACCCCGGTCGCATACTGAGCATCATCCCCACCAGCACGCAAAGCCCCCAGCACCTCATCCCACTGCTCACCGGAGCCGCCCCACCTCACACGATCCGCCAACCGCGCCGCATCACCCCAGCCCCGCTCCGTCACTGACGAGACCCCGTCCGGTGCGCCACCCCCAGCGACCACACAGCCCCCACCAGGCCGCCAGCCCACACCCACAACACCACCCACCACCAAAGCGACAGACAGCACCACCCACACCACGCCACGCCCACCAGAACTCACACTCATGCCGTCATCCTGATCCTCAACACGGCCAGCATCTCATTCCTCTGTATTCCATTTATGCGAAGGCGGAGCAGCTTCCCTAGGATTTGTTGCATCATACCCTTCACCAAAAGCACTAGAAATGACGCCTTGAAAATCAAGAGCCGGGCGTGACGGACTGCGCAGAACTCCACCAATATTTCGCCCTCCCCGTCACCACCGCTCTCTGACAGGCCAGGGCCCATGTAGCTGTAGTTCGGGCTGGTATTGCTGCTGTAGTTACTACTAGTGCTGCCGCCGCAGACGCTGCAGGACATCAACGACCCCCTCCTGGATCCAGGGATACGACCAGGGCCGGCCGTGATCTGAATGTTACGTAGGCCACCTACCCTTATGTCAAGGGACTCAACCGCAGCAGCGAGCACCGCCCCACGCCCATCCCAGGATCACCGGCCCGACGCACCACGGGCGTTCCTACTCCCCCTTGAACCTCATGCCCGCGGTGAAGCCCATGGGGTTGGCCTCGTAGTCGGCCAGGGTCTGCTCATCGAGGGCCAGGAAGTCGGCGTCGTCGGTCAGGGGCTCGTCGTTCTCCATCTCCCCGACGAGGATGGCCTCCATCTCCTGGGTGTCGCCGCCGAGGTAGGCCCGCTCGTCGCGGTGCTGGGGCAGGACCGTGTGGACGTAGTCGGCCACTGCCTCCTCGGTGCTCACGTCACGCTGCTGGGCCTCCGACATGTACCACCGGTGCTCCAGGACCTCATGGAAGATCTCCGCCGGCTCCAGCTTGCGGCGCAGTTCCAGGGGCACGGCCAGGATCGTGGGCTCGAAGACCTCGGCCAGCCAGGCGTGGGAGACCAGTTCAATGGGATCGTCCTTACGGCCCATGATCGTGCGGTAGGCCTCCAGGTCGTTGAGCATGCGCTGACCCTGCCGCTCCTGGACATCCAGGCCCGTCAGCCGCATCACCTGACGGTGGTAGTGGCCGGCGTCCACCACCTTGGGCTGGATCGACAGCCTCGCCCCCGACGCATCCGTGCTCATCGTCAGCTCACCGACGTCGTAGCCCAGCTCGTTGAGCTCCTCGATGCGCCGGCGCACCCGCCAGCGCTCCTCCATGGAGAAGGACTCCTCGGCGGTCAGGACCCGCCACAGCTCGCCGTAGCGGCCCACGATCCGGTCGCCGATCTCGATGGTGTCCACACTGGGCTCGAGCAGCGCGCCTGCTTGGAGGTCCATGAGCTCGCCGATGATGTTGGTGCGGGCGACGTCGATGTCGTACAGGCGCTTGCCCTCGGTGAGCCCCTCGGGGTGGAGCTCACCGGTCTCGGCGTCCACCAGGTAGGCGGCGAAGGCCCCGGCGTCGCGCCGGAACAGCGTGTTGGACAGGGACACATCGCCCCAGTAGAAGCCCAGCAGGTGGAGGCGCACGAGCAGCACGGCCAGCGCATCGATGAGGCGCGTGGCGGTCTCGGGGCGCATGTACTGGCTGAACAGGGCCCGGTAGGGCAGGGAGTAGGACAGGTGCTCGGTGACGAGCACGGAGTTGAGGGGATCGCCGGCCAGGTCGGTGCGCCCCGTGATGACCGCCGTCGGCTGAACGCAGGGCGCCCCCAGGCGCACCAGGTCCCGCAGGAGCTCGTACTCGCGGTGGGCGACCGACTCCCCGATCTCCTTGACGGCGATGACGCGCTCGGAGAGGTTGACGAAGCGCACGATATGCCGGGACAGCCCGCGGGGAAGGGCGGCGAGGACCTCGGAGGGCCACTGCTCCAGGGGGATCTCCCAGGGCAGGTCGAGCAGCGCAGGGTCGATCGTCGCCGCGGTGATCTGCATGGACTGAGGCATGGCCCCATTGTCCCACCTCTCCACGCCGGGCGCCCTCCGACGGCCCCGAGGCATCAAGGCGTGGATCCCCTCACCCCCGGGCCGCTCCCCCGCCCCTCATCCCTCTCGCGCCGGTGCCCCGCCGCTGCACGAGGCAGCGACGGGGCACCGGGAATCAGGGCGGAGCCGGATCACACGGGCAGGCGCTCACCGGTGGAGGCCGAGAAGATGTGCTCCTGGCCGGGACGGATGCGCACGTAGACGGTCTCGCCGGGCTCGGGGGCGGTCCGCGGGGGAACGCGCACGATGATCTGGCTGGAGTCCTCACCGGAGCCGAGCTTGGCGTCGGAGGTCTCGGCGCCCACCAGCTCGCCGTAGATGTAGGCGTCCGAGCCCAGCTCCTCGACGAAGGACAGGCGCACCGGGATGGAGTGCTCGTCCTCGGCGGAGACCACATCCAGGGACTCGGGGCGGAAGCCGATGGTCACCTTGCCGCCGTCCTCGGGCTTGATCGCATCCAGGGTGGCGCGGGACAGCTGGATCCTGGCCGCGCCGATGGTGGCCACATCCCCCTCCACCGTGAACTGCCCCAGGTTCATGGCCGGGGAGCCGATGAAGCCCGCGACGAAGTCGTTGGCCGGCTTGTCGTACATCTCGCGGGGGGTGCCGACCTGCTGGAGCAGGCCGTCCTTGAGCACCGCGATGCGGTCGCCCATGGTCAGGGCCTCGGTCTGGTCGTGGGTGACGTAGACCGTGGTCACGCCCAGGGAGCGCTGCAGGGAGGCGATCTGGGTGCGGGTCTGGACGCGCAGCTTGGCGTCCAGGTTGGACAGCGGCTCGTCCATGAGGAAGACCTTGGGCTTGCGAACGATGGCACGGCCCATGGCCACGCGCTGGCGCTGACCGCCGGAGAGGGCCTTGGGCTTGCGGTCCAGGTACTCGGTGAGGCCCAGGATCTTGGCGGCCTCCTTGACCCGCTTGTCGATCTCGGCCTTGGGCGTGCCCGCGATCTTCAGGGCGAAGCCCATGTTGTCGTGCACGGACATGTGCGGGTACAGGGCGTAGTTCTGGAAGACCATGGCGATGTCGCGGTCCTTGGGCTGGACGTCGGTGACATCGCGGTCCCCGATGAGGATGCGGCCGGAGTTGACGTCCTCCAGGCCCGCGAGCATGCGCAGGGAGGTCGACTTCCCGCATCCGGAGGGGCCGACCAGGACGAGGAACTCCCCATCGGCGATCTCAAGGTTGAGGGCATCCACACTGGGGCGGTCATTGCCCGGGTAGATGCGCGTGGCATTGTCAAAGGTCACTGTTGCCATGAGGCCCTTCCCTTCACCGGCAGGTACGTGCCGGACGATCCGTGGTGAAAGGTGCCGATGCGTGTCCGCACTGACACATGCCACCCGGGGAGGTCGTCCCGGGTGACGGACACATGCTGTCACACAATCACCTCGATCACCAAGTGCTGCGCACCATCGATCAGCCCGGATCCCGGCCCGCGCCATTGCCGCGCCCGCGGCACTGCGACCCTCCTCACGGCCGGAGACGCCCAGGGGCCGGCCCTGCCCTCCTCCAGCCCTCCTCGCGACCGGTACTGTGGGGGTCATGACGCAACACCCAGATGCGCGCGGCAGCGGGCTGACCATGCTCAGCGGCCTGCGCGCTGGCACCCATCTGGGTGGGTACCGGCTCCTGCGCCGCCTGGGCGCCGGCGGCATGGGCGTGGTCTGGGAGGTGGTGGACGACGGCGGCAGGCATGTGGCCATGAAGATCCTCCACCCCCAGATCGCGGCGGACCCGATGGCCAGGCGCCGCCTGGACCGCGAGGCCGCCGTCCTGGCCCGCGTGCGCGACACCCGCGTGGCCCGCATCCTGGACATCGAGACCGGGGACGGCGAGGCCAGCCAGGGCGTCACCTTCGTCATCACCGAGCTCGTCGACGGCCCCACCCTCCAGCACGAGGTGGACCACGAGGGCGTCTACGACCTGGGCACCGACGCCCGGGACCTGGCCGATCTGGCCCACGGGCTGGTCACCGCCCTGCGCGCCGTGCACAGCGCCGGGGTCATCCACCGCGATCTCAAGCCCTCCAATGTCATGCTCGGGGCGCATGGGCCGGTCCTCATCGACTTCGGCATCGCCCAGGTGGCCGACGACGTGCGACTGACCCAGACCGGCCAGGTCACCGGCACGCCCGGCTTCATCCCCCCTGAGATGCTCGACGGCGGCGAGCCCACCCCGGAGGTGGACTGGTACGCCTGCGCCGGAGTGCTCCTGTTCACCGTCACCGGTCGGGCGCCCTTCGGCTCGGGCCCCTGGCAGGCGGTCTTCCGCCGCGTCTACGCCGGGACCCCGGAGCTGGGCTCCCTGGAGCAGGACTGCCCGGCCCTGGCCCGCGCCTTCACCGCGGCCCTGGCGCCCCGGGTGGAGGACCGCCTGTCCCCCGAGGGCCTCCTGGCCGTCCTCGACGAGATCGCCGAGGGCGGCAGCGGGCAGGAGGCGGTCCTCGAAGCACTGGGCCCCCAGTCCGACGATGGCCCTGCCGAGGACGATCCCGCGGCCTATGGCCAGCCGGCGTCCCACCCGGGAGCAGGCTACGGGTACGCCCCCGCCTCCGGCGCTCCCAGCGCCAGCACCGGGAGCCCGGCGGCCGCGGACGGCAAGAGCCCCTCCTCCGGCGCCTACGGGTACATCGGCTCCCCGGGCACCAGGAGCTCCTCAGCCGCATCCGCGCCCTCGGCCCAGGCGCCGGCCCCACCGCAGGCGCCGCCCGCTACCCCTCCCCGGATCACCCCCACCTCCCAGCAGTTGAGGGCGCCCGCGCCTCCGCCCTCCATCGCGCCGCACACCGCGCAGCGGCCCACCACCCCGCCCCAGGGCCTGGTTCCGCCCGAGGTCAGTGCGCCGCCGTCCAGCGGCTTCAGCAGCGGGGCGCAGGCCTCCTATCCGGGGGCCTACTCCAACCTCCTGTCCTCGGCCTACACGCCCGCCCCCGGCACCACGGGGGGCTACATGGCCGCTCCGGCCATCAGCCAGCCGATCCCGCAGCCGCCCCCGGTCGCCGTCCCCCTGGAACCGCGCCCCGGCACAGCCGCCCTGCCCCAATGGGCCCAGGAGCCGCGCAGGCACCCCGGGGTCATCGCCGCCATCGGGGCGCTCGTCCTCACCCTGGGCAACTTCGCGCCATTCTGGATGATGATCATCCTCACCGTGGTGGTCGTCCTGATGGGAACGGTGGGCCGGGCGCAGGATGCGCGCCGCTGGAGCCGCCTGCAGCGCGGCTCGGTCTCGCCCGGCGACACCTCGCGCATGTGGGCGGCCAGCCCCTGGTACTTCCTGCGCTCCCTCATGGCCACCGCCTTCGGCGCCGCCATCGCCGCCGTGGTCACGACAATGGTGATGATCAGCCTCATGAATCGCTTGGGCCTGCCCGAGGGCCAGGCCGAGCCCACCGTGCTGGTCTCCTGGTCCTTCGCCCACCGCATGATAATGGCCCTCATCTGCTGGGAGCTGGCCTACCTGGTCACCCTGTGGTTCATCCCCTGGGGGACCCCGGCCCGGCGCGGCGCGGCGGCCCTGGTCGAGCTCGTGGCGCCGAGCCGCGGGGCCCGCCTGCTGTGGATCAACATCCTGCTCATCAGCGCACTGGTCATCGCCTTCCTCCGCTTCACCGGGATCGCCACCTTCCTGACCATGGGGCCCTTGTGGTGAGCGCCCCGCACCTGGGGGCCCTGTCACCGGGCCGATCACGAACCGGTCCCCACAGCAGCGGCGGGGATGCTTCCCAGGGCCGTATCAGGCACAATGCGGACGATGGTCCTATCGTCCGGCAGTCGCCCGGCGGCTGTCCGACGACCGTCTCCCGACCGCCCGTCACCCCGATCACCGCCAGGTAGTCACTGGATCATCGCAAGACAATCGCAGCACGATCACCACCATGTGAGGAGCACAGCGTGGCCCCCAATGAGCCCCGTCCCACCAAGGCGCAGCGCCGCGAGGCCGCCAGAGCCAAGGCCAAGGCGCTGCGCGAGGCCGAGGAGCGCCGAGCCAGGCGCAGCATGATCACGCGCCGCAGCCTCATCGGTGCCGGCGCGCTCACCGCAGTGGGCACCACCGGCTGGCTCGTCTACGACCGCAGGCGCGACGCCGCCGAGGCGGCCGCCCGGGCCAGTTCGCTGCCGCCGGCCGGCGGGGGCATCGTGGAGGAGAAGGCGGCGAAGAAGGGGGTGCCCTCCCCCGTCCTGGCCGACGGCTCCTGGACCTATGGCAAGGCGAGCGCACTGGACTCCATCATCCAGGGCGCTCCGGTTCTCGACGTGTACTTCGACTACTCCTGCCACTTCTGCGCCGACTTCGAGACGCTGCACGCCCAGGAGATCAGCGCGCTCCTGGACGCGGGCCGGATCACCCTGGCCCTCCACCCCTCCGACATCCTCACCCAGGACTGGACCGATATGGTCATGAACGCCATGGGGCTGGTGCTCGACGAGGCCCCGGACACCGCCCTGGCCTTCCACACCGCCGCCCTGGGGTTCTTCTCCGAGGTCTTCGCCTCCAAGGACGGCAGCCGGCTCACCGTGGAGAACCTCGTGACCGCTGCCACCTCCGCAGGGGTGCCCGCCGATATCACCGGCAGATTCGACAAGACCTACAAGAACAACACCTACGGGCCCTGGACCGTGCTGGCCCAGGAGTCCTTCCAGAGCCGCGGGCTCGAGGGCACTCCCACGGTCTTCCTCGGCGGTGAGAAGATCGACCTGTCCACGCTGTCCTCCCCCACGGCCCTGACCGATCTGGTCGACGGCCTCGACGGCGCGGGCGCCGCCGGGGGGTCGGCGGGAGCGGGCGAGCCGGCGTCACCGGCCGCCGGCACCGGCGAGGACCCGGCATCCGCGGCGCCCACCGAGTAGGGCCCCGGCCGCCGACCCCGGCGGCCTCCGGCTTTCCTCGGCCGGTCGCCTGTGCCACACTGTCCCACGCATGAGCCCCGTGGGGCCCCGCCGCTTTAGCTCAGTTGGTAGAGCAGCTGTCTTGTAAACAGCAGGTCGTCGGTTCGAGTCCGACAAGCGGCTCCACCCAGCCCGGGACTCTCAGCGATCCAAGACGCCCAGCCCATGACCAGCACTGCGGTTCCCGGAGACAATCGAAGGGATGACTGACGAGGGCGGGCGCGGCATACGGGGTCCGTATCGCGCCGGCTCCCTCATCCCGCCCGGTGACGGTGGGGCGGTTAGGCTCCCACCATGAGCGGGCCGTTGTACCTCCTGCATGTCACCCAGGCCGATCGCTGGCCAGCAGTCCTGAGCAATCTGGCGAACCTGGCCGATCTGGGCTGTGCCGGGCGAGTCCGGGTGATGATCAACGGCACGGCCATCTATGTCCTCCAGGGCGATAACGACTGGACTCGCGCCATGCACCGCGCAGCCGAGGCGGGCACCGTCCTCGAGGTCTGCCAACGCTCCTTGGCCAACCATGGGATCGACCCGGGGAGCCTGCCGGAGTGGATCACCCCGGTGCGGGCGGCCATCCCCGTCATCGCCGAGCACACTGCGGCAGGCTGCACCTACATCAAGCCCTGACCGGCAGGCAGGGTGCGGAGGATAGGCTGTGCCCCCGCACCGACGCCCACGGCCGCCCGGGAGGATGAGATGCCGGTAGTGACAGGTACCCGCCAGTGACGGCGGCCGCCCGCCCCTCCCCGTGCGCCCTGCACGACGCCGGGGCCTGCGGCTCCTGCCCGTCCCTGGGCATCGCCCTGCCCGAGCAGCTGGCCGCCAAGCAGGCGCGCGTGTCCACGGCCCTGCGCTCCCGCGTTCCAGCCGGCGCCTGGCTGCCGCCCTGCGCGAGCCGGCCCCTCGGCTTCCGCAACAAGGCGAAGATGGCGGTCGCGGGCACCGCCGCCCACCCCGCCCTGGGGATCCTCGACGGCGCCGGGCACGGCATCGACCTGCGCGCCTGCCCCCTGCACGTCCCGGCCATCCGGGCCGCCCTGCCCCACCTCGCCCGCCTCATCACCGACCTGGGACTGACCCCCTACGATGTGCCGGCCCGCAGGGGCGAGCTCAAGCACATCCTGGCGACGGCCTCCCCCGATGAGGACCTCATGGTGCGCTTCGTCCTGCGCTCCCACCGGCACCTGGACGACCTGCGCTCAGCCCTGCCCCGGCTCCAGGAGCACCTGCCCCAGCTGGCGGTGGTCAGCGCCAATATCCAGCCCGTCCACCGGGCCGTCATCGAGGGCGATGAGGAGATCATCCTGACCCGCGAGGACCGGCTCCTCATGCGCCTGACCCTGCCGCCGACGCCGTCGGGATCCGCCACCGGCCGGGACACGCCCGCGGCGGGCATCGAGCTGCCGCTCCACCTGCCCACCCGCTCCTTCTTCCAGACCAACACCCCGGTGGCCCAGTCCCTCTATGCCACGGCCCGCCACTGGGCGGGGCAGGACCGGGCGGCGGGGCGGGTGTGGGACCTGTTCTGCGGGGTGGGCGGATTCGCCCTGGCCCTGGCGGGCCCCGGTCGCGAGGTGCTGGGGGTGGAGGTCTCCGCCCCTGCGATCACCGGGGCGCGCGACGCCGCCCGGCTCATGGGCCTGCCGGCCGAGCAGGCGCGCTTCGAGGCGGGTGACGCCCGCATCCTCGACCCGGCGGTGGCTGAGGGCCCGGACCTGCTCGTGGTCAACCCGCCCCGCCGCGGGATCGGCGAGCTGTCGCAGCGCATCGAGGCCTGCGCGGTGCCCCGCCTGCTGTACTCCTCGTGCAATCCGACGAGCCTGGCGGCGGACCTGGAGCGAATGCCGTCGCTGCGGGTGGTGCGCGCCCGCCTGTTCGACATGTTCCCGCACACCGACCACGCCGAGGTCCTGGTCGAGCTGGCCCGGGCCTGATCAGCCCGGCCTGATCAGCCCCGGGGCGGCGGCCCCGGAGCGCGGCGGCTCAGGCCTGCAGCTCGGCCAGGGCGGTGCGCACCTGGTCCAGGTGGGCGCCGGTGCGTTCGGCCTGGTAGGGGATGCTCACCTGGCGCAGGCTGGAGGCGAGGTCGGCCAGGCTGCGGGCCTCGGGGAAGCCGTCGCGCACCAGGGAGCGGGCGGTGCGCACGGAGGTCTCCTGGGCCGCGCCCGCATCGGCGGCCGCCCCCAGCAGTTCCATGAGGGGCGCATGGGTCAGGGTGAGGGACTCGGCCACCACGTCCAGCTCCCCGCCGACCAGCTCCCCTCGGGCCTCGAGCAGCTCGATCTGCTCGGTCAGGCGCACCGCGTCCTCCCCCAGGACCGTGCACAGCTCCTCCAGGGAGCCGACGGCATCATTGGCACCCACCTCATCCTGGCCCTCGATGATCTGGACGGCGAAGGTGCCGGCGGCCAGGTTGTGCAGGCGCGTCAGGGCGATGTCGAAGCGCACCGCATCGACGTCGCTGCGCAGCTCCTCGACCTGCCCGCGCAGCGGCCGCAGCTGCTCGACGCACTCCAGGATGAGGGCGTCGACCTCCCGGTAGCGCTCCTCCACCTCCTCGGCCTCCGGCCCGGCGCCCAGCGCCCGCACCTCGCCGCTGACGGCGCGCAGCGTCTGGCGCAGCCGGCCCAGGCGCTCGGACAGGCCGTTGATCTCCTCGGCCCTCCTGCCCAGCAGTCCGACCAGGCGCTTGCCCTCCTCCAGGACGCCCACCAGGCCGGCGGTCTCCTCCTCGATGGCGTGCATGGCCGCCAGGATCTGCGCCACCGGCCCCCGGGTCCGGGGCACGCCGGGGATGGCGGCGCCGGAGGCGAGCAGGGCGGCCACCTCATCGGGCAGGACCCGGCGGGTGAAGTCGGCGGCATCGCGGTAGCCCATCTCGGACAGCTCGCGCAGCAGCGCCGCCTGTCCCGCGGCGGCCGCCTCCCGGCGCGAGGAGCCGGCCCGGGCCGAGCTCCGCTCCACCTCGCGCACCCGCTTATAGGCCTGCTCGACGTCGTCGCGCAGGCCGGTCATCATCGGCAGGGTGCGCACCGACAGGTAGCCCCCGCCCGAGGGGACGATCGTGGCGAAGACCCGGTAGTGACCGCCGTCGGCGGAGCGGTTGGTGATGTAGGCGCATACGGGAGCCTGCTCCTCGATGCCCTCCCATACCGCTCGGAACAGTCCCGCGGGCATGTCGTCGTGGCGCACCACGCTGTGGGCCCGCCCCACCAGTGCGCCGCGCGGGTACCCCGACAGGCGCATGAAGGTGGAGTTGGCGCGGCGGATGCGCCCCTGAGCATCGGTGGTGGAGAAGAAGAGCTCGCCGGAGCCGAAGAGGTGCTCGACCATGAGTGACCTTCCGAGTGGATGTGTACCCGGTACCGAGGATCCAGGCTACCCGCCCCCGCCCCGGCGAAGGGCTCCTTCCCGGCGCGGGCCTCGCGCCCCTTGCCTCGCCACAGGCCTCAAGCCACCCCTACCCCTCCTTACTCCTTTCGACAATTTGCATGAGATCGTACTTCTCCAAGCCCGGAAAACGCCGATCTCATGCAAATTGTCGAAAGGAGGGGGCGGGGGCCTCTCTGCGACAGGTCCGGACGCCGATCTCCATCCGATGATCCTGCACGAGGCCAGCTGCGATGCGCTCGGTGGGTCGGGTCCGGGACCCCCAAGGTGTTGGGGCTGCCTGTTCTTGCTGCTGGGCGTTCCCCGTGATGGCAGGCCGGGCCTGTCCTGCTGCTGGCGGCCGGCGGGGCGCGGGGCCCGACCCGGTGCAAGAAAAGCGTCGTTTCGCGGAAAGAGCGTCACTTCGCGACTTGGACGACACCTACAAGGTACGTTCATTCCGCGACGTGACGCCCAAGTCGCGAAGTGAGGTCGAACTGGCGAGGAGGCGCTCTTCCTGCTCCCACCGATCGGCTGGCCCGCGCCGAGTCGGCCTGAGTCCTTTCCCGCAGGACGAGCTGGAGGGGCGGGGCCGAGCGATGCGGAGTCGCCGAGCCATCCCGCGGGTCGTGAGCGCCTCGGGTTCTCCCGGGGGCCTTGGAGTCTTCACCTACCGGCCCGCGCCCGGGGCGACACCGCCTCTGAGCCGGTATCGACCCGGGCTCGGGCTGACAAGGCGGGCCCGAGGACCCCGATGCTCTCACCACTGGTGGTGCTCAGCCGGCTCAACGGGCCGCGACCGTGCGGGTCCGGGACGGTGGTACCGGGGCGCCCCGCCCTCCCCGGGTTGCACATCTTCAGCGCCCGCGCCAGCCACCGGGACCCGACTTTCCCGCATGATCCCGTCGCCACCCGCGCTCAGGTTGGACTGAAGATGTGCAACACCACCACAGCTGCACATCTTCACCACCCCACAACCGGCCACCGACCAGAAGAACCGCAGGATGACGCGGATCCACCAACCCGCCCCCGTGATCCCCGCTATCGCAGGAGCCGAGCCGACTCATCACCGACCCCGATGAGACCATCTCAATCGATCCACACCACTGCTCCGCCACCGCGGCAGGATCCCGCTGGTCTCAGCGGCCATGTCGCTGGCCCGCGCCCCGGATACGGGACCTTCAGCACGGCGCCTCCCCCGCCCGGTCCCTAGGATGCTCCTATGAGTAGTTCCCGCATCCCCTCCCCCTCCTCTCCCTCCCGCCGCCGCCTCATGGCCGCCGCCGCCCTGGCCCCCTTCGCCGCGGGCCTGCTGGGCGCCTGCTCCACCAGGGCGGGGGCCGCACTGGGCTCCAGCGTCACCCACGAGACGATCACGCTGCCCGAGGTCTCCGACTCCCTGCCCGGTGCGCTGAGCGCCTGCGACGAGCTCGGCGCCGCCCTGCTCGCCCACCGCCTGCAGGACGAGCCCCACCGCAATGCCATGTCCTCGGGGCTGAGCCTGTCCCTGCTCCTGGCGATCCTGGCCGACGGCGCCACCGACCCCGCGGCGCAGGGCTACGACGCCCTCCTGGGCGCCTCGGGTGAGCAGCGCGACCGCACCTGGTCGGCGCTGCAGACCTCCCTGGGCCGCAACGACCGCGACCTCAAGGGCTTCTCCCCCGATGAGGTGCCCGCCGAGCCCCTGGTCCACCTGGCCAACCATGTGGTGGTCGTCGACGGCTTCGAGGTGGCGCAGTCCTACCTCGATGCGGTGATGAGCCTCTTCGCCACCGAGATCGAGCAGGTCTCCCTGAGCGCCATGAAGGGCAACCTCGATACCTGGGCCTCCCGGAACACCGCGGGCCTCATCCCGGAGAGCGCCATCGAGGTCCGTCCGGATCTCCGCCTGGTCGTGCAGAGCGCCCTGCTCTTCGCCGCCCGGTGGGAGACCCCCTTCCCGGCGGAGGACTCCAGCCCCCAGCCCTTCACCCTGGCCGACTCCTCCACGGTGGAGGCCACCTTCATGCATGACACCCGCTCCCTGCGCCACGCCCAGGGGCAGGGCTGGTCGGCGGTGCGCCTGCCCTACAGCGGTGGGCACGAGGGCTCCCAGACCCCTGACAGCCCTGAGGTCCCCGACCAGCCCGCCCTGGCCCTGGATGTCATCCTGCCCCAGAGAGGGACCCTGCCCGCGCAGATGGATGCGGCCTCCTGGGCCCAGGCCTCCGCGGCACTCGATAAGGCCCAGCTCGTGGATGTCGAGCTGTCCCTGCCCAAGGCCGACCTGACCACTGGCCCCATGGGTCTCCTGGAGGTCATCACCGGCCTCGGCCTGGACCCGGTGGGACTGGACCGCATCGCCCAGGATCTGAAGATCGACCAGATCGTCCAGCAGGTCCGGCTGACCATGGATGAGGAGGGGACGGTGGCCGCGGCCCTGACCGAGGCGGAGGCCATCGCGCTCTCGGCGCCGCTGCCGCCCGATGTCACCTTCACCGTGGACCGCCCCTATGTCCTGCGGCTGCGGGACCTGGTCAGCGGCATCACCCTCCTGGAGGCGGCCGTCATGAATCCCGCGGACAGCGAGGGCTGAGACCCGCAGGACGGCCGTCGCAGCGGCCGGGACGGCAGACCGCCGCGACGGCGAGCCCACCGGCCGGGGCGGGGGTACGGTGGTGGCACGAATTCACACGACCCAGGAGGGATCCCATGACCGTTGAGCTCCTCACCGCCTCCAGCCCGGAGGTCGTCGAGGCGATGGAGCGCCTCATCCCCCAGCTCTCCCGCAGCGCCCCGGCCCTGACAGCGGAGCAGTGCGAGGCGCTCATCTCCCAGGAGGGCGTCTACCTCTTCGCCTTCCGGCCCGATGCGCCCGACGGCGAGCCCGCCCCGATCCTGGGCATGCTCACCCTGGCGACCTTCACGATCCCCACCGGCCTGCGCGCCTGGGTGGAGGACGTCGTCGTCGACGCCGAGGCCCGTGGGCACGGCGCGGGCCAGGCGCTGGTGGAGGCGGCGGTGGAGCATGCCGCCCAGATGGGGGCCCGCACCGTGGACCTGACCTCGCGCCCCTCCCGGGAGGCCGCCAACAGGCTCTACCAGCGGGCGGGCTTCAAGCTGAGGGAGACCAACGTCTACCGCTACGCGCAGGACTGAGCCCTCCGGCAGGCGCCGGGCCCGCGCCCCCGGGAAGCCCGGGCCGCGTGCCCGGCGGGCTCCCCGGGGACGCGGCCTCAGGACTCACAGGAGGCGGTCCACCAGCTCGGCCAGGCCGCCCACGGTCCCCTCGCAGCACTGCGCGACCTCCGGCGGGGCCCAGGGCAGGGCGTAGGCGTGGTCGGTGGCCCGGTGCATGGGGATGTCGTTCCAGGAGTCGCCGATGGAGAAGGTCTCGATCCTGTCGCCCGTATAGGGGCCCTGCGGCCCCTGGAGCCGCTCCAGCAGGCTGCGCAGGCTCCCGCCCTTGGAGGCCCCGGCGGGAACGACGTCGATGAAGTCCTGGTTGCGGAAGCCCACGGCCTGCTCCGCCCAGCTCCGCTCGAGGTGGTCCATGGTGCGGGCCGCCAGGTCCTGGTCGGTGAAGCGCAGCGGCACGCCGATGAGCTGCTGCCCCTGGAGATCCTCACGGCGGGCGGGGGTGTAGAGGTTGAGGATCGCGGTGCCCGAGCCGATGGTGTCGTACAGGAGGAGGTCGCCCTCCAGGGTGGTGGCGAAGACCGTGACCCCCTGCTGCCCATCCAGGTGGTCCAGGAGGTCGTCGACCACCCCGTGGGGCAGGGTCGTCGCCTCCAGCACCTCCAGCCGGGAGTCGGTGACGACCGCCCCGGTGTACAGGATCATGTAGTCGAAGACGGCTCCTACCGGCGCGGCCACCTGCGTGAACGCGCTCCGGGAGCGCCCCGTGTTGGCGACCAGGATATTGCCCGCGGCGCGCCAGCGCTCCATGGCCTCCAGGTCGCGCTCGCCGATGCGCCCATCGAAGACGACGGTGCCGTCCATATCGCAGGAGATGAGTCGAGCAGTCACCGGTGCGCCTCCATTTCTTCCATGATGCCGCGGCCGTGGGCCTGTGGCGCTGCACTCCGCCCGATCCTGTCAGACGCGCCCCGCCACCGTCTCGCGATTGCCGCGCGATCCTCGGCGCGCCATGGCCAGGGCCGGGCCCCGGGGCGGCCGGGCGGGGCGGCCGGGCCTCACTGCCGCGGGACGTTGCGCTCCAGCTCGGCCAGCCAGGCGGCGCCCGAGGCGTCGGAGGGCATGCGCCAATCGCCCCGGGGGGACAGCGACCCACCGGCCACCACCTTGGGCCCGTTGGGCAGGGTGGAGCGCTTGAACTGGTTGGAGAAGAACCTGCGGTGGAAGACCTCCATCCAGTGGCGGATCTCGGGCAGCCGGTAGGCCACCCGCTCGGAGGCGGGCAGGCCCTCGGGCCACAGCCCCACCGAGGCGTCCGACCAGGCCTTCTCCGCCAGGAAGGCGATCCGGGAGGGGCGCGCGCCGCGGCGCAGCACATGCCACAGGGTGAAGTCCTGCAGGGCGTAGGGGCCGATGCGCGCCTGGGTGGACTGGATGGGCTCGCCCTCGGTGGCAGGCACCAGCTCGGGGCTGATCTCGGTGCCGAGGATGGACAGCAGGGTCTCCCCCACCGCCTCACCGAACAGGTCCTCGGCCACCACCCAGCGGATGAGGTGGGAGATGAGGGTCTTGGGGATCCCGGCATTGACGCCGTAGTGGGACATCTGGTCGCCCACCCCGAAGGTGCACCAGCCCAGGGCCAGCTCGGACAGGTCCCCGGTGCCCAGGACGATGCCGCCGCGCTGGCCCGCGATGCGGAAGAGGAAATCGGTGCGCAGCCCGGCCTGGACGTTCTCGAAGGTGACGTCGTAGACCTCGGGGCCGCGCTCGCCCCGCCCGTAGGGGTGGCGCATCTGGGCGAGCATCTGGGTGGCGGCGGGCCGGATGTCCACCTCCTCGAAGGTGCAGCCCAGTCCCACGGCCAGGGCCTCGGCGTTGGCGCGGGTGGTGGCACTGGTGGCGAATCCCGGCATGGTGATGGCGTGGATGTCGCTGCGGGGGCGCCCGGCCCGGTCCATGGCCCGGGTGGCCACGATGAGGGCGTGGGTGGAGTCCAGCCCCCCGGAGACACCGATGATGAGCCTGGGGCCGCCGATGGCCTCCATGCGCTGGACCAGGGCGGCGACCTGGATGCTGTAGGCCTCGTAGCAGTCCTGGGCCAGGCGGGCGGGGTCGTCGGGGACGAAGGGGAAGCGGTCGATCTCGCGGCGCAGCCCGATGTCGGTGCGGGGGACGCGCAGGTCCTGCCGGCCGACCGTGGTGGTCATGAAGCCGTGGGGGTGGGAGGCGTCGTCGTCCCCGATGCCCAGGGCGAGGCGGTTGTCGTCGAAGCTGCCCTGGCGCAGCCGCTCCGCCACGAGCCCCTCGATGTCGACGTCGACGACGGTGGCGCGCGGGCCGTCCGGGAAGCGCTCGGTCTGACCCAGCAGGGCGCCATTGTCGTAGACGAAGGTCTGGCCGTCCCAGGCCAGGTCTGTGGAGGACTCGCCCTGGCCGGCCGCGGCGAAGACGTAGGCGGCGAGATTGCGCGCGGAGGAGGCGCGCGCCAGGGCCATGCGGTCCTCGGCCCTGCCCACCGTGATCGGTGAGCCTGAGAGGTTGACGAGCACGGTGGCACCGGCCAGGGCCGCCAGGGAGGAGGGGGGCACGGGCACCCACATGTCCTCGCAGACCTCGACGTGCACCACCATCCCGGGCACGTCCTCGACATCGAGCAGGAGGCGCGTGCTGAAGGGGACGCAGGCGGGGCGGCCGGGCCGGGGACCGTCCCCGGAGTGCTCCGCGGGATCCGCCGCCCCATCGGCCACGCCTGCCAGCTCGATCCAGGTGTGCACGCCGGCGCCGGAGGCGAAGTACCGCTTCTCGTAGAACTCCCGGTAGGTGGGCAGGTGGGCCTTGGGCGCCACGCCGCGCACGGCCCCGCCCTGGATGACGACGGCGCAGTTGTACAGGCGGTTGCGATGCCGCAGGGGCGCGCCGATCACGATCATGGGCAGCAGGTCCTCCGATGCCGCCCGGATGGTCTCGATGGCGGTCAGGACCTCGGCGATCAGGACGTCGGCCAGGAGGAGGTCGTCGATGGAGTAGCCGGTCAGGCTCAGCTCGGGGAAGACGGCCAGGGCCACGCCCTGCTCGGACAGCTCCCGGGCCTGGGCGATGATCGCCCGGGCGTTGGCGGCCGGGTCGGCCAGGGCCACGGGCAGGGTGGCGGCGGCCACCCGTGCGAAGCCCTGGTCGTAGGCGGAGTGGAAGCTGATGGCGGGGCCGGTGGAGGCGGCTGCGCCGGAGGCGGCGGGGCCCGGCATGCTCTCGGTGCGCGCGGCGGTGATCGACATGCACCTGATCCTCCCATGCCTCCTCACGCCCTCCCACCCCCACTCGCGCCGCGCCCCGGATACGGGCACGGGCCAGGCGTGCCCGGGACGCCTGCCGGCCCGCGCGCGAAGGGCCGGTGGGGGCGCACCTGTCGGGTGCGCGCCCTCACCGGCCCTCCACGATTCCGCCGGGGCCGCCCGGCCTGCCCCTCAGTGCCGGCCAGAGCCCCGGAGATGCCGGGCTCAGCGCTGGTTGATCCAGGCCTGGCGGTCGCCCGACCAGGAGAAGACCGGCTTGTACAGCAGGACGTACTCCCCCGATCCCAGCTGCCCGTCGAAGCAGACATCCGCCGTCAGGGAGCCGCCGTCGATGATGCTTGAGGCGCTCAGGATGCTGTCCGATCCGAGGAAGCCCACATCGTTGATGACGCCATTGGGGTCCTGGAGGGACCAGTCGAAGGCGTTGACATCGATGGCGGACCCCGAGCTGTTGCTGATGGTGATGGTGGAGCAGGCGGTGGGGCCCAGGGTGGCGTCGCCGGGGGTCAGCGGGGTGGCGGTGATGGTCACGCCGTCGGTGGTGAGGGACTCGCCGGCCTGGACCGCCTTGTCCTTCGACTGCTTGCCGGCGAAGGCCGGTCCCTCGCCGGCCTGGTCGGCCTGAGCGGGCTCGCCCGCCTGGGGCTCCGGCTGCCCGCTCTCCGACGCGGCCCGCGCCTCCTGGGACCGGGTGACGGAGGGCGTGTCCGAGCCGGCCTGGCCGGCCTGGGGCGATTCGTCACCCGAGCCGCCGCCGAGGGCCTGGACCACCACGACGAGGGCCACCAGGGCACCCAGTCCGGTGAGGATCTTGTGCCGGGCGAACCAGGATCGCCGGGGAGCCGGCCCCTGAGCGCCGTGAGGCGGGCCCATGGGCGGGCCGTAGGCCGGCTGCATCGGCACCGGGCCGCCGGGGACCGGGGCCCCGTGGGGCCCGGGCTGGGCTCCCGGCTGGGGGATGGGCTGAGGATCGGGGATGCTGGCGGAGGGTCCTGCGGGGGCGTGGGAGGTCATGGGTGTTCCTTCTTCTACGGGGAGCCGGAGTGGCGCCCTGGACAGGCACAACTGTGTGCTCCCGCGCTGCGGCCCGGCATCGGCCGTCCCGGTGCGATGCGGCGCCGTTCGGTCATCGCGCCCTGGCCGAACGGCCGATGATGAGGTCCGAGCCGGCGGCTACCGTACGACCATGCCCCCTTCCTACCCTGCACCCTTCGCCCCGCAGGGGCAGGGCCCCATGACGGCGCCCGGCGCCTCCGCCCCGCCCGGCGTCCCCCAGCCGCCTGCCCAGATGCCCTCGCAACCGCCGGTAGCACCCCGGGCCTATGGTCCCCCGGCACCACCCGGGGGCCACTACCAGGCCCTCTCCGGGGCGCCGGGGCAGCCGATGCTCCCCGCACCGGGCGCCTACCGGCCCGCACGCCCCACCTACGGGCCTCCCCGGTCATCGGTGCTCCACCCCCAGCACCACCCCTCCCACTACCCGGCCCCGCAGGCGCCCCAGCCGCGGATGCTCCACCCGGGCGCCCCTCCAGGCCCCTATCCCGTCGCCATCCCCGGGGCGCATCCCCTCGCCTCCCCCAGTACGTATCCCCTCGCCTCCCCCTTCCAGCAGCAGGCCCCGCCGCAGCAGCCGGCATCCCGGTGGGACCCGAGGCTCACCCACTGGATCCTGCGCACCCTGGCCACGACCGGGGTCCTGGCCCTGAGCCTCCTGGCGGCCCTGATCTCCCTGGGCGGGGGCTGGGCCCTGGACCAGGCGCGGGGCACGGAGAGGCCCTCCCTGCAGATCCTGGAGCTCCTTGTGGCCCTGGCCCTGGTCCTGTCCCTGGCGGTGCGACGCCGGGCGCCCCTGGTGCTCATGGTGTGCTCGAGCCTGGCGGGCATCATCCTGGGCCTGGACACGACAGTGGGCCTCATCGCCTCGGTCACCTTCCTGGCGAACCGGCCCCCATGGCGCGCCGGCAGGCGCCAGTCGGCCCTCATCCTCGGGGCTCTGGCACTCCTGGCGGCGGGCACCGGCGCGGCCGTCCACCACGATGCGATGCGCGCCCCCTTGGGCATGTCCATACTCGCCATCTTCGTCCTGCCCAGCGTCGACGGCGATCCTGTGCGCGGGGAGATCGGCTGGTCGGCCCAGCTGGTGGCCACGGTGCTCATCGTCTCGATCCCCCTCATCGTGGGCACCGTCCTGGCCGCGCGCCGGGGCGAGGCCCAGGCGGCGGCCCAAGTGGCCGACGCCCGGGCCCAGCGGGCCCGCGCCGAGCACGAGGCCGCACAGGCCACCCGGACCACTGAGGCCCTCATGGACCAGGTCGAGCTGCGTGAGGAGCGCGAGCGCATCGCCCACGAGGTCCATGACGGCCTGGGGCACCGGCTCTCCCTGCTGGCGATGCAGGCCGGTCTTCTGGAGCGCAGCGCGGATGCGGCCACAGCGCAAAGAGCCCGGGCGGTGCGCCAGACCTCGCAGGAGGCCATGGGTGAGCTGCGCAGCCTCCTGGAGGTGCTGCGCGACCCGGGCGGAAGCGCCGGGCAGCCCGCCCCCAGGCTGGAGGAGCTGGCCGCAGTGGTCGACTCCATGGTGGAGGCGGGCACGCCCCTGAGCTCCTCCATCGTCCTGGACCGCCCCGCCCAGGCGGGCTCCGTGCTGTCCCACGCGGTCTACCGCATCGTCCAGGAGTGCCTGACCAATGCCTCCAAGCACTCCCCGGGCGAGCCCATCCGCCTGCGCGTGGAGGGCTCGCCGGAGACGGGCATCCACCTGCGCTGCTCCAATCGCCTCGCCCCGGCCGAGGACCGGCCCGAGGAGCCGGGCTCGGGCACCGGGCTGCGAGGGATGGCCCACCGGGTGCAGATCTGCGGGGGCCGCCTGCGGGCGGGCCCCTCACCGGAGGGGGAGTTCATCGTGGAGGTCGACCTGCCCTGGCTGCCGGGGCCCTCGCCGCAGCAGTGAGGGCCGGGCCGCGAGTGGTGCTCCCCCCTCGGGCACCCCCATCCTCCCCGCGGGGCGCGGCGCCCTGGAGGGGACCCCGCTTGGGCACTGGCGCGCCTGCCGTCTTCTACGCTGTGCACATGCCCGACTCCCTGCGCGTCCTGCTCGTCGACGACGACCCCCTGGTGCGCCAGCTCCTGCGCTCCCTGCTGGAGGACGATGCCGGCCAGCCGCCGATCACCGTCGTCGGCGAGGCCGGTGACGGCGGCGAGGTCGGCCCGCTGGTGGCGGGCCTGGGCC
This sequence comes from Actinomyces bowdenii, assembly GCF_017592395.1. Lineage (GTDB taxonomy): Bacteria > Actinomycetota > Actinomycetes > Actinomycetales > Actinomycetaceae > Actinomyces > Actinomyces bowdenii. Next base: position 23,067 of record NZ_JAGFOU010000026.1, read on the forward strand.
CGGAGGTCGTGCTCATGGACCTGGGCATGCCCCGTGTTGACGGGATCGAGGCAACGCGGCGCCTCCGCTCCCTGCCCGGGGCGCCGCATGTCATCGCCATGACCACCTGGGACCTGGACGACGCCGTGGCGCGGATGGTGGATGCCGGCGCGGAGGGCTACATCCTCAAGGCCGAGGCGCCGCAGGATGCGGCCCGGGCGGTGCGGGCCGTGGCCGCCGGGGAGATCGCCATGTCACCCCAGGCCCTGCGCAGCCTGGTGCGGCGCATGCGGGGCGACAGGGGCGAGGGCGACCGGCGCCGCGCGGCGATCGAGGCCGTGGGGCGCCTGACCCAGGCGGAGCGGGAGGCAGTGGTCCAGGCGGCCTTGGGGCTGTCCAATGCGGAGATCGGGGAGCTGCTGTTCCGCTCGGCCTCCACCGTCAAGGCCCAGCTCGCCAGCGCCCAGCAGCGCTTGGGGCTGAAGAACCGCACCCAGTTGGCGGTGCTGGCCGAGCGCGCCGGCCTCCTGCCCTAGATGGTTGATCGCGGGGTTGTGATCAGTGCGGGACGGGGCCGGCGGCATCGGCCTCCCCACCGACCGGGCCTCCCTGAGCGGGGGCCCCGTAGGCGGGCCCGGAGTGGAGGGGCTCCAGGGGCATGGCCGCCCAGGCCAGTGCGTAGGCCACCCACATGGGGCCGGGCAGGAGCGCGAGGGCGATGGTGGCCAGCCTCACGAGTCCGGGCGAGCGCCCCCACTGCCGGGCCAGGCCGCCGCACACCCCGCCCAGGATGCGGTCGTGGCGGGAGCGGGCGGGCAGCCCGTTGAGGAAGGAGGTGAAGGAGCTCCCATTGCGGGTGGTGCGGTCGGGGCCCGAGGGGTACTGCTGTGCCATGCCCCCAGTGTGCTGCGCCTCTGCCGCCACGGCTATCGGGGAGGGCCCTGATCCTCCCCTGAGAGCCTCCCAGCTCCCGCGTCGATACCGGTCCTCGCGCTCAGGCGGAGTGGCGCCTGATGAGGCGCCCAGGCAGAAAGGTGCGGGCCGGGACCTGCTCGCCCGCGATAAGGGCCAGCAGGTGCTCCGCACCGACTCGGCCCATGTCCTCCCAGGGCAGTGCCACCGTGGTCAGCGCGGGGCGGAGCTGGTCGGCGATGAGCCCCTGGTCGTCGATGGCGATGACGGCGACGTCCCCGCCCACCCGCAGGCCGCGGTCCCGCAGCGCCTCATAGGCGCCCATGGCCATGAGGTCGTTGCCGCACAGCAGCGCCGTCAGCCCGGGGGACTCCTCCATGAGGGCGCTGGCCGCCGCATGCCCCCCGCGGGCGGTGCCGTCCGCCCGCGCCGAGCGCACCGCCTCCCAGGGGATGCCCGCCTGGGCCAGGCCCTCCTCGCAGCCGGAGCGCCGCCCGGGCGTCGCCCCGCCGTCGTCGGGCAGCTCGATGACGCCGATGTCGCGGTGGCCGCCCTCCAGGAGGGCCTGGGCCCCCAGTCGCCCCAGGGAGTGCTCGTCAGGGCGGACCTCGGGGAGGCCCAGGGAGGGATCAGTGCCGTGCACGAGCACGGTGGGGATCTCACGGGCCTGGGGCGGCAATGAGACCCGGCGGTTCCGGCCGGTGGCGTAGACGATGCCCTCGATACAGGTTCTCAGGAGGGTCTCGAAGGCCTGGGGGTCCTCCTCCCCGCCGGCAGAGGTGGGCGCGATGAGCAGGGAGCACCCCGCCTGGCGGGCGGCCGAGCGGATCCCGCGGATGGTGGCCGAGCCCAGGGGGCCGGTGACGATCTCGGAGACCAGGCCCAGCTGCCCGGTGCGCTGGGAGGACAGGGCCCGGGAGCCGCTGTGGGGCCGGTAGCCCAGCTCTCGGGCGGCCCGCTTGACCCGCTCCCGGGTGGAGGCGGGGATGCGCACATCGGGGCGGTCGTTGAGGACGAAGGACACCGTGGTCCGCGACAGCCCGACTGCGCGGGCCACATCCTCCATCGTGGTCCTACGGGGGTTCTTCACCGCGTTCTCCTCGTGCATCGCTGCCGCCCCGCATCCGGCAGGGTGGGAGGGCGTGGGGAGGACAAGGAGGGAACTGGACCCTGCGGAACGGCTGAACCATGAACCATACCGCCATCGCCCCGGCCCGGGGCCCAGGCCCCTGCCCGGCCGTGCGGCGCCGCTTGTGCCACAGGGCCCTGCCCTGGGCACCGGGCGGGGGCTAATCTGCCCGGGTGACACCACCCAGCGCCCCCTCCTCGCCACGTTCCACCGGCTTCACCGTCCGCGCCGTGCTGTGGGACATGGACGGCACCCTCATGGACTCCCAGCCCCTGTGGGACGCCGCCTTCATCCGCTGCTGCACCGACCTGGGAGCCGTCCCCTCCTCCGGCCTGGTCGCCGAGCTCACCGGCGCCTCGATCCGCCGCGCGCGAGAGCTCATCGCCGCCGCCGGCGTGGCAGCCTCCTGGGAGGACCCCCTGACCGAGCGCGTCTTCGAGACCATGTCCGGCCAGGTGCGCGAGGCGGTGTCCGCTGAGCCCCCGCTGCTGCCCGGGGCGCGGGAGATCACCTCGGCGCTGGCGGAGGTCGGGCTGGCCCAGGCCATCGTCTCGGCCTCGCCCCGCCCGATCGTCGAGCGGGTGGCCGATGAGCTCGGCGGCGTCTTCGTCACCCTGGTCACCGGTGACGACGGCGTGGGGGCCAAGCCCGATCCGCTGCCCTACGCCACCGCCGTGGAGCGGCTGGGGCTGACTCCTGAGGAGTGCGTGGTGGTGGAGGACTCCCCCACGGGGGCGGCCTCCGCGCGCGGCAACGGGCTGCATGTGGTCCAGATCGGGCGGCGCAAGTACTTCCCGGCCGACCCGGGCCTCGTCGTCGTGCCCGATCTGGCCTCGATCACCCCGCACATGCTCCTGTGGGAGGAGCGCTGAGCCGGGCGGCAGGCGGCGCCGGCGCCGGCCACCGACGGGCGGGGGCTCAGGCGGGCGCGGACTCCTGGGCGCGCGGGGCTCCGTGGGAGCGCCCCCACTGGCTCTTGAGGCCCTGCACGTAGAGGCGGATCTCCTCGGTGATGCTGGTCCCCAGTCGGTCGGGGGCCGCGGCACCGGGGGTGGTGGCGCACAGCCACTGGAGCTGCAGGCCGTCGCACAGCGCCACGAGTGTGCGCGCCACCAGCCGTGAGGGCATGCCGGGATCGACGACCCCGGAGGCCTTGCCGGCCTCGAAGCTGGTCTCGAAGCTCTCCACGGCGCGGTCCATGCGCTCGGCCGTCCACCGGTGGGCGGGGTGCTGGACGTCGAGGACGGAGACGGAGGTGGCCGCGTAGATCGCCACGAGCTCGCGGCGCTGGACGCTGCCCTCCAGGCGCTCCACGTAGCGCTCCAGGTGCTCCCAGGGGTCGAGCCCCTCCTGCGCCCCGTCCTGCGCGGCAGCCATCGCCTCCTGGTCCCGGCGCTCGAGGACCTTGGCGAACAGGGCGTCCTTGGAGGAGAAGTGGTGGAGCAGGCCGGCCTTGGAGATGTCGGCGGCGGCGGCGATGCGCGCCAGGGAGGTCCCGGCGTACCCGCGCGCCCCGAACAGCGCCACCGCCTCGTTGAGGATGCGCTCGCGCTTGTCCTCGCTTCCCGCCCGGGGGCGGCCGGGGCCACGACGCCGGGGCGCGGCGGCCGGGGCGGGGGCATCAGTGCTGCTCATAGGCGCATTGTGTCATCCTTATGCAAAGTTGCTGCAACAACAGGCCTCCCACATGACGAGATCTTGAGCGGAAGCTGCGCGCACGGTGGGCTCGGGGCGCGTGGAGCTGGGACGGGGGCTCCGGGAACCGTGGGGTCGGAACCATCGTCGGGGGCCGGGGCCTGGCGGGCGTCACCCCTGCGCCTCCCCGATCCGCGGGGCTCCAGGGGCAGCCGGGCTCCACAGGCGCGGATCTAGCGCCCGTTGTCCACAGGGCCGATGGCCGGGCGCGCACTCCGGAGCGCTCATCGGCGACTCTGCTGGCATGAGCACCGCCCGGTGGCTGCCGCACGCCATCGGCACCGAGCCCCCGCACCACGCAGGACCGGACCGGGCCACCACAAGAGCCGGGCCCGCACCGCCCACACACGTGGGCCCGCGCAGGCCCGGCTCCCGCCGCCCCACCGGACAGAGGCCTCAGCCCTACCTACTGGGCGGAGGCCGCCGAGGGAGCACTGGCCGGCCGGCCCTCGGCCCTCAGGCGCAGGCCCGGCTCGCCCTCGATGTGGTCGACCACCACGCTCTGCCCATCAGCCGCCTCCCCGGCCAGGATCATCCGGGCCAGGGCATCACCGATCTCGCGCTGCACCAGACGGCGCAGGGGCCGGGCCCCATAGGCGGGGTCGTAGCCCTCATCGGCCAACCAGGCCCGGGCCCCATCGGTGACCGACAGCGACAGGCGCCGCCCGGCCAGGCGCGCCCCCATCCGGGCGAGCTGGATATCCACGATCCTGCCCAGCTCCTCCTTGCTCAGGGCGTCGAAGATGATGATGTCGTCGAGCCGGTTGAGGAACTCGGGCTTGAAGGAGGACTGGACCACGCTCATGACCTCGTTGCGCTTCTCCTCGGGGCTGGTCAGCGGGTCGATGAGGAACTGCGAGCCCAGGTTGGAGGTGAGCACCAGGATGGTGTTGCGGAAGTCCACGGTGCGGCCCTGGCCATCGGTCAGGCGCCCGTCGTCGAGGACCTGCAGGAGGATGTCGAAGACCTCGGGGTGGGCCTTCTCGATCTCGTCGAGCAGGATCACCGAGTAGGGGCGGCGGCGCACCGCCTCAGTCAGCTGGCCGCCCTCCTCGTAGCCCACGTAGCCGGGGGGAGCTCCCACGAGGCGGGCCACCGAGTGCTTCTCGGAGTACTCGGACATGTCGATGCGCACGATGGCGCGCTCGTCGTCGAAGAGGAACTCGGCCAGGGACTTGGCCAGCTCGGTCTTGCCCACGCCCGTGGGGCCCAGGAAGAGGAAGGAGCCCGAGGGGCGGTCGGGGTCGGAGATCCCGGCCCGTGAGCGCCGCACCGCGTCGGCCACGGCGCTCACGGCGGCGGCCTGCCCGATGAGGCGCTCGCCGATGGCGTCCTCCATGGTCAGCAGCTTCTCGGTCTCGCCCTGGAGCAGCCGCCCCACGGGGATGCCGGTCCAGGAGCCCACGACCTCGGCGATCTCACCGGCGCCGACCTTCTCGGCGATCATGGGCTCGCCGGAGCGCCCGGCGGCCTCCAGGGCGGCGTCGTCGGCCTCGGCCTCACGGATCTGGCGCTCCAGCGCGGGCATCTCGCCGTAGCGCAGGCGGCCGGCCTCCTCGAAGTCGCCCTCGCGCTCGGCCAGGTCGGCGCGGGTGCGCATCTCGTCCAGGGCGGCGCGCAGCTCCCCGACGCGGTTGTGCCCGGCCTTCTCGGCCTCCCAGCGGGCGCTGAGGGCGGCCAGCTCCTCGGAGGCGTCGGCCAGCTCGGCGCGCAGGCGCTCCAGGCGCTCGACGGAGGCGGGGTCGGCCTCGCCCTCGCCGACGGACTCATCGAGGTAGGACTCCTCCATGCGCATGCGGTCCACGCGGCGGCGCAGCTCGTCGATCTCCACGGGGCTGGAGTCCAGCTCCATGCGCAGGCGGGAGGCGGCCTCGTCGACCAGGTCGATGGCCTTGTCCGGCAGCTGGCGTCCGGTGATGTAGCGGTCGGAGAGGGTGGCGGCGGCCACGAGGGCGCCGTCGGAGATGGTCACCTGGTGGTGGGCCTCGTACTTGGGGGCGATGCCGCGCAGGATGGCGACGGTGTCCTCGACGCTGGGCTCGCCGACGAAGACCTGCTGGAAGCGGCGCTCCAGGGCGGGGTCCTTCTCGATGTGCTCGCGGTACTCATCCAGGGTGGTGGCGCCCACCATGCGCAGCTCGCCGCGGGCGAGCATGGGCTTGAGCATGTTGCCGGCGTCCATGGCGCCCTCGCTCCCGCCGCCGGCGCCGACGACGGTGTGGAGCTCGTCGATGAAGGTGATGACCTCGCCGTCGGAGTCCTTGATCTCGGCCAGGACGGCCTTGAGGCGCTCCTCGAACTCGCCGCGGTACTTCGCGCCGGCGACCATCCCGGACAGGTCGAGGGCGACCAGGCGCTTGCCGGACAGGGAGTCGGGCACGTCCCCGGCGACGATGCGCTGGGCCAGGCCCTCGACGACGGCGGTCTTGCCGACGCCGGGCTCCCCGATGAGGACGGGGTTGTTCTTGGTGCGCCGGGACAGGACCTGGATGACGCGGCGGATCTCGGAGTCGCGGCCGATGACGGGGTCGAGGCGGCCGGAGCGGGCGGCCTCGGTCAGGTCGGTGCCGTACTTCTCCAGGGTCTTGTAGGTGCCCTCGGGGTTGGGGGAGGTGACGCGGGCCGAGCCGCGCACCTGGGGCAGGGCCTGGGTGAGGCGCTCGGGGGTGGCGCCGGCCTCGGACAGGGCGGCGGCGATGGTGCCGGTGGTGGCCGTGCCGGAGGCCAGGCCGATGAGCAGGTGCTCGGTGGAGATGTACTCGTCGCCCAGGTCCTTGGCACTGGTGGAGGCCGCCTCGAGAGCGGCCAGGAGGGCGCGGGAGGGCTGGGGCTGGGTCATGGTGCTGCCCGAGGAGGCGGGCAGCTGGGTCAGGAGGCGCCGGGCGGCGGCGCCCACGCCCTGGCGGGCGGCGGCGTCGGGGACGACGGCGGCGAGCAGGCCGGCGGCCACGCCCCCCTCCTGGGAGAGCAGCTCGACGAGCAGGTGGGCGGGCTCGATCTGGGGGTTGCCGGCCGCTGCTGCGGCCTGCATGGCCCCGGAGATCGCCTCCTGGGACTTGGTGGTGTAGTTGGTGTCCATACGGATCTCCTTGTGGATCTGCGGGGTTCTGTCGACGGCGCGGGGCGGGCGGCCCCGGCATCTTCCGCTGAGTCCAACCGCATCAGGGTTGAGTCTATTCCGCTCAACCTTGACGCCCCCCGTTTGTAGCGCATGTCACACCCTCGCCTCGCCGTGCCCCGGGGGAGCCGGGCGCGACACGGGTGTGCCGTGCCTCCCGGCGCACGGTACTGTCACGGCCAGGTCGCAACACCGCCTTGAGGAGCCCTCCATGACACGAATGACCACCACGGCGCGCGCCACGCGCTCCGCCCTGGCAGTGATCACGATGGCCAGCGCCGCCCTGGCCCTGAGCGCCTGCAACAGCCTCGGGGGAGGGGACTCCTCCGCGGCCAGCACCAGCGCATCAGCCTCCGCCGAGGCCGAGGGCACCGCCACCACCGGGGGCAACGGCAACGGGGTGCGGTCCAAGCCCTCATCCGATGCCACCACCCCCGCCGCCGACAAGAGCCCGAAGGCCAGTGCGAGCGCCAGCACCGGTGGGCTCGCCGAGCCCGCCACTCCCCCGGAGGGCTACCAGACGGCCACGGCCGAGCAGGCCGGCATCACCTTCGCCCTGCCCACGGACTGGCACATCTACTCCACGCTGGACAATGCCGAGATCACCGAGATCGCGGCGAGGCTGGAGGCCGACATCGCCACCGTGAGCTCCTCGGCCCGGCTGCAGGACCTCCTGGCCATCGCCGACAGCCGCGACGGCAATGGCCTGCTGGAGCACGCCACCTGCGTCTCGATCACCATCCCCCTGGGCGTGGTCGATGAGGAGATGATGAGCCGCAATGTCACCGAGGACGGCGGCACAGTCGAGAAGTACTCCACAGTCGAGACGGCCAACGGCACCGGCTCCTACATCATCTACACCGATGCCGCCTACGAGAGCACCGTGAAGACCGCCGACCTCTACCTGCCCAACCCCTCGGGCGGCATGGCATTCATCCAGCTGTCCACCAGCACGACTGAGCGCACCCAGCAGCTCGTGGACACCGTCGCAGCCACCCTGCGCTGAGGAGCCGGGCCCGCGGCCCCGGGGCCCGGCGGGATCAGGCGCACGGATCGCGTTTCGGCGCCGAACCTGGCAGCATGCCTCCTGAGGCCGACGTCGCCCGACGCCGCGCCACCCGAGGGAAGGAGAAGGCACATGGGACTTGGTGACCTGACGAAGAAGGCCAGCGAGGCTCTCAACTCCGACAAGGGCGAGGAGATCAGCGACAAGGCGCTCGACGCCGCCGCCAGCGCGGCGAAGAAGGCCACTGGCGGCAAGCACGACGCCAAGATCGACTCCGCGCGCGACGCTGCCGATGGCAAGCTCGGCAACGCCTGAGCTGTGAGCCGTTCACCGCGGTTCTTCTGATCGCAGGAGGAGCCCCGCACCCGCACCGGGTGCGGGGCTCCGCGCGTTGGGGGCGGCGCCCGGCGCATCGCCCGAGACCGGATGCCCGGGCCGGGGCCCGGCCATCCCCGCCCGGGCACATCGTGCGTGATCCAATGGGGGCATGCACGACCACGCTCCCGACGTCAGCCCCGCTCCCGCCCCCGCTGCGGGGGCAGCACCCGATGCCGGCCCCGGGCCGGCCGCAGGGGATCGCTCCGGGGGCGGGCCCCTGCCTGCGGTGCCGGCCTGGCTCGATGAGGTCGAGGGGGAGCGCGCCCTGGCGTGGGTGGAGCGGCGCAATGAGGAGACGCGGGCCGCCTACGCCTGCGATCCCGGCTTCACCGCTGTGGCGGGGTCCATCGAGTCGATCCTGGACTCCCCCGATCGCATCCCCATGGTCGCCGAGCGGGCCGGCATGCTCTACAACTTCTGGACTGATGCGGAGCATCCGCGCGGGCTGTGGCGGCGCACCACCTGGCTGGACTACGCCGGCAGCGCCCCCGCAGGATCCGCGGGATCGGCGCAGGACCCCGACCTCCAGGAGCCGGACTGGGAGGTGCTCCTGGACCTCGATGCGCTGGGGCGCGAGGAGGGCCGCACCTGGGTGTGGCACGGCGCGCAGGTCCTGGACACCGGCCCCCGGGCGGGGCGGCGGGCGCTGGTGACCCTCTCGGAGGGGGGCTCGGACGCGGACACCACGCGGGAGTTCGACCTGGATCGGCGTCGCTTCATCCCCGTCCAGGAGGGCGGATTCCTCCGCCCGGCCTCCAAGGGCTCGATGAGCTGGGCCGATGAGGAGGGGGAGTCGGTCCTGCTGGTCACCGACCTGGGCGAGGGCTCCCTGACCCGCTCGGGCTATCCGCGCCAGGTCCGCCGCATGCGCCGCGGGCAGCGCCCGGAGCAGGCCGAGGTCCTGGGCACCGCGGCCACCGGCGCGGTGCTGGCCTTCGCCTCCTACGACCGCTGGGGCCGCACCTGGTTGGAGACGGCCCCCGACTTCTACTCCACCCGCATCTGGCTGGTCGACGACGGCACCGGTGACGGGCAGGGCGGAGCGCCGCAGGGCGGAGGGGGCGGAGGCGGCGATGGCGCCCGGGGAGGCGCCCCGCGGGCGGGGGCCGCCGCCCCGGGGGGTCTGGGCAGTGAGGAGGAGAGCGTGCCCCGCGGGGTGCGCCTGGAGGTGCCCGAGTCCGCACAGGTGGGGATGAGCCGGGACTGGCTGACCATCGAGCTGCGCGAGCCCTGGCGGGTCGGGGGCCGCACCTACGCCCAGGGCAGCCTCCTGGCCGCACCGCTCCAGGACTTCCTCCAGGGCGGCCGCAGCCTGACCGCCCTGTTCGAGCCCACGTCGAGCACCTCCCTGGCCAGCGCCTCCTGGAGCCGCAGCCACCTGATCCTCACGGTGCTCGACGACGTCGTCCCCCGACTGGAGATCCTCACCCCACCGCCGATCGGCTCCGGCCACCGGCCCTGGGGGCGCCACGAGCTGGACCCGGCGGTGCTGGGCGAGGTGCCGCACTCCCCCGCCTCGGGCTCCGCACCGCTGCGGCCGGGGCGGGCCCTGGTGGCGCTCTCGGCAAGCCCGGTCAATGCGCGCCGCGGCGACGAGCTGTGGCTGAGCCTGTCGGGATGGACCACCCCGGCCACCCTGGCCGTGGCCTGCATCGGCGGCTCGGGCCGGGTCGAGGGGTGCGCGGTGCTGCGCCGGGCGCCTGCGCGCTTCGACGCCGAGGGCGTGGAGGTCAGCCAGCATGCGGCCATCAGCCGGGACGGGACGCGGGTCCCCTATTTCCAGGTGGGCAGGCCCGCGCCGGAGGGCGCTCCCGCTCCGACGATCCTCTACGGCTACGGGGGCTTCGAGCACTCGCTCCTGCCGCACTACCAGCCGGTGATGGGCAAGGCGTGGCTGGAGCGGGGCGGGGTGTACGCGGTGGCCAATATCAGGGGCGGCGGGGAGTACGGGCCCGCCTGGCACCAGGCGGCCCTCCAGGAGCGCAGGCCGCGCGCCTACGAGGACTTCGCGGCGGTGGCCCGCAGCCTGAGCGAGCGCGGGGTGACCTCCCCCGAGCGCCTGGCGGTGCACGGCGGCTCCAACGGCGGCCTGCTGGCCGGGGTGATGCTCACCCGCCACCCCGGGCTCATCGGGGCGGTCGTCTGCGAGGTCCCGCTGCTGGACATGAGCCGCTACCACCGGCTCCTGGCCGGGCACTCGTGGATGGCGGAGTACGGGGACCCCGATGACCCGGCCCAATGGGAGTTCATCCGGGGCTTCTCCCCCTTCCACCTGCTGCGCGCGGGGCGGCGCTACCCGCCGCTGCTGCTGGTGACCTCCACGCGCGATGACCGGGTGCACCCGGCCCATGCCCGCACCATGGCCCACCGGATGCTCCAGCTGGGACAGGAGGTCACCTACTTCGAGAACTCCGAGGGCGGGCACGGGGCGGCCTCGACCAATGCGCAGCGGGCCTTCATGAGCGCCCTGACCTACGAATTCTGCTGGCGCGCCCTGGGGACCGCTCCCCGCGGCTCAGGCCCGGGGGCGGCGCATGCGCGAGATCCCCACCACGGTGACGGCCAGGCCCGCGATGCCGCACAGGAAGGCGCCCACGACCATGAGTGAGGCGGTCATGAGCCGACTGGGGCGCATGGGCGGGCCGACGATCAAGCCCTCGGTTCCATTGGGGCAGCTGATGGTGTAGCTGCCCGCCCTGGAGGCGGTGAAGGAGGCGTAGGGGAGCGACTCGTGCCCCGCGTCCTTGAGCACCGCCGCGCCCTCGGGGCTGGTGATGGTGCAGTCGATGGTGGGCTGCCCCGAGCCGGAGTAGAGCATGGCGTGCGCGCCCTGGTCGAGGTAGACGGCGCCGGAGTCGCCCACGACCGCGGAGCGGGTGCCCGACCAGTCCACGGACACGTTGATGGCTCCGACGATGAGCAGGGCGGGCACCAGGAGCATGAGGACCAGGCCCACCACCAGGATGCGCCACCTCCGGGCGGGAGGGGCCGCCGCCCGCCCGGAGGTGGCCGACCGCCCCCGGCGGCGTCGTCTCCGGGCGGAGGGATCGCTCCACCGCTCCAGGCTCACCCCTCCCTCGGGGGCCTTCCAGCCACTGCTGGGGCCCTCCGGCAGATCGATGGCCGGACGCGGGGCAGGAGATGGGGGCACCGGGTCGAGCCCCTGCTCGGCGCGCACGGCGGCGAGCTCCTCGGGACTCACGCGCTGGCCGTAGCGGGGCTGGCCGTCAGTCTCATAGAGGCTCGCCATCATGGGGTCCTGTGGTGGTGATCTCAGGCCGTCGGGGTGAGGGCTCAGCCCTGGGTGCGCTTGGCCGAGTTGGCCACCAGCTCGATGAAGAGCCGGACCAGGCCGATCTGCAGCACAGCCCAGGGGGCATTGACCAGGAGGCTGACGAGGAACTCGCCGAAGGCGAAGGACCTGCTGCCCGTCTCCACGTTGTACTCCCCGCCGATGTCACCAGAGGTGTAGGCGGCGTAGAGCCAGTTGAGGATGAAGGCGACAGTGGCGACGATGAGGATGATCTTGCCGAACCTCTCCACGAATCCCTTGGAGGTGTCGAACAGGTTGCCGACGAAGGAGTCGCCTGCCGGGGCCTGCGGCGGATAGGGCTGCCCGGGGGCGGGGCCTCCCATGGGCGCGCCCGGGACCTGCTGGCCCGGCATCTGGGGCGGGTAGGGCTGGCCGGGGATCGGCGCGGAGGGCGCCGAGGGCTGCTGGGGGTAGTAGGGCTGGCCGGGAGTCTGGGGCTGTGTCATCAGGATGTCTCTTCCGTCAGGGTCCGGGACGCCGGAAGACTACAGGGCCGGTCTCACCGATGTCATGGACCCGTCCTATGAGCGAGAAGTCCCACAGGCAGTTCCCGAGGCGCTCCCCGTGCCGCCCGTGCCCGGCGCCGAGGGGCTCAGGGGAGGCCTCAGGCGCCATCCAGCGGAGGTCAGCGGCGCTCGGCGAGCGCGCGGGTGTTCATCTCGGTGCGGATGATCGCGACCACGAACTCCAGGAGCATCCGCCCGGCGATCGCGTGGAGCAGGGCGGGGATGAGGCCGAAGATGAGGGCCACGATGAAGGCGGCCCCGTCGATCTCGCCGCGGTGGGTGGTGGAGCCAGACACGCTTCCGAGGCCGTAGGCGGTGAGGAGCCAGGTCAGGACCACACCGATGAGCCAGAGGATGTAGATGACCTTGGCCCAGGTGATGGTGATGTACTTGGTGAAGCTCATGTCGAACAGGGCGCCGAAGAATCCCCCCGAGGCCGTGCCGGGCGCCTGCCCCACCGTCTGGCCGGGGTGGGGCTCGGCGGTATGGGCCAGGTCGGGCAGGGGCGCGTAGAGAGCGGTGCCCGGGGTGTAGGCCTGCGCCGGCGGAGCGGGCGGGGGCGGCGGCACCCGGCTCGGATCAGGGTTCATCGGCTGGGGCATCATCAGACTCCTCATCAATGGGGGACGGCCGCAGCCTACTGGCACCCGCAGGCGCCATGGCCGCTGCCGGGGCTCACGAGCGGTTGCGGCACCGGGAGAGCGGTCCGTGGCCTCCCAGTGCCTCACCGGAGGCCCTCGCACGGGCCCGGCATGATCGCGCCCCGCCCTGATCCACGCCTCCTCGCACCGACGCCTATGCCGCGGGCTCGCTCTGCAAGGGCATCGGGGGCGGGGCCGGGATGCGCCGCCGCCTGGCGCTGCGGGCCACAGCGGTGCGCAGGAGCGTCTCGAAGGGGCCGGGGCGGCCGCGCCGCTCCAGGGCCGCGCACAGCACGACGGTGATCAGCCACACCCCCACCGCGATGACGGCGGCCACCGCATCGCCCGGGCGCAGCTCGGTGCCCAGCAGCCAGGGGATGACGGCGAAGATGAGGCCGAACAGGATCGTCTGGGACAGGTAGGCCGTCATGGACCGCCGACCCACCGCCGAGGCCACCCACCGCAGGCCAGTCAGATCGCCGCCCGGCCGCGGGCCACCGGCGTACAGCGCCAGGAGCGCCAACCAGCCGCAGGCGCCCAGGGGGCCGGTGAGCTCGGCGGCCATGACATCCGTGACAGCCGGCTGGGCCCAGCCCCCGTAGGCCAGCCCCGCGTGCAGCCCGCCCGCCGCCCCCAGGGCAAGCCCGCCCGCGCCCACGCCCACCAGGAGGCGGCGATGGCGCTCGGGGTGGGAGAGCAGATCGGTGTCGGCCAGGCGCGCACCGATGAGCATCGCCGGGATCGCCATGCTGGAGGTCAGGACGATGAGGGTGACGAAGATCCAGACGAGGTGGTTGTGGAGCATCCAGGGAAGGCTCCCGCCACCGGTCATCTGCTCGGTGTACTGCCCCTGGTGCCGGCCCTGGAAGTGGGTGGACATGACCACCCACAGCAGGACGGCGAGGCCGGCGGCGATGGCGCACTTGCGGTGCTTGCGGGCCAGCCAGCCGGCGAAGAGCACGGCCATGAGCCCGTAGGTGCCGATGATGTCCCCGTAGAAGAACACGCCGTGCACCGCGCCGAACAGCACCATCCACCATCCCCGGCGGCGCACCAGGCGACGGGCGTCAATAGTGGCCTGCTCCCGGGCCCAGGCCCGCAGCTCGGGGGTCGCCCGCTCCGGGCCGCCCCCGGTGACCGACTCCAGGTAGGCCCGCTCCCCCGAGGCCACACGCCGGTTGATCATGGTCACCAGCCCGAAGCCGAAGAGCATCGCGAACAGCGGGTAGGCCCGGCGGTCCACCAGCATGGTGCGGATGAGCACCCACACCGAGTCGGCGTCGGACATCCGCGCATGATCCGGGAGCACACCCCCCGCCAGCGAGGTGTCAATCCAGACGGGCACATTGGCCAGGGCGATGAGCAGCAGCATGAAGCCACGGGCGACATCGGGAGCGGGGAACCGAGCTCCACGGGTGAAGGAGGTCACGAGGCGCATCACCCCATTGTATGGAGCGCACCACACTCTGGGTGTCGTCTGAATGGCTGACACCGTTCGGCCACCGCGGGCGCTATCGCCACGGCAACGGCCCAGCCCTGCGGGCCCGGCGCACAGTGCTGACGCGGGCCCGGGAGGACGGTCCGTGCCGACGCTTATGCCGCGGGCTCGCTCTGCAAGGGCATCGGGGGCGGGGCCGGGATGCGCCGCCGCCTGGCGCTGCGGGCCACAGCGGTGCGCAGGAGCGTCTCGAAGGGACCGGGGCGGCCGCGCCGCTCCAGGGCAGCGCACATCACGACGGTGATCAGCCACACCCCCACCGCGATGACGGCGGCCGCAGCCTGCCCCACCTCGATCCCGCGCCCCAGGATCCAGGGGGTGACGGCGAAGATGAGGCCGAACAGGATCGTCTGGGACAGGTAGGCCGTCATCGAGCGCCGCCCCACCGCCGAGGCGAGGCGGCGCAGGCCGTGCAGCTCGCCGCCCGGCCGCGGGCCACCGGCGTACAGCGCCAGCAGGGCCAGCCAGCCGCAGGCGCCCAGCAGCCCCGCCCACTCCGAGACCATGAGGTCGGTGGGGAGCAGATCCGTCCAGCCCGCAAATGCCAAGCCGCTGTGAAGACCCCCCAGGGCCCCCAGCCCCAGGCCGCCCACGGCCACGCCCACCAGGAGGCGGCGGTGGCGCTCGGGGTGGGAGAGCAAGTCGGTGTCGGCCAGGCGCGCGCCGATGAAGACCGCGGGGATCACCATGGACAGGAAAGCGGTCCCAGGGGTGCCCATGATCCACTGCCCGGGGTTCCTCAGGAACCAGGGCAGGCCCGACCCCCCGGTGGGGTCGCCAGTGCCCGCCACACCCATGCCCTGCACCGCCCCCGAGGTCACGACCCAGCCCATGCCCAGCATGACCAGCCCCGCCATCACGGTGATGAGCACACTGACGGCGATGGCGCGCTTGCGGTGCTTGCGGGCCAGCCAGCCGGCGAAGACGACGGCGACGAGCCCGTAGGTGCCGATGATGTCCCCGTAGAAGAACACGCCGTGCACCGCGCCGAACAGCACCATCCACCATCCCCGGCGGCGCACCAGGCGACGGGCGTCAATAGTGGCCTGCTCCCGGGCCCAGGCCCGCTGGGCGGCGGTGGCGCGCTCCACCTGGCCGCCGGTGATCGACTCCAGGTAGGCGCGCGTCCCGGAGGCCAGGCGCCGGTTGATCATGGTCACCAGCCCGAAGCCGAAGAGCAGGGCGAAGAGCGGGTAGGCCCGGTGGTCCACCAGCATGGCGCGGATGAGCACCCATCCGCGATCCGCCGTGGACAGTCCCTCGGCTGCGCCGGCATGAAAGGGGCCGACGGTGCTGCTGGTCCAGACGGGCACATTGGCCACGGCGATGAGCAGGAGCATGAGACCGCGGGCGACATCGGGAGCGGGGAACCGCTCACCGCGGGTGAAGGATGTGATGAAGCGCATGGCGGGAGCGTATGGATTCGCGCAGTGGCGCACTTCCTCCCGGGGAATGAGGCCGGTCCCGCACGATCTCGTACCCTCGACGCCGATCTCGTAGGTCTCAGTGACGAGATCGGCGTCGAGGGTACGAGATGGCACTCAGGGGCGCGGGCCGCGGGCGGGGCGCCCCAGCACCACCTGGACCTCGCCGTCGGCGGCGGCGGCGAAGATCCGCTGCACGGCGGCCTCGCGGGCCCGCAGCCCCGCATTGGCCGCCTCCAGCTCGGCCACGCGGGCCTCCAGGTCCAGGATGCGGCGGATGCCCTCCAGGTTGACGCCCTCCTGGCTCAGTGCCTGGATGCGGCGCAGGCGCTCGACGTCCCGGTGGGAATAGCGCCGCCCCCGGCTGCGGGTGCGGGCCGGGCGCACCAGGCCCAGACGGTCGTACTGGCGCAGGGTCTGGGGATGCATCCCGGCGAGCTCGGCGGCCACGGAGACCACGTAGACCGCCCGCTCCCCGGCGTCCTCCGCCAGGAAGCCCAGGCCCTGACCGGCACGACGGCGCGCGCTCATCTGCCGGCCTCCTCCATGAGCGAGGCGCGCGGGTCGTGCCCCATGGCCTCATCGAAGGCCTCCAGGGCCTCCCTGGCCGCCTTCGACAGCTTCCTGGGCACGGCCACCTGCACCGTGACCAGCAGGTCCCCGGTCTTCTTGGAGGTGGTCACGCCCTTGCCGCGAAGGCGCAGGACGGTGCCCGAGGGGGTTCCGGGCTTGATGCGCACCTTGGAGCTGCCCCCGTCGAGCAGGGGGACCTCGACGGTGGCGCCCAGGGCGGCCTCCTTGAGGGTCACGGGCAGGTCCATGCGCAGGTTGGCGCCGTCGGCGGGGTCGATGGAGTACACGGGGTGCTTGGCCACGGTGATGGTCACCACCATGTCCCCGTTCTCCCCGCCGTCCCTGCCGGGGCGGCCCTTGCCTCGCAGGCGGATCTTCTGACCCGAGTGGACCCCGGCGGGGATGCGCACGTTCATGGTGCGCCCATCGGCGGTCAGTTCCACGGTGGTGCCCGCCGCGGCGTCGCGCAGGTCGAGGGTGGCCGAGGTGACGACGTCGGGGCCCTTGACGGGCTGGGGCTGAGCGCCGAACCCGCCGAAGCCGAAGGGTCCGGGGCGCGCGCCGGAGCGGGTGGGGCTGGGGGTGCCGCCGAACATGCGCAGCAGGTCGTCGAGATCGGGCTCGCCCGCGCCCCCGGAGGTCTGGAAGCGGACCGATCCGCCCTGACCGCCGAACATGGAGGAGAACAGGTCCTCGAAGCCCGCGGCGCCCGCGCCGCCACCGGGGCCGCCGGCGGTGAAGCGGGGGCCGCCCCCGGCCATGGACCGGATGGCGTCGTACTGCTGACGCTCGGTCTGGTCGGACAGGACCGCGTAGGCCTCCCCGATCTCCTTGAACCTCTCGGCCGCGGCCTTGTCATCGGGGTTGCGGTCGGGGTGGTACTTCTTGGCCAGTGTGCGATACGCCTTCTTGATCGCGGCGGCGTCGGCGCTCTTGTCAACGCCGAGGACCGCGTAGAAGTCCTTGGTCATCCAGTCCTGGCTGGCCATGTATCACCGCCTCCTTATCGTTGTGATCGTTGGTGTGTCCTTGGTGTGATGCTCATTGATGACGATTCACTCCGGTTGATGCCGGGGCGCGTCCCGGGGCCGGGCGCCGGACGCGGGGCCCCGGGATCGGCCGGGCCGGGGCGGTGCCGATGAGGGCGGGCCGCCCCGGCCCGGCGCCCCGGCCTCAGGCCGGGTTGGCCACCTGGACGCGGGCCGCGCGCACCACGCGCTCGCCGAGCCTGTACCCGGGCTGGAGGACCAGGGCGATGGTGGGCTCGCCGACCTCCTCCGACTCCGTGGCCATGAGGGCCTCGTGGATCGTGGGGTCGAAGGGCTCGCCCTCGGCCCCGAAGCGCTCCAGGGAGAACTTCTCGCTCAGGAGGGCCTCGAGCTTGCCGGCCGTGG
This sequence comes from Actinomyces bowdenii, assembly GCF_017592395.1. Classification (GTDB taxonomy): domain Bacteria; phylum Actinomycetota; class Actinomycetes; order Actinomycetales; family Actinomycetaceae; genus Actinomyces; species Actinomyces bowdenii. Next base: position 40,633 of record NZ_JAGFOU010000026.1, read on the forward strand.
TGGCGAAGGGCCCGGTGAGGTCGCCGTGCTGGCGGGCCAGCTCGATCTCGTCCAGGACCGGGATGAGGGCCTCGACGACGCCGGCGGCGCCGTCGGAGCGGTGCCCGGCCGCCGCCTCGCGGGAGCGGCGCACGAAGCCCTGGTACTCCTGCTGGAGGTTGTACAGGTCGGCGCGGGCGCGGGCCAGGTCGTCCTGGGCCTGGGCGGCCTGGGCCCTGGCCTGGGCCAGGGGGTCCTCCTCCGGGGAGGGAGCCCCCTGGCCCTCGGGGTCCGGGGCCTCGGGGCCCTGGGCCGCGGCCGAGCCCTCCCCCTGGGCCAGCTCCTCGCGGACCTCCGGCGGGACGTCGTCGAAGGCCGACTCGACGGCGGCCGCGAGCTCGGGGTCGACGCCCTCGTCGCCGGGGGCCTGTCCGGCGGCGCTCACTTGGAGTCCTCATCGTCGACGATCTCGGCGTCGACGATGTCCTCGTCCTGCGAGGCGTCCGCGGCGGCGGAGTCCCCGCCCGGGGCGGAGCCGGCGGCCTCGGCGGCCTGGTCGGCGGCGTAGAGGGCCTCCCCGACCTTCTGGGCCACCGAGTTCAGCTTCTCCTGGGCAGTCTTGACCGGCTCGATGTCCTCGCCCTCCAGGGCCTTCTTGAGCTCATCGACGGCCCCGGAGACCTCGGAGTGGACGTCCTGGGGGAGCTTGTCCTTGTTGTCCTTGAGGAGCTTGTCGATGGAGTAGGCCTGCTGCTCGGCGGCGTTGCGGGTCTCAGCGTCCTCGCGGCGCCTCTTGTCCTCCTCGGCGTGGGCCTCGGCGTCCTTGACCATGCGGTCGATGTCCTCCTTGGGCAGGGCCGAGCCGCCGGAGATCGTCATGGACTGCTCCTTGCCGGTGCCGCGGTCCTTGGCCGAGACGTGCACGATGCCGTTGGCGTCGATGTCGAAGGAGACCTCGATCTGCGGGATGCCGCGGGGCGCCGGGGCGATGCCGGTGAGCTCGAAGGTGCCCAGCGGCTTGTTGTCCCGGGCGAACTCGCGCTCGCCCTGGTAGACCTGGATGAGCACGGAGGGCTGGTTGTCCTCGGCGGTGGAGAAGACCTCGGAGCGCTTGGTGGGGATGGCCGTGTTGCGCTCGATGAGCCTGGTCATCACCCCGCCCTTGGTCTCGATGCCCAGCGACAGGGGGGTGACGTCGATGAGCAGGACGTCCTTGCGGTCGCCCTGGATGACGCCGGCCTGCAGGGAGGCGCCCACGGCCACGACCTCATCGGGGTTGACGCCCTTGTTGGGCTCCTTGCCGGTCAGCTCGCGCACGACCTCGGTGACGGCGGGCATGCGGGTGGAGCCGCCCACCAGGATGACGTGGTCGATGTCCTTGAGGGAGACGCCCGCGTCCTTGATGACGTTGTGGAAGGGGACCTTGGTGCGCTCGAGCAGGTCCTTGGTCATGTCCTCGAACTGGGCGCGGGTGAGCTTCTCGTCCAGGTGGATGGGGCCGGACTCGCTCATGGACAGGTACTGCAGGTTGATGTTGGTGCTGGTCGCGGAGGACAGCTCCTTCTTGGCCTGCTCGGCGGCGTCCTTGAGGCGCTGCATGGCGATCTTGTCCTTGGACAGGTCCACGCCGTCCTTGCTCTTGACCTGCTTGACCAGCCAGTCGACGATGCGGGCGTCCCAGTCGTCCCCGCCCAGGCGGTTGTCGCCGTTGGTGGCGCGCACCTGGATGGTGGAGAAGCCGTCCTCGTCCTTGCCGACCTCCAGCAGGGAGACGTCGAAGGTGCCCCCGCCCAGGTCGAACACGAGGATGAGCTCGTCCTCCTTGCCCTTGTCCAGGCCGTAGGCCAGGGCGGCGGCGGTGGGCTCGTTGACGATGCGGTCCACGGTCAGGCCCGCGATGGTGCCGGCCTCCTTGGTGGCCTGGCGCTCGGCGTCGTTGAAGTAGGCCGGCACGGTGATGACGGCGTTGGTGACGGGCTCGCCGAGGTAGGACTCGGCGTCGGCCTTGAGCTTGGCCAGGATGCGGGCGCTGATCTCCTGGGCGGTGTACTTCTTGCCGTCGATGTCGACGGACCAGTCGGTGCCCATGTGGCGCTTGACCGAGGAGATGGTGCGGTCCACGTTGGTGACGGCCTGGCGCTTGGCGATCTCGCCGACCAGGACCTCGCCGGACTTGGAGAAGGCGACGACGGAGGGCGTGGTGCGGCCCCCCTCGGCGTTGGGGATGATGGTGGGCTCGCCGCCCTCCAGGACGGCGATGGCGGAGTTGGTGGTTCCGAGGTCGATACCGACGGCGCGTGCCATGCGATGTGCTCCTTCGTGGTGGGTGGCGCCGCGGGGGCGCCGGGTGGTTGTCATGTCGCGTGTATGTGATGTCTGTGGTGGCCGCGCCCGGGGTCAGCGGGCGGGGTCGGCCGGTTGAGTCATGCAGGCTCAGGATTGTGGTTGAGCCCGACCTTGTCAACTTCAACCTTGAGTCCGACTCACTCAACCCTATTGGAGCGGGGTTCATTCCGGGGGAGCCACGTGACCCCCCTCACTGCCAGGCCCGCATTCCTGCTGGGTGAGCCGCATCCTGAGCGGTGAGCGGGCGGGGAATGGGCCAGCGGGCAGCGGGTCGCCCAGCAGGAAGCGCCTGGGCCCGCAAGACCTTCGGGCCTGTAGCCTCGCCGGCATGAGTGCCCCGCACCCGTCGCAGACCGGCCGCCCCGCGCCCGAGGACGCCTTCGACCACCTGCGCCGCGAGGACGGCGAGCATGTGGGGTACATCGAGATGAGCGGCGATGGGCGGTTCATCCCCTACGACCTGCTGTGGGTCCGCAGGGGCGAGGCGATGGATCTTCACGAGGCCGAGGCGGTCCTGGACGAGGCCGGCCTGCGGCTGCTGGCGCAGGACTGGCTCCTCCAGCAGCAGGACGGGCAGACGGGTGAGGAGGCATGGGCACGGGTGAGGATCCGCGAGATCCATCGGGACCGCGTCGTCGTTGCCAGAGCGATGGAGGAGCTGTCCGCCGGCGTCGCCAAGTCAGTGGATCTCGTCGGCGGCATCGAGCTGCCCCTGCCGACGACGCGGCTGCGCGCAGCCCACTGAGCGGCAGTGGCCGGCAGCCGGGGCGCCTCTGCGAGGTTGCACATCTTCAACAATCTCCCGGTCGGTTGATTGGCGGGATTCCGGGGCTCCTCATCGGCCGGGACTGCCTGGGGGCGCTGAAGATGTGCAGGAGGGCGTGGGGCCCGGCTCCCGGGACGGCGATACAGGGCAGATGCAGGACAATGGGGCGGTGAACCCCCAGACGATGACCGAGCCGCCGTGGCACCGCGATCTCCTCGCACGCGAGCCGATCCTCGACCGCCCCGAGCGCATCTGGGACGAGGCGTCCTTCATTGCGGAGATCGCCCCAGACTTCCAAGAGATCGGCGCCTCGGGCGCGCGGTACGACCGCGAGGAGATCAAGGGGGCCACCCAGCAGAGGCGGGCGCGCCGGCCCTCGGGCCGCTCAGGGCAGTATCTCCATCAGCCGTGACCGGATCGAGACCCGGTGCTATCCTTCGGGTTGTTCTGCACTAGATGGAGGGGGCTTCAGACAATGGCCGGTTTGAAGTGGAGCCAGGGTCAGGCATCATCCGCGTGCGCGAGCTTCTACTCGGCGAGCGCCACTATCGGTGGGGATGCGGTGAGCTCCCCGTCGGGATGCAGCTGGCCCTCCTCAGCGGCCGCCGCTATGGTCTCCACCCTTCAATCAGCCCTGTCCGGCCTGCAGTTGATCATCCCTTCATTGTCCCGCAGCGTATCGGCGGCGGGTAGCGGCCTATCGTCAGCGGGTTCCCAGGCTGCCGTGTGCACACCCGCATTGACACCGATGATGCTGCGGCTCACGACGCCGTCCGCCACACCCGCGAGTCCGAGCCGCTCCACCGGCTGCTCGGCTCCTCCGCTCGATGACTGAGCGGGGGCGCGCATGATCGTCAGCCCGGGCCGCGACCGGAAGGATGAGAAGCCATGAGTATCGATACACATCTTGATGCCACCCCTAGCGATATCAGGTCCTCCGCGACTGATATCGGAACTATCAAGACTCATGTGGATTCCTGTGAGGACAACCTCATCAGTGGCCGTATGGCCCTGTATGATCTCGATGGCGCCTCCGCTGGCGGTGCCGTGTTCGCCGCCAGTAGAGCGATCACCTCATGTGAGGATCTCGTTGCGGATTTGGGGAGTTACCAGACCGCCCTAGATGATTTCGCCTCATCGATGGATGGGATCAAGACCAGTCTTGCCGACATTCGGGACCGGGCGAGCGAAGGAGGTCTCATCGTGTCCGGGGAGGTCATCAATGAGCCTACCAGCTCCTTCCCCGACGGTCCGGATAAGGATGACCCTCAGCAGGTTCAGCAGCATCATGACGAGCAGGCGAAGATCACCCTGTACAACGCACTGGACACCGAGACCTCCGATATCCGCACCAAGGAGGCCGAGGCGCGTCAAACCTTCTCGGACGCCTGCGCAGCCATCACTGGACAGGACAATCCCCTCACGAGAGCCCTGCTGCCCTCCACCAGCGGTGGCGACTGGACCGCAGCGGCGAGTGTCGCCGGATGGGGGATCAGCCGAACACGCAATGCCGCAACTTTAGCGCAGGGTTTCGGCCTGCACAACGGCGGAGCACGCCTGGAATGGACAGGACCCAAGGGCAGGCCGATCGCTCACCACGGAGCCAGCAATGGACGGCCCATTGGCAGGATTCGCCACGCATTGAGCGACAGCAAGCTGGAGAACTGGAAACTCCCCACCAGTGCGCAAGGAACGACCGCGGCGAAAGTTGTCAACGCAGCCCGAAACGCCCAGCCGGCCCTGAAGTGGGCAGGCCGGGCAGGCACCGCCATATCGTTCGCCACCAGCGCCTACGACCAGTGGCAGAAGGATTCTCATAACCCCTCACTAGGAGAGGGAGAGAAGGTAGCACGTGCAGGCGGAAAGGGCGCAGCAACAGCCGGCGGAGCCTGGGCCGGCGCCACACTCGGGGCAAAGGGGGGTGCAGCGATTGGCGTATGCATCGGCGGCCCCGCCGGCGCAGCAATCGGAGGCGTCATCGGTGGAATCGCTGGAGGTATCGCCGGATCATTTGCTGGAGAAGCTCTAGGCGACGGACTATTAGGCCTGTTCCGCTAGACAACCAGCACCCACGAAGCACTGACCGAAGCTTCTGATGATAGACGAGGATCGGGTGTTATTCATCCGCTTCGGTAAATGTCTCTTGACCTACGGCAACATGGGAAATCGCTACGTCTGTAAGTAACACCTCGAAGTCCCGTAAGTCCAACACAGACATAACTTGGCACAGCTGATATACGCCACCTTCACACACGGGGAACAATTCAGTGACTGATGACACAGTATACGGAATCATGTGCACAGCGATCGGCGCGGGAACACTAGTCAATTGGTGGTTCGAGATGTTCTCCGACTCGCCTTATGCAGACCTGTGCCGATCAATGATGGACTCCACGTTCGATCTGGGGCGCAACACCATCGCCCTCATTGAGCCCGCCATCGGAGGGATGATGTTCTTTGGAGGACTATTTTTGCTGAGCGAAACGGACAGCCCCCTAGGGAGAACAACTGGATGGCTATGCTTATCCTTCATGGCCCTGGCAATGTTAGGCCTTATCCCTTTCCCCCTGCCCAAGCCCATGTATCCTGAGTGGCAGATGGAGAAACGGCGCCGGCGCAGAGCGCAGGCTCGCGGGCAAGAGCTGGCCACCAATCAGAAGGACACCCCCACCCCCTCTTCCCACCACCCGACTATCCCCTCCCCGCACCCGGACCACACCGATCCGCCCATTCCAAGCGGCAGTCTCCCACCCCGAACCCACCTTCGAGACAACAACCCACCAAGCCGCGAGATGCAGCCACCGACAAACGGCCCCCGCCACAGCGACAACTGAGCCGACATGCCCAAACATTCCCAAAGAGAAGGACAGACAGGCCGAGCACCACGTCATATCGTTCGCCACCAGCACCTACGACCAGTGGCAGAAGGATTCCCATAACCCTTCACTAGGAGAGGGGAAGAAGGTAGCAAGAGTTGCAGCTAGCGGTACAGTCACAGCCGGATCAGCGTGGGCTCTCGGTTTTGCCAGGGCTAAGGCCGGGGCCGCCGTAGGGGCCTGCATAGGAGGACCACTGGGAGCAGCCATTGGAGGAGTCGCTGGCGGCATAATTGGCGGCGCCATAGGATCAGAACTCGGGAAAGACCTTACAGCCAAAGCTCTCAGTTGGTTTAGTTAGAGATCAATGAAATGGTAGCCAAACTATGAGCAGTGACTTTTGGTCCGGCATCATCGCCCTGATCGGCGGCAGCCTCGTTATGGTGAATTGGTGGTTCGAGATGTTCTCGGACTCAGGCTACGCACAATTGTGTCGCTCCATTATGGAATCCCACAACCTCGGACGCAACACAATTTCCGTAATCGAGCCCTCCCTGGGGATGATGCTGCTTTTTGGGGGCATGATGTTGTTGACTAACGAAGAGAACCCCCTAATGTGGATATTCGCGCCGGGGTTCTTGTGTTTTCTGACTCTGGCAGCATTAGGCCTCATTCCTCTTCGGCTTCCTGGCCCAATGTATCCTGAGTGGCAGATGGAGAAGCGCCGCCGGCGCAGAGCTCAGGCTCATGGGCAAGAGCTGGAGACAAATCCGACCAATAGCTCCTCCTCCCACCTGCCGGACCACACCGATCCGCCCGCCCCAAGAGACAGTCTCCCACCGCGAGCACATCACCAGGACAGCAGCCCACCAGGCCAAGAGAATCAACCACCGACAACAACGAGCCACCGTAGCGCGCAGTGAGCATGAAGCACAGTATCGGAGGAGTAGTACAAGCACCGCCATATCGTTCACCGCCAGTGCCGGCGACCAGTGGCAGAAAGACTCCCATAACCCCTCACTAGGAGAGAGCGAAGGTAGTGTGTGCAGGCGGAAAGGGCGCAGCAACAGCCGGCGGAGCCTGGGCCGGCGCCACACTCGGAGCAAAGGGGGCGTGCAGCGATTGGCGTATGCATCGGCGGCCCCGCCGGCGCAGCAATCGGAGGCGTCATCGGCGGCATAGTCGGAGGAGCCATCGGATCGGGCATCGGGAGCTCCTTGGCAGACACAGCGTTCAATCTGTTTAAGTGACAGCCTGCCAATACACTACTAAGAGCACCCTCGATGCAGGTACTTTTACCGCTTTGATAGCGAGACACAGAGGTCAAGTAGACGATATTTCGCAGACGTCGCACCAGATGAAACTGATAGCGCTTTGATATACGGGCCATCTCAACTCAACTACAGGGAGAGGCAATAATGTCGCAAGAGGCACTCTATGGCATAGGTGGTCTAATCATAGGCGGGGGAGCCCTCCTCAACTGGTGGTTCGAGATGTTCTCCGACTCGCCTTATGCAGATCTGTGTCGTTCAATGATGGACTCCACCTTCGATCTGGGGCGCAACACCATCGCCCTCATTGAGCCCGCCATCGGAGCATCGATGCTCACCGGAGGAGTGATGATGTTCACTGATAAAGAGAACCTCTTAGCCACATTCCTGGCCCGAGGATTTTTCTTCTTCTTGGCTGTAGCCGCTATAGGCTTGATTCCCTTCCGGCTTCCCAGCCCAATGTATCCTGAGTGGCAGATGGAGAAGCGCCGCCAGCGCAGAGCACAGGCTCGCGGGCAAGAGCTGGCCACCAATCAGAAGGACACCCCCACCCCCTCTTCCCACCACCCGACTGCCCCCTCCCCGCACCCGGACCACACCGATCCGCCCATTCCAAGCGGCAGTCTCCCACCCCGAACCCGCCTCCGAGACGACAACCCACCAAGCCGCGAGATGCAGCCACCGACAAACGGCCCCCGCCACAGCGACAACTGAGCCGACATGCCCAAACATTCCCAAAGAGAAGGACAGACAGGCCGAGCACCACGTCATATCGTTCGCCACCAGCGCCTACGACCAGTGGCAGAAGGATTCTCATAACCCCTCACTAGGAGAGGGAGAGAAGGTAGCACGTGCAGGCGGCAAGGGTGCAGCAACAGCCGGATCAGCGTGGGCTCTCGGTTTTGCCGGAGCTAAGGCCGGGGCCGCCGTAGGGGCCTGCATAGGAGGACCACTAGGAGCAGCCATTGGAGGAGTCGCTGGCGGCATAATTGGCGGCGCCATAGGATCAGAACTCGGGAAATCGGCTGCAAATAAGATTCTCAGTATGTTCGATTGAAGGAATCAATAACATGAGCAACGATTTCTGGCTCGGCATTGCCGGCATCCTGGGCGGCGGACTCATCATGGTGAACTGGTGGTTCGAAATGTTCTCAGACTCAGCTTATGCTCAATTATGTCGCTCCATCATGGAATCCCACAGCCTCGGACGCAACACTATCGCCATTATCGAGCCCGCAATGGGTGCAGTGGTGCTACACTGCGGCCTTATACTACTGACCGACAAAAACAACCCCCTCATGCAGATACTCGTGCCATCTTTCTTTGTTTTCTTAGTCATTGCCATACTCGGTCTCGTTCCCCTTCGGCTTCCTGGCCCAATGTATCCTGAGTGGCAGATGGAGAAGCGCCGCCGGCGCAGAGCTCAAGCTCATGGGCAAGAGCTGGAGACAGATCCGACCAATAGCTCCTCCTCCCACCTGCCGGACCACACCGATCCGCCCGCCCCAAGAGACAGTCTCCCACCGCGAGCACATCACCAGGACAGCAGCCCACCAGGCCAAGAGAATCAACCACCGACAACAACGAGGCACCGTAGCGCGCAGTGAGGGTGTTATTCATGGGGGTTTGTTCGTGTCGTTAGTGGGCGCATCGGCCGTCTCGAGAGAGAATTGGGTTACCACACTCGATTCTCATGGGGAGACGGCCGATGCGTTATCAGTCTACCACGGGGCTGTGCGATGAGGATGTCGATGAGCTTGTCCGGCGTATCGGTCAGGTGCTCGAATCGCGGGGCCAGAGCCTGCTGGGCTACCGCCTGGGGCTCAGGCAGCAGGTGGAGCTGACCTTAGTTTTGGCGCGTCATAACATCTCCCAAGCCCTGGCCGCCGAGATGTACGGTATTTCTCAGCCCACTGTCTCCAGGGTCGGCAGGCGCATGGTGCCCCTGCTGACTCATGTGCTGGCCATGACTGGGATCTGCCTGGCCCAGGCCGTGGCCCAGGGCAGCCTCCTGCTCGTGGATGGCACCCCGATCCCCACTGGCAACAGGCCCGCAGCCGGCAGGCAGGTCGAGAAGGCCAACTATTCAGGCTCTTCGCATTTGAGGGTGTGGTAGGCAAGATTTATTGGTGTGTTTGGGGTGGGGCTGGGTGGGTGCGTCGTTGCTTGGGTGGGGGTCGAGGTCCCCCGATGATG
>NZ_JAGFOU010000027.1 GCF_017592395.1 Actinomyces bowdenii
GTGGCGTGTGTAGCAGCTCCCATCATCGGGGGACCTCGACCCCCACCCAAGCAACGACGCACCCACCCAGCCCCACCCCAAACACACCAATAAATCTTGCCTACCACACCCTCAAATGCGAAGAGCCAGCAATCTGCGCGTCTGCGATGGAAATGGGGCGTCCGATGACTCGGTGCCTGGCGAGGACTCTCGCCGCCATCTCTTTCAGGTGTGAGTGGGTCCGATCATCAAGATTTCCTACGCTACTGCCGCCATCGATCGTGATCTCAGCGTCACCAGATAGGTGTCCACTATCAATGCTGGCGGCCGACAGGCGGTTGGCGTCAGCCATGCCCGGCCGTTCGTGACAGGTGCCGACCACCTTCGGCGGGACTCGCCATGAGCCCGCCCTGGGGCCGCTCACTCGGGGCGATCGGCGGGATACTGGCACCATGATCACCATCCGGGCCGCCACCATGGCCGACTCCCCCGGGATCCGGGCCATCCGCAACACCGCCGCGCGCGAGTCCCTGGCCCTGTGGACCGGGCGGGAGCACTCCCCCGATCAGGCCCGCGCCTGGCTCGCCCCCATGGTGGAGCGCGGCACGGCCCTGGTGGCGGTCGCCGAGGCCGGCAGCCAGGACAGCGGCGGGATCGTCGGCTTCGCGGTGGCCTCGCCATGGCGCGACTACGAGGGCTACGCCCGCACCGTGGAGGACTCCATCTACCTCACCCCCACCGCCCAGGGCCGGGGCGTGGGCGGCAGGCTCCTGGCCGCGCTCATCGACGCCTCGCGCACCGCCGGCGACCGGACCATGATCGCAGCCATCGAGGCGGGCAACACCGTCTCGATCCACCTGCACAAGCGCCACGGCTTCACCCTCATCGGGACGATCCCGCAGGCCGGCGAGAAGCTCGGGCGGATCCTCGACCTGTCCCTCCTGAGCCGTCCGCTCATCTGAGCCGCCCCGCAGAGAGCCCAGCCTCTGAACGGTCCCCATCGAGGGGCCTGACGAACCCCGGCGCACTGGGGATAATGGTGATATGAGGCACATCATCTGGGATATGGGCGGCACCCTCATCGACACCTACCCCGGCGTGGTCCGGGCGCTGTGCCGGGCGGCCTACGGCGACCTCGCCCCTGCCCACCTGCGCCAGACCAGCGCCCTGACGCGCATCTCGATCGCCCACGCCATCGAGGAGCTCTCCACCCTGCGCGGCGTCCCACGGGCAGCGCTCGAGCAGGCCCACGAGGACCTCAAGGCCCAGTGGCGCACCCGGCCCGCACCGGTGATGGACGGCGCGCGCGAGCTCATGGCACGGGTGTGGGAGCGCGGCGGGCTCAACCTCGTGGCCACCCACCGCGACCGCGAGAGCGCCACCATGCTCGTGACCATCCACGGCCTGGACCCCGATGACATGGTCTGCGCCCCCGACGGCGTCGAGCGCAAGCCCTCCCCCGCCATGAACCTCCTGCTGGCCCAGCGCCACGGTCTGGATCCCGCCGAGGTCCTGTGCGTCGGGGACCGCCCCATCGACGCCGTCGCCGCCTTCCGGGCGGTCATGGCCCCGGCCCTGCTGGTCAGCCCCGGCACGATCCTCACCCTCGAGGGCGCCGCCGACGGCACCCTGGTGGTCGCCAGCCTGCGGGACCTCATCCCCCTGTTCTGATCGGGGAGGGCCGCGCATCCGCCTCTGCTATCCCCGGCTTCCCCCGCTGAAGGCCGAGCGCGGCCCGTGGCCCGGTGGCACCCGGGCCACGACCTCGAATCGCACGCACACCACGATCGTGCTCCCATCAAGAGCAGGAGGCGGCGCTCCCAGGGAGCGGAACCATGCGGCGTACTCGGCATCGCGCCAGAAGCGCTCATGGCCGGCGCGCCACTGCGCCACGGACTCATACCCCTCCCCCTCGCCGACGGCGTGCTCCAGGCCCACCTCCCCCAGGGGGAGGAGCTGAACACCGGTGACCTCAGTGACGCACACGGGCCCGCCCTCGGAATCGACGACGAGCTCCCGATCACCAGGGGCGGGCAGCGCCTGCCCGCCCGCCTCGAACTCCGCCAGCAGCGCCGTCGTCGTGCGCTTGCGCCCGGCCAGGATCGCGGCCACCAGGCGGTCGCGCAGCGGGCCGGGAAAGCCGTACTCCGCCACAGGGAGCCGGGCGCTCATCGGCGGCTCCTGACCGAGGGCCGGCGCCGGCCGGTCAGTCGCCCAGGGCGGTGCCCACGGCCCTGGCGGCGCGGATCCACTCGTGGTCCTCCGGCACGTACTTGACCTTGCCCGCCACCTGCTTGAGCGGCACCAGCTCGGTGCCGTGCCCGCGGTCGGCCACCATGACCCCGTGCCTGCCCTCGGCGATCGCCTCGGCCCCGGCCACGCCCAGCCGCGTGCCCAGGAGCCGATCGGCCGCATTGGGGGTGCCGCCGCGCTGGACGTAGCCCAGGATCGTCACGCGCGCCTCCAGGCCCGTGCGCTCCTCGAGCTGCTCGGCCAGGGTGAAGGTGTTGGCCCGGTGGGAGGCCTCCAGGCGCTTGACGCCGCGCTTGGCGGCCGCCTTGGCCTGCGGGGTGGAGGCGTCCTTGACCAGGGCCTCGGCGTGGTCGATCTCCTGGCGGTCCGGGCCGCTGAGCGCGCCCTCGGCCACGGCGACCACCGAGAAGGTCGAGCCGTGGGAGCGGCGGCGCTCGATCCTCTGGGCGATGGCGTCGACGTCGTAGGGGATCTCGGGCAGCAGGATGACGTCGGCTCCCCCGGCGATCCCCGCCCCCAGGGCCAGCCACCCGGCGCGGTGGCCCATGATCTCGGCCAGGATGATGCGGTGGTGGGAGTGCGCCGTGGAGTGGAGGCGGTCCACCGCCTCGGTGGCGATCTCCAGCGCGGTGGCGAAGCCGAAGGAGGAGTCGGTGTGGACGATGTCGTTGTCGATGGTCTTGGGCAGGTGGATGACGCTCAGCCCCGCATCCATGAGCCGCCTGGCGTTCTTGGCCGTGCCCCCGCCGCCCAGGCACACCAGGGCGTCGAGCCGGTCCTTCTCGTAGTTCTCCACGATGGTGGGCACCATGTCGCGCACCTCGCCGTCGACCACCATGCGGTGGACCTTGTCCCGGCTGGTGCCCAGCATGGTGCCCCCGGTGGTGAGGATCCCCGAGAGCGCCGAGGCGTCCAGCTCGGTGAAGCGGTTCTCCGCCAGGCCCCGCATGCCGTCGCGGAAGCCGATGAGCTGCCAGCCGTGCTGCTGGATCGCCGCCTTGCCGAAGCCGCGGATCGCCGCGTTGAGCCCAGGAGCGTCCCCGCCCGCCGTCAGGATTCCGATGCGCTTAGCCATGGGGCCAAGTATGCCGCCGTTATCGGGCGGACGCGCCATCTGGGCGGAGCCGGACCCAGGGCTGTATGATCGCGGGCCGGGGCCGCCCGGCGGCTCCCCGGCATCACGGGAACAATTCCCGGCCCGCCCCTGTTGACCCTCCCGGTGGCGCCCCGAGGGGAGGGCTACCGGCGAGACACGAGCCACGAGGAAGGCAGCATCATGGCAGACCGCGCACTGCGAGGCATGACCATCGGCGCGAAGTCGATGGAGTCCGAGGAGGGCGTGGAGTTCGCCGAGCGGATGATGATCACCTACGAGTGCCCGCTCGCCCACGTCATCACCATCCCCATGTCCACCGAGGCGGAGGTCCCCTCCACCTGGGAGTGCCCCGAGTGCGGGCAGATCGCCGCCCGCCGCGGCGAGGAGGAGGACTCCGAGGATGAGGAGCCCAAGAAGGCGCCCCGCACCCACTGGGACATGCTCCTGGAGCGCCGGGGTGTCGATGAGCTCAAGGAGCTGCTCAACGAGCGCCTGGAGATGCTGCGCAGCGGGGAGATCTACCGCGAGCGGATGTAGGCGCCTGCCTCGCCTCCTTGTACTTGCGCCGGCGGCCCAGCACAGTGCTGGGCCGCCGGCGCACTCGCTCGTTGGGCCTGCCTGGGAGGCTGTCAACGGGGAGGGTGGGTGCTGGTGGGAGGGCCAGGGCGGCGGTGGGCCGGGCTCGATGGGGCGTCACTTCGCGACAGAGGCGTCACTTAGCGGAATGGACGCACCTTCTAGGTGTCGTCCACGTCGCGAAGTGACGCGCTTTTCGCGAAGCGACGCCCAACAATCCGGGCCAGGACCCCGGCCCGTGCCCCGGGCCACCCCGAACCAGGAAGAGCGCCAGGACCCCACCCGCCCCGGTCGCGGCCTCCCCTGACAGGGAAGGACGACTAGCGGCCCTGGCCGCCCCGGCCCCCGCGGGAGCCCCAGGCCTGCTGGAGGCGGTCGGCCGCCTGCCGGGACAGCTCCAGGGCCTGGCCGCCCCGCTTGCGCAGGCCCCAGCGGGTCACCAGGCGCAGCTCCTCGGTGAAGATGCCCCCGGAGAGCTTGGACTGGCCGGCCTCGCGCTCCTTGAACACGATGGGCATCTCCACGATCCGCCCCCCGGCCTCCTCGACGAGCATGGTCATGTTGACCTGGAACCCGTAGCCCAGGGCCTCGACCCCGCCCAGGTCCATGCGCCGCAGGATCGAGGCCCGGTAGACGCGGAAGCCCGCGGTGGCGTCCTTGACGCGCATCCCCAGCATGGCGTTGATGTAGAGGTTGCCGGCACGGGACAGGGCCACGCGCCTGGCGTCCCAGCCCTCGGTGGCCCCGCCCGAGACCCAGCGCGAGCCGATGACCAGGTCGGGCTCGTCGGCCATCTCGGCGCGCTGGATGAGCAGTGCCAGGTCCTCGGCGCGGTGGGAGCCATCGGCATCCATCTCGATGATGAGCTCGTAGCCGCCCGCCAGCGCCCAGGAGAAGCCCGCCAGGTAGGCCGGCCCCAGGCCGTTCTTCTCGGCGCGGTGCAGGACGTGGATGTGCTCGTCCTGGGCCGCCCGGGTGTCGGCGTAGTCCCCGGTGCCGTCGGGCGAGCCGTCGTCGACGACGAGGATGTGCGCCTGGGGGGCGTGCTGGCGCACCTGGTCCAGGGCGGTGGGCAGGGTCTCGATCTCGTTGTAGGTGGGAATGACGACGAGTGCCAGCACGTGTTCTCTCCGAGTCCTCAGTGGTCGCGGCCTGTTGCCGGTGGGCGGGTCAGGGACGACGGCGCGCCGTCCTCACCGCGTTCACGATACCCGCCAGGGCCAGGATCGCGGCGAGCGACTCAGCCGCGGCTCCGGGCCAGGCGCCCAGCCGGTCGGCGGGGGTCAGGGAGGTGCGCAGGGCGACGTCGGCCACTAGGGAGGCCTGGGTGTAGGGCCGGGTGACCTGCTCGACGCTGCCGTCGGGGGCGATGATCGCGGTGTAGCCCACGGTGGAGACCTGGACCAGGCTGCGCCCGTGGACGACGGCCTGAACCCTGCCCTGGGCCAGCTGCTGGGCGGCCTCGCCGGAGTCGAGGAAGGAGGCGTTGTTGGTGGGGATGACGATGGCCCGCCCGCCCTGGAGCACCCCCTCGCGCAGGGAGTCGTCGTAGGCGACCTCGAAGCAGATGCCCATGGCCAGGGGCACCTGGCGGCCCTGGGTGGCCGCGGGCACGGTGAGCGCGGAAGGGCCGGTGCCCGCGGCCATGTCGACACTGATGCGGTCGACCTGGCTGGTCAGGCGGCGCACGAGGCTGCGCGCGGGGATGTACTCGGCGAAGGGCACGGGCCGGTGCTTGCGGTAGTAGGCGCCCGGGCCCTCCTGGGGGCTCCACAGGAGCATGTCGTTGTAGCGGACCCGGCCCTCGACGGGCACCGCGCCCACGAGCACCGGGGCGCCGACCGCCCGGGCGGAGCGATCGAGCAGGGCGGCGGTCGAGGCATGCGAGCGCGGGTCGAGGTCGGCGGCATTCTCCGGCCAGATGACCATGTCCAGCGTGCCCGGGCCGACGTCGGCGGCCAGCTGCTCGGTGGCGGTGGCGTGGTTGCCGGTGACCTCCAGGGCGCGGTTGAAGGCGTCCTCGAAATCCTTGGCGACATTGCCCTGGACGGCGCCCACGCGGATGGTCCCCTCCTGGGCGCCGGTGGCCAGGGGCAGGGCGGCGGGCGCCATCATGAGCGCCGCTGCGGCCCCGGCGGCCAGGGCCGCGACGGAAGGACGGCGAGTCCCTATCGTCCCTGCGCGCGCCGGGCGCGGGCCGAGGCGGAGGACCGCTGGCAGGAGGGCCGCGACGGCCTCGGCCAGGCACGCGGCGATGAGGGCCGCCACCAGGCTCAGCGCCAGGGATCCTCCATAGGCGGCCACCGGGAGCATGGGGGCATCGGCCATGGCGAAGGCCAGGCGCCCGAAGGGGAATCCGCCCAGGGGCCAGGAGGAGCGCAGCTCCTCGATGCCCGCCCACAGGATCGCGAAGGCCCCGATGCGCGCCGCCGCGGGAGGCAGCCACCGGCGCGCCGCCCGGCGCCCGGGGCGCCGGGCGCCGGGCGCGGGAGCGCCGGTGAGGGCGGGCAGGCGGCTGACCAGCGCCCAGGCCCCGCCCAGGAGGGCGAGGTAGAGGCTCTGGAAGACGGTGAGTGCCGCCCAGCCGATGGGGTTGCCCATGGCCACGGCGGTGAAGTGGAGCAGGGGGGCCAGCAGGCCCGCGCCGTAGAGCGCGCCGAGCCCGAGCCCGGTGCGCAGCCCGGCCCCGCGCGTGAGCAGCATGAGGCCGCCGACCCCGATGAGGCCCGCCCACCACAGGCCCATGGGTGGGAAGGCCGCGTAGGTCACCAGTCCCCAGATCACGGCGAGCAGAGCCGGGCGGCAGGCGCTGGCAATCCTCAGAGCTCTCATGGCTGTTCCGCTCCCCTCTCCTCACAGGCGCCGGGGCCCGTGCCTGCGGCGCTCACAGCCCCGACCACGCCACGACGCCCCGGTCGAGGTCCTGGCAGGCCTCGGCGGCCTGCAGCGACAGGGCCGCGATGTCCCTCCCGGTGCGCTCATCGGCGCCCCGGGAGGGGGTCAGGGCGGCGAGCTGGCCGACGACGTCGAGCAGCTGGCGGCACCAGCGCACGAAGTCCCCGGCGCTCAGCTCGGTGGCCTGGAGGACCTCGGCCAGGTCCGCGCCCCGGCACCAGGCCCGCACCGCCCCGGCCAGGGCCGGCTCGGCACCCGGGGAGGCCTCCAGGCGGGCCAGTGCCTCCAGCTCGTTGATGCGCCGGGAGACCGCCAGGGTCTCGCGCAGGCTGCGGCCCAACTGCGATCCGGGCGCCACCGGCAGCCCCAGAGACTGGCTGGTCAGGCGCGGCTCGTAGACGCAGGCGCTCAGGGCCCCGGCCAGCTCGCCGGAGTCCAGGCCCCGCCAGGCCCCGGTGCGCAGGCACTCGGCGATGAGCAGGTCGCGCTCGGCGTAGATGCGGGCCAGGACCCGGCCGGCGGCGGTGACCCGCAGCCCGCCATCGGGCCTGCGCGGGTCGGCCGCCTCGAGGTACCCCAGTTCCAGGAGGACCCGGCACACGGCGTCGAAGAGCCGCGCGATGGTGCCGGTGCGGGCCTCCACGCGCCGCTGGAGCCGCTGGGAGGCCGCCAGGGCCCGGGACCACTTGCGTCCTACGCGGGCGTGCTCCTCGCGCTGCGGGCAGCCGTGGCAGGGGTGGGCGCGCATGTCCGCGCGCAGCTGCTCGAGGCGCTCAATGGCGGCGAGCTCGTCCTGGGCGCGCCCTGACGGGGTGCGGCTGCGGCGGGCATCGGACAGGGCGCCGCTGCGCAGGGCCTCCACCAGGCGCCCCACGAGGCGGTCGCGGTCCCTGGGCCGGTGGAGGTCCAGGCTCGGGGCCACGCGCAGGTGCCCCACCCGGGTGACCCCGTCGGGCGAGGTGTCCGGCGTCAGGGTCACCACGCGACCGTCCTCCCCCAGCACGGTCAGGGCGGGGGTGCCGGTGCGGTCGGCGGCCACCTCCAGGACCACGGCGTGCCGCAGGCGCCGGCCCCGGCGGTGGATGACGACGTCGCCGCGCTCCAGGCCGCTCATGGCCCGCCCCGCCTCCCGGCGCCGCGAGGCCGACCTGGCCCGCGACAGGTCCGCCTCGACCTCGCCGATCTCCTGGCGCAGGGCCGCGTACTCGCGGAAGTCCCCCAGGTCGCAGGCCATCGCCTCCTCTAGGGAGGCCAGGGAGCGGCGCTTCCTGCGCGCCTGGGCCGCCAGCTCCACCACTCCCCGGTCGGCCTGGAACTGGGCGAAGGAGGACTCCAGGACCTCGCGGGCCCGGGCCCGCGAGGTGCGCGACAGGAGGTTGACCGCCATGTTGTAGGTGGGGCGGAAGGCGGAGACCAGGGGGTAGGTGCGCCGTGAGGCCAGGGCGGAGACGGTCGAGGGCTCGACGTCGTCGGCGGCCAGGACCACGGCGTGCCCCTCGATGTCGATGCCGCGCCGGCCCGCACGGCCCGTGAGCTGGGTGTACTCCCCCGGGCTGAGGGTCACGTGCGCCGAGCCGTTCCACTTGCGCAGCGACTCCAGGACCACGGTGCGCGCCGGCATGTTGATCCCCAGGGCCAGGGTCTCGGTGGCGTAGACGACCTTGATGAGGCCGGCGCTGAAGAGCTCCTCCACCGTCTCCTTGAACACCGGCAGCAGCCCGGCGTGATGGGCGGCCACGCCCCGCTCCAGCGCGTGGGCCCAGGAGTGGAAGCCCAGGACCCCCAGGTCCTCCCGGGGGATGTCGGCCGTGCGCTGCTCGACGACGGCGCGGATGGCGGCCGCCTGCGCAGGCGTGGTCAGGTCCACTCCCGCACTGACCGCCTGGGCCACGGCCTGCTCGCAGCCCGCCCGGGAGAAGATGAAGATGATGGCTGGCAGCAGCCCGGCCGCCTCCAGGGCGGAGATGACCGCGGGCCGCGAGGGCGGCTTCAGCCGGGCGGTGCGGGCCCCGCCCTCGCCGCGGCGCGGGGCCCGCACCGCCCGGCCCCGGCGCCGCCAGTGCGGGGAGTCCCCGTGCCCCGGGTGGGAGGAGGACTGCGAGGCGGCGGCCCGCCGGGCGCTGCGGATGGCCTGGACCAGCCGGGGGTTGATGGGCGGCTGGCCGGAGCCCTCCGGGCCCGGCGCCCCGCCGCCTCCCTCCCCGGCACCGTCATGGGCCCGGGTGCTGGGCGCCTCCTCCTGGGCGGGGCGGTGACCGGGCAGGGAGTAGAGCGGCAGCAGGCGCCTTCCCACCATCATGTGCTGGGTCAGGGGCACGGGCCGGTGCTCGCTGACCACCACGGCGGTGGCGCCCCGCACCTGTCCCAGCCAGTCGCCGAACTCCTCGGCGTTGGAGACCGTGGCCGACAGGGAGACCACCCGCACCTGTGGCGCCAGGTGGATGATGACCTCCTCCCACACCGGGCCGCGGAAGCGGTCGGCCAGGTAGTGGACCTCGTCCATGACCACGTAGCCCAGGTCCTC
This sequence comes from Actinomyces bowdenii, assembly GCF_017592395.1. Lineage (GTDB taxonomy): Bacteria > Actinomycetota > Actinomycetes > Actinomycetales > Actinomycetaceae > Actinomyces > Actinomyces bowdenii. The sequence goes on from NZ_JAGFOU010000027.1 coordinate 9,324, forward strand.
CAGGTCCCGTGATCCGGAGTAGAGCATGTTGCGCAGCACCTCGGTGGTCATCACCACCACCTCGGCGTGGGGGTTGACCGAGGCGTCACCGGTGAGCAGTCCCACCCGCTCCTGCCCGTGGCGGGCCGCCAGGTCGAGGTACTTCTGGTTGGACAGCGCCTTGATGGGGGTGGTGTAGAAGGTCTTCAGGCCCCGGGCCAGCCCCAGGTGGACGGCGAACTCCCCCACCACGGTCTTGCCCGCCCCCGTGGGCGCGGCCACCAGGACGTTCTCGCCCCGCTCCAGCGCGGCGCAGCCCTGGATCTGGAAGTCGTCCAGGGGGAAGTCGTAGCCCTCGGCGAAGCGCGCCGCCTCACCGCGGCCAGCCGCCTGACGACGACGGGCCTCGGCATAGCGCTGGGCGGGTGAGCTCATGGGCACACCCTACGTTCCCGCGCCCGCACCGTCGCCGGGGCCCGGCGCGGGCGCCAGGAGGCGCACCGCCCGCGGTACCGCCTCCAGGCGCAGCGGCAGGGGCGCCAGGGGCTCGCCGTCGGCGTAGGGGTGGGGCGGGGGCCGCAGCCCATGGTCACGGCCGGTGCGCTCATCGAGGGCCTCGATGGTCACGCTCGCGCTGCGCTCGAGGTGGACGTGGGGCGATTCCAGGTGGGTGCCCGACAGGAGCCGGCGCAGCAGGCCCAGGAGCCGGGCCCGGCCCACGGGCTCCAGGCGCAGCACCTCCAGCATCCCGTCGCCGGCATCGGCATGGGGCGCCAGGATCAGCCCTCCGCCGAAGTAGCGGGTGTTGGCCACGGCCGCCAGCAGCGCGGGCCCCTCCCAGGTGCCCGCATCGGTGGTGATCCGATAGCCGTAGGGGGCCAGGGCACTGAGCTCGGCCAGGATCGCGCGCAGGTAGCGCCCCTCCCCCGCGGGCCAGGTCATGAGGTTCGCCCGGGCGTTGACCGCGGCGTCGAAGCCGGCGGAGACCACCGCCAGGGACCACCGGTGCTCACCGGCCACCGCTGCGCCGTCGGGGCGGGTGGCGCGGATGGCGTCCACGGCCAGGACCCGGCCGTCGACGGCGCGCCCGCTCAGGGCGGCGTCGATGATCCGGGTGCACTCCGCCACATCCCGGCTGGGCAGGCCGAAGTGGCGGGCGATGTCGTTGCCGGTTCCGGTGGCCACGATCCCCAGGGGCACCTCGGTGCCCGCCACCACCTCCAGGCCCAGGTGGACCATGCCATCGCCTCCCACGACCACCAGGGCGTCGGCCTCCTGGGCCACCAGGGCCGATCCCGCGCTGCGCGCCTGCTCGTAGGAGCCGGTGCGCACATGGAGGACCTCATGACCGGCGCGCATGAGGCGCAGGCGGGCCTCGTCGTCGGCCCGGGCGTGACGGCCCCTCCCCGAGGAGGGATTGGACAGCAGGGCGATGCGCATGGTGGGAGGCGGGGCGGCTGCGGCAGCGGTCTCAGCGGGCTCTTGCTCGTGGCGGGAATCGGCGCGGCGGGGGCCGCTCAGTCCGCAGTGAGCCGCTTGGAGTCGGGGGCGGCCAGGGCCGCGTCGAGCTCGGCGTCCAGCGCCGCCCGCTTCCTGGCCACGCGCTTGTCGTGGCTGATGGCGATGTAGCAGGCCAGGAAGTACAGGCCGGTGATGGGCAGGGCCATGAAGATCATCGACCAGGGGTCGGGCAGGGGGTTGGCCACCGCCATGAAGGCGAAGATGATGACCACGGCCCAGCGCCAGCCCTTGAGCAGGGTCGTGCCCTTGACCAGGCCCAGGTGGTTGAGGGCCACCATGACCTCCGGCAGCAGGAAGGCCAGGCCGAAGACCAGGATGATCCTCATGACGAAGGACAGGTAGGGGCTGGCGTCGATGAAGCCGGAGGTCACCTCCACCTGGGGGATGAATCCGGTGAGGATCGTGACCGCGTGAGGCAGGATGAGGATGCCCAGGCCGACGCCGCACAGGAACAGCAGCAGGCCCACCACGCCGTAGGCCCAGGTGTAGCGCTTCTCCCTGGCCGTCATGCCCGGCCCCACATAGGCCCAGAACTGGTACATCCACAGCGGTGAGGACAGGATGACGCCCAGCCACAGGGAGATGCGGATCTTCAGGTCGAAGGAGCCCAGCACCGTGCTGAAGTTCAGGGTCAGCCTCGCCCCGTCCTCGATCGCCTCGGTGATGGGGTAGGTGACCACGGCGAAGGCCCAGTCGTAGATGATGTAGCCCACCACCGACCCGACGATCACCCCGATGGCCGAGATGATGACGCGGTTGCGCAGCTCGCGCAGGTGGTCCCCGATGGACATCCTCGCCTCGGGATTGTCCTTGCGGCGGGACGCGGAGATCTTGGGGAGCTTGGGCACCGCGCTTCTCCTTCGTGGCGTTGGTGGGTGCAGGGCTGAGGGCCGCGCGCCGCCCGGGGCGGCCGCGCCGGCCTCCCACGGCTGGGGCCGCCCGGGCCGGGCCGCGGGCTCAGTGCTGGGAGGGGTGCTCCGAGCTGCTGGGGGCGGCCTGGCCCTGCTGGGTGGGCTGGGTGTAGTAGGTGCCCTCCTGGGGCTGCTGGATCTGGGCGGGAGGCTGGTCGTCGTCCTCGCGCAGCTCCTTGACCTCCTTCTTGAAGACCTTCATCGACTGGCCCAGGCTCTTGGCGATGTCGGGGAGCCGGCCTGCTCCGAAGACCAGGACCACGACGACGATGAGCACGATCCAGTGCCAGGGCTTGAAAGCTCCCATGGTGAATTCCTACTTCCGGTGGGTGCACGATGAGTGAACACGATGAGTGAACACGATGAGTCTAGCGCTCAGCGCGCCATGCCCCGACCCGCCCCTGCGGGTATCCGCCCCGGGCGGAGGAGGCGCGCAGTATCATACTCCGCCCGCGGGCGGTGCCCCTGCGCCCCTCCCGCCGTCGTCAAGGCCGTCGGCGTCGTAGGCGGCCAGCGCGCGGCGCGCGGCACCGCCCGCCCGCTGCGCCAGGGAGGCGGGCTCGACGGCGATGAGATGGCTGCCGGCCGAGAGCACCAGGGAGACCAGCCAGTCCTCGTCGCGCCCCTGGACCGTGGCCCGCAGGCGCCCATCGTCCTGCTCCTCGACGCTCAGGCAGGGGACCTGCTCGACCAGCCACCGGCCCGAGGGCCGCAGTGTGACAACGGCCGTGGGACCCTCCGGGGGCGCGGCCGGCGCCCCGCCCCTGGCGCGCCCGGGGGCGCGGTGGGCCCGTGCCCGGGTGGGCAGGACGGTGGCCGCCAGAATGCGGTCGAGGCGGAAGGTGCGCTGCGCGCCGGCGCTCAGGCACCACCCGAGCAGGGACAGGTGGGCGCCGTCGCTGCGCAGCCCCATGGGGTCGACCTGCCGCTGGGAGGCGGTGTCCGTGGCCGAGACGTAGGTGATCTCGAGCCGACGGCGCTCGCGCAGGGCCCGGCGCACAGCGGCCAGCACCTGGGCCAGGTGGGAGGAGCCGGCCCGGGCCGGGGCGTCGCCGGGATCGAGCGCCTCGTCGGGCCCGTGGGCCAGCAGGCGGCTCAGCGCCGCCTCGGCCCCGCCCAGGGCGCGCAGGGAGTCCTCGTCCTCGGCCAGCACGGAGCGCAGGACGCGCAGGGCCATGACCAGGGAGAGCGCCTCCTGGCGGGACAGGCGCACGGGCCGGTCCAGGCCCAGGGGCTCGGACAGGCTCAGGCGGCCGGCCTCGAACTCGGTGGCGTCGAAGTCGACGAGCTCGCCGGGCAGGCCGCCGGGAAGCCCCGAGACCCACAGGGTGTTGACATCGGCCTCGATCTGCGCGGGGGTGACGCCGAAGTGGGCGGCGGCGCGCTCGATGCCGGCCCCGGGGTGCTCGGCCACCCAGGCGGGCAGGGCCAGCAGGCGGGCCAGTCGCTCGGAGGCGGGTCGGCGCGGCATCTCAGGCCCCCCTGGTTCCGTCGGTCTCAGCACGCCCATCACCGTCACCGGCGCCCTCCGGTGCGCCGGGCGGTGCCGCCTCCAGCGCCGCCGCCGCGCGCAGGTGGTCCACGACGCTGCTGCGCAGCTGCGCGGGGGCCAGGACCAGGACCGCCTCGCCCATGGAGGCCAGGGTCCCCGCGAAGGACAGGCACTCCTCGTAGTCCACCGCGATGAGGTCGCGCCCCTCCGGGGCGCTCAGGGGCGGGGCATCGATGCCGGCCACTGCGGTGCCGGCGTCGACCTGCCGCCCCACGAGCCTGAGGCCCAGGGCCCGGCCCGGCAGGACCGCCAGGAGGGCGCGCTGGGACGACGGCGCCCTGCGCGGCCCTCGGACGAAGGCGCCGGGAGGGCCCTGCACCGCGATGGGCCCGCTGAGGCGGGCCAGGTTGAAGGTGCGCTCCTGGCCGGTGGCCGTCTCGACGGCGTCGAGGTACCAGGCCCCCTGGCTCATGCGCAGGTGGTGGGGCTCGACGGTGCGCACGCTGCTGGTGCCCGAGTGCGCTGAGAGATAGCGGAAGGAGATGAGGCGGCGCTCATCGACCGCGGCGATGAGCGCCTCGGGGATCTGCTCGCCGGACAGGTCCGCCGACAGCTCCCTCACCCCCAGCGGCGCGGGCGGGCTCGGGGCCCGGCCCGGCTGCTCCGCCCTCGAGCCATCAGCGGGGCCCGGGGGCTCCTCGGCCACGGCCCGCAGCTTGATGAGGGCCCGCCGGGCGGTGGCCGGCAGGCTGCCGTGGCGCCAGGCCGAGGCGGCCAGATCCAGGGCGGCGGCCTGGGAGGCGTCCAGGCGCAGTTCGGGAAGGACGTAGTCCTCCTCGCTGATGCGGTAGCGGGGCTCGTCCTGCTCGCCCAGGGTGGTCAGCACGATGCCCAGCTCGCGCAGCGTCTCCTTGTCCCGCTCGAACTTGCGGCGGGCCGACTCCGCGTTGTCCGCCGCGTATCCGGGCACGGCGCCGAGCAGCTCCTCGGCGCTCATCCCCCGACGGGTGCTCCGCAGTGTCAGCAGGAGACTGACCAGGCGCTCCTCGGCGCTGCGGGACTGCTCGCTCACGGCCCCCAGCGTAGGGGCTCGCTAGGCTGGTGGGCATGATGTGGCGCGACGGCGTGGTGATCGGCCTGCGACGGTCATGGGGGCGGCCGGGGCAGGCCTGCGCGGAGCTGGAGGTGGAGATCACCGGCGCGCCCCGGCAGGCCCGCGGGCCGGGGCCGGGCGAGCGCATCCGGGCGGTGGCCTACGAGGCCATCACCGGGCTGCCCCGGGCCGGGGAGCGCCTGCGCCTGGAGGTCTCCGCCCTGGACCGGGGCCTGGGCACCGGCGGTCACGCCATGGTGGCGGCCCGCCTGGACGTCCTGCCCCCGGATGCCCCCCGGGAGGGGCACCTGGTCAAGGCCCGCTACATGCCCGACCAGGTGATGGTCACCGGCGTCGATGAGCAGGGCACGGACCACCACCCCGTGCTCAGCGCGCCCATCGGCGCCCTGGGCCTGGAGGGCATGCCGGTCGTGGTCGCCGACCTGCACTCCTCCCTGCCCGCGATCCTGGCGGGCCTGCGCGCCGATCCGGGATGCCCGGGCCCTAAGGGCTCGGCCCCGCCCTGCCCCGCATCCCCGCAGGCGCCCCGGGCCGTCTACATCATGACCGACGGCGGCGCCCTGCCGCTTGCCTACTCCCGCACCGTGGCCGGGCTGCGGCAGGCCGGCTGGCTCGCCGGGACCATCAGCGCCGGGCAGGCCTGGGGCGGGGAGGTCGAGGCCGTCACCGTGCACAACGCGCTGCTCGCCGCCCGCCACATCCTGGGCGCTCAGGTGGCCGTGGTCATCCAGGGCCCGGGGAACCTGGGCACCGACACCCCGTGGGGCTTCTCCGGGGTGGCCTGCGGGGAGGCGGTCAATGCCGTCGCCGCCCTGGGGGGCCGGGCGGTGGCCTGCCTGCGCATCTCCCAGGCCGATGCGCGCCGGCGCCACCGGGGCGTGTCCCACCACTCGATGACCGCCTACGGGCGGGTGGCGCTGGCCGCGGCGGATATCGCCGTCCCCCAGCTCGACGGCGCCCTGGGCGAGCAGGTCGGTGAGCAGGCCCGGGCCCTGTGCGCCCCACGGCCCGGGGCCGGCGGGCACCGGCTGGTGCCCGTGCCCACGGCCGGCCTCATGGAGGCGCTGCGGGCGGCCCAGGAGACCACCGGGATGCGGATGTCCACCATGGGCCGGGGCCTGGAGGAGGATGCGGCCGCCTTCCTGGCCGCTGCCGCCGCGGGGCGCCACGCCCGCGGCCTGCTGGAGGCCTGCGGGCCCGGGGCCGGGCGGCCATGACCGCCGTCCCGCAGGCAGCGGCTCCCGGTGCCCGGCCCTACGACTGGCGCCGGCACTGCCGCACCGTCCCACCGGGAGCCACCAGGGGCGGCCTGGCCGCGGTGGACATCGGCTGGGGCGCGCTCTGCCTGGTGGTGGCCTCCCTGAACCTCGACTTCATCCTGGACTACGGCCCCTACCCGGTCTACGTGCTCAACCTGGGGGTGAGCCTGGTCCTGGCCCTCCTGCAGTTCCTGCGCCTGCGGCTGCTGCGCGCGGCGCTCATCGCCACCTACAGCATGCTGGCCGTCTACGCGCTGCTCGTGCTGCTCTCCCCGGTCAACCTGGGGCTGGACCCGATCATCATCACCGCGGTGACCAGCCTGCACGCCGTCACCCGCTGGGAGCCCGACCGCAGGTGGGGCACCCCGCCCTCCTGCTGGCCCTGGCCGGCGCGGTGGTCAACCCCGCCACCATCATGGCCAGCAGGTTCCAGGCCGCGGCCCCGGGCCGGGCGCTGGTGCCCCTCATGCTCATCTCCCTGGTCTTCGTCGGTGCGGTGATCCTGACCTACCTGCACGCCTCGGCACGGCGGCGCTCGGCCGAGTCCCACGCCCAGGAGCTGCGGGCCGCGGCGCTGGCCGCCACCGCCGCAGAGCGCCTGGGCATCGCCCGCGAGCTGCACGACCTGGTGGGCCACAGCCTCACCGCGGTCACCGTCCAGGCCTCCACCGGCCTGGCCCTGGGAGGCGGCGAGCAGATGCGAGGCGCCCTGGAATCCGTGCGGAGCACGGCCAGCACCTCCCTGGACTCGGTGCGCGAGCTGGTGCGGGCCCTGCGCTCCCAGGCCCAGGACTCCGCTCCCCTGGCCGACCTGCTCACCGTGCCCGACCTCGTGGGCAGCGCCCGCAGCGCCGGGCGGCGGGTGAGCGCGCGGCTGCCCGAGCCGCAGGTGCTGGAGGCCTGGAACGAGCAGTGGTCGATGATGCAGCGCCTGACCCTCGTGCGGCTGGTGGGCGAGGCGATGACCAATGCCCTCAAGCACGGCGGGAGCCCCATCCTGGTGCGCCTGGGCCTGGATGAGGGCCGCTGCCGCCTGGAGGTCGTCAATGCCGCGCCGCGCCAGTCCCAGCAGGGGCGCCCCGGCGCGCCCGCGGGCAGCGGCCTCATCGGGCTCCAGGAGCGGCTGCGGCTGGTCGGGGGCGCCCTGGAGGCCTCAGCGGTCGACCTCGACGGCGCGGCGGGCTTCCGCCTGGCGGCCTCCTTCCCCGTCAACCAGCCCGCGGCCGAGGCGGCCGGCACCGACCCGGAGGCGGGAGGCTCCCGACATGGCCGAGATGAATGAGACGGCTGAGACGACTGATACGACGGCTGGGCCCGGGGGCGGGCCCATCGCCGTGGCGGTGGTCGATGACCAGCAGCTGCTCGTCTCCGCCTTCAGCGCGCTCATCGCCGCCCAGCAGGACATGGAGGTCGTCCTGACCGCCGCCAACGGGCGGGAGGCGGTGGAGCGGCTCACCGCCGCGGCCGGGCAGGCGCCTGGACCGGCCCCGAGCCCGGTGGTGCTCATGGACCTGCGGATGCCGATCATGGACGGCGTCAGCGCCATTGCCGCGCTGCGCGGCCGCCCGGCCACCGCCGGCCTGCCCATCCTGGTGCTGACGACTTTCGACGACGAGCAGCTGGTGCTGTCCTCCCTGCGCGCGGGTGCCAACGGCTTCCTGCTCAAGGACGCCTCCCCCCAGGTCCTGCTCCAGGCGATCCGGGTGGTCGCCCGGGGCGGGGCCTGGTTGGATCCGGCGGTCACGGGCACGGTCCTGGCCCATCTGGAGGCGCAGGAGCCACCGGGCGGGCGGGCCGCTGCGGGCGGGACGGCGGGACCGGCCGACGACGACGGGGCGGCGGGCGGCGTCGTCGACCCCGTCCCCGGTGCCGGCGGCGGTGGCCTGCACGAGCCCCTGACCCGCCGCGAGGAGGCGGTCCTGGCCCTGGTGTGCCAGGGGCTGGCCAATGCCGAGATCGCCCGGAGGCTCTACCTGGCCGAGTCCACCATCAAGACCCATGTCAAGGCGGTCCTGGGCAAGACGGGGTGCGCCAACCGGGTCGAGCTGGTCATCCACGCCTTCGCCACCGGCCTGGTGCCCCTGCCCGGCCCGCGCGGCGATGAGGGCCCCGGAGCGGTCAGGACATGAAGACGTTGGCGATCTCGCCCTGCTCGCCGCGGGTCACCGACAGGGTGTAGGACTGCCCCGTGGTGTTGGCGATGCGGTAGCCGGTGGTGGCCCCGATATCCTCCCGGCTCAGGGACCAGCCCGGCATGAGGTGGACCAGTCCGTGCAGGGACCAGTCGATGTCATCGACCGCCATGACGTAGCGGGTCAGGGAGGGGAAGAGCCGGTTGAGGGTCAGGTCGGGCAGCGGCACGGAGAGGTCCTCCAGGAGGAAGACCTGCCGGGAGCCCGCGGTGCCCGTGGCCCCCGAGTAGTACAGGATCCTGGGGCCGAAGATCTCCGTGGCGGCCATCCCCACATCGTGGGACAGGGTGGTGACGAGCTCGACCTGGTTCTCCCCCGGCTCGACCTCGTAGCCGACCTCCTCGCGCTGGAAGACCTCCAGGCCATGGCGGGCGCCGAAGATCGAGATGCGGGAGGCCGCCGAGTTCTGCCCCACGTAGGGGGCGAAGGGCGCGGCGAAGCCCCACAGCAGGGAGGCCGGGTTGAGCGCGATGGAGGCGAGGACCTGACCGGTGGCGGTGATCCTGCCGCGCTCGGAGCTGAACACGAAGCGCCGGGCGCGCAGGTCCACGCTCCAGTCGTACTCCCCCAGTCGCTGCTCCAGGACCTCGGCGAGCATCTCCTGGCGAACGAGGGCGTAGATGGCCGCGCGCTGGCCGACTCGACGAAGCTGAGGGATCACGGCGCACACGCTAGCAAATAGATCACAGCGGGGTTACGAGGCTGGCGGGGCAGGTCTGCCCCTTGAGCAGCCCTGTGCCCCTCCCCGTCACGAGGACCGGCATGCCCCCCTGGGCCCCTCCTCCTTCAGGAGGAGGGGCCCAGGGGGGGCGCGGCAGGCGATCGTATCCCTGGTGGGGATCCGCCGGCGCCCGCGCAGCGGGAGCATCGATGGCATGGCACACGCACCGAGCACCCCACTGCGCACGGCGCCCCCGCGCCGGCCCTGCGACCCCGCTGCGCTCCCACCACCCGGGCTCCGGCTGATCGGGGTCAGCAAGTCCTTCGGCCGTCAGCAGGTCCTCGACGGGCTGACCCTGACCGCCCGTCCCGGGCGGGTCTACGGCCTGCTGGGCCTCAACGGCGCCGGCAAGTCCACCGCCTTCAACATCGCCCTGGGCCTGCTTCGCCCCGACGCCGGAGCCGTGGAGATCCAGGGCTCGCCCCTGACCCGCCGGAGCCTGCGCCGGGTGGGGGCCGCCATCAACGGCCCCGCCCTCTTCCCCCAGCTCAGCGCCCACCGCAACCTGCTGGTCCACTGCCGCCTGACCGGCGTCTCCCCCGCGGTCATCGACCCGCTCCTGGAGCGCGTGGGGCTCCAGGGGGCGGGGCGCAAGCGGGCCGGTGCCTTCTCCACCGGGATGAAGGTGCGCCTGTCCCTGGCCATGGCGCTGCTGACCGACCCCCAGGTGCTCATTCTCGACGAGCCCCAGAACGGGCTGGATCCCCGCGGCATCGTCGAGCTGCGCGACCTCATGCGCACCCTGGCGGCCCAGGGCCGCACCCTGGTGGTCTCCAGCCACCAGCTCGGGGAGATCGCCCAGATGTGCGATGACCTGGGCGTGCTGGCCTCAGGTTCGCTGGTCTACGAGGGGCCCCTGGAGTCCTTCGCCGGCACCCACGACCCCCAGGCACTGGAGGCCGCCTTCCTGGCGGCCGTCGGCGCCGGGAGCACGGCGGTGGCCCCATGAGCGCCACGACCCCTGCCCCCGCAGCCTGCCAGGTGGGCATGCCCGGCCTGCTGCGCGCCGAGGCGCTGCGCTCACGGCGGACCTTCACCTGGGGCGTCATCGCGGCCACGGCCGTCTTCGCCCTGCACACCCTCGTGCTGGCCCATGCGACCCTCAGCCGGGGCGTGGTGGAGGACACGACCTGGAACGGCAACGCCCTGCCCTGGATGCACCTCTACCCGGTGGGATTCGCCATCCCCCTGGGCCTGCTGGCCGGGGTGATGGCCCAGTGGCGGGAGGACCGCTGGCGCCAGGGCGGGACCGCCTGGCGGGCCGTGAGCCCCCGCCGCGTCCTGGCCGCCCGCCTGGCGGTGCTCAGCGCCTCGGCCCTGGCCTGCCAGGCGGCTCTCGTGGCCCCCGTGGTGCTTGACGCCCTCATCGCGGGCAACGGCTGGGGGCCCTGGCAGCGCTACCTCTCCTTTGCCCTGGTCATGTGGATCGTCGTCTCCGGTGCCAGCGCCTGGGGCATGGTCGCCTACCGCCTCATCGGGGCCAGCGCGGTCGGCGCGGCCCCCGTCCTGGGCCTCGCGTGGTCCTTCACCGGGGCCGTGCAGGCCGAGCGGGCCGACTGGTGGATGCTGCCCTGGACCTGGTCGGCCCGACCCGTGCTGCCCCTGCTGGGGGTCCACGGCAGCAGCGTCATCCTGGAGCCCGGCTCCCCGGTCTGGCACTACCCGGTCCTGCCCGGGCTCCTGGGCTCGACGGCGCTGGCAGCCGTGGGCGGGATCCTCGCGGTGGCACTGGGCGGCAGGCCCGTGCGCACCTCGACCGTCCCCGGTGGACCGCTCCGGCGCCGTCCCGCTCCCGCCGCTGCCCCGGCCCCCACAGCGGCCCCGACCCGGGCGGTGGGGGTGCCGGCGGGGGCCCGCTCAGTCCTGCGGGCCCTGGGTGCGGCGCTGCCGTGGAGGCTGTGGCTGGCACTGGGCGCCCTGCAGGCCCTCATCATCCTGGTGGCGCGCACCGCCTACTCCCCCCAGGCCGCCCTGGGACTACTGGCGCTGGTGGGGCTGCCGATCTCCTCGGCCGTGGTGGGGATGACCCTGTGGGCATCCGTGCAGGCGCCCTGGCGCATCCTCATCGTGCGCCGCGGCCCCCTGCCCCTCCTCGCCTCCCTCATGGGCCTGGGCGGCGCCCTGCTGGTGCCGGTGCTGCTGTGCGCCTGGATGGCGGCCCAGGCCGGCGGGCCGCTGCTGGCCGGCGGCGTCGAGGCGAGCGCCGGGGGCCTGCGCGCCCTGGCGGTCATGCCCGCGGTCTCCTTCATGATGGTGGCCCTGAGCCTGGCGGTGGCCATGCGCGCCCGGCCCGTGGCCTCCATCGTGGTCAATGCGATCCTGCTGCTCAGCGGCCTGATCATCGGCGGCAATGACGTCCTGGCCGGCAGCGGCCTGTGGGCGGTCTCCCCCTGGGCGTGGATGCGGGTGGCCGGTGCCATTCCCGGCACCTGGGCGGCCGTCGTCGCCCTCAGCGCGATCATCGGCTGCGGGGCCCTGGCGGTGGCCGCCTCCGGGGCGCGGCACGTCGCGGTGCGGGAGGGCGCCTGAGCCCGAGCCGCCCCCGGTCGCCCGGTCACCTGGTGGCGCCGATGGGCGGGTGCGGGCCGGTCTTCGCTAGCCTTGCGCCCATGAAGACCTTCGAGGACCTGTTCGCCGAGCTGGAGCACAAGGCCGCCACCCGCCCCCAGGGGTCGGGCACGGTCGAGGAGCTCGACCGCGGGGTCCATTTCATCGGCAAGAAGCTCGTCGAGGAGGCCGCCGAGGCCTGGATGGCCTGCGAGCACGAGTCCGATGAGGCCGCCTGCGAGGAGATCAGCCAGCTGCTCTACCACGCCCAGGTGATGATGATCGCCAAGGGCTACACCCTCCAGGACGTCTACAGGCACCTCTAAGGGCATGGCCGCCGCCCGGGCCCGCCAGGGCCCGCCGATCACGGCGGCACCGGCCCCGTCCCCCTACTCCGCCCGCGGCGCCGCGCCGCGGGCCCGCCTCCAACAGTCAGGAACCGCCGTGCTGCGTATCGCCGTGCCCAACAAGGGCTCCCTGTCCGACCCCGCCACCACCATGCTCACGGAGGCGGGCTACCGCACGCGCCGCAACGGGCGCGAGCTCGTCCTGGTCGATGAGCCCAACGAGATCGAGCTGTTCTTCCTGCGCCCCCGCGACATCGCCGTCTACGTGGGCCAGGGCACCGTCCACGCGGGCATCACCGGGCGCGACCTGCTCCTGGACTCCGGGGTGGAGGCCGTCGAGCACCTGCCGCTGGGCTTCGCCCGCTCCACCTTCCGCTTCGCCGCCCCCCGGGGCACGGTGGCCTCCGTGGAGCAGATCGAGGGCCTGCGCGTGGCCACCTCCTACGACGTGCTGGTGCGGGGCTACCTGGCGTCGCGGGGCATCAACGCCCAGACCGTCCACCTCGACGGGGCCGTGGAGTCCTCCGTCCACCTGGGTGTGGCCGACCTCATCGCCGACGTCGTCGAGACCGGCACCACGCTGCGGGCCGCCGGCCTGGAGACCTTCGGCGAGCCCATCCTCACCAGCGAGGCGGTGCTCATCACCACCGAGCAGTACCGCGGGGAGCCGGCCCTGGCCACCCTGGTGCGCCGCCTGGAGGGAGTGCTGCGGGCCCGCTCCTATGTGCTGGTGGACTACGACATCCCCATGAACAAGCTGCACGTCGCCGCCGCCCTGACCCCGGGCATCGAGTCGCCCACCGTCTCCCCCCTGCAGAACCCCGACTGGGTGGCCGTGCGGGCCATGGTCCCCCGGGCGGAGATGAACCGCATCATGGACGAGCTCTACGAGGTCGGCGCCCGGGCCATCCTCGTCTCCTCCCTCCTGGCCTGCCGCCTGTAGGGCCGGGAGGGCCCCGGGCCTCGCCCGGCGCTCACTCCCCCGTCAGCGAGACGGCCGTCTCCTGGGCGCTGATCGGCGTGGATCCCAGCAGGCCGTGGCCGGTCAGGAACTCGATCATCGTGGCCACCCGGTCGTGGGAGAGCTGTCCGATGACCGTCTCGCTGCTGGGGCGGATGAGCTCGCCGGTGGCCACCGCCACTTGCCGGGCGTTGGCGGCCTGGGCGTCGTCGACCAGGTCCGGGACGTGGGCCGCGGCGGCCTTGACGGCCGCATCGGGGTCCTTGACGAAGGCGGACATGCCCTCGGTCGAGGCCACGACGGCGTCGGCCAGGTCCTCCCTGCGCTCCTGGAGCACGGTGCGCGAGGTCACCAGGGAGGCGCCGATGAGCGGGATGTCCTCGGCCACGGCGATGGTGCGCACCGGGGTGCCGGACTGCCTGATCTGGACGGCGTCATTGTTGGAGAAGCCGATGATGGCATCGACCTTCCCGCCCACGAGCGCCGCCTGCTGGGTGTAGCCGATCTCCTGGATCGTCAGGTCCTCCTCGGTCAGGCCGGCGCCGTCCATGGCCAGCTGGAGGCCGTACCAGTTCTCCCCCAGCCTGCCGGGCAGGCCCACGGTGCGCCCCGCCAGGTCGGCGGGGGTGGTGATCGGGGAGTCCTGCGGCACGATGATGCACACGGGATAGGCCTGGTAGTAGCCGCCGACGACGACCAGCTCCGAGCCGTTGGAGGCGGCCACCACGGCCTCATCGGCCCCGGCCACCACCAGGTGCTCGGTGCCGGCCTGGAGGGCGTCGAAGAGCCCCTCCTGGGCGCCGTGGTGGCGCAGCTCGACCGAGGGGGCGTACAGGCCCTGGCTCTGGGCCAGGTAGAAGGGGGCGAACTGGATGTTGGGCGTGTAGGTCAGCCCGAGGGTCAGGCCCTCAGACGCGCCCGAGGCGGCGCGGGAGGCGGTGCCCGAGGAGCAGGCCGCCAGCAGGCCGGCGGCCCCCAGGGCCAGGCCCCCGGCCAGGAGGCGGCGCCGGGAGGCCGTGGCAGGGGCGGCGGGGCGGGTGGGGGGCAGCGCGCGAGGGGTGGTGCGGGTCATGTCGGCTCTCCTTGATCGGTGCGATCGATGATGCGGCGGGGGTGGGGCGGGGCCTCAGGTGGCGCGCCGCCCGCGCAGGGCCTGGACGGTGCGGCTGCGCCGCTCCAGGGAGTGCAGGGCCCAGTGGATGGTGGTGGCCAGGGCGCACAGCAGCACGATGGTGGCGAACAGCCCCGTGGTGTCCACGGCGTCGCGCTGGGAGGCCAGGGTCATGCCCAGCCCCGTGCCGCCCATGGTCATCTCACCCACGACGGCCCCGGTGATGGACAGGGTGAAGCCGGTGCGCAGTCCCGCCAGGATGGCGGGCAGGGCCATGGGCAGCTCCATGTGCAGGACCATGGACCACCCGTGGGCCCCGTCGAGCCGGGCGGCGTCGATGATGTCGGTGTCCAGGCCCCGCAGTCCCAGCAGGACGGTGACCGTGATGGGGAAGAACACCATGAAGGCGCACAGCACCACCACGGGGGTGGTGCCATAGCCGATCCACAGCACGAGCAGGGGGGCCACGGCAATGGCGGGCACCGCCTGGCTGGCGGCCACATAGGGCAGGGCGGCGCGCGAGAACAGGGGCAGGTGGTGCAGGGCCCAGGCCAGGGGAAGAGCCAGGACGGCGGCCAGGAGGCAGCCCAGGAGCGCCTCGCGCAGGGTCACCCAGGCGTAGCCCAGCAGGCCGGCCCGGGTGATGGACAGCCACAGCCGCTCGATCACGGGCAGGGGGCCGGGCAGGAAGACCTGGGGCAGGATCCCCGAGGCGGTGACCAGGTGCCAGGAGGCGATGATGAGCAGGCCCAGCGCCAGGGCGGGCCAGGGGCTGCGCCCCTCGGCGCGATCGCGGCGGGGCCGCCTGGCCGAGCCCCGCGGGGCGGGCGCGGGCCGCAGTCCCGTCACGGTGATGGTTGTGCTCACGAGAGCTCCTCCCGGTCCATTCCCGGGAGCGCTCACCCCCGGGCGAGTCCGGGGCCCGCGCCTGGCCCTGATCGGCGCATGCGCGTCACGGGCGCCCACGGGGCCGCGTGCCCACCGGCGTGAGCCGGCGATGCGTCCCGCCCCTGGAGGCACAGGCATGCCCGGGCGCCCCGTGCCTCCTCCCTTCCGGACTCTCACCGTCGGTGCCGGGATTCCACCGGCTCAGCCGGCCACCAGCGGCCCTGCGGGCCGCCCGATGACCGGGTCGCGGACTCTCACCGCCGGTTCGGACTTCCACCGACCCCGGAGCACGTTGCTGGGGGCTAGGGTACAGCGGGAGGGTCGAGTCGCACGCCCACGGGTCTATGGGTGTGGTCACAGGCCCGCCCGGCCCGCTGCCGCACGGCTCGCCGGACCGCCCCCATCACCGCGGCCGACCGGTCGGTGCCGGGTGCTAGTCTCAGCCCCCCATCGGGCCCGTCGATGCCGTCAGGGACACGACGCCCAGCCGCCCGCCTCCCCAGGAGCCGACGATGCCGCGACCCTCCCCCGCCGGCCCCCGCCCGACCGCCCTGCCGGCGGCGCTGCGGGCCGCGCTGCCGGTCACCGCCCTGCTGTCGGTCACCGCCGTGTGGGGCTCGACCTTCATCATCCTCAAGGGGGCCCTGGACCATGTCGGGGCCGCCGACTTCCTGGCGGTGCGCTTCTCCATCGCCGCAGCCGTCATGGTGGGGCTCACGGGCGCGCGCCTCCGCCTCCTGGGGCCCGGCCAGTGGGCGCGGGGCCTGGGCCTGGGGGCCCTGTACGGGACGGCCCAGCTCCTGCAGACCGTGGGCCTGCGAACCACTGACGCCTCGGTCTCGGGCTTCATCACGGGCATGTACGTGGTGCTCACCCCGCTGATCGTGCTGCTCATGGGCGGCGCGCCCCTGGGGCGCCGGGGCCTGCTGGCCAGTGGCACGGCCCTGGCGGGGCTGGCCTGCTTGAGCCTGAGCGGCACCGCGCTGAGCCCGGGGGCGATGATCACCCTGGCCGGCTCGATGGTCTACGCCCTGCACATCGTGGCCCTGGGCCGCGTCGCACGCGGGCAGGAGGCCATGGTCCTGACGGCCACGCAGATGGTGGGCATCGCCCTGGTCTGCGCGGCCGCGGCCCTGCCCGGGGGGATCGGCGTGCCCGCCACGGCCCGGGTGTGGGGGCCGGTGCTCTACATGGCGCTGGCCTCGGGGATCCTCACCATGCTCCTGCAGACCTGGGCCCAGGCGCGCATGAGCCCGACCCGGGCGGCGGTCATCATGACCTGCGAGCCGGTCTTCGCCGCCCTGTTCGCCGTGGCCCTGGGGGATGAGTCGCTGAGCGCCAGGCTCCTGGTGGGCGGGGGCCTCATCCTGGTGGCCATGCTCCTCAGCGAGCTGCCGGGCGCGCGCCCCGGCGGCACCCCGCCCCGAGGCCCGGATCCCGGGGCGGGCGGAGCGAGGATGCCCGCGCCTGGCAGCCGCCCAGCGGGTCAGGCCCTGACGGCGGCCACCGCCCGGTCGAACTCCTCCGAGACGCCCGGGTCGGGCCGGCCCATGAGGGACACCCCGCAGGCTGCCGCGAGGTTGCCCAGGAAGCCGGGCAGGATCTCGTAGAGGTCGAACACGCCTCCCGGGCCGCCCTCCAGGTTGCCCCACAGGGCCACCAGGACCGCGCCGGTGATCATGCCGGCCAGGGCGCCGGTGGCGGTCAGCCGCCTCCAGTAGAGGCACAGCAGCACCGTGGGCCCGAAGGAGGCCCCGAATCCGGCCCAGGCGAAGGCCACCAGGGCCAGGATCGTGTCGCTGGGGGTCCAGGCCATGAGGGCGGCGACGACGGCCACGAGGAAGACCGCTGTGCGCGAGGCGATGACCAGGTGGGCGGAGCCGGGCTCGCTCCTGCGCACCGTGCGGTACAGGTCCTCGATGAGGGCCGAGCTGGTCACCAGCAGCTGGGAGGAGATCGTGGACATGATGGCGGCCAGGATGGCGGCGAGCATGAACCCCGCGACGAGCGGGTGGAAGAGCAGCTGGCCCAGGCTGATGAACACGGCCTCGGGGTTGGCCAGCCTGCCGGCGTCGCGGGCGTAGATGGCCACCCCCACCACGGCGGTGCCGATGGCCCCCAGCACGGCGAAGAGCATCCAGCTGATGCCGATGATGCCGCCCCGGATGGCCTCGCGGGGCGAGCGGATGGCCATGAAGCGCACGATGATGTGGGGCTGCCCGAAGTAGCCCAGGCCCCAGGCCAGTGCCGAGACCACCCCGATGAGCGAGACGCTGGGGCCCACCAGGGCCCAGTAGTCGGCGTCCACCTCGCGCACGGCCCGCACCAGGGGCCCCACCCCGCCCACGTGCATGATGCCGGCCAGCGGCACGGCGATGAGGGCCGCGACCATCATCAGCCCCTGGACCAGGTCGGTCCAGGACACGGCCAGGAAGCCGCCCACCAGGGTGTACATGACGGTGATGGCGGAGACCAGGGTCATGCCCAGACGGTAGTCCATCCCGAAGGAGGACTCGAAGAAGGTGCCCCCGGCCACCATGCCGGAGGAGACGTAGAAGGTGAAGAAGACCAGGATGATGATGCCCGAGGCCCAGCGGATGAGGTGGCGCGGGTCGTGGAGCCGGTTGTCCAGGAAGCTGGGGATGGTGATGGCGTTGCCCGCCACCTCGGTGTAGGTGCGCAGGCGCGGGGCCACCACGAGCCAGTTGACCAGTGCCCCCACGGTCAGGCCGACGGCGATCCAGGCCTCGACCAGTCCCGAGGCGTACAGGGCCCCGGGCAGGCCCATGAGGAGCCACCCGGACATATCCGAGGCCCCGGCGGACAGCGCCGCCACGAAGGGGTTGAGATCGCGCCCCGCGAGCATGTAGTCATCGATGTCGGTGGTGCGCAGGTAGGCCCACAGGCCGATCATGATCATCCCCACGAAGTAGATGATCATCGCGATGGCCTCGAAGGTCGTGTCACTCATGACGGCTCCTTTGCGGTTGATGAGTCAGCGGGCGGGCTCGGGCCCTACCCGTTCAGCGACATGAGGTCCGCCTCCAGGGCGGTCAGATCGGTGCCGGCGCCGACCAGGCCCGCGCGCTCCAGGGCCTCCTCCAGCGGCATGACCAGCAGCTCGAAGTCGGAGCGGATGCGCTCCAGGGCCCCTGGCAGGTAGCGGTCGAGGATCTCGGGGGCGCGCTCGTCCTCCAGCAGCAGCCCGGCCGGCTTGGCCAGGCCCGCGGGCATGCGCGCCCTGAGCCCGGTGAAGGACTCGGCGCGGCCCTCCAGCGGGAAGCCGCCGAGCACACGGCGCAGGAAGCGCACCGAGTCCTCCACCCAGGCGGCCACCTCGCTCATCTCCAGGTCGGCCCGTCCGCGCGCGGTGTGGTCCCGGGCCACGCTCAGGCCGTGGGGGCCCAGGAGGCTGATATGCGTCTCGAAGGGCACGCCCCTGGCGGCCATGGCCTGGAGCAGCCTCAGGGAGTGGCTCACGGGCACCACGGTGTCGGAGAAGGTGGAGAACAGGAAGGTCGGAGGGGTTGAGGAGGTCACGGCCGCGGGGATGTCGGGGATGTCGCGGTCCATGGCGGCGCCGAGACCGGCCAGCGTCACGGGGTAGCCCAGCACCAGGGCATCGGGCCTGGTGGGGCCGAGGGTGCCCAGGGCGGCCGCGAGGTGCCCGCCCGCGGAGAAGCCGACGGCGGCGATCCTGGCCGGGTCGGTGTCCATCTCGGCGGCGCCCTGGCGGATCCACGCCAGGGCCGCCCGGGCGTCGGCCAGCGCCTGGGGGAAGGTGGTGCCCGGACCGGTGGAGTAGCGCAGGACGAAGGCGTTGAGCCCTGCGGCGAGGTAGGCCATCGCCACGGGCTCGGCCTCGCGGTCGGAGGTGAAGGCGTAGCCGCCCCCGGGCAGGATGAGCACCGCCGGGCGCCGGCGCGCCGAGGCCATCTCCTCGCTGGCATCCAGGATGTAGGAGGTCAGGGGCGCCTGGTGGGGCCCGACGCCGGTGGTGGTGACCCTCATGGGAGCTTCCCCCTCTCATCGCGCGGCGCCCCGCCACCGGTGGCCGGGCGCCGACGACAGCGTAAACGACATCGGCATCTCGATCTGGCACATGGTTGCACATCTTCGGATCCGGATCCGGCTGCCGGGCCCGGTTTCCCGGCATGATCCGGTCGCGGCGCGGCCTGAAGATGTGCAGCAGGGGCTCAGGGCCGTTGGAACAGCACGATGGCCGCGGCCCAGCCGGCCTCGTGGGTGACCGAGACCGGCCAGCTCGCGGCCTGCGCGCTGCCGGTCCCCAGGCTGTCCTCAACGGCCTGCGCCACCTGGCCCGACAGCAGCAGTGAGGGCCTGCCCCAGCGGTCGGTGACCATCTCGATCTGCCGCCAGTCCAGGTCCTCGGGAGCGATGAGGGGGCCTCCGGGCTCCCCCATGGCCCGGGCCCGCAGGGCCACCGCCTGGCTCCAGGCCTTGACGAAGGCCTCCTTGGCGGCCCACCGCGCCGCCAGGTGCTCGGCCTCGGCCGAGCCGGTGTCCCGGCAGCGGCGGCGGGACTCGCGCCGCTCCCGGGCGGTGAAGGCCCTCTCGGCGAAGACGGTGCCCGGCACGCCGAGCTGATCGGCCAGCATGGCCGCATCCACCAGGTCCAGGCCGGCCCCCGGGACGCGGGCGCCCGGGGGGATCCCGGGAGGCTCGGGCAGGGCGGGCCGCATCAGGCACCGTCCCGCCCGGGCGCACCGCCGGGGGCGCGCCTCATGGTCACCTCGGGGATGATCCCGTCGTGCAGGCGCCGTGAGCCGGGGACCAGCACGAAGCCGTGGCGGGCGTAGAAGCGCTGGGCGGCAGTGTTGAAGGCCGCCACGCCCAGCTCGATCGGCCGGGTGGCATCGGCCCACTCCAGCACCGCGCGCATGAGGGCAGCGCCCACGCCCTGGGAGCGGGACTGGGCGGTGACGTACATGACCCGCAGATGCTGCTCGCCCGCCGGCGGCTGCTCGGCGATGGCCAGGCCCACCATCTCCTGCCCCCTCTCGGCCACGAGGTGGATCAGACCCGTGCTGGCCCGGGCCTCCTCGATCTGCCCGGCCAGGCGGGCGATGCCCTCAGCGCTCAGGCGGCGGGCCCACCGTGCCTGGGCGTCCTGGGCGCTGATCCCCCCGGGCCGCACATAGGTGTCCATCCAGGAGGCGTGCCACACGCGCGTGACCGGCCCGGCATCCGGGGCCCGCATCGTCCTGATGCTGAGGCTCTCAACTTCACCGACCCTCATGATCCACCTCCGCATCCGCCTGTGGGACCGCCCTGGGCGGCCCTGCTGCCGCTGGTGCGGGGGCGGCCCAGGGCCGCCCCCGCACCAGCACGGGCTCCGGCCTCAGTCCTGCTCCTCGCGCTCCCCGGCGTGGTAGACGCCATCGGCGCCCAGCCTGGCCTCGGGGTCCAGGAGCATGGCGGCCTCGACCTCGTGCGGGTCGCGCAGCTTGGTCTCCTCGCCCAGGCGCCGGCCCTGGACCTGCTCGAAGAGCGGGGCCCGGCCGATCATCCCGGCGCGGCGGCGGCGCGTGCCCGCGGCCAGGCGGGCGTTGGCCGAGGCCAGCCAGGCGTCCACGGCCTCCTGGCCGCCGTCCTGGCGCAGGGCGGCCTCGAAGGCGCCGGGGTGGACCACCGCGATGAGCCCGGAGACGTGCCCGAAGCCCAGCGAGGTCAGCAGGCCCGCGCGCACGGGGCCGGCGCCCGGCACCCGCCCGGAGGCGCCGCCGCGGCCCGCCAGGCGGATGGGCGTGCGCGGCCACACCCAGAAGGCGTCCTTCTCCAGGGGCGCGTCGACGACGTCGAGGGAGGCGTTGCCCGGCGCCACGCCAGTGGCCAGGATCTCGGCCAGGCCGGAGACCTGGAAGACCGCGGCACCGCCCTTGGCGTGGCCGGTGATCGTCTTCTGGGACACGGCCACCAGCGGGTTGCCCTCGGAGCGGCCCAGGGCCCGGGCCAGGCGGGTGTGCAGCTCGGACTCGTTGGGGTCGTTGGCGTTGGTGGAGGTGTCGTGCTTGGAGACCACGGCGATGTCGTCGGCCTCCACGCCCAGGGCCGCCAGGGCCCTGGCCAGGCGCGAGTTGACCCCTCCGCGCCCCGCGCCCAGGGCCCCCAGGCCCGGGGCCGGGATGGAGGTGTGGGCGCCGTCGGCGTAGGAGGACACGAAGCCCACCACGCCGGCCACCGGCAGGCCCAGGCGCGCGGCCACCGAGCCGCGGGCCAGGATGACGGTGCCGCCGCCCTCGGCCTCCACGAATCCGCCGCGGCGGCGGTCGTTGGCCCGGGAGAAGTGCCGGTCGGAGATGCCCTTGGCGCGCATGGCGGCCGCCTCGGCGGTGGCGTTCATGTTGCCGAAGCCCACCACCGACTCGATCGAGATGTCGTCGATGGCACCGGCCACCACCACATCGGCCTTGCCCAGGGCGATCTTGTCCCAGCCCTCCTCGATGGAGACCGCGGCGGTGGCGCAGGCGCTCACCGGCTGGACCATGGAGCCGTAGCCGCCGACATAGGACTGCATGACGTGCGCGGCCACGACATTGGGCAGGGCCTCCTGGAGGATGTCGCTGGGGCGCTCCTCATCCAGCAGGCGCCCGACGAACATCTTGCGCATCGACTCCATGCCGCCGAAGCCCGTGCCCTGCGTGGAGGCCACATCCGAGGGGTGGACGGCGGCCAGCAGCTCGGCGGGGGTGAAGCCCGCCGACAGGAAGGCGTCCACGGCCGTGACCAGGTTCCACGAGGCGATGGTGTCCATGCCCTGGACCATGGAGGCGGGGATGCCCCAACGCTGGGGGTCGAAGTCGCGCGGGAACTGGCCCCCCACGGTGCGCGACAGGGCGGCGCGGCGGGGCACCCGGGCCAGGGAGCCGGCCAGGCGGGTGACCGTCCACTCCCCCGTCTCGGCGTCGGGGGCCACGAGCGTGTGCTCGGGGGCCGAGGCCTCGATGGTGCGGGCGGTGGCCTCGTCGGGCACGCTCAGGGTGATGTCCCGGTCAAGGTAGACGGTGACCTCCTCGTCGGCCACGGGGGCGATGACCCCGTCGTCGACGAACTCGCGGATGCCGCAGCGGGCCACGACCTCATCGCGATAGCGCTCGAAGATGTCGGACTCCTCGACGAACTCGCCCTCGGTGTCGTACCAGCCCGCCTTGGGGCTGTCCTGCCAGGTGAGCAGGCCCATGCCCCAGGCCAGCTCCAGGACGCCGGCCGCGGTGAGCTCGACGTCCTCGCCGCCGCTCATGCCCAGCTCGGCCTCGCGGCGCGTGCGGGCCGAGCCCCAGGTGGAGACCTCGCCGGTGGAGATGAGGCCCACCATGTCGTCCAGGTCGGTGTCCACCCGGCCCCACTGGGGGGCGGTGGGCTGGGTGGGCACCACGGGCGTGGGCAGGGCCTTGACCGTGGCCGGGGCCTCGGGCTCCTCCTGGGGCGCGGGGGCCTGGGCGGCCGCGGTCTCGCGCAGGGCCACCAGGTCCACGCCCTGGCCCAGCCCACCGGTGAGGTCGGCCTCCACGGGGGCCTGGGCGGCCTGGGCCCGCGCCTGGTGGGTGCACAGGGCGATGAGCTCGGAGGCGATCTCCTCGGTGGACCAGGTGCGCACGCCGGCGGCCTCGACGGCGGCCACGAGCGGGTCGTTGCCGCCCATGAGCCCGGTGCCCCGCACCCAGCCGATGCGCGGGTGGGCCAGGGTCACCCGCTGGGCCCAGGCGCGCTCGGAGGACCAGCGGTTGACCACGGCGTCCAGGGCGGACTTGACCTCGCCGTAGGCCCCGTCGCCGCCGAAGGTGCCGCGGTTGGGCGAGCCGGGCAGCACCACGTGCAGGCGGTGGTCGACATGCGTGTCGGTGCCGATGGCGCTCAGGGCGGCGATGGTGCGCTCCACGCTCCACAGCAGCAGGCGGGTCTGGGCCTCGGCCTCGGCCCCGGCGTCGGCCAGCGTTCCGGAGACGCGCGGCGCGGCGAAGGGGAAGAGCAGGGTGGGCACCAGGGCCTCCTTGACCACGGTGGTCGAGCCCCCGGAGGTGACCACCTGGTCGTTGCCGATCCAGGCGGCCAGGGCGTCGACGTCCCGGTAGGAGGACAGGTTGGCCGGCACCATCCACAGCCGGGCCCCGGCGGCCGCGTGCTCGCGGTACAGCGAGGTGGCGAAGGCCAGGCGCTCGTGGGTCAGGCGCGAGCTGGTGGCCACCACGGTGGCGCCGCCGGCCAGCAGCTGCCCGACCACGGCGGCCGCGATGGAGCCGGGGGCCACGCCGGTGACCACGGCGACGTCGTCGGCCCAGCGCACGGTGGCCTCGCCGCTGCGGGCGGTGGCGGTGGCGCGCTCGGCGATGGCCCCCAGCAGCTCGGCGCGCTGGGGCGCGTCCTGGAGCTCGGAGGCGGCCAGCTGGTCGCGCCACCAGGCGGCCTGGTCGGCCACGGCCCGGCCCAGGCCCACGAAGCGCTCGGGCGCCAGCAGGCGCCGGCCCTCCTCCAGATCGGTCTGCCCCGAGCCGAGGCGGGCGATGTCCTCGCGGGCGGTGGCCCAGCGGTCGTCGATGAGGACGGCGCGCTCGGGGGTGAAGGCCGGGGTGACCGAGGACACCCAGCCGCTGCCCAGCTCGGCGTCCAGGGCCGCCAGGGCGGCCCGGGTGCGGGCGTCCTCATCCCCGGCATCGGCCGGGACGGTGACCCTCTCGCTCAGGCCCAGGGCGTCCAGGAGGGTGCGGGCGGTGGTGGCCAGCACGCCCTCCTGCCCGGTGACGGCGGCGGCGAAGGCGTCCAGGGCGGCGGAGTCCACCACGGCGCCACCGGCGCCGCCACCGGCCGAGGGCTTGGCCACGCTCACGCCCTGGGCCGAGGCCACGGCCTGGACGGCGGAGTCGATGAGGGCGTCGACGGCTCCCCCGGAGGTCAGCGGCGCGGAGGAGCCCAGGGAGGCCAGGTCCTCCCCGCGCATGGAGGCGCCCTCGCGGGTGCCCAGGAACATGGCGGCGGTGACGTGGGAGACCCAGCCCGGGCCCAGGGCCCAGGTGCCGGTGACGCGGTCGGCGATGCGCGAGGCGCGCACCCCCGAGGGGCCCAGGATGCGGGCCAGGCCCACCCGGATGGCCTCGGTGAGCACTGGGCCGAAGGCCTTGTAGCCTGGGGCGCCCTTGGCCACGGTGGCCGACAGGGCGGTCATGTCGGCGTCGGCGGCGCCGTCGATGGAGGCCAGCTCCAGCTCGGTGCCCAGGTCCATGAGCAGCTGGTTGCGCCGCGAGGACACGCCGTTGGTGAGGGTCTCGGTGGTGTCGGTGGCGCCGATCTGCTCGGGGCGGATGCGCGAGGCGTGGGCCAGCAGCACCGTCAGGGCGTCGGTGGCGGTGAAGGCGATGTCCTCCACCGGCCCGGCGGCGGGGGCCGCCGGCGCGGCCGGGGCGGCCGCCTCCTGCGGGGCCGGTGCCGGGGCCTCAGCGGCGGCGGGCGCCGGCGCGGCCGGGGCCTCGGCCTCCGCGGGGGCCTCGAACTCCGGCTCGCCCAACTCCACGGCCGGGTCGGTGTCGGTGGCCAGGACCCGGGCCTCGTCGCGGCGGGCGTTGTGCACGGTGACGTGGCGCCCGTGGTGGCGCGGCAGCAGCAGCGTGTTCTTGGCCAGGTTGGCCAGGGTCGGGGAGTTGGCCAGGCCCACCTCCACGACGTGCTCGATGCCCATGCCGCCCTCGGCCGGGGAGGCCAGCAGGATGTCCTGGGTCTCGATCCAGCGCACCGGGGAGGCGAACTGCCAGGCCAGGAGCTCGACCAGGAGCTGGCGGGCCAGCTCGACGGGGTCCTTGGCGCGGTTGTCCCAGTCGGCCAGGATCTGCTCGACCTCCGTGGAGGGCACCACCTGGAGGATGGAGCGGGCGAAGTCCTGGGTCAGGGCGAAGGGCCGGGCCACCAGGTTGGGCACGTAGCGGCCCACGAGGCGCTCGTAGTCCAGGTCGGCGGGCACCAGCTCCAGCAGGCGGCTGCGGAACTCCGGGACGCCGGGGCGCAGCACCTCGGAGTGGAAGGGCACATCGATGCCCGGGACGAGCATGAAGGGGTTCTTCCCGCCGCGGGCCCTGGCCTTGGCGCGGGCGTCGGCGGCCAGGGCGTCCAGGCCCTTGATGGTGCCGGCCACCGCGTACTGCACGCCGGCCAGGTTGTGGTTGACGATCTGGAGGAACTCCCCGCTGCTGGCGGCGATGGAGGCCACGTAGTCCTCGACCTCCTCGGCCCCGATGCCCGCCTGGTTGGGGCGCAGGGCCCCCATGCGGTAGTTCGAGGCGCCCTCGGCGTCGCGGGGCACCAGGGAGTGCATGGTCGACCCGCGCTGGAAGACGATGGAGATGGTGGTCTCCACCGGCATGACGCGGCCGTAGGCGCTCAGGGCCGTGTACTCCCCCAGGGAGTGGCCGGCGAAGGCCGCGCCCTCGACCAGGGCGCCGGCCTCGGCCAGGCGGGCGGTGGTGGCCATCGCCACGGTGGCCAGGGCCACCTGGGTGAACTGGGTGAGGTTGAGCAGGCCCTCGGGGTGGCGGTAGGTCACGCCGCGGGCGGTCATCTCGGTGGGGTTGTCCCGCACGAGGTTGATCACTGAGAAGCCCAGCTCGGAGCGGGTGTGGGCGTCGGCGCGGTCCCAGACCTCACGGGCGGCCCTGGAGGAGGCGCGCTCGTCCAGGCCCATGCCGGCGGCCTGGATGCCCTGGCCGGGGTAGATGTAGGCGGTGGGCTCGGGGGTGGTCACGGCGGTGCCGCGAGAGACGACCTCCCCGCCGATGCGGCACACGACCTCCAGGACGTAGCCGCCCCCCACGACCAGGCCCGTGCGCTCCACGGTCACCTCGACCTCGTCGCCCAGCTCCACCGGGCCGGTCATGACGTAGGTCCAGCCGGCCAGGACGTGGCGCGAGCCGTCGGCGGCGGCGGAGGCCGCCACCTGCTGGGCGGTGGCCGACAGCCACATGCCGTGGACCAGGGGGGCCTCCATCCCCGCCACGCGGGCGGCGTGGTAGGAGGTGTGGATCGGGTTGAAGTCGCCGGTGACGCGGGCGAAGGCGGTCATGTCCGCCGGGGCGGTGACGGTGGTGCGGCGCAGGATGCGGCGGGCCGCCGGGGCGGTGGGCCGGCCGGTGCCCCCGGCCAGCTCGGGGGCCGAGGGCACGGCGCTGCCCGAGGCGCGCCCGCGGATGGCGAAGCGCTCGCGCATGAGCGCCACCAGGGTGCCGTCGGCGGCGTCGGCCAGCTCCAGGCGCACGTCGACCACGCGCCCGGCGCTGGACTCCTCCAGGGCGGCCACCCAGCCGGTGACGGTGATGGTGGGGCTGGCCTGCGCGGCGGCCTGGAGCTGGTGGAGGGTCAGGTGCAGGTCCACGGTGTGGTCCAGGTGGACGGCCCCCAGCAGCCCCTCGATGAGCGGCATGCCGTCCTCGACCACCGAGCCCAGGGCCGCGTAGACCACCGGCCAGCAGGGGCCCAGGAGGGCGTCGGGCACCAGCGGCGCGGCCGACAGGTCGGAGGGCAGCGCATCGGCGGTGACCGAGGCGTGGTCGTGGCCCAGGGTGGGGGCCAGGGTGAAGGATCCGTGGATGGTGCCGAAGGGCTGGGTGGCCTCCCGTCCCAGGGCGTCGGTGGCCCCGGCCACGGCCGGGCGCACCTCGGGCAGGTGCTCGACATGGTCGCCGGTGATGGACACCGCCCCCACGCCCGCGGTGGCCCGCAGCAGGTCGTTCATGGTCTCGCTGATGCGCTCGGGGTCGACCAGCGGCGCGGCCCCGTCCCAGGCGCGCGCCAGGCGCAGGGGGACCACGAGCCGGCGCACGGCATGGATCGAGTCCCCACCGGGCGTGCCGTCCCAGTGCGTGTCCAGGGTGATGTCCAGATCGTAGGCGTCCTCGGCGACGTCGGGCCGCGCCACCACCGTGTAGGCGTCCTCGGACAGGACGGTGGCGGGGTTGACGGTCAGGTGCCCGTTCCACAGCACGTGAGGGGCCACGCGCACCAGCTCGGTGGCGTCGGCCACCGGTGCGACCAGGGAGCCGTCGGCCACGGCCGGGGCTGCGCCCAGGCGCCCGGCGGCCCGGTGCTCCGGGGTGCCGCTGGCCTGGAGGGCCTCGACGGCGGCGGTCTCGAAGCGGCTCAGCAGGTCTCCCACCGGCTCGTTGACGGTGGTGATGCCGGCCACGGCCACGGGGCCGGGGATGATGCGCACCTGGTCGGCGGTGTAGCGCGGGTCCTGGGACTGCCACAGGGAGTCGGTGCCCCACCAGCGCAGGATGTCGGCGTCGAGCACCGGCACGAAGGGCACCGGCTTGGGGTGCTTGCGGCACAGGTCGACGAACCAGGCGGCGTCGGCGGGCTCCACGCGGGTGGTGGCCGCCGAGGGGTAGTGCCGCGCCAGGCGGGCCAGGGCGTCATCGGAGTCGATGACGGCGCCGTGGTCGGCGTAGAGGGTGGGGACCTCGCCGTGGTCGGCCTGGGCCAGCCGCGCCTCGATGCGGCGCATGAGGTCCAGGAAGCGGTCGTACCAGCCCTCGTCGGCCCAGTCGGCCTCGACGGCGCCGCGCCCGGCGTGGGGCGCCACGCACAGCTCGGCGTAGCGGGTGGCCCACTCCAGGTAGGTCATCTCCTCCACGTCGCCGAAGTAGGGCTTGGCGGTCTTGGCCAGCGCCTCGATCATCTCCTCGCGGCGCTCGGCCATGGCGGTGTCGTCCCCGGCCAGCTCCTGGATGAGCCGGGAGGCCGCCGCCGAGGAGTTGTCGATCTCGTAGAGGTCGGCGCGCAGGTGGGACAGGCCCGAGGTCATGCCGCCGATGGACTCCCCCGAGGGCACCCAGCCGCCCTCGACCCCGGAGTCCTCGGGGATGCCGGGGGTGTCGACGAGCAGTTGCTTGACGTCGTCGTTGGTCCTGGCCTCCAGGCAGGTCATGGCGGCGGTGCCCACCATGACGCCGTCCACGGGGGCGGCGGCGGTGCCGTAGGCCAGGGCCCAGCGGCCGGTGAGGTAGTCGGCGGCCTTGGCGGGGGTGCCGATGCCGCCCCCGACCACCAGGACCGCGTTGTCCACGGCGCGGATGGCGTCGTAGGTGGCCAGGAGCATCGTGTTGAGGTCCTCCCAGGAGTGGTGGCCTCCCGCGTGACCGTCCTCGATCTGGATGATGACCGGGGACTCGGGCACGGCGCGGGCGATGGCCAGGACCTGGCGGATCTGGTCGACGGTGCCGGGCTTGAAGGCGATGTAGGGGAAGCCCTCGGCGTGGAGGCGGGCCAGCAGGGCGGTGGCCTCCTCCAGCTCGGGGATGCCCGCGGAGATGACGATGCCGTCCACCGGGGCGCCCCCGGCGCGGGCCTTGGACAGCAGGCGCTGGGTGCCCAGGTGGAGGTTCCACAGGTAGCGGTCCATGAACATGGCGTTGAAGGCGGCGGTGCGCCCCGGCTCCAGGGCCTGCTCCAGGCCCTGGAGGTTCTCGGCCAGGACCGCGGGGGTGGTCTGGCCGCCACCGGCCAGCTCGGCCCAGTAGCCGGCGTTGGCGGCCGCGGCCACGATGGCCGGGTCCACGGTGGTGGGGGTCATGCCCGCCAGCAGGACGGCGCTGCGGCCGGTCAGCCGGGTGAAGGCGGTGTCCAGGGTCAGGCGCCCATCGGGAAGGCGGGTCAGGCGGGGGGCGAAGCGGGAGCGGTCCACCGCGGCCGCCGGGGCGGCCCCCGGCCGGTCGAGGCTGTCGATGTCCTTGGCGGTGCCGGCGGGCACGACGGTGGTGCCGGTGCCGGCCACCACGGCCTCGGTCAGGCGCGCGAGCACGCCGCCGGGGCCCAGGTCCAGCACGGTGCGCACCCGGGCCTGGCCGTCCTGGCCGTCCTGGGCGTCCAGGCCCAGGGCGGAGGTGACCAGTGCGGGCCAGTCGACGGGGTCGATGAGCACCGACTGGGCCAGGCCGCGGGCCAGATCGCCGTCCAGGCCGCAGGCCCGCGCCCAGGCGGCCACGTCCTCGACGGCGGGGGCCAGCAGGGGGGTGTGGAAGGGCACCGAGGTGGCCAGGAACTCGGTGACCGGGGCCAGGACGGCCCCACCGCGGCGCCGCTCCTTGCGGGCCTTGGCGCTGCGGGCGGCGGCGGCCTCCAGGGCGGTGACGACCCGCTCCAGGTCGGCCGGGCGCCCCGAGAGGATGTGGGCCTGGCGGCCGTTGGTCACGCCCACCGAGATCCTCTCCGAGCCGGGGACCCGCTCCAGGACGCCGTCGAGCACGGGGCGGGTCACGCCGCGCACCGAGAGCATCGGCGTGGACTGGCCCACCGTGCCCAGGTCCAGGCGTCGGGTGGCGCGGGTGGCGGCCGCGCCGATGAGCCGGGCGATGGCGTGCACCTGGACGACGGCCTCATCGGCGCTGCCGGTGGCCCCGGCGCCCCGGCCCGCGCTGAGCGCCTCGAGCAGGGCCACCCCCAGCACCCCCTGGGAGTGGCCGACGGCGGCGGCCGGGCAGTGGAGGGTGATGTCGAGGCCCGCCCCCGTCAGGGAGGCCAGGACCGCGTGCTGGGCCATGAGGATCCCGGGAACCGAGACATCGGCGCCGTCGGCGGCGGTGCGGTGGGCCGGGGCGAGCGGGGCGGCCTGGTCGTCCAGGAGCCGCGGGCCGCGCGGGGTGATGGTCAGCAGGTCGGTGGCCACCGGCGCCAGGCACCGGGAGACCGCCTCGTCGACCCCCACCAGGGTGGCGGCCAGGTCGCGGTCCAGGGACACCAGCTCATCGAGGGTGGAGCGCCACGGGGTGGCCTGGCCCCCGAAGGTCGCGGCATAGGCCTGGCCCCTGCTGATGCGCTCGGCGATCGTCTCGGAGGGGCGGGTGCTCTGCGTGGTGGGGTGCACGGTGGTGGAGTCCTTCGTCGTGGGTGCGGAGAAGTGGTGGTGCGGGTCCGGGGACGTGCCCGGAGCGGGGGTCTGGGTCATGGGCTGGGTCCTCACAGGGGCACGTTGTCGTGCTTCTTGGGCGATGCCGGACGGGCGTCGTTCTTGGCGCGCAGGGCGGCCAGGGAGTCGACAATGACGGTGCGGGTGTCCTCGGGGGCGATGACCGCGTCGATCTCGCCGATGGCCACGGCCTTGTCGGGGTTGATGACCGAGTCGGTGTACTGCGCGGTCAGGCGCTCCTGCTCGGCGATCGCGGCCTGCTCCCCCTGCTCGGTGCGGACCCGGGCCAGGTCGCGGCGGTGGATGATGCCCACGGCGCCGGCCGCGCCCAGCACGGCGATCTCCGCCCCGGGCCAGCAGAAGTTGAGGTCGGCCCCGATGGCCTTGGAGCCCATGACGATGTAGGCCCCGCCGTAGGCCTTGCGCAGGACCACGGTCACCAGGGGCACGGTGGCGGTGGCGTAGGCGTTGATGACCTTGGCCCCGCGCCGGATGATGCCCGCGTGCTCCTGCTCGGCCCCGGGGCGGTAGCCGGGCACGTCGACGAAGGTGACCACCGGCAGCCCGAAGGCGTCGCAGAAGCGCACGAAGCGCGCCAGCTTCTCCGAGGCGTCGACATCCAGGGTCCCGGCGTCCACCAGGGGCTGGTTGGCCACGATGCCCACCGGGCGGCCCTCGAAGCAGGCGAAGCCGACCACCACGTTGGCGGCGAAGTCCTCCTGGACCTGGACCAGCTCGCCGTGGTCGACCAGCGCCGAGACGACATCGACCACGTCGTAGGCCTGCCGGGTCGAGGCGGGCACCAGCGAGCCCACCTCGCGCGCGGCCTCGGCGTCGGCCTGGGCCTGGAGCTCGTCGTAGTCGTACCGGGGGGCGCCCCGCTCGGAGGAGGAGGGCAGGTAGGCCAGCAGGGTGCGCACCTGGCCCAGCGCATCGGCCTCGTCCTCGGCCACGTAGTGCACGACGCCGGAGACCGAGCCGTGGATCTGGGCGCCGCCCAGGTCCTCGGCGGTGATGCTCTCCCCCGTGACCGCCCGCACGACGTCGGGGCCGGTGACGAACATGTGGGAGGCCTCGCGGGTGGCGATGACGAAGTCGGTCAGGGCCGGGCTGTAGACGGCGCCGCCCGCGCAGGGGCCCAGGATGACGCTGATCTGCGGCACCAGCCCGGAGGCGGCGCAGGTGCGGTTGAAGATGCGCCCGTACTGGCGCAGCGCCCCCACCCCCTCCTGGATCTTGGCGCCCCCGGAGTCGATGAGGCCGATGACCGGGATGCGCAGGCGCAGGGCGTCGTCGAGCAGGCGGACGATCTTGTCCCCCTCGACGCTGCCCAGGGCGCCGCCGGAGACCGAGAAGTCCTGGGAGTAGACGGCGACCTGGCGGCCGTCGATCTGGCCGAAGCCGGTGACCACGCCCGAGGGCCGGGCCCCGCTGCCCGCGCCCGACCCGTTGTAGCGCCCGATCTCCAGGAAGGTGGACTCATCGAGCAGGGCGGCGATGCGCTCGCGGGCGGTGCGCTTGCCCTTGGCGTGCTGGCGCTCGGCGGCCCGCTCCTCGGCCTCGCGGTCCACCCGGGCCATGCGCTCGCGGAAGGCGGTGGTGGCCGCGGAGTCGGCCATGGTCCCGGCGCCCTGGTCGGCGCCGGGCGGGGGCGTGGCGGTGGTGCTGGTCTGTGCGGTCAAGGCTCAGGCCTCCTGGGTGGTCTCGGGGGCGCTCATGCGCACGAGGACATCGCCTGCGGTCACCGTGCGTCCGGCGCCCACGGGGATCTCGGCGATCGTCCCGTCATGGGGGGCGTGGACGTAGTTCTCCATCTTCATGGACTCCAGCACCACCAGCAGGTCTCCCTGGGCCACCCGGGCCCCGGGCTCGGTGCAGATGCGGGTGACGATGGCCTGCATGGGGGCGGCGATGACGCCGGGCTCGCCGCCGGCCTCCCCTCCGGAGGCCCCGGCGCCGGCGGCGCCCGTCCGCGCGCTGCGGGCCGGCCCCCCGCCGCTGCGGCCCCGCAGGGGCTGGGTGCGCCGGGAGCGGGCCGCGAAGTCGTGCCCGTAGTGGGCGGGGGCGAGGATGCCGTCGGGCAGGGTCAGCTGCATGCGCCGCCCGTTGAGCTCGATGACGTAGCTGGAGCGGGTGCGCGGGGAGGGGTCGGGGATCGCGGCGTCCTCGCCGCTCTGGTCGCCCTGGGCGTCCTGCCCCGCGGCGGAGGCGAGCTCGGGGAGGACCTCGTTCTCGATCCACCGGGTGGTCACCGCCAGCGCTCCGGCCTCATCGCTGCGGGTGAAGGCCTCCTGGGTCAGGACGTGGGCGTGCAGGCCGGTGCACACGGTCACGCCCTCGACCACGGTCTCGGCCAGGGCCCGGCGGGCCCTGGCCAGGGCCTGGTCCCGGGTGGCGCCGGTGACCACGATCTTGGCCAGCATGGGGTCGAACATGGGGGTGACGACGTCGCCCTCGGTCACACCGGACTCGATGCGGATGCCCGGGCCCGCGGGCCAGCGCAGGCGCGAGATGACCCCGGTGGAGGGCGCCAGGTGGCGGGCGGGGTCCTCGCAGGTGATGCGCAGCTCGACCGAGTGCCCCCGGACCTGGCCGATGCCGCCCAGGCGGCCGCCGTCGGCCAGGCGCAGCTGGATCTCGACCAGGTCGGTGCCGGTGACCTCCTCGGAGACGCAGTGCTCGACCTGCAGGCGCGGGTTGACCTCGAGGAACCACAGATCGCCCTCGGGGGTCAGGAGGAACTCGCAGGTGGCCACGCCGACGTAGTCCACGGTCTCCAGCAGGCGCCGCGAGGCCTCGACGAGGCGCTCGTGGAGGCCCTCGGGCAGGAAGGGGGCGGGGGCCTCCTCCAGCAGCTTCTGGTTGCGGCGCTGGAGGGTGCAGTCGCGGGTGGAGACCACGGCGAAGCCGCCATGGGCGTCGCGGGCGCACTGGGTCTCGACGTGGCGGGCGGCGGTGACGAAGCGCTCGAGGATGAGCGTGGAGCTGCCCGCGGCCGCCGAGGCCAGGGCCGGGGTGGCCGCCGCCTCCTCATCGGAATACAGCACGGTGATGCCGCGCCCGCCCCCGCCGTCGGTGCGCTTGAGGGCCACGGGGTAGCCGTGGCGCGCCGCGAAGGCGGTGATGGTGGAGGTCCGGGTGACCGAGTCGGTGATGCCGGGAACCGGGTCGACGCCGGCGGCCTGGGCCGTGCGCCGTGCGCTCATCTTGTCCCCCAGGGCCTCCATGGCCGCGGGTGAGGGCCCCACCCAGGTGATGCCGGCATCGATGACGGACTGGGCGAAGGCCGGGTCCTCGGCCAGGAAGCCGTAGCCGGGGTGGATGGCATCGGCACCGGTGGCCCGCGCCAGCGCCAGGATCGCCTGGGCATCGGTGTAGGAGGAGCCCTCGGGCAGGGCGTGGGCCTCGTCGGCCAGCTCCGCGGCGGGGCTCATGAGGTCCTCCGGAGTGTAGGGGAGGATCGAGGTCGCCCCGAGGTCGCGGACTGTGCGCACGACGCGCAGTGCGATCTCACCGCGGTTGGCGATGAGGATGCGGGAGAGGGTCACCGAGTGTCTCCTTGCTGTGGTGCCTGGATCGGGCGGCGCGGTCCGCGGGGGCTGCGTGGAGGATTCCTCCGAAATCCCGTGGGCCGCCTGCTGGGGCCGTAGCGGCCGTGGTGCTGTCCTTGAGCGTGCGGCCCGGCCGTCAGTCCCGACTGGGTGCCGGGAGGGCGGGCGCCGCCAGGAATGAGGCTACGGGTTCGCGGTCCGCAACAGATTTGTGGAAACCTCACAAAGACCGGGGGTGACATTGGCGTAACATGCCAGAGCCCAGCAACGCCGGTGCATAGACCAGGCTTGGGAAAGGCGGTCAGCACCCCTTCATCGGCCTTGAGGTTTCCCACAAGCACAGGGGTGGCATCGCACCGCGGGCCCCAATCGCCCCGGAGGCATCATCGACCACAGGGGCACCAGCGAGTGCGGCCCGGCGCGCTCGCCCGACCGGGCGGCGCTCGGGCCGGGCTCAGTGCGCGTGGGCCCGGGCCAGGGCCCGCAGCTCCTCGATGGCGGCCAGGGCGTCCTGGGCGCCGTAGACCGCCGAGCCCGCGACGAAGACCTCGGCGCCGGCCTGGGCGGCGCGCTCGATGGTGCCGGCCGAGACGCCTCCGTCGACCTGGATGCGCAGCTCCAGCCCGCGCCGACCCACCAGTCGCCGGGCGCGCTCGATCTTGGGCAGCATGGACTCGATGAAGGCCTGGCCGCCGAAGCCCGGCTCGACGGTCATGATGAGCAGCAGGTCGAACTCCCCCAGCACGTCCTCCACGGCCTCCAGGGGCGTGGAGGGGCGCAGGGCCAGGCCCGCCCCCGCGCCCAGGCGGTGCAGCTCGCGCGCCAGGCGCACCGGGGCGACCAGGGCCTCGCTGTGGGCGGTGACGATCCGGCAGCCGGCCTCGGCGTAGGCCGGCCCCCAGCGGTCGGGGTCCTCGATCATGAGGTGGGCGTCCACGGGCAGCGGCGTGTGGGCCACCACCGCCTCGACCACCGGCAGGCCCCAGGAGAGGTTGGGGACGAAGTGGTTGTCCATGACATCGACGTGCACGCCATCGGCTCCCTCGATGCGCGCCAGCTCATCGGCCAGGTGGGCGATGTCGCAGTTGAGGATGGAGGGGTGGATGGCCGGCGCGGTCCTCGCGCAGGCGGCTGTCGGGGCGGTGGTCATGGGGGCTCCTGTCCGGTAGCGGGCGGTCCGGCGCTCAGGCTCGGCGCATGGGCCCATTGTCCCGTGCCCGCCCCCCGGTGTCCCGCATCGCCCCGCCGCCCCCCGCCACGCGGCCGTCCACGGCCCTCCCGGCCGCAGCGGCTCAGCCCGGGCTGGAGGCGACCCGCAGCAGGGCGCAGAACATGGCGTCGGTGCCGTCGAGATGGGGCCACAGCTGCAGCATCTCCCGCCCGGCGCCGGCCGGGGGGCGCGGGGCGATGCGGGTGGCGGCGTCGCCGGCGTGCAGCACCTCCACCGCCATCCCCTCGCGCTCCTGGCGGCGCAGGACGTCGCGCACGACGAGCTCGGTCTCCAGGGCGTGCGGCGAGCAGGTGACATAGGCGACCACTCCCCCGCGGCGCACCGCCCTGAGCGCACTGGTGAGCAGCTCTCGCTGCAGCTGCGCCAGCTCGGTGACGTCGCCGCGGGTGCGCCGCCAGCGCGACTCGGGCCGGCGGCGCAGGGAGCCCAGCCCCGAGCAGGGGGCGTCGACCAGCACCCGGTCGTAGCGGCCCGGCTCCTGCTCGCCGTAGAGGCGCCCATCGCCCTGGCGGACCTCCACCGCCCCGGGCGGCAGGGCGCGCACGGCCGAGCGCACCAGGTCGGCGCGGTGGGAGGAGATCTCGTTGGCCACCAGGCGGGCGCCGCGCTGGACCGCTAGGGCGCCCAGGAGCGCCGCCTTGCCCCCCGGTCCCGCGCACAGGTCCAGCCAGCGCTCATCGCGGCCCTGAAGGGGGCACTGCGCCGCCATGAGGGCCACCAGCTGGCTGCCCTCGTCCTCCACCGCCGCGCGCGAGTCCCGAACCGCCCGGATCCGGCCGGGGTCCCCCCCGCCCAGGACGACGGCGCAGGGGCTGACCGCCCCGATGGCGGGCTCCTGCCCGGTGACCAGGCGCGCCTCCTTGGCCAGCCGCTCCGGCGCGATGAGCCCGGGGCGGGCGCACAGGACCACCTCGGGGTCGGCGTTGTCGGCCGCCAGCAGCGCGGCCAGCTCCTCGGCGGGCCGGCCATGGGCCACCAGCGCCTGGCGCAGATCCCTGGCCACCCACAGCGGGTGTGACTCGACCTGCGCCAGCGCGGTGATCCCATCGGGGGCCTGCTCGCGCAGGACGGCGAGCCACTGCCCCGGGTCCTTGGCGCTGATGCGGCGCAGCACCGCATTGACCAGGCCCGCCGCCCCGTGGCCCGCCGACCTGCGGGCCAGGTCCACCGTGGCGCTCACCGCCGCGTGGCCGGGCACCCGCATCCCCAGCAGCTGGTGGGCCCCCAGCCGCAGCAGATCGAGCACGACGTCGTCGAGCCGGTCCAGCGGGCGGTCCAGGCACAGGGAGATGATGGCGTCGTAGCGCCCCCGGAGCCTGAGGGTCCCGTAGGTCAGGGCCGTGGCCAGGGCCGCGTCCCTGCTGTCCAGGCCGGCGGCGTCCAGGGCAGGGGGCAGGGCGAGGTTGGCGAAGGCGCCGTCGCGCCCGACCCTGGTGAGCACCTCCAGGGCCACCTGGCGGGCATCCGCACCGGTGCGGCGCGGCCCGCGCCGCCGGTGCCCGTCCTGATGGCGGTCGCGCGGCTCCTGACCGCCCTGGGCGCGGTGGCCGGCGGAGTCGGAGGAGCCCCTGCGCCCCTCCCTCCCCGTGCCCCGGCCCGCCGAGCCGCGCTCGCGGCCCTGGCCGCGGCGCTGGATTCCGGCATGGCCGCGCTGCTGGCCCTTGCCGTGGGAGCGGCCTGCTGGGCGCCGGGGGCCTCCCGCGGGTCCCGGGGCCATCAGCGGGCCCCCGCCGCATCGGCGCCCAGCAGCGCTCCCGCGCCGAGTCTCGCCCCACGGGCCCAGGCCGCGGCATCCATCCAGCTCCTGCCCGCGGGCGCCACCCGCCCCAGGCGCACCGCGCAGCCCCCGGTGCCCACGAGCACCTCGTGCTTGGCGGCCCTGACCTGCCCCGGGAGCAGGTCGGTGACCTCGGGGACGAGGTCCACCGGGCCCAGGCGCAGGCGCTTGGCCCCCAAAGAGGTGTGGGCGCCGGGGGCGGGGGTGACCCCGCGGATGCGCCGCTCGATGCTCTGGGCGGGATCGGCCCAGCGGATCTCGCCGTCGGCTGAGGACAGCACGGGGGCCAGGGTGGCCAGCGCCTCGTCCTGGGGCTCGGGGGCGGCGGCGTGCCCGGCGATGTCCTCCAGGGCCCTGAGCACCAGGGGCGCACCGCGGTGCGCCAGGCGCTCCAGCAGGTCCCCGCTGGTGTCGCGCGGCCCGATGGTCTCGGTCAGCCGTCCCAGGACCGGCCCGGTGTCCAGGCCCTCCTCGAGCTGGAAGACGCAGGCCCCGGTGATCTCATCCCCGCCGATGATGGCCCGCTGGACCGGGGCGGCGCCGCGCCAGGCGGGCAGGAGGGAGAAGTGGAGGTTGAGCCAGCCGTGCTCGGGCACCGCCAGCAGCCCGGGGGGCACGATCCTGCCGTAGGCCACGACGACGGCGGCATCGGCCTCCAGGGAGCGGATCCACTCCTGGGCGGAGGGGTCCTTGAGGGTGGCCGGTGTGCGCACCTCCAGGCCCGCCTCGCGGGCCAGGCGGGCCACCGGCGAGGGGGTCAGGGCGCGCCCCCTGCCCTTGCGGGCATCGGCCCGGGTCAGGACGCCGACCACCTCGTGGTCGGACTCCAGGAGGGCTGAGAGGGTGGGCAGGGCGGCTTCGGGGGTTCCGGCGAACAGGACGCGCATGGGCTCCAGTCTACGGGCGGCGCGGATGCGGCCGAGGGGCGGCCCGGGCGCCGCGCGCCTTGTCGGATACCTACAACTCGGCGACCGCCCCCGGACTGCGCCGCACTCGGCGGGGCAGCCGGCGCCGCCGGGCCGGCAGCGGACGGGAGCGGCCCATCTAGGACCAAGGTCCGGACTGGCCGCCGACCACGATGAGTTCCCCCAAACTCACGATCACCTGGGGCTTCTCAAGTGCGCACCGACCTGGTACGCTCGTACCAGTTCCCCGGTACGGGCGTACCAGAACGCTCGTGCCGAGCGATGCGCACACCGGATCACTGACCTAGGACACGACGATGTGTCGGAAAGGGAGACATGGGTTTCTCCGTGGATTCCGAGATCGGAAGGCTCAAGCGGGTCATCGTTCACCGGCCCGGCCGGGAGATGCTCCGGCTCACTCCCCAGAACAAGGACGAGCTGCTCTTCGACGACATCCTGTGGTTGGAGCGGGCCCAGGAGGAGCACGACCGCTTCACCGCCCTCCTGCGCGAGCGCGGCGCCGAGGTGCTCTACCTCCAGGAGCTGCTGGTCCAGACCCTGGAGGTCGATGAGGCCAGGGCCTACATCCTGGACCGTGTCATCAACGAGAACACCTGCGGCCCCGTGGCGGGCCGGCACCTCAGGGCCCTGGCCGAGTCCATGGCGGCCGCCGAGCTGGCCGAGATGCTCATCGCCGGCATCACCAGGACTGAGATGCTCGAGCACGGGCCGTGCGGGGACTCCCTGCCCCTGGCGGCCATGGACCACGACGACCTGGTCATCACCCCGCTGCCCAACCACCTGTTCACCCGGGACACCTCCTGCTGGATCCAGGGCGGGGTGTCGATCAACTCCATGAGGATGCCGGCCCGCCAGCGCGAGACCGTCAACTACGAGGCGATCTACCGCTGGCACCCGATGTTCGCCCAGGGCGGCTTCCCGGTGTGGTCCGAGGGCACGGCCGCGGGGCCGGCGACGGTCGAGGGCGGTGACGTCGAGGTCATCGGCAATGGCGCCCTACTCGTCGGCGTCTCGGAGCGCACCACCGCCCAGGGCATCGAGCGCCTGGCCACGCGCCTGTTCGCCGATGGCTCCATCAACCGGATCATCGCCGTGGAGATGCAGAAGACCCGCGCCCAGATGCACCTGGACACCGTGCTCACCATGGTCGACACCGGGCGGTTCATCGCCTACGGCGGCCTGGGGATGCTCCCCACGATCACCCTGCGCCCCGGGGAGGACGGCAGCGCCGTGACCGTCTCGCGCAACGAGGCCCAGAGCATGCACAGGGTCATCGCCCAGGCGCTGGGCCTGGACGACATCGAGGTGCTCATCACCCCGCAGGACTCCCGGGCGGCGGCGCGCGAGCAGTGGGACGACGGCTGCAACACCCTGGCGGTCGCCCCGGGAATTATCATGACCTACGAGCGCAATGTGCGCTCCAACGACTTCCTGTCCGACAACGGCATCGAGGTCCTGCCCGTGCCGGGCTCTGAGCTGGGGCGCGGCCGCGGCGGCCCCCACTGCATGAGCTGCCCGGTGCTGCGCGACCCCGTCGAGGCATGACCGCAACGCCTGCGGCATCGATCTCATCGACCTACGTCAGTCCATCAATCCCGACACCTACCGAAGGAGTTTCTGTGTCTCATTCGCTTCATGGCCGTAGTTTTCTTAAGGAGTTGGATTTCTCTGCTCAGGAGTGGGGTGGTCTGCTTGAGCTGGCGGCTGAGTTGAAGGCTGCGAAGAAGGAGGGGCGTGAGGTTCGTCGTTTGGAGGGGAAGAAC
>NZ_JAGFOU010000028.1 GCF_017592395.1 Actinomyces bowdenii
CGCCGCTACCTATCCCAGACCTCACTCCAGCAACTAACCCACACCCTGACCCACACCACCCCCGACAACCACCCCCTGATGACCATCACCACCTAACACAAAGAACACCACACCAAGAGACTTGACCTCCGGTTGCACATCTTCAGCCCGCTCTGGGGTGGACGATGCGCGGGATTCTGCGGAAGAGGTGGGACTGATCAGTGGATCAGGGCTTGAAGATGTGCAGCGGCACCCTGGACGGGCCCCGGCGCCCCCGGAGAGGCGCCGGCTCCGTCGGCGGTGTCGCCGGCTCACCCGCATCCCGCTGGGCCATATGCGCGGGTATCGGCAGGCCAAACGCGGGTGACCCAGCAGGAGGCGACTGACCCTGCTCTCAGGCCCCCAGTTCCTCGGCCACCAGGGCCATCTCCTCATCGGCGCGGCGCCGCAGCTCGCGGTGACGGGTCCAGGAGGCCAGGGAGATCTCGGTGACGGCGTCGACCATGAGCAGGATCCCGGCAGCGGTCAGCCCCCCGGGCAGCGCCCCGGTGCTCCGGCGGCGGCGCACCGCCGCGCCCACCAGCGCTCCCCCCAGGCCCGCCTCCACCAGGGTCCCGGCGCGCACCGCCCAGGGCATGTCGGTGACGGTGCGCACATAGGACTGCCAGACCGATGAGCCGGGCGTGGAGGGATCGGACAGGAGAAGGCCCACGCTGCGCCCCACCGCATTGGACAGCCCCCGCGGCTCGTGGACGACGACGCCGGGCACCTCCACCGGGGCCAGGCGGCCGGTGAGCACGCCGAGCACCCACTCGGGCAGGCCCAGGGCGGTGATCATGGCGGCGAAGCCCTCGGCCCCGGGTCGGGCGATGGCCTCGGTCGCGGCCTCCAGATCGGCACCGGGAACCGCCTCGACGATGGCCGAGGCGTCGGTCAGATCAGAGAGGAACTCGTCTCCCAGGGCCCTGAGTGCCGGCCCCGGCTCGCCGACCCCGCCCCACACGTGCAGGGAGCTCATGCCCCAGGAGAAGACCGCATCGTCATCGGGGTCGCCCGTGGACACGGCCCGGATGG
This sequence comes from Actinomyces bowdenii, assembly GCF_017592395.1. GTDB lineage: Bacteria > Actinomycetota > Actinomycetes > Actinomycetales > Actinomycetaceae > Actinomyces > Actinomyces bowdenii. The sequence continues at coordinate 1,054 of NZ_JAGFOU010000028.1, forward strand.
ACAGGTCCTCGGCGTTGGAGGACAGCACCAGGGCGGGCAGGGACTCCTCGTCCCAGCCGAAGGTTCCCAGATCCGTCCCCTCCCCGGAGTACATGACGATGCGCCGCCCCAAGCCCGGCGCGGAGGCCACCGCCAGGGGCCGCTCCAGGAGGGTGGCCTGGAGCGGCACCATGTAGGCGCTCATGGGGGAGACCACCACGGTGCGGGCGCTGGCCGACCCGTGGGCGGTGACTGCGGGCAGCTCGGCGTCCTTGGGCAGGGCGTTGAACATGGCGGGGCCGATCGCCACATCGGCGCTGAACTGGCGGGCCAGGGACTCCACCAGTTCACTGACCCCGGGCCCGGCCACGGCGCCCCCGCGCGAGGGCGGGGTGACCGCCACCCGGCCCTCGACGTCGGTCATGAGGGTCAGGCTCAGCAGGTGGGCGGTGGTCGGGAACCACTCCAGGCGCACGACGACGCCGCGCTCGGCGAAGGCGGCCGCGACCTCCTCCGGCGTGGTGCCGGGGGCGATGAGCACGCCGTCGGTGCGGTTCCAGCGCTGGGAAGCGTCCTGGGCCATGGGGACCTCCTGTGTTCGGCTGGCGCCCATTGTGTCAGCAATGGGCGCCGGTGTCTGTGGGGACGGGGCGGGAAGGCATGGGGAGAGGTGCGGGCCGGGGCCCGGCGGGCTGCTCGCGGGGGCGCGGGGCCCGCCCCTCATGGGGCGGTCAAGGGGCGGGCGGGAGCGGGCCTGGGGGCTCAGGCCCGCTCGGTCCCCTCCTGGGCCCGGCGGCGTAGGCGGGCGACCTCGTAGAGGCTGATGCCCGTGGCCACCGCGGCATTGAGGGACTCCACCGTGGCGGCGATGGGCACGCTGGCCAGCATGTCGCAGGACTCCCGCACCAGGCGGGACAGCCCCGCCCCCTCCGCGCCGGTGACCAGCACCAGGGGCGCGTCGGCCACGGTGAGCCCCTCGATGGGCGTCTCGCCGCGCCCGTCGAGCCCCACGACGAAGCAGCCCTCCTTCTTCAGCCGGCCCAGGGTGCGCACGAGGTTGGTCTCGCGGGCCACGCGCACACGGGCGGCCGCACCGGCCGAGACCTTCCAGACGGTGGCGTTGACCCCCGCGCTGCGGCGCTCGGGGATGATGACGCCGTCGGCGCCGAAGGCCCCGGCGCTGCGCAGGATAGCGCCCAGGTTGTGGGGGTCGGTGACCTGGTCCAGGGCGATGAGCAGGGGGGTGCGGCCCTGGGCGCGGGCCCGCTCCAGCAGATCGATGGCCTCGGCGTAGTCGTAGGCGGGCACCTCGATGGCCACGCCCTGGTGGACGGCCCCCTGGGTGAGCGCCTCCAGGTCGAGCCTGGTGGCCTCCAGCACCGGGGCTCCCAGCAGGGCGGCGCGGCGCACGACGGCGCCCAGGCGCTCATCGGACTCCGCGGAGACGGCCATGAACACCCGTGAGATGGGGACCCCCGCGTAGGCGGCCTCGGCCACGGCGTTGCGCCCGCACAGGATCTCATGGTCCGCGCCGACCTCGTAGCGGCGCCGGATCCGCTCCAGCTGCTTGGCGTGGTTGGGCTGGGCGGCGCGGGCCTCCGCGCGGGCCTTGGCCCTGGCCTTGGGATGGCCCACCCGGTTCTCCGCCCGGGGCGTGGGCCCCTTGCCCTCCAGGCCGCGGCGGCGCTGCCCGCCCGAGCCCTTCGTGGCGCCCTTCTTGGAACCGGGCCGGCGCTTGGCCCCGGGGTACTGCTCGTTGCCGGGCATCCTCGTTCTCCTTCGTGTCTCAGGCCAGGTGCCAGCGCGCGCCGGTGGGGGAGTCCTGCACCACGACTCCCGCCTCGGCCAGCTTCTCGCGCAGGGCGTCGGCGCGGGCCCAGTCCTTGTCGGCGCGGGCCCGGGCGCGCTCGTCGAGGTCGTGCTGGATGAGACGGCCGAGGGTCTCCATGGCGGCGCTGCTCTGGGAGGAGCCGGCGCCGTCGAGCACCCGGGCGCGCCAGGGCCCGGCCAGCGGGTCCAGGCCCAGGACGTCGAGCTGGGCGCGCAGGTCCAGGGCCAGGTCGGTGATGGCCTCCCCACTGCTCCCGCCGGTTGCCGCGCGGGCCGCACCCTGGGGGGCAGGCGCCCCGGTGGCCGCGGGGCCGTCGGCCTCGGCGGCGGCCAGGGCCACATTGAGGGCCTTGAGGGTGGCGTGGACCACCGTCATCGCCCCGGCGAGGTTGAGGTCCTCGTCCATGGCGGCGGTGAACTCGGCCGGCAGCTCCCGTGCCCGCAGCTCCTCGGCGGGGACGTCGACGGGGCTGAGGGCCCCGCCCGCACCGCCCTGCGCGAGCTCGTGGGCGCGCAGGACGGTGCCGGACAGGCGCGCCCACAGGGCGGCGGCCTCGGCCAGGGCCTCCTCGGAGAACTCCACGGTGGAGCGGTGGTGGACGGTCCCCAGGGCCAGGCGCAGGACGACTCCCTCGTGGCGCTCCAGGAGGCTGGCCACCGTCAGGGAGTTGCCCAGGGACTTGCTCATCTTGGCGCCCTTGATCGTCACCCAGGCGTTGTGCACCCAGTGGCGGGCGAATCCCCACCCGGCCCCGTGGGACTGGGCCTGCTCGTTCTCGTGGTGGGGGAAGCGCAGGTCGATGCCCCCGCCGTGGATATCGAACTCCTCGCCCAGGTAGCGCCGGGACATCGCCGAGCACTCCAGGTGCCAGCCGGGCCGGCCCCGCCCCCAGGGGGCCTGCCAGGCGGCATCCTGGGGCTCGGTGGGCTTGGCGGTCTTCCACAGGGCGAAGTCCCGCGGATCGCGCTTGTCGGCCTCGACCTCGTCGTCCAGCTGGGACTCGTCCTCGGTGGTGGCCAGGTCCTCCACGCGCTGGTTGGTGAGGCTGCCGTAGTCGGGCAGGGAGGCCACGGAGAAGTAGACGTTGCCGGCCTCGCCGATGTAGGCGTGGCCCTCGTCCAGGAGGCGCTGGATGAGGTCGATCATCTCGGGGATGTGGCCGGTGGCGCGAGGCTCGTAGGTGGGGGCCTCCACGCCCAGGGCCCGGTAGGCGGCGTCGAATTCCCGCTCGTGGCGCTGGGCCCAGGCCCACCAGGGCACCGGGGGTGTGGCGGCCGCGGACTTGGCGAGGATCTTGTCGTCGATGTCGGTGACGTTGCGGATGAGCACGACGGACTGCCCCTGGCGCTCCAGCCAGCGGCGCAGCACGTCGAAGGCGATGGCCGAGCGCATGTGCCCGATATGAGGACTGCCCTGGACGGTGGCGCCGCACAGGTAGATGGACACGACCCCGGGCGTGACGGTGGGCGCCAGCGGCACCACGGCGCGCGCCGCGGAGTCGTAGAGGCGCAGGGAGGGCGCGGTCGGCTGGAGGTCTGTCACCCGACAAACATACTGCACATCTTCACGGGCCCCGCCTCCCGGGCGCGCCCCGGTCCGCCGCGGTATTCCGCCGATTCGCGCCTCAGGCCCAGCGGGCGGGCCGGGAGCCGCGCCGTGAAGATGTGCAGCCCGCTCCCCGTTGCACATCTTCAGTGGAGGGCCGGTGGCGCCGATGGCGCCATTCCGCGGAGCGTGGGGGCGGGGAGGCGCCGGGGGCGGCTGAAGATGTGCAGCTCAGGGGAGTCAGGGGAGGTGGGGGCTGTCAGCGGCGACCACCTCGACCTTGAAGCCCTGTGAGTCCTCCATGTACGCGGCGTAGTGGTCGGGGCCGCCGGCGAAGGGGTAGCGCTCGGCGTACAGCGGGCGCCAGCCGTGATCGGTGCACTGCTGCGCGAGACGGTCCACCGTCGGCTGATCGACGGCGCTCAGCGCCAGGTGGTTGAGTCCGGGACGGTGGCGGTCGTGCGGCTGGGCGGCGGTCAGCGGCGGGGTGGTCAGGACCAGGTAGGGGCCGGAGCCGGCCCGCCATAGGCTGCCCTCAGGCCAGTCCTGCGCCCGCCTCCACCCCAGTGCCTCCAGCAGCCAGCCCCACTGCTCACGAGCCAGGGGCAGGTCGCCCACCCACAGCTCCACGTGATGCATCGCGCTCATGCTGGTTCGGCATGGTCGGCGCGGTCCGCAGCCGGCCGGGGGATCACCAGGGCGGTGGCGATGGCGGCCAGGCCCTCCTGGCGGCCCAGGAACCCCAGGTGGTCGGTGGTGGTGGCGGTGAAGGAGACCGGTGCGCCGGCCGCCTGGGACAGGGCTTCCGCGGCCTCCTGGCTGCGCGGGCCCACCCGGGGGCGGGCCCCCACGAACTGGACGGCCACATTGCCGATCTCGAAGCCCGCGGCCCGCACGCGCCGAGCGCTCTCCGCCAGCAGCGTGGCGCCCGCGGCCCCCTTCCACTGCGGCTCGGAGGTCCCGAAGTTGCTCCCCAGGTCGCCCAGCCCCGCCGCCGAGAGCAGCGCATCGCAGCAGGCGTGGGCGACGACGTCGCCGTCGGAGTGGCCCTCCAGGGCCGGCTCCCCGGGCCACTCCAGGCAGGCCAGATGGAGAGGGGCGGTGGGGCCCGCGGGCGCGAAGGCGTGGACATCGGTGCCGATGCCGGTACGGGGGATGAGCACAGCAGGGGCCGGGGGCCGGGAGTCGATGGGCATGGCCCCAGTGTGCCGCAGCGGCCGCCGAGGGGCCGAGCCGGCCATGCTCATGACGGTGCCGATGGCGCGCCGATGAGCCGGCAGGAGCGGGCGGTGCAGGGACTCATGGCGGGGCGCTGGGGCGCGACCCGATCGTCCGGGAACTGTCAATGGGCAGGAATGCGCGTCGTTGCAGCGGAGGATTCCGCATCATGGGGGTACGGTCGGCCCATGATCATCTGGCGCGGCTGGGGCATCCTGGCGTTCCTTGTCACCATTCCCTTCGCCGCGGGTATGGCCGGGATCGGGGAGTCGATGGACCCCGGTGGGCCACTGGCGGCGGTTCTCCTCGGGCTCGGCTTCATGGCGGCGGGGGTGGTCAACTACTTCCTGGGCCGCTATCTCAACGTGACGCGCCCGCCGCAGCAGGCGGGGCGCTATCAGGACCGGCTGCGAGCCGAGCTGTGGCAGCGGGTCAACCACGGGGCCTTCCAGATGGCGCCCGGCGCGCCCGCCCCCGCCTCGCAGGAGGAGGCGGCCCAGCAGATCGAGCAGGTGGTCGCCCGGGAGGCCCAGGGCCTGGTGCGGGCGCACAGCAACGTCCACACCCTGTTCTTCATCCCCATCCAATGGTTCGGCCTCATCGAGGCCGTCGGGGGATTGGCCGTGGTCCTCATCAACGCCCTGAAGATCTGATCGCCTGAGGAACCGGGCGGTCACCCGCCCCGGCTGCGCTCGGAGGCGACCAGCCGGCGGGGCGCCTCAGGGCAGGCGCCAGTCCACGGGCGCGGCGCCCATCGACTGCAGGATCTCGTTGGCCCGGGAGAAGGGCCGCGATCCGAAGAAGCCCCGCGAGGCCGACAGCGGTGAGGGATGGGGCGAGGCGATGACCGGCGTGGAGCCCAGCATGGGGGTCAGTGACTGCGCGGGCCTGCCCCACAGGATCGCCACCAGCGGCCCCCCGCGCTCGACCAGGGCCTCGATGGCCCGCTGGGTGACCGCCTCCCAGCCCCAGCCCTTGTGGGATGCGGGCGCCCCGGGGCGCACGGTGAGGACCCGGTTGAGCAGCATCACCCCCTGCTCGCACCAGGGGGTCAGGTCGCCCGAGGTCGGCGGGGCCACGCCCAGGTCGCTGACCAGCTCGCGGAAGATGTTCTCCAGGCTCCGCGGGGGCCGGACCCCGGGTGCCACGGAGAAGCTCAGCCCCATCGGGTGGCCCGGCGTGGGGTAGGGGTCCTGGCCCACGATGAGCACCCGGACCTCCTGCATCGGATAGGTGAAGGCCCGCAGCACATCGGTGCCCGCGGGCAGGTACCCGGCCCCTGAGGCCACCTCCGCGCGCAGGCGCTCGCCTATCTGATGGATCGTGGGCTCCACGGGCGCCAGGGCCTGGGCCCAGGAGGGGTCGATGAGCTCGGCAAGAGGCTTGGCTGCGGTCATCCCATGAGACTAATGAGCCGGAAGCCGATGTGCCTAGCTGCATCTCCCTGGGGGCGGGTTGTGGACGGGGAGGGTGGTGGGGTGGGGCAGGTAGCGGGCCAGGGCGGCGGTGGGCTGCGATGCGATGGGGCGTCACTTCGCGACAGAGGCGTCACTTCGCGGAAAGAGCGACACCTGCAAGTACCGTCCACGTCGCGAAGTGACGCGCTTTCCGCGAAGCGACGCCCAACCTGCGGGCCCACAGCCTCTCCGCTCCCTGACCTCCCCGGCCCCTGACCTCCCCGGCCCAGGACCCCGACGTGGCCCGCCGGGTCTGGCCCGCCGAGGTCGTTGCCGAAGCCATTCATCCCAGGACCCCGGCCCGCACCCCGGACCACCCTGAACCAGGAAGGGGCGCCAGGACCCCGCCCGCCCCGGTCGCAGCCTTCAAGGGAGCACGCCCAGCGCCGGCCTGTGCTGGGAAGCGCCGCGGCGCCCGTGGTGAACAATCCCCGTGAAGCCATCGGGGGCCGGTATGTTTGGGAGCGTGAGCGACTACAACTACCCCGAGGACGAGTTCGACGTCAGCGAGGATGAGGGCCCGGTTCCCGTTGGTGTGCACCGGGCGCAGGTCCCGCGCTGGCGCAGCTGGCTGCCCCTGCTGGCGGTCATCATCATCGTGCCCGTCCTGGCCTGGGGTGCGGTGACTCTCCTCGATCGTCAGACCTCCTCGGACAGTGCGGACCCCGCGGTCTCCCAGCCCGCCGATGGCGGTGCCGGGGGCGGCTCTGGCGACGGCGCCGAGCCCGGCGGGCAGGCCAGCGTGCCCGCGGGCGGGCCCAGCGTCGGGGCCAGCCCCTCGGCCACCTCCGGGCAGGCGGACCTCACCCTGGGGGTCACGGTCCTCAACGGCACGGAGACCAGCGGCCTGGCCGGGCGCACCGGGGACAGGCTCACCAATGCCGGTTTCAGCGCGGTGCAGGTGCCCCAGGGCATCTACGGCGAGGCCGAGCCCGCCGCCTCCACGGTCCTCTACAGCCAGCCCGAGCAGAGGGCGACTGCCGAGGAGATCGCCGAGCAGCTGGGCATCAGCAATGTGGTCGAGGACCCCGACAGCGCCCAGTCCAGCCCGATCGTCGTCATCCTGCGCGAGGACTTCCAGGAGTAGGGCGGGCGCGGGGCCGGCGCTTCGCCGTCGGAGGATTCCACGCGCCACCAGCGGTGAGTGTCTTGCACTCAAGGGCGGAGAGTGCCAGCATTGCGGTTAGCACTCGGAGCCTTCGAGTGACAACAGACCTCGGCTGGGACGTGAGGACCGGTTCCGGGCGTGACGTGAACGCCAGGGCATCGATCCGTCCGTCGCGGGCACGGACCGGCCACCCACCACTCAGTGGAGGAGACTCATGTCCAAGATCATCGCCTTCGACGAGGAGGCCCGCCGCGGCATGGAGCGCGGCCTGAACACCCTCGCCGACACCGTCAAGGTCACCCTGGGCCCCAAGGGCCGCAACGTCGTTCTCGACAAGAAGTGGGGCGCCCCCACGATCACCAACGATGGCGTGACCATCGCCAAGGAGATCGAGCTGGAGGAGCCCTACGAGAAGATCGGCGCCGAGCTGGTCAAGGAGGTCGCCAAGAAGACCGACGACGTCGCCGGTGACGGCACCACCACCGCCACCGTCCTGGCCCAGGCCCTGGTCCGCGAGGGCCTGCGCAACGTGGCCGCCGGCGCCAACCCGATCGCCCTGCGCCGCGGCATCGACAAGGCCGTGGGCGCCATCGTCGAGCGCCTGCTCGCCGACGCCAAGGACGTGGAGACCAAGGACGAGATCGCGGCCACCGCCTCGATCTCGGCCGCCGACGAGCAGATCGGCGAGTTCATCGCCGAGGCCCTGGAGAAGGTCGGCCACGAGGGCGTCGTCACCGTCGAGGAGTCCAACACCTTCGGCCTCGAGCTCGAGGTCACCGAGGGCATGCGCTTCGACAAGGGCTTCATCTCGCCCTACTTCGTCACCGACCCCGACCGCCAGGAGGCCGTCCTGGAGGACGCCTACGTCCTGCTGGTGGAGTCCAAGATCTCCAACGTCAAGGATCTCCTGCCGCTGCTGGAGAAGGTCATGCAGGCCGGCAAGCCCCTGGCCATCATCGCCGAGGACGTCGAGGCCGAGGCCCTGGCGACCCTCGTGGTCAACCGCATCCGCGGCACCTTCAAGTCCGTGGCCGTCAAGGCCCCCGGCTTCGGCGACCGCCGCAAGGCGATGCTCCAGGACATGGCCATCCTCACCGGCGGCACGGTCATCTCCGAGACCGTGGGCCTGAAGCTGGAGAACGCCACCCTGGAGGACCTGGGCCAGGTCCGCAAGGTCGTCGTCACCAAGGACGACACCACCCTGGTCGAGGGCGCCGGCGACAAGGACGCCATCGAGGCCCGCACCGCCCAGATCCGCCTGGAGATCGAGAACTCCGACTCCGACTACGACCGCGAGAAGCTCTCCGAGCGCCTGGCCAAGCTCGCCGGCGGCGTCGCCGTCCTGAAGTCCGGCGCGGCCACGGAGGTCGAGCTCAAGGAGCGCAAGCACCGCATCGAGGACGCCGTGCGCAACGCCAAGGCCGCCGTGGAGGAGGGCATCGTCGCCGGTGGTGGCGTGGCCCTCATCCAGGCCTCCGAGGCCCTCGACGGGCTCACCCTCGAGGGTGACGAGGCCACCGGTGCCGCGATCGTCAAGGTCGCCGTGGAGGCCCCGCTCAAGCAGATCGCCGTCAACGCCGGCTACGAGGGCGGCGTCGTGGTCGACCGCGTGCGCAACCTGCCCACCGGTGAGGGCCTCAACGCCGCGACCGGCGAGTACGTCAACCTGCTGGCCGCCGGCATCGCCGACCCGGTCAAGGTCACCCGCTCCGCCCTGCAGAACGCCGGCTCCATCGCCGGGCTGTTCCTGACCACCGAGGCCGTCGTGGCCGACAAGCCCGAGCCCCCGGCCGCCCCGGCCGGTGGCGGCGACGAGATGGGCGGCATGTACTGATCCACTGATCAGGACCGCATCCCGGCCGGTATCGGCGTGGGCCGATAGGCGCCATGACGGCGGGCCGCTCCCCATTGCGGGGGCGGCCCGCCGTCGCGTGCTGCGGCGGGCCCAGGCCTTCTCAGGCCATGCCGGCGCCGAATCGCCCGGCATTGGCGGTCTCGGTGTCGTCGTAGGAGGTGGCCGCCTGGTCCAGGGCCAGGCTGATCTGATCGAGATTGGCCTGGACCTGGATCTGGGTGACCCGCCAGTCCGAGGCGCACACCCCCATGGAATCCGAGGCACTGCCGGTCCAGGAGGACTGCAGGGTGGTGATGTCGCTGTGCATGCCGTCCACCTCGGTCTGGATGGTGGCGATGCGGGTGCGGGCCCGGGCAGCGGTGTCGGCGACGGCAACGGTATCGACGGTGAAAGTGGCCATGGGTGAACCTCCCTGTGCGATGAGCGAGCGCCTCCGGCGCTGCGGTTCCCACCACGGTAGGCCCGGCCGGGAGCGGCCCGCACAACTCGGCGGCGGGCCTGTGGACAGCACCTGCAGGGGACCCGCCTGGGGAGCCCGGCTCAGCCCGTGATCCCGCAGCCCGGGCTTCTGCGCGGCCCGGTGGCGGGCTCAGAGCCGGTCGGCGCCGTCGTCGACGATCTCCTCGGTGATGGGGGCGATCTCCCCGGTGCGCGCCTCGCGGGCGATCTTGGCGGCCTCGGCCTTGAGCCGCAGCTTCTCGGCGAGCCGGGCGCTCTCCTCCTGGGCCAGGTCGTGCCGGCTGGCGCAGCGCTCCTGCCCGGGGCGGGGCGAGCCGAGGAGCTGCTCCAGGTCCTCGGCGCAGGACTCCATCGACGGGGCGTGGGACAGGGGCGCGGCGATGCCGCAGGCCTTGGCTGGGGGTGCCTCCGGGCCCTCCGCGGGGGCGGGAACGCCCCGGGCCGGGGTGCGGGGCGTGGAGGCGCTCGGTGCCGGCGCGGGCGGGATGCTGCTGGGTGAGACCGTCGAGGGCTTGGCCGCCGGCGCATCCGGTACTGGGGCGACGAGGTACTCCCCGGCCGCATCCGGGCTCCGCGGGGCGCGAGCTCGGCGCTCGGCGCCGTCGTCGGGCTCGTCAGTGAGGCTGGAGCTCAGGGCGGGCGTCACCGGGACGGCCTGCTCCTGGGGCCCGGGCTCCGCCGGAGAGCCGCTCTCGGTGCGGGCGCACTCGGCCGCCTCCTCGGGGCGCAGGGCCGCGAGCATGGCGGCGACGCGCCGCCCCTCGGCCTCCAGGTTCTCCCGTGCCAGCGGCTCCCAGCGCTGGCCCAGGGGGGAGTGGAAGAGCCTGTCGCGGCCCAGGAGCCGGGAGGTGATGGCCAGGCGGGCCCGCAGGTAGTCGGCCTGGGGGATATGGGCGTACTCCTCGCGCAGCAGCCGCAGGTACTCCTTGTAGGTCTGGGGGTCGACCGCCAGTGTTCCCAGATCGGCGTCGATGAGCGCCATGGCATCGATGTCATCCACCGACAGCGTGTGGCGCTTGAGGTTGACGATGAGGCAGCACACGCGCTCCACGGCCTTGTCGGGCACCCCCAGCTCGCGCAGGTCCTGGGCCGCGAAGGCGGCCGAGGCCGCCTCGTCCTCCCCGCCGTTGCGGCGATTGACCTGCTCGGCCTCCGCGGAGAACATGCAGCCGTGGTACCAGGTGGCCACCCGCATGATGTCCGGGTTGTGGGACTCATCGGCCAGCTCATCGACGCGTGCGAGCATGTCGATGAGGTGCCGCAGGTTGTGGAACCGACGGTCGGGTGTGGACCACAGCGATACCAGGTGCTCCCCGGCCGCGCGGATCTGCTCGGCGGGTGCCGTGGTGCCCAATGCCCTCACGGAGCGTGAGAAGGCGGGCAGTAGCCACTGCGGCGCGTCGATGACGCCCATCTGTCGGCCTCCGGGATCGGATTCGGTGGTGCTGCGTGCGTGCCATCGTAGGACTCCCGGGAGTGGAAGTCGAAGAAACGGCCGTGTCTGTCGGGCCACGTGGGCCTCTGAGCGGTGGGGAGGACTCCCCATGGTCCCGTCATGGCGCCTGGATGGGACCCGGCGCTCCGCCTCAGGCGCCCTGCGCTGCGGCCGGTGCCTCCTCCTGCTCGGGAAGCGGCAGCTCGATGTGCACCGTCGCGCCGCCCCCGGGGGTCTGGAGCATCTGCACCGTCCCCCGGTGGCGCTCGATGATGCCCATGACGATGGCCAGGCCCAGGCCCGAGCCGCCGGTCTCCCGGTTGCGCGAGGAGTCGGCGCGGTAGAAGCGCTGGAAGACCTTCTCGGCCTCCTCGGGGGGCACTCCGCCGCCGTGATCGCGCACCTCGACGACGGCCATGCCCGGGCTCCCCTGGGCGCCGTCCCCGGGGACGGCCCGGCCCTGCGGCAGTGCCGGGCCCGGCCGGGCTCCCACCGCGATCTGCACCGGCGTGCCCGCCGGGGTGTGGCGCACGACATTGCCCAGCAGATTGGTCAGGACCTGGGAGAGGCGGTCCCGATCGCCCACGACCTCGACGACGGGGGCCTCGGCCTCGGGATCGTCATCATCCAGGGGGATGAGGGAGCAGTCCCGATCGGGGGCCAGGACCGTCATGTCGCTCAGGGCCCCCGCGGCCAGCTCGGTGAGGCTGACCCGCTCCATCTCCATCTCGCGGCCCTCGTCCATGCGCGCGAGCTGGAGGAGATCATCGACGAGGCGGCCCATGCGGTTGGACTCGGTCTCGATGCGCGTCATGACCTCGCTGACGCGGTCGCCGGGCACCCCGCCCATGCGGTAGAGCTCGCCGTAGCCGCGGATGGCCGCCAGGGGGGTGCGCAGCTCGTGCGAGGCGTCGGAGACGAAGCGGGTCATGCGCTCCTGGGCCACGACCTGGACGGAGAAGGCGTGCTCGTTCTGGGAGAGCATGGTGTTGAGCGCCCGCTGCAAGGAGCCCACCTCCGTGGTGGGCGGCTCGGTGACCAGGATGCGGGCGGAGAGGTCCCCGCGGGCGATGCGCCCGGCCACGCTCTCGATCTGGCGCAGGGAGCGGAAGGAGCGGTGCACCAGGTAGGTGGCGATGATGGCCCCCAGGAGGACGATGACCAGATCGGCCAGGGCCACCACCAGGCGGGTGCGCTCCACCGTCTCGGTGATATTGGCCAGTGGCAGGGCGATGGCGGCCACGCCCACGTACTCGCCGGTGGTCTCGTCCTGGAGGAGCATGATGATGGCGCGCCACTGGCGGGTGGGCTGATCGGAGTCCACCGAGACGAGGCGGGGGTTGCCCGAGTTGGCCACGGCGGTGGGGAAGTCCAGCTCGTCGTCCAGCTGGGGGATGCCGTACTCGGTGGCGGTGTCGGGATGGATCCAGGTGCCGTCGTCGTCCCCGGAGACGTAGTTGGCCTGCACGTAGTAGGTGGAGGGCAGGATGCCGCTGAAATCCGAGCCGTTCTTGATCCGCTCCACGCCCTGCTCGCCGAAGGCCACGGCCGTGGTCTTGAGCTGCTCGTCGATCTGGTTGTACAGGTGGCTCTGGAGCAGCGAGGTCACGACGAAGGAGACGATGAGCAGGCCCACGGTGAGCAGGGCAGTGGTCATGAGGGCCAGGCGGCTGCGCAGCGGCAGCGCCTGCCAGGGCCGCTGGATGGAGATGATCGGATGCCAGCGGCCCCGCTTGGTCGGTCGGTACTGCTTGCCCTTGGGGACCCTGGCGCGTGCGCTGCTGCGCGCAGGGGCCATCATTCGGCCTTGGGCTCACGCAGCATGTAGCCCACGCCTCGCCGGGTCTGGATGAGGGGCGCCACGGGCCGGCCGTCACGGCCGTCGATCTGGTCGATCTTCCTGCGCAGGTAGGAGATGTAGGACTCGACGATGGCGGCGTCGCCGTTCCAGTCGTACTCCCAGACGTGGTCGAGGATCTGGGCCTTGGAGACGACGCGGCCGGCGTTGAGCATGAGGTAGCGCAGGAGCTTGAACTCGGTGGGGGAGAGCTCGACCTCCACGCCCGCGCGGTGGACCTCGTGGGCGTCCTCGTCCAGCACCAGGTCGGATACGCGCACGACGCCGTCGTCCTCGTTCTCAATGGCGTGGGTGCGGCGCAGGATGGCGCGGATGCGGGCGATGACCTCCTCCAGGCCGAAGGGCTTGGTGACGTAGTCGTCCCCGCCGACGGTCAGGCCCTGGACCTTGTCGGCCATGTCGTCGCGGGCGGTCAGGAAGAGGATGGGGGTGGAGACGTCGCGCTCGCGCAGGCGCCTGGCCACGGTGAAGCCGTCCATGTCGGGAAGCATGACGTCCAGGACGATGAGATCGGGGGAGGTCTTCTCGGTGCTCTTCAGGGCGCCGTTGCCGTCACCTGCGGTGGAGACCTCGAATCCTGCGAAGCGCAGGGAGGAGGCCAGCAGGTCGCGGATGTTGGGTTCGTCATCCACGACGAGCAGGTGAGCTTCGGTGCGGGGTTGCTGGGAACGCTCCATGAAACCACCATGCAACCCTTACCTGGAGGTTGACTGGGTGGCTTCTGAGGAAAAAGCGAGGCTGCTCGGAGCGGCGTCCGGTCGGGGGCGGGGTCTTCCCGGCTCCACCGCTGCACTTCCCCTGGTCGCGGTCCTTCGCCCAGTGGCCGGAGGAATACCGGGGCGCTGGCGGTGCGATGCGGCTCCGGTGGGGAGCGTCCGCTCGCGCCGCGGCCCCCGGTGCGCCCGCCGGAGCGGCCCGCGGCGCAGGCGCCGGGTGGGCGCGTGCGCCGCGGCCGGGCTCAGAGGAAGGCCAGCGGGTCGAAGTCCGCCAGCGGGATGATGCGCACGCGCGGCAGGGGGCTGGTGAAGGCGCGCACGTCGAGCTCCAGGTCGTGGATGGTCAGGCCCCGGGACTCCAGGGCGGTCAGATGGGCGTTGAGGAACTCGCGGAAGCACAGGATCCCCACCTGCGCCCCTGCGTCCAGGAGCCGCTCGACCTGGGGCACGTAGTCCCCGTCGTGGCTGCCCAGGAGGATCTGGGCCTGCTCGCCCGACTCCACCTTCTGCGCCAGGGCCTCCAAGGTCCGCTGGATACCGATATCGACGACCTTCTCCTCGGCGGAGCCCGAGCCGGCCAGGGGCACGGGCCGGTAGTCCATGGCCAGCAGCGCCTGGATGAAGCCCATGGGCATGTGGCCCGAGGTGGCGTTGAGGAAGAACAGGGCCCGCGCATTCCTCCCGCTCTGGCCCGCCATCGGACCGGGGGTCGGCTTCGCGGTCATACCAGCGATCTCATCGCAGTAGGACAGGACGCGATCCCAGCGGGGTCGCTCCTCGGGCTCGGGGCGACGGCCCAGGACGCTCATGCCCAGGGTGGCGTCGATGTTCTCGCCGTCGACGAGAAGGTAGGTCGGTATGTTCATGGCCTCATGCTAGCCGTCGCGCAGGAATCGAGCCGAGGCCGCTGGGTGGGCGCAGGCGTGTCGAACCGCCGCTGACCTGCGGGTTGACGTGATGTCGGGGTTGCGGCAGCGTTCCTCCTTCTGTGAACATCCTGCAAGTCCGGTGAAGGCGGGCTCGGACTTGCCGGAAAGGCATGTCCCGTGCGGGAGGCGCCGTCGGCAGGACTGCGGATCCGGCCGGGAGGGTGCCGATGCGCGCTGCCGGGCCCGGCACTGGACCGGGCCCGGCAGCGGGGCGATCAGGACAGCGGGGCGATCAGTAGGAGGAGTGGTCATCCTCCTGCGGCCAGCCCTGGGGCTGGGCCTGGCCACTGGCCCGGTCCTGGGCCTTGAGGGCGTCGAAGGCGGCGTTGACATCGCCGTCGGTGATCTGCGCGGGGGCCGGGGGAGCGGGCTGGAGGGCGGGGTCGGAGCCCGCCTTGAGGGCGGCCAGGCGCGCCTCGGCCTCCAACTGGGCGCTGGAGGACTCCAGCTCGGCGAACTGCGACTCCAGGGAGGAGCCCGCCAGCTCCATCTGCCCGGCGGCCTGCGCCTCGACCCGGCGCACCTGGTCCTCGTAGCGGGCCAGCTCGGAGGTGGGGTCCATGACGTTGATCGAGCGGATGGCGCCCTGGACCTTGACCTGGGCCTCGGCGGTCTTCTGCCGGGCGATGAGCTGGTCGCGCCTGGACTGCAGCTCGCCGAGCTTGACCTCCATCTGCTGCAGGCCGGTCTTGAGCTGGTCGACCACCTGGCGCTGGGAGGCGATCATGGGCTCGGCGGCCTTGGCCTCGTTCTCCGCGGTGATCTGCTTGGTCAGGGCGATCTTGGCCAGGGAGTCCCACTTGTCGGCGCCCGCGCCATCGCCGGCGGCGCGCATCTGGTCGGCCTTGCGGGAGGCCGCCAGCGCCTTGTTGCCCCAGTCGCGGGCCGTGGCCACGTCCTCGTCGTGGTCCTTCTCGGCCAGGCGCAGGTTGCCGATGGTCTGGGCCACGGCGTCGCGGGCCTCGGCGATGGAGGCGGTGTAGTCGCGCACGAGCTGGTTGAGCATCTTCTCCGGGTCCTCGGCGCGGTCCAGGAGGGCGTTGATGTTGGCGCGGGTGAGCTGGGCGATGCGGCCCAGGATCGACTGCTTCTCAGCCATGGGGTCCCTTTCGTTGTGCCCGGCCGCCGGCGGCGGCTCACGGATCTGGTCGGTGCTCAGTGCTCCGGGGCCATGCTCCCAGAATCGCGGCGCGGTTTCCTGCCCGTGGGTTCCTCCGGGGGCGGACGTGCGGGCCGCCGTCGTCGATGGTGCTGAGGCATCGATGGCCGCGCCGCCCCCAGCCGGCAGGGGCGATCGGTGGGCCTGCCCGGGGATCGCGTGCCAGGGGTGCGGGACCGACGGGCCCCATAGTGCTGGCCGGGGGAGGTGGTGGGGGCTGTGAGGGTGGTGGGGCCTGGCCGGTGGTGGTGCTCTGGGAGGGGCGCGGGGCGCACGCCCTGCGTCACTTCGCGGAAGGAGCGTCACTTCGCGACTCGGGCGACACCTACGAGGTGCGTCGATTCCGCGAAGTGGCGCCTTTGTCGCGAAGTGACGCCCACATCGTCCCACCACCGCCGGCGTCGGCCCACTGCCCCGGTCACTGCTGCGCCAGGCCCGCCTCAGCCGGCCCGGCCCAACCAGGACCGCGATCCAGCCGCGTGGACCCGGGCCATGGGCGGCACCGGCCCTCATTGACCGCCCTGGTCGCAGCCTCCCGGGGAGGTGCGGCTAGTCGAAGAGGTCGCCGAGGTTGTCGGCGATCCCTCCCAGGAGGCCCGGTCCGCCTCCCCAGCCCCCGTAGCCGCGGCCGCTGTTGGCCATGCCGCCCAGGATGAGGCCGCCCAGCACCAGGGAGCCGACGTCGACGCCGCCGGGCCCCCGCTGGGAGCCGCCCCCGATCCAGGAGTCCGAGCCGCGCACATCGGCCTCCGCGATGGCCTGGGCCTGGGCCACGAGCGGCTCGCCGGCGGCGACCTCTGCCAGGGCGGCCGAGGTGTCGGTGCGCTGCAGGGAGGTGGCGGCCGCCGCATGCCGGGAGGCCTCGCTCAGGGCGGTGCGCGCCGAGGAGCCCACGGCGCCGCGGTGGGTGGTGATGTAGCTGGTGACCGCCTCGACCTGGGAGTTCAGGCGTGCCAGGCGCGAGCCCAGGGAGGCGCGCGCCCGTGATTCGTTCTCCTCGCGCTGGCGGGCGGGCGCCAGGGCCGCATCGATGGCGGCCTCGGCCCGGGCCAGGTGGTCCAGTGCCGCCAGCGGATCACCGCCGGGGGTGGGGCCGCTGGCGGCCCGCCCCTGGGCGACGGCGGCCTCGGCGTCGGCCACGAGCGGGTCCAGGGAGGCCGCGGGCACGGCATCGGCCAGGCGCTCGGCGTCGACCAGGTCCGAGGAGATGGAGGCGATGGCGGCCTCCAGGTCGGCGGCGGCCCGCTGGAGGCGCTCGCGGGCGCTGGTGACCTGGGCGGCCAGGGTGCCGGCCTGGGCGATGGAGCCCTGGGCGATGCGCACCTGCTCCACGGCGGTGGCGCTCTGGTCGGCCTGGGCGCTGGCGCGCGCCTGGTCCAGGGCGGTGCGCCCGGCGGCCAGCAGGCGCCGGGCCTGCTCGGGTGCCTGGCTGACGCTGGTCAGGGAGGAGTCGGGGTAGGCGGCGTGCAGGGTGACCAGGAGTGTGTCGGCCATGACGATGGCCTGCTCGGTCTCATCTGCCCGCTGCGCGGTCTCGGCGATGGAGGTGGGCAGGGTGGCCTCGATGCCGCGCCGCCGGCTGAAGGCCTCCTCCTGGGCCCGGATCTCCATGACCGCGGCCTCGCAGCGCTGCTCGATCTCGGTGAGCATCTGGTGCTGCTGGGCGGGGGTCTCGGGGATGTCGTCATCCAGGAGCTTGCGCAGCTCGAAGGAGCGGGCGAGATGGGCGCGGGCGCGGTCCAGCGCCTCGCGGAAGGGGTCGGTGGCCGACAGGCCGAACTGGGCCTGGGCGTAGGACAGCTCCTCGTCGGCGGCGCGCACGGAGTTGTCGGCCTGGACCAGGGCGTTGCCCGCGCGGGTGCGCAGCTGCTCGATCGGGGAGGGCGCGGGGGCGCTGGGCGCCTGGCGGTCCCTGCCCATCCAACGAGAGAAGATCATGGGGTCCTTCCTCCTCCTGCGGGGCTCGCCGTGGCGGGAGCCTCCTGGGGCCATCGTCGCTGCTGGGCATGGCGCGGGCAAGCCGGTTCGCCCAAGGCGCGCGCCGCCCTCCCCGGCTCCCCTCACCTTCGACAATTTGCATGAGATCGGCCTTTTCCGGCGCTGGAGAAGTACGATCTCATGCAAATTGTCGAAAAGAAGGGTGGGCTGTCCGGCTTGCGCCCGCACCCGGTGCCACCACAATGGGGCCGATGAATGAGAAGCGCGCAACCGGCAGGCCACTGATCACCGTCATCGAGCCCGAGGCCGGGGCGCCCCTGGGGCGCCTGCGGCAGTGGCTCTTCGCCGAGGGCGCCGTCCTGCGCACGGTGCGCCCCTGGCAAGGGGACGCCATTCCCGCCCTGGAGGGCATCGGGGAGGGCCTCATCGTGCTGGGCGGGGCCATGAGCGCCCATGACGATGCCGACCACCCCTGGCTGGCCGACCTGCGTGCCCTCCTGCGCCGGGCGGCCCAGGCGCGAGTCCCCGCCATCGCCATCTGCCTGGGCGCCCAGGTGGCCGCCGAGGCTCTGGGCGGCGCCACCGCGGTGCCCTCCCCGCACGGGGCGGAGGGCGGCGTCGTCGACCTGGAGCTCACCCCGGCGGCACTGGAGGACCCGCTCACCGCGGAGACCGTCGCCGAGGCCGTGCGGGCCGCCGTGCGCTCCGGCATCCCCACCCGGGGCGGCACCCGCATCCCCGCCATCGTCTCCCACGACGACGTCGTCACCCGCCTCCCCGACGGCGCCGTCCTCCTGGCCTCCTCCCGCAGGGCCCCCATCCAGGCCTGGCGGCTGGGCACGCTCCTCGCCCTCCAGCACCACCCCGAGTCCACGCCCGAGCGCGTGGCCTACTGGCGCGCCCGCAGCGCACTGCGCCGCAAGGGCACGCCCGGGGCCGAGGCCATCGAGCACATCGAGTACTCCGACATGCCCGCCCACGCCCGTGAGGCGGGAGAGCGGGCCCGCCGGGCGGCCCTGGGGGCCGATCCCGTCATCCAGGCCTTCGGCCGCTGCCTGGCGCGCACCTTCGCCCGCCAGGCCAGGGCCTACAGCGCGACCCGGGATGGGGAGTCCGCCCCGGGGAGTTCGGGCCATGGCCCCTCAGGGCGGGACCGGGCAGTCTAGAGGCATCTGGGGTGGCGGGGCCGCACATGGAACCGCCGCTGGGGAGCGGGTCGTTTGCGCAGGCCAGACGCGATCCATGGCCTGATCCGCACCCACTGTGCCAGGCTCCGCCGCCCCAGGTCCCCGCCCCGCCCCTCTCCTGCCGAGACCGGTTGCGGCGACTGCCCCCACTCGCGGCCACCGCCGCCCCCAGGCACTGTGACGCCCGGCCCGGCCGGGCCTGAGGCCCGGCGCCTGTGGGGGGGCGCACCGCGGGCCCGCACCCAGCCACTGGGTGCGGGCCCGCGATGATGCGATGTCAGAAGCCCGTCTCGACGGCGGCCCCTGAGGTCGAGGGCATCTCTGTCTGTGTCGTCGCCTCCTGGGCCACCGACAGGCTGCTGGAGACCAGCCACGCCAGCGCGCAGGACAGCACGAGCGTGACCAGGCCGAGCAGCCACAGTCCCGCGGTGGCCCACCGGTGCAGTCGGGTTGCGTGCAAGGAGCTCTCCTTCGCTCAGGAGGACTGACCACGGCCGTCTCCTCAAGGGCCGCGATGACTCCGATACTCCCGCAGCGGGCGCGCCCTGTCACTCCTCCTCGGGGAGGAGCCCGTGGCCCCCGCGCTGCTTCCGGCCTCCCCTCCGCGGCCCTGAGCCGCCCTGGGCGGGACCTGGGCCGGCCCCGCAGCGCCCTGCCGGTTCTCCCCGCGTCCTCAGGCCGCCCCCGGGGCGCCGGTGATCTCGGAGGCGTCGATGATCTCGTAGGCGTAGCCCTGCTCGGCCAGGAAGCGCTGGCGGTGCGCCGCGAAATCCTGATCCACCGTGTCGCGCGAGACCACCGTGTAGAAGTGGGCCTGGCGCCCGTCGGCCTTGGGGCGCACGATCCGCCCCAGGCGCTGGGCCTCCTCCTGGCGGGACCCGAAGGAGCCCGAGACCTGCACCGCCACCGAGGCCCCCGGAAGGTCGATGGAGAAGTTGGCGACCTTGGAGACCACCAGCACCGGGACCCGCCCCTGACGGAAGGCGTCATAGAGGCGCGTGCGCTCGCGCACCGTCGTCGAGCCGGTGATGACCGGGGCGCCCAGGCGCTCGGCCAGCTCCTCGAGCTGGTCCACATAGCTGCCGATCACCAGGGCCGATTCGCCCGGGTGGCGCGCCAGCAGCGCCTGAACCACCGCCGGCTTGCCCGCGGCGCAGGCGGCCAGGCGGTAACGGTCCTCCGGCTCGGCCGTCGCATACGACATCCGCTCCCCGGCATCCAGGGTCAGGCGCACCTCCGTGCACAGCGCCGGGGCGATCCACCCCTGGTTCTCCAGGTCCTTCCAGGGGGCGTCGTAGCGCTTGGGGCCGATGAGGCTGAAGACCTCCTCCTCGCGCCCGTCCTCGCGCACCAGGGTGGCGGTCAGCCCCAGGCGGCGGCGCGCCTGGAGCTCCGCCGTCATCCGGAAGACCGGCGCGGGCAGCAGGTGCACCTCGTCGTAGATGATGAGGCCCCAGTCGTGGGCGTCCAGCAGGTCCAGGTGCGGATAGGCGCCCTTCCGCCTGGTGGTGAGGATCTGGTAGGTCGCGATCGTCACCGGGCGCACCTCCTTGCGGGCCCCGGAGTACTCGCCGATCTCATCGTCGGTCAGCGTGGTGAAGCGCATGAGCTCGTCCTTCCACTGCCGCGCCGAGACCGCATTGGTCACCAGGATGAGCGTCGTCGTCGCCGAGCGGGCCATCGAGGCCGCCCCCACCAGGGTCTTGCCCGCCCCGCAGGGAAGCACCACCACGCCGGAGCCCCCCGACCAGAAGGACTCCACCGCCTCCTCCTGGTAGGCCCGCAGCTCGAAGGTCTGCGGGGAGTCGCGCAGCTCGATGGGATGGGCCTCGCCATCGACATAGCCCGCCAGGTCCTCCGCGGGCCAGCCCAGCCTGATGAGCACCTGCTTGAGGTGCCCCCGCTCCGAGGGGTGGACCACGACGTCGTCGGGCCCGATCCGCTCGCCCAGCAGCCCCGTGGTCCGCTTGGAGCGCAGCACCTCCTCCAGCACGGCGGCATCGGTGGAGTGCAGGACCAGGCCGTGCGCCGGGTCGGTGAGCAGCTGGAGGCGCCCGTAGCGGCCCATGGTCTCGGCCACCTCGGTCAGCAGCGAGTGCGGCACCGGGAAGCGCGAGTGGGTCAGGAGCACATGCACCACCCGCTCGGCGTCCAGGCCGGCCGCGCGCGCATTCCACAGCGCCAGGGGCGTGATCCGGTAGGTGTGGATGTGCTCGGGCGCCCTCTCCAGCTCGGCGAAGGGCGCGAGCTCGCGGCGCGCCCGGGCGGCGTCGGGGTGGGCGACATCCAGCAGGATGGTCCGGTCGGACTGGACGATGAGCGGGCCGTCAGGACTCTGGGAAGCGGCAGCCGGGGACATGCGCGGCAGTATTCCAGAGTATTCCAGAGTGTTCCGGAGTGCTGCGGACCGTGGCGGGCCCGGGAGGCCGCCGCCCGCCCATGCGCGTCCTCAGCGGGGCCGGTGGCCGGGTATCGGCGGAAGGCCGGGATCAGGTGCCGGATCCGGGCCGACGATGCGCAGGCTCACGGGGGCGCGGGGCGGATCGCGGCGTAGATTGGCGCCGATGAGCCCCGTCTCCCCCCGCGACCTCGCCGCGCACCTGACGGCACTGCCGGACCATGGCATTGCCGCGCTCCTCGGCGCCCGCCCCGACCTGGCCACCCCGCCCCCCGCCTCGCTGAGCGCGCTCGCCCTGCGGGCTGCGGCCCGTCCCAGCGTCGAGCGGGCCCTGGCCGCCATGGACGCCCCCACCCTGGCCGTCGCGCAGGCCCTGGTGGCCTGCGAGGAGGCTGAGGAGGAGGCCGGCGAGGGCCCGGACGTGCAGGCGATCGCCACCGCCCTGGGTCTGCCCGTCGACGACGCCGCGGCAGCCGCCCGCCGCGTGGCCGACCTCGCCCTCGTCATCGGCACCAGGCCCGTCCCGGGGCTGGTCGAGGCCTTCGGGCCGCACCCCTTCGGCCTGGGCCCCACGGCCCCGCAGGACCCCGACCCCCCGCCCCCCGCCCTGGCAGAGCTGCAGTCGGACCCCCAGGGCCTGCCCCGGGCCTCGGTGGAGCTGCTGGAGGTCCTCACCTGGGGGCCGCCGGTGGGCACCCTGCGGCCCGGGGGCGCCGCCCCCGCCGCCGGGCCCCTCATCGAGCGCGGCTGGCTCCAGCGCAGCGCGGACGCCCAGGGCCGCACCCGGCTGCTCCTGCCGCGGCAGGTGGCCCTGGCCCTGCGCGGCGGGCGCCTCACCCGTGAGGCGCTGACCCGCCCCGACCCCGCCTCCCTGGAGCAGGTCGACGCCGCCACCTCGGCCTCCGAGGCCGCCTTCCACGCGGAGGAGGCGGTCCGCCTGGTCGAGGAGCTCCTCCAGGAGTGGGACCGTGAGCCCGCCCCCATCCTGCGCACCGGGGGCGTGGGGGTGCGGGCCCTGCACCGCACCGCCGAGGCCCTCCACTGCGAGCCCGCCGAGGCCGCCCGCATCATCGAGACCGCCGCCGCGGCCGGGCTCCTGGGCCTCGACGAGGCGGGGGCGCACTGGGAGCCCTCCCGGCTCGCCCAGGACTGGCGCGCCCAGGGGGTCGAGCAGCGCTGGGCGCCGCTGGCAGCCGCCTGGATGGGCAGCGCCCGCACCCCCTGGCTCGTGGGTGCCCGGGACGACCGGGGCGCCCCGCGCCCGGTGCTGGCCGCGGACCTGGAGGCCGACTGGGCCCGGCGCCTGCGGCGCCGGCTCCTGGTGCTCCTGGGCTCCCTGCCCCCGGGACGGGCCGCCACCCCCGGCTTCGTGCGCTCGGCCCTGAGCCATGAGCGGCCCCGCCGGACCATGCCGCCCGGCGCCGTCAGCGCCGTCATGGAGGAGGCCGGGGCCCTGGGCATCCTGGGGGCGGGCGTCCTGTCGACCGCTGGGCGGGTCCTGGCCCGAGAGCTCGCCGTGGTGCCGGAGCCGGCCAGTGCCGCGGCCCCGGAGGCGCCCGGCGCCCCAGCGGACCACCTGCTGCTCCCCGCGCTGGAGGAGGCGCTCGCGGCCGATCTGCCGGCCCCCGTGGCCATGCTGCTCGTGCAGTCCGATCTCACGGCGATCGTGCCGGGGCGCCCCGAGCCGGCGCTGGCCCGGCTCCTGGCGCTCACCAGTGAGGTGGAGTCGCGCGGCGGCGCACTGGGGGTGCGCTTCACCCCCGACTCGGTGCGCGGAGCCCTGGACGCGGGCTGGACGGCCGAGGAGCTCCTGGAGGAGCTGACGGCCTTCAGCCCCTCGCCCCTGCCCAGTGCCCTGACCGCCCTGGTGCGGGACGCCTCCCGCAGGCATGGCGCCGTGCGGGTGCGGGCCGCCGCCAGTGTCCTGCGGGTGCAGGACGAGGCCGTGGCCGCGGGGCTCCTGGCCGAGCCGGCCCTGAGATCCCTGGGCCTGTCGCTCCTCGCCCCCGGCGTCCTGGTCTCCTCCGCCTCGCCCCGGCAGGTGGTGCGCGAGCTGCGCCGGGCGGGACTGGCCCCGGCCATGGAGGACGCCCAGGGGGCACTGCTGCGCCTGGCCCGGCCCCCCTCGGGGCGCGGCGCCCCCGCCCCGGCCCGGCCCGGCCAGGACTACGCCGGTCTGCGCGCCCACCGCCCCCAGGCCCCCTCGGCCAGGGCCCTGGGCGCCCTGGTGGCGCGCATGCGCCAGGGGGAGGCGCTGCGGGGCCCCGGCGCCGCCGAGCAGGTCTTAGACCCGGCCCACGTCCTGGCCGTCCTGCGCCAGGCCCAGGCCGCTCGCGAGCCGCTGGTGCTGCGCCTGGCGGGCCCCGACGGCGCCGCCCAGGAGCGCCGGGTGCGCGTGCTGGCCATCGAGCCGGGCCGCGTGCGCCTGCGCGATGTGGCGCGCGAGACGGAGCTGACGGTGGCGGTCCACCGCATCATCTCCGTCACGCAGGACCCCGCTGGGGCAGCCGGGCAGGCCCCGGCCTGACGGTGGGGGGCCGGAGGAGCGGCCCGGGGCGCCGGCCGGTGGGCGGGGGCCGTGGGGCCGACCCCTACACTGGGGGCGTGAGTGACACAGCGACGCAACCGGTCCCGCGCCTGGGGGCCCTCCCGTCAGCCCAGAGCCTGGCCCTGGCGGCCAAGGACAAGACCCTGACCTCCCCGGCCGCCGTGGAGCTGGCCCGGGCCGCGCTGGAGGAGGTGCCGGCCGATGGCGTGGGCGAGCACCTGGCCGCCACGCTGGACGAGCCGCGCCTGGTCACCCACCTCTTCGCCTGCACCATGCCCGGGTACCGGGGCTGGCACTGGGCGGTGACACTGAGCCGCCCGCCTCGCGGCCGCACCGCCACCGTGTGCGAGATGGGCCTGCTCCCCGGGGACGAGGCACTGCTCGCCCCCGCCTGGGTGCCCTGGGCCGAGCGCCTGGAGCCGGGAGACCTGGGCCGCTCCGACCGCCTTCCCCGGCGCGAGCACGACGAGCGACTGGAGCCCGGCTGGGAGGCCACCGGCCAGGACGCCGACGCCGTGGCCCTCGACGAGCTGGACCTGGGCCGGGCCCGGGTGCTCAGCGCCGAGGGGGTCAGCCGCGCGGCCCAGCGCTGGTACGCCGGTGACCACGGCCCTCAGGCCGAGGGCGTGCGCGCGGCCCACGCCACCTGCTCGACCTGCGGCTTCTTCCTGCCCATGGCGGGGGCCATGCGGGCGGTCTTCGGGGTATGCGCCAATGAGTGGGCCGCCGACGACGGCTCCGTGGTCTCCCTGGACCACGGCTGCGGCGCCCACTCGGAGACCGACGTCCCCGATCAGGGCCCCCAGTGGCCCATCACCCCCTCGCGGGTCGATGACCACCGGGTGGAGGCCATCAGCACCGGGGAGCCCCGTCCGCCTCGGGGCGCCTCCCCGCAGGAGGGGCGGTCCGGGCGGGCCGACGACGTCGCGCCGGCCCCTGAGGCTCCCGAGGCCCATGAGGCCCACGAGGCATCGTCCGACGACCCCGCCCCGGAGGGCCCGGCGGACCCGGAGGGCCCGGCGGACGCCGCTGGCGCGGGCGCGGAGGGGCCTGCGGCTGAGCCGACCGCGGCTGAGGCGCCTGGGGAGGGGGCGGCCGATGGTGCTGGCGGCGCGCGCATCGAGCCCCTCCTGCGACTGGCGACGGCGGCGCAGCCGCACGAGGACGGGCAGCCCGCCGCCGAGCCCCGGTCGGTCCAGGATCCCGGTCCGGCGCCGGCCGAGGCGCCAGAGCAGCGCGCGGCCTCCGCCCGCGAGGCGGTTGCCGATCTGGCCGGCGCCCCGCGACCAGCGGGCGGCACCACCGGCGCGGGGCCGATGACCCTGGCAGACCTGGAGGCCAGCCTGCCCCAGCGGTAGGCGGCAGCGCCAGTGCCGTCGGTAACCCTGGCGGCCACGAGCCGGCCTCCCGTCCCGGCGCCCGCCGCACCCGGCGGTTGCCCGGGCGCCCCGAGGCGGGAAGAATCCGGGTATGTGAGTACACAGACCTCCCCTGCTCCCACCCCGACGGGCAGCTCACCGCTGGACCGCTTCTTCCGCATCACCGAGCGCGGCTCGACGATCGGGCGCGAAGTCCGCGGCGGCGTCGTGACCTTCTTCACGATGAGCTACATCCTCGTCCTCAACCCCCTCATCCTGGCCGACGCCCTGGCCGGCGATGGTGCCGGCGACCTCGATGGCGCCAAGGCCACGATCGCCGCGGGCACCGCGCTCATCGCCGGCCTCATGACGATCCTCATGGGCGTCATCGCCAACTACCCGCTGGCGATGGCCGCCGGGCTGGGCATCAACGCCATGGTGGCCTACACGATCGTGGGCACCAATGACGTGACCTTCGCCGATGCCATGGGCCTCATCGTCATCGAGGGCATCCTCATCCTCATCCTGGTGCTCACCGGCTTCCGCGAGGCGGTCTTCCGGGCGGTGCCGCCCCACCTGCGCACCGCCATCAGCGTGGGCATCGGCCTGTTCATCGCCCTCATCGGCCTGGTGGACTCCAAGGTCGTGCGCCCCGGGGGAACGCCCCTGGAGCTGGGGCTGGGCGGCTCCCTCCAGGGGTGGCCGGTGCTCGTCTTCCTCCTGGGACTGTTCCTGACCATCGTGCTCTACATCCGCAAGGTGCGCGGCGCGATCCTCATCGGCATCATCTCGGCCACGGTGCTGGCCGTCGTCATCGAGTCGTTCCTCCACCTGGGCGCCTACAACGACGACCCCGGGCTCGGCGAGCTCAATCCCACCGGCTGGGCCCTGAGCGTGCCCGGGCTGGACGGCAGCCCGGCCGCCATGCCGGACCTGTCGAGCCTGGGCCACTTCTCCCTGCTGGGCTCCTGGGAGAAGATGGGGACGGTCTCGGTGATCCTGCTGGTCTTCTCCCTCATGCTCGCCGATTTCTTCGACACCATGGGCACCATGGTGGCCATCGGCGCCGAGGGGGACCTGCTCGATGAGCAGGGCAACCCGCCCCGGACCCGCGAGATCCTCGTGGTGGACTCCCTGGGGGCCATCGCCGGCGGCCTGGGCGGGGTGTCCTCCAACACCTCCTACGTGGAGTCCGCCGCGGGCGTGGGCGAGGGGGCGCGCACCGGCCTGGCCAACGTGGTCACCGGCGCTCTCTTCCTGCTCTCGGTCTTCCTGGCCCCGGTGGTCTCCATGGTGCCCTACGAGGCGGCCACGCCCGCCCTGGTCATCGTCGGCTTCCTCATGATGATGCAGGTCACCGAGATCGACTGGAAGGCGCCGGAGCTGGCCATCCCGGCCTTCATGACCATCATCATGATGCCCTTCTCCTACTCCATCACCAACGGCATCGGCGCCGGCTTCGTCGCCCACGTGGTGGTCCAGGTCGCGCGCGGAAGGGCCCGCGGCGTCCACCCGCTCATGTGGCTGACGGCGGGGCTGTTCGTCGTCTACTTCACCCTGGCCCCCATCAAGGACATCCTGGGGATCGCCTAGGACCACCCCCGTGAGCAGCACCTTCGCCTCCCTGCGCTTCCACAACTACCGGATCTGGTTCTTCGCGGCCCTGGTGGCCAACACCGGTACCTGGATGCAGCGCGTGGCCCAGGACTGGCTGGTGCTGCGGGTCCTGACCGACGACTCGGCCAGTGCCACGGGCCTGACCACGGCCCTGCAGTTCCTGCCCATGCTGCTGCTGTCGGCCCATGCGGGCCTCGTGGCCGACCGGGTGGACCAGCGCACCTTCCTCATCCGGACCCAGAGCGCCATGGGAGCGGTCTCGGCCCTCCTGGCCCTCGACGTCCTCCTGGGCCACGTGCAGCTGTGGCACGTCTACCTCGCGGCCCTGCTCACCGGTGCGGCCGCCGCTTACGACGCCCCTGCCCGTCAGATCTTCGTGGCCCGCATGGTGCCCCCGGATCACCTGGCCAACGCCGTGGGCCTGAACTCGGCCTCCTTCAACGCCGCCCGGCTGCTGGGGCCGGCCCTGGCGGGGGCCGTCATCGCCTGGGCCGGCTCGGGCTGGGTCTTCGCCTTCAATGCCGCCACCTTCCTGCTGCCCGCCCTGGCCCTGGCCCGCATGCGGGCGGCCGACCTGGTCGCCGTCCCCCGCGCCCCGCGGACGGCCGGGCAGCTGCGCGAGGGCCTGGCCTACATCCGCCACCGCAGCGACATCGTCCTCATCATCGTGGTCATCGCCGTCATCTCCATGATCACCCTCAACTTCCAGGTCACCATGGCGGCCATGGTCCGCAGCGCCTTCGACCTGGAGTCGGATGCCTACGGGTGGGTCTCCTCGGTCTTCGCCGTCGGCTCACTCAGCGGGGCGCTGTGGGCGGCCCGACGGCGCAGCCCCCGGGTGCGCACCGTCATCCTGGCCTCCCTGGGCCTGGGGGTCAGCACCCTGGCCCTGGCCCTCATGCCCACCTACACCGGCTTCACCCTCATGACGGTGCCGGTGGGACTGTGCGTCCTGACCCTGCTGACCAGTGCCAACCAGACCATCCAGATGACCACGGACCCCGCCATGCGCGGGCGGGTGCTGAGCATCTACATGATGTGCTTCCTGGGCTCCACGCCCGTCGGCGCCCCGCTCATGGGCTGGATCTCGGACACCTGGGGGCCCCGGGTGAGCATCGCCGCCGGCGGCCTGGCCGCCCTGCTCATGGCCCTGGGGGCGGGCCTGTGGGCCCGGCGGCGCTGGGAGGTCTCCGTGCACTACTCCTCCACCCGGCCCTACCTGTCCACGCGCGGGCCCAGGGAGCGCTCGGAGGACGCGGGCCCCTGAGGCGAGCGCGCCCCGGGCGCCAGCGCCGGGGGCGACCCCGGGCACGTATCCTGTGAGCAGTCGCACGGCCGGCCGCGAGGCGCCCCGGAGCCCCGCCTCGCGCGCCGTGCGGAACCCGATGTCGGCCAGGCAGGAGACCCACCCCATGAGCGAGCTCATCGACACCACCGAGATGTACCTCAAGACCGTCTACGAGCTTGAGGAGGACGGCGTTCCCCCGCTGCGTGCCCGCATCGTCGAGCGCCTCGACCACTCCGGTCCCACCGTGTCCCAGACGGTGGCCCGCATGGAGCGCGACGGCCTCATCAAGGTGGCCGAGGACCGCTCCCTGAAGCTGACCGATGCCGGCCGCCAGCGGGCCACCGAGGTGATCCGCAAGCACCGCCTTGCTGAAAGGCTGCTGCTCGACGTCATCGGGATGGACCGCAGGCTGGTCCACGAGGAGGCCTGCCGCTGGGAGCACGTGATGAGCGAGCAGGTCGAGGAGCGCCTGGCGGCGATCCTCGAGGATGTGGCCACCGACCCCTTCGGCAACCGCATCCCCGCCGGGGGAGCGGAGCACCCCGCGCCCTCAGGGGACGAGATCAGCGCGGAGCGCCTGGCCGGGCAGGCC
Organism: Actinomyces bowdenii; assembly: GCF_017592395.1. GTDB lineage: Bacteria > Actinomycetota > Actinomycetes > Actinomycetales > Actinomycetaceae > Actinomyces > Actinomyces bowdenii. The sequence goes on from NZ_JAGFOU010000028.1 coordinate 29,529, forward strand.
CCGGTGCGCGCGGTGGTCCGCCGGGTGGGCGAGCCGATCCAGGCCGACGCCGGCCTCATCGCCGTCGTGGAGGAGGCGGGGATCCGCGCCGGGGCCGAGGTCGAGCTGCGCACCTGCACGGGAGGCGTCCGGGTGGTCGCGGCCCCCGGGGAGCCGGTGGTCCTGGGCGAGGCCGCGGCCAGGCACCTGTTCCTCGGCCGCTGACGGCCCGGTGCTCCTCACCGGCCTCTCCTAGCCCCTTCGCCGGGGCCGCGCCAGAGGCGGGACGGGATGGCGCCCGGGCAGGGACGAGCCCCCTGCCCGGGCGCCGTCGTGCCCCCTCGTGCGCTGCGCCCCTGCGGCGATCGGCGGTGCGCTCGGCACTGCGCGCGGTGCCGCCGCGCCCGGGCGGGAGGGGCCCGGTGGGGCGTGATCGGCCGGTCTGTCAAGGCCCGAGCGAACGAAAGTCCCCTGGAGAAACCAGGACAAGATCTCCTCCTCCAGGAGGGTGTCACTCCTCACAGCGATGTGTGTCATCTGATCGTGACGCCGCGGTGGAACGTCCTGTAGCGTTCTCGGCGTTGCCGGGGACATCCTCTCTGGCAGCGTTCCGGATTGGGGCTTAGTCCTGCCGCTCGATCCGGGGCCAGTGAAACCAGACAAGTGGCAGGAACGGGGGAACCAATCTCGGCCACCCGCGCACCCGCTCGAGTGGCCTTGGGGTGAAGCCCGCATCCGCGGGCCGGGCGTCTCCAGTCCGAACCCGACAGCTCACCTCGTCGGCTCATCCAGGAGAAAGCATTCATGTCCACACGCACCACCGCACGTCACCGCAAGGCAACCCGCGCCCTCACACCGCTGGACGACCTGGCTCCCACCGCGCGCCGCGGTTTCGCCGTTGCCGCATCCTCCGGTCTCGCACTGACCATGATCGCCTCCGGCGCCAGCGCTGCTGCCGCCGGGGCCGCCACTGAGGTCGGCGCCTCCGCCGGCTCCCTCGAGGCCTCCGGTGTGGGTGCGCTCGCCGCCGACGCCCGCGAGGCCGTCACCACCAACGCCGCGGTGGCCGTCGACCAGGACGCCCAGTGGATCGTTGAGGCGGCTCCCGAGGTCCAGGCCGTCGCCCCCGTCGTCGAGGCCGCCCCGGTCCAGGAGGAGGCCGCCCCGGTCGCCGAGGCCGCTCCCGCCCAGGCCACTGCCGAGGCCGACATCCAGGCCGAGACCGAGACCGAGGCCACCCCCGCCCAGGCCCCGGCCGCCCCGGTCCAGGAGGCCGCTCCGGCTCCGGCCGCCCCGGCCTCCGCCGCCAACTCCTCGGTGGTGGCCATCGCCATGCAGTACGTGGGCTCCCCCTACGTCTGGGGCGCCAGCGGCCCGACCGCCTTCGACTGCTCCGGCTTCACCTCCTACGTGTACGCCCAGGTCGGCATCAACCTGCCCCGCACCTCCAGCGCCCAGGCCGGTGCCGGCTACCACGTCTCCGCCGCGGAGGCCCAGCCCGGTGACCTGGTCGTGTGGCCCGGCCACGTCGGCATCTACGCCGGTGACGGCATGGTGGTCGACGCCGGCAACGAGTCCACCGGTGTGGTCTACCGCGCCATCTGGGGCTCTCCCAGCTACGTCCGCGTGGGCTGAGTTCCGCACAGCACTCGCTGAGAAGGGGTGGGCACATGAGTGCCCGCCCCTTCTCGCGTGCCCGCGCATGCTGGCCGGCGCTCGCCCCCACCAGTGCCCGGCCGGGTGCTGCGACCGTGAGGCTGCGTGGGAGCCTCGGGCCTGACCTGCGCGGATATCGCATCATCAGGGCGGTGGGGTTTCACTGAGGGGGAAGGGGCCACCCGCTCATGTGGTGGTCACCACAGGCGTTTGGGGGCAGAATAGTCCCAGGTGACAGCCCGAGCCCCTAGGAAAGGTGCAGATCCCATGACTGAAGACAATGTCGTCCTCGTTGGCGTGGATGGGTCCCCCGAGTCCCTGGCCGCCATGGACTGGGCCGTGGCCCGGGCCGCCCGTCAGGGCTGGCGGGTCCATGTGCTGTGCGCCTATTCCCTGCCCTCCTTCACCGCGGCCTCCCTCGACGGCGGCTATGCGGCCCTCGACGACGCCGCCATCCGGGCCGGGGCTCAGGCCGTGGTCGATGAGGCCGTGGCCCGGGCGCAGGACTCCGGGGTCACCGTCACCAGCTCGCTGGAGACCGGAGACCCCGCGGGCGTGCTGGTCGACCTCTCCGATGAGGCCACCATCTCCGTCGTGGGCACCCGGGGCGGGGGCGGGTTCACCGACCGCCTCCTGGGGACCGTCTCCTCAGCCCTGCCCGCCCACAGCCACTGCCCCACGGTGGTGGTGCCCGACCGCACCCAGGGGGCCGAGTACACCCCGGTGCGGCGCATCGTCGTCGGCGTGGACGGCTCCTCCTCGGCCCGCAAGGCCCTGCAGTGGGCGGTGCGGGAGGCTGAGGCCTGGGAGGCGGAGCTGACCGCCGTGGCGGCCGTCCCCATGGCCTCCGGCGCGGGAGCCCTGGCCTGGCTGCCGGCTGCTGTGGACCGCGATCAGGTGCTGGCCGACGTCCGCTCCGGCCTGGACCACGCCGTGGCCGAGGCCCTGGAGGGCCACTCGGAGATCGAGGTGCGCCGCCACGCCCTGGACGGCAACCCCGCCGAGCTCATGGCCGAGTTCTCCACCGCCGTGGACCTCATCGTGGTGGGCTCCCGCGGTCGCGGGGGCTTCTCCGGCCTGCTCCTGGGCTCCACGAGCCAGGCCGTGCTCTCGCACGCCTCCTGCCCCGTCATGGTGGTGCCCTCGCGCTCCAAGAAGGACACCATCTCGCGGACCTCCACCCCCTGGGGCCGCGCCTAGGGGATCGGGACCCGCGATGCGGGCCGTGCGCCTCGCGGGCAGCCCCGCCCACCGCCGGGCTGCCCGGGGCGCAGTGTGCCGACCGCCTCCGCAACGTGCCGCCCCCGTGCACGGCCCTGCCCCGGAGCACTGGTAGGCTTGCCGCAGGCCCTCGTAGCTCAGGGGATAGAGCACCGCTCTCCTAAAGCGGGTGTCGTTGGTTCGAATCCAATCGAGGGCGCCGATCCCGGCCCGGTGGTGCCCGCGGTCCCCACCGGGCCGGGTGGATCCCCTGCGGGAGCGCTCATCCAGTGGGCGCCCCGCCACGAGGACCCGGGGCTCTCCTGCCCCTTGGCTGTGAGACGCAGGAGAAGTGCCTCCGCTCCGCCGCGTCCTACCGGCATGGAGCGCCATGCCCGTTATCTTGTGCGCTATGACGCCTTCACTGTTCTCCTTCGGCCGCAAGCGGCGCCGTGCCGCCACCGCGACGAATGAGCACGGAGGCGCAGCCGCGGCCCCGCGCCCACCGGCACCCTCATCCGAGCCCCTCGGGGCGCCCCTGGCGCGCGAGCCCCGGCCGGCCCCTGCGCCGGAGCCGCCCAGGCCCGCCCCCGAGCCCCCCATCACCGAGCGGGATGAGGCCCGCCGCGAGCGCATCGACGCCGCCCTGGAGGTGTGGCGCGGCGAGCTGGTGGACCTCGGGGGCGTGGCCAGCCTGGACGACATCACCGTCCTCGAGGGCGTCGTCGACCTCACCGCCGCCCACCCCTCCGGATTGGCCCAGCTCTACGCCGGCCGCTCCACCCAGCTGTCCAGCCTGGTGCGCGAGCGCGGCGCCCTGGGGGTGGCCCGCCAGTCCCTGCGGGAGGTGGCCGCGCGCACGGAGATGCTCGCCCGGCGCTTCGGGGTGGCCCCCGTCTACCTGGCGATCGGGGTGGCGAGCTGGAATGAGACGGTCGCGGACGAGGAGCACGGGAGCGCCTCGGGGGAGGGCCCCGAGACCGACTCCAGCCCGGACACCGCCCCCACGGCCCAGATCCCCGACGTCGAGCGCATCGCCGCCGAGCACGCTGCGCAGGCGGCCATGGCCGCCGCCGGCTTCCACATGCCCGAGGACTCCGGCCCGCGGGTGCGCACCGTCAACGCCCCGGTGCTGCTGCGGCCCGTGCGGCTGGCCAGTGCCACGGCCGACGCCACCCTCACCCTGGACCCCACCATCGAGGTCAACCCCGTCCTGACCCGCGCCCTGCGCCAGTACCAGTGCCGCAGCGATGTCGAGGGCATCGCCCGGGCCTCCCTGTCCGCGGAGGGCTTCACCCCCCGCGCCGCCCTGGCCCGCATCGGAGCCCTGGGCCGCCAGTACCTCCCCGGCTTCGAGATCCACGAGCGGCTCGTCGTGGGAGCCTTCGTCCACCCCGGCCAGGCCCTCGTCGAGGACTTCGACGCCGTCATCGAGCGCTGCCGCACCTCAGCCCTCGTGGCGGCCCTGGCCGGTGATGAGGGCGCCCGCACCGCCCTGGATGTCGCCCTGCCCGCGGCCGACCCCTTCGACCGGCCCACGGAGGCCGAGCGGGGCATCGGGGATCTGGACCCCGCCCAGCTGGCGGCCATCGAGGCCGTGGGCACGGGGGCGAGCCTGCTCATCGACGCGCCGCCCGGCTCCGACGTCGCCGCGACGCTGGCCGCCATCTTCGCCGACGCCGCCGCCTCGGGGCGCACCGTGCTGCACGTGCCGGCCACGAGTGCCGACGGGCACGCGGTGGCCGCGGCGCTGCGCGAGGCGGGCCTGGGCTCCCTGGTCCTGGACCTGACCGAGGATGCGGCCTGGCGCCAGCACGCCTCGGAGGCCATCCGGGAGGCCATGGGGGCCCAGCCCCCCGAGCTCGACGTCGTGGGCATCGTGGAGATGCGCGAGCGCCTGGAGCAGGTGCGCTCCCACCTGGGCAGGTACGTCTCAGCCCTGCATGAGAGGCGCGAGCCGTGGGGCGTGTCGGCCTACGAGGCCCTCCAGACCCTGGCCGACCTCACCAGTCGCCGCTCGCACGCCACGACCAAGGCCCGGGTGGCCCCGGGGCGGCTGGAGCGGCTGGATGAGGCGGGACTGGACCGGGCCAGGGGGCTGCTCCACCGCGGCCACGCCCTGGGGATCTTCACCCCCGAGGTGGCCTCCAGCGCGTGGAACGGGATCGCGGTCACCGATATGGACGAGGCCACCGACGCCCTGGGGCATATGCGCGCCCTGGGCCACGACCTGCTGCCGGCGATGATCGAGCAGGTGGAGGCCACCCACGCCTCCACGGGCCTGACCCGGGCCACCACCGTGTCCCAGTGGCTGGAGCAGCTGGAGATGCTCGACGGCGTGCGCGAGTCCCTCGACGTCTTCCTGCCCGAGGTCTTCGAGCGCTCGGCCGCCGACATGGTCGTGGCCACGGCCTCCAAGCGGTGGCGCGAGGCCCGCGGGGTGTACATGGACGGCTCCAGCCGCCGTCGCTTCACCCGTCAGGCCAAGGACCTGGTGCGCCCGGGGCGGGTGGTCGAGGACCTGCACGAGGAGCTCGTGGCGGTCCAGCACTGCCGTGAGGTCTGGCGCCGGCACGATCCCGAGGGCGGCTGGCCCCGCCTGCCCCAGGGCCTTGACGAGATGGCGCGCACCGCTGCGCGGGCCCGCAGCGCCATCGAGGCCATCCAGCCGCTCCTCAGCCGCAGCGGCCGGGAGGAGCCCCTGGCGGACCAGCCGATGGATGAGGTGATGGAGCGCCTGCGCAGCCTGGCCAGTGATGACCTCACCGCCCAGAAGCTGCCCGAGGTCAACCGCCTGCGCACCGAGCTCGACGAGCTGGGCCTGGGGGACTTCGTGGCCGACATGGCCGCCCGCGACGTGCCCGAGGAGCGGATCGACGACGAGCTCACCTACTGCTGGTGGTCCTCGGTGCTGGCCCGGACCATGCGCGACAACCCGGCGATGGGCGGACTGGATGCGCGCGCCCTGACCCGCCTGGCCGCGGCCCTGCGCGAGCTGGACGCCGCCCAGTCCCAGTCCCTGCCCGGGCCGGTGGCGCAGGCCTACGCGCGCCGCGTGCGCCTGGCGGTGGACCAGGACAAGGAGGACGCCCGCGCCCTGTACATCGCCCTGGCCCGGGGCGATGGGGTGCCGCTGCGGGACATCATCGCCGCCCACCCCATGGCCCTGGTGGCCAAGCCGGTGTGGATCGTCCCGCCCACCCTGGTGCCCCAGGTCTTCGACCCCCTGGCACTGGTGGACCTGGCGGTGCTGGATGCCAGTGCGCACATGCCCGTGGCCCAGGTGCTGCCCGCCCTCGTGCGCGCCGAGCAGGTCCTGGTGGTGGGCGACCCGCGCCGCGGCCAGAGCGGCCTGGCCGCCGAGCTCGGGCCGCTGCTGCCCACGGTGACCCTGCCGACCTCCCGCAACGCCCTGGACGCCGGCATCGCCGCCTTCCTGTCCCAGCACGGCTATGAGGGCGTGGTCGAGGCCGTCCCGGCCCCTCCCGGGGTGGGCCGGCTCAGCCTGGAGGTCGTCGATGGGCGGGGCATGCCCGCCCCCGGCCAGACCGCCGTCGAGACGGTCTCGGAGGAGGTCGATCGGGTGGTGGACCTGGTCATCGACCGGGCGCTGACCCATCCCGAGGAGTCCCTGGGGGTCATCGCCCTCAACGCCCGGCACGCCGACGCGGTGCGCTCGGCGATCACCCAGGCCGCCGCGGGCTCGGCCGCCCTGGAGGAGTTCTTCTCCCCCAGCGCCTCCGAGCCCTTCATGGTGGTGGACCTGTCCCAGGCCCGCTCCCTCAACCGCGACCACATCATCCTGACCGTCGGCTACGCCAAGACCCCGCACGGGCGCACCATTCACAGCTTCGCCTCCGTGGCGGACCATGCGGGCATGGTGGGGCTGGTCGAGGCCCTGTGCGCCTCCCGGGGCCGTACCGAGGTGATCTCCTGCCTGGCCGCCGCCGACATCGACCCCGAGCGCCTGCACGCCCCCGGGGCCCGGCTGCTGCGCGAGGTGCTGGCCCGCGCCGAGCACTCCTCGGAGGCGGCCGCCTCGGCCGGCAGGATGCCCGACCGCCTCCTGGTGGATCTGGCCGAGCGGCTGTGGCGCAAGGGCCTGTCGGTGGTGCCCCGCTACGGCGTCGAGGGCGGGGAGCGCATCCCCCTGGCCATCGGCCACCCCGACTTCCCCGATGAGCTGCTGGTCGCGGTGCTGACCGACGACGCCGACTACGTGGCCGAGCCCAGCCTGCGGCGGCGCGACCGCCACCGCGTGGAGCGCCTGGAGCGGCGCGGCTGGCGCGTCCACATGGCCTTCTCCGTGGGGGTCTTCGTGGATCCCGAGGCCGAGGCGGCCGCGGTGGAGGATCTCGTCATCGAGGAGCTCATCGCGCGCCAGGAGGGGAGGGCCGATGAGGGCGTCGAGGCGCTGCCCGAGCGCTTGGAGGATGCCGACCGCCTGGCGCCCGCGGCCCCGCCGTCGGAAGGGCCCGGGATGCCGGGGGACGCCCCTGCCGAGGGCGGCGGGGACGACGATGAGGCGGGTGCCCCCGCTGCTGCTGAGGCGGTCCCGCGCGCGCAGCGCCCCCCGATCGCCCAGGGGCTGCCCCTGCAGGCCTACTCCGATGACCAGCTCGATGAGCTCGTGGCCTGGATCCGCTCCGATGGCCTGGTGCGTGAGGAGGCCCAGGAGGTCGAGGAGCTTCGCGCCACCCTGGCGCTGCGGCGCCGCGGCGCCGGTATCGACGCCGTGCTGGCCAACGCCGTGCGGCGGGCCCGATGAGCCCCGGCAGCGGTGCGCGCCGGGATCCGCGGGCCACTGGTGCTGCGCGCCGGCGCCGGCGCGTGGTGGCCCTCTCGGGCCGCGACCGCCAGCGGGTCGAGCAGGGGCTGGAGCCCGAGGACCTGGCGCGGGCCGACTATGACAACGATGCCCTGAGCACCGCGCAGCGCGGATCGGAGCACGGGGCGGGGGCCAATGATGCGCGCCTGCTGGCCGAGGTGCCTCCCCACTGGCAGTAGCCGTGCCCTGGGCCAGGGGCCCCGGGAGAGGGCATGGGCGAGGCCCTCGGGGCGGGCACGGGGTGCCGCCACGAGGGCCTCGGTGTCTCGCGCTGGGCCGGGGCCCGGCGCGCTGTCAGTTCTTGGAGGCGAGCAGGTCGCGGATCTCGGCGAGCAGCTCGACGTCGGTGGGGGCGTCGGGGCCGGCCTCCACAGCCTTCTTCTGGCGCTCCTTGAGCTTGTTCATCGGCATGACGATGCAGAAGTACACGGCGATGGCCACGAGGAAGAAGTTGACCACGGCGGTGATGATGGTGCCGGGCTGGATGTATTCCTCGGAGGAGGCGAAGATCTTGAACTGGCCCACCGAGTCGAAGTTCGGGGAGCCGATGACCTGGCCGATGATGTCCAGGATGACCTTGGTGATTGCGTCGACGATCGGCTTGAAAGCGGCACCGATGATGACGGCGACGGCGAGCTCCAGAGCATTGCCCTGGGAGATGAACTCCTTGAAGCCCTTGATCATGGCGATCCTTTCGTAGCGGCGCAGGCATGAGTCTGCCCTGTCATGCGCCATCGGGGGGAACGGAACTGACGCGCTCAGTGCGAGCGGCCGCGGCGGCTTCACGGGCTCAGTACGATACCGAGCTCACCATTCGTGGCCGCACCAACTACCAGAGTAGCGTCACTCGCGGGCACGGCAAGAGTCACAAGTGTGACCTTTCTCCCTGAGGTCCACTGGTCGGCCTCCCCGATGGACTGAACGGAAATGACGCGGGCGCCGCTGCTGAGGACGCGATGCGCGGGCTGACCGAATGCTCCTGGAGCCCCGGTGGGCGGTGATGCACCGGGCCCCTCCCCCGCCTTGGCCCCACTGCTGCCCGCCGCCTGCTCCGCGCCGGTCCCGGCCTCCCCATCGGCCTCCACGGGGACCAGGGCCCCGGACTCCCCGGGTGCGGGGGCCCGGCCGACGACGTCCACCCGGGCCCCGGGCTGGGCGAGCTGGGCGCCCACCTCGACGGGCACCTGGACCACCCGCTCCTGGTCGTCCAGGTCCCTGGTGAGGGCGGCGCTGGTCATGGACGTGGTCAGGACCGTCCCCGGCTCCAGGGCGATGGCGCTGCGCAGGCCGATGACCTCCTCCCCGGCCAGTCCCGCGGAGGGCAGCGCCTCTAGCGGCAGGCTGCGGCGCTCCACATCCTCCCGGGTGAGGACATGGCCGGCGTCGAGGGCGCGGGCCACGACCAGGACCTCCTGACCCGGCTGCGCGGCCGGGCGCAGCACGCCGAGCGCCAGGAGGACCGCGCCGCCCAGGCACAGGGCCACCACGACATGGCGGTAGCGCCACAGCAGGAGGGAGGGGCGGGGCATCCGGCAGGCCGCTCGCCGGGCGGTGCGGCCGGGGGCGGGGGAGCGGGACGGCGGAGCGGGCGCGGTCGACAGGCCCGGGGCCGGGGATGCGGATCCGGGAGGGCCCGGACGGCGGAGGCGGCGCAGAGGAGTCATGCGCCCAGACTGCGCCGCCGCGGTCCGGGCCGCCCGGGCGGGGCCGCGGCCCTGTGGAGGGCGACTGCGCATCACCGCCCTGTGGAGCGCGGAGCGGCGCATGATGGTGCGGGACCGCGGGGCCGTGGGACCGCGGGGCCGTGGCGCCACCGGGAGCGCCGGCGCGGGCTCAGGCTCCGGCGGCGAAGCGCGATCCCTCCAGGAGGAACCACTCCTGGGCGGTGATGACGGCATCGACCCTCTCGTCGTGCTCCTCGGTGGGCAGGGGCCCCTCGACCAGCTCATCGGGGTGGAGCAGGGCGAAGGTCAGCACGCCGTCGCGGCGCAGCGGCAGCATGCGGTCGTACCAGCCGCCGCCCTGCCCCAGGCGCCGGCCGCCCCGGTCCACCGCCAGGGCGGGGACGATGAGGGCATCGGCCTGGGCCACTGCCCGGGCGGGCAGGGGCTCGCCACTGGGCTCGGGCGGGCGTCCCGGGGCGCGCGTGCACAGGTCCTCGTCCCCCTGGAACTGCGACCAGCAGCGGGCCAGCTGGGGCCCCAGGGCGGGCAGCAGCACCCGCACCCCCCGCTCGTGGAGGCGCTCGAGCAGGAGGCGCGTGCAGGGCTCGGCGCCGGTGGACACGAAGGCGGCCACCGACCGTGAGCCGTCCACCGCCTGGAGGGCGTGCTCGGTCAGCTCCTCGCAGATCCGGGAGTGGCCGCGCTCGGGATGGGGATGGTGGGACCGGCGGTGGGCGCGCAGGAGGGGGCGCAGCGTCTCCTTGGCATCATCGGCTGACAGCCGGCTGGTATCGGGAAGGGTGCGGGCGCCGTCGGTCATGGTCCTAGTCTCCCAGGTCCGCCGCGGCAGTGGGATCGTGAGTCGGTGCCGCTCCTGCGGGCGGTCCGCTGCCGGAGGCGCTGCCGGGCGCGGCGGGTCGCGGCTCCACGGCGGCTCCCGCCCCGGCGGGGCTCGCCTGGCCGCGCCGCCCTGGCGGTAGCCTGGCCCCATGAGAACCGTCGCCGAGCATCTGGCCGCATGCCTTGAGATCGCCCAGGCGGCGCCCCCGCTGGATGTGGTCCTCCTGGACGCCGTGGGCTGCGTGCTCGCCCAGGACGTGGTGGCCCCCATCGACCTGCCCGCCGTCGACCTGGCCGGCCTGGACGGCTACGCGGTCAGCTCGGCCCAGGTCACGGAGGCCTCCCCGGGCGCCCCGGTCGTGCTGGAGGTCATCGATGCCGTCCGCGCCGGCGATATGCGCCCCATGCGGCTGGTCCCCGGCGCGGCCATCCTCATCGACTCCGGCGCCCCCCTGCCTCTGGGGGCCGACGCCGTCGTGCCCTGGCAGGACTCCGACCGGGGCGAGTCCCGGGTGGCGCTCAGCCGCGCCGTCGGCCCGGGCGACCACGTGCGCCGCCGCGGGGAGGACGTGCGGGCCGGCACGACGGTCCTGGCCCGGGGCTCCCGTGTCTCCGCCCGCCAGATCGCACTGCTGGCGGGACTGGGGCTGCACCGAGTGCGGGTCCACCCGGCGCCGCGGGTCGTCGTCATCTCGATCGGGGACGAGCTGGTCGAGCCCGGGCAGGGCAGGGAGGCGGGGGACGTCTTCGACGCCAACGGGCACGCCCTGGCCTCGGCCGTCACCGATGCGGGCGGCCGGGCCTTCCGGGTGGCCGCAGTGCCCGATGAGCTGCGGGCCCTGGCCGAGACCATCGAGGACCAGCTCGTGCGGGCCGACATGCTCCTGACCACCGGCGGCCTGTCGGCGGGGCAGGGCGACACGGTCAAGGAGGTGCTCGCCCCCCTGGGAGGGGTGCGCTTCGACACCGTGGCCATGAGCCCGGGGCGCCAGCTGGGCCTGGGCCTCATCGACGGCACCCCGATCTTCTGCCTCCCCGGTGATCCCGTGAGCGCCCAGATCGCCTTCGAGACCTTCGTGCGCCCGGTGCTGCGCCAGATCGCCGGCCGCGACAGCCTGCACCGCTCCTCCCTGCCCGCCCGGATCTCCACCGGATGGCACTCCCCGGCGGGCAGGCGCGAGTTCGTGCCGGTCCGGCTCAGCGGCTCCCCCTCGCGGGGCTACACGGCCGAGCCGACCGCCCAGCCCGGCAGGAGCAGCCTGCACGGCCTGGCCCGGGCCAATGGCCTCGCCGTCGTGCCGGAGGAGACGCACACGGTCGTCGCCGGCGACTCCCTGCACTGCCTCGTCCTGGACGCCTGAGGCCCGGCTGTGCCTGGGGTGGCGGTGGGCGCGGGCGGCGGGGTGCTGGGCCGGCTCCGCAGGGCCGGGACGCCCATGCGCTTCGCCTGGCCGGTGCGCCTGGGCGTGGAGGCCGGCCGATGGGGGCTGGCCCGCGGGGCCGGCGCGGTGGTCCTGCGCCCGCTGCGGGTCGGGGACGAGCCCCGCTGGAGCGCGCTGCGGCTGGCCGACGACGCCCGCCTGCGGCCCTGGGAGGCGACCATCCCGCCCGGAGGGGAGGAGGGACTCGCCGGCTTCCGCAGCTATGTGCGCACTCAGGACCGCCGGGCGCGCCGCGGCGAGGCGATGATCCTGGCCCTGGAGGTCGACGGCGTGCTCGCCGGGCAGGTGTGCGTGGATCCCATCCAGTGGGGCTCGCTGCGTAGCGCCCAGGTGGGCTACTGGGTGGGGGCCGATCATGAGGGCCGCGGGGTCATGCGCCTGGCCGTGGCCATGATCCTCGACCATCTCCTGGGCCCGGGCGTGGGGCTGCACCGCGTGGAGATCAATGTGCGCCCGGAGAACGAGCGCAGCCTGAGGCTGTGCCGCAGCCTGGGACTGCGCCAGGAGGGGGTGCGCCACCACTACATGCATATCAATGGGGCCTGGGCCGATCATGTGTCCTTCGCGGTGGTGGCTGAGGAGCGGTCGCGCGGTGGGACCTTCGTGGAGGGGCTGATCCGCCGGCCGCGCTGAAACGGATGTGACACCTGGGGCTTGAGGGAGAAGCGTTGCCAGTGTGGCTCGAAACGGCGTGATTCCGCCGATAATCCCAGGCATTTCGCAGCCGACACGGAGTGTCAGTTCGCTGAGGGGCGGATCGCCGCGCCTACGGTTGGTCTGTGGGAATCGAGGTCTGGGCGTTCACGGCCCTCATCGTGATTCTCGCCGTGTACCTCCTGCCCTTCCTGGTGCGGCGTCGTGAGATGACGGGACGCGCCAATGTCCAGGACCGCTACTCCGCCGAGCTCCGCGTCCTGGCCACTGGAGTGGCCGCGCCCGAGCGCGATGGCACCTGTGAGAGCAGTGGGCATGCGGAGCTCTTCCGACGTCGACCAAAGGTGAGGGCGATGAACAGGCCCGCAGTCAGGAACGTGCGCGCCGTGCGCGTTGAGCGCGAGCTCATCCATGTCCGCAAGACGCATGACCAGGCCCGGGAGCGCCGCCGGGTGGCGGCCTCCCACCGTGCCGTCGTGGCCTCCGTCCTGCTGGGCGTCGCCCTGGGCGCATGGGTGCTCGGCCTGCTCACGGCCCTGCCCTGGTGGCCGGCGCTCGTGCCCACGGTGCTGCTGGGCGCGTCCATGACCGCCGGCCGCCGCGCCGCCATGGCCTCCGCGGCCGCCGACAAGCGCGAGCGGCGCCGGATCGCCGAGCTGGAGCGCGAGCTCATGGGGCTGACCGGCCGCCGTCCGGCCGTGCCCGTGGTGGCCTCCTCGCGGGCCGACGGCGCGCCGCGCGAGAGCGCCCGCGCCGCCGAGAGCGCCTCCAGCGCGGAACCGGCGGCCGGTGCCGATTCCGCCGCGGTCTCCTCGGTGCGCGCCAGCCTGCCGGAGATCCTCCAGGAGCTGCGGGCGGAGAATGCCGAGAGGGAGCGGGCCCGGGCCTCAGCGCGCGCCGAGGCCGCCCAGGCCGCTGAGGCGGTCGCGCAGGAGGTGGCGCGCCCCGCTCGCCGGGAGGGCCGGGCTCAGGCGGCTGAGCAGCGGGAGGTCGAACGGCACGAGGCCGAGCGCGAGGAGCACCGGCGCCGTCGCGGCGACGAGGCGCGGCGTGAGCGGGCCGAGGCCGCTGCCCGCGCCGGCAGCGCGAGGGGCCCCCAGCCGGTGGAGCCCGCGGAGTCGGCGGTCAGCCCCGGGTCGGCGGGCGGCGGGGACAGCGAGTTCCGCAGCGCCGTCGGCTCCTTCGAGGCCGTCAGCCCCGCCTGGTCCCAGATCGTGCCCGACGGCCAGCAGGACGAGGCGGGCGAGGGCGCTCCGGCCATCGAGCGCTCGGCGCCCCGGCACTCCACCGCCTCGGGCTCCGCGGCGTCCCGCCTCGCCGCCTCCTCCGCATCGGCGGCCGGGCGCCGTCATGAGGAGTCCTCCGCGGAGGGCTCGGCGCGGCAGGCCTCCTCGGCCGCCTCCGGCGAGGGCCGTTGGAGCCTGTCAGCTGAGTCCGCGGAATCGGTGGCCGCGCGCGCCGCGGCCAGGACGCGCACGGAGGGGGCAGCGGCCCAGCACTCGGATGGGGCCCGCCCGAGCGAGCGCGCCGCCGAGGAGGCGGGCCGCTCCGCCAGTGGTGCGGGTGCCGGCGGTGGGGCCGCGCGCAGGAGCATCAAGAAGGAGGCCCTGGCGGCCTTCCCGGACAAGAGTGTGGTCAAGGAGCCGGCCACGGCGACCCCGCCCCAGGGGTGGCGTCCGATCAAGGTGCCCGCCCCCACCTACACCCTGGCGGCCCGCGCTCCCAAGCGGGTCTTCGCCGACCCCGTGGTGGACGAGGGCGCCTCGGCGCCGGTGCCCGCCCGCCCTCAGGCGGTGCGGACCTTCACGGCCCCCGACTTCACCGAGCAGGACTTCCACCCCATCGACCTGGACGCCATCCTGGAGCGCCGCCGCGCCGCCGGCGAGTAAGACTCCGGGCGCCCGGCGGCGGTGGTGCCGGCGCGGTCCTCGCTCCAGCGGGGGAAGCGCGGCGCCGGGCGGTGGCTGACGGCGGTGGGCGGCGTCACCATCCCCGATTTGCCTCCTCATCGGTGGCCGGTGCTAGCATGGGGCAGCACTTGGGGCTATGGCGCAGTTGGTAGCGCGTCTCGTTCGCAATGAGAAGGTCGGGGGTTCGAATCCCCCTAGCTCCACTCCCGAGTGGCCGTCACCATCAGGTGGCGGCCACTGTTCCTTGAGAAGGCACGGCCTTGCGCGGCAGGAGGCGTGAGCCCTGTGGGCGGGAGGACGCGGGGCCTCCAGGAACGGCGTCGTTTCGCGACTCGGGCGTCACTTCGCGGAATGGACGCACCTTCGTGTCGCTTCTTCCGCGCAGTGACGCCTTTGTCGCGAAGTGACGCCCATCTGCGCATCAGCGCCTCGCCATGCGCCGGGCGCTCCTGACTCTCCGCCCGGGTCGTCGTGACCGATGCCCACTCGCACGGGGGTCGCGGACGCGGCCTTCGACCTCACGGACCTGGCCCTCGCCGATGCCCACTCGCACGGGGGTCGCGGGGTGCCCTCGGGCCGCTGCCCGGTGAGGGCAGCATCTCCTCCAAGGCGCGCTCAGGGGCGTCGTGGGCGGCCCGCGCATGCCCATGGCGTGCCCTGGGGAGTGAGGGGATGGGGAACGCGGCTCGGGCCTCGGCGATCGACTCCCGGTTGGCCGCCGACCAGTCGGCCAGCGCTTTGACCAGGTGCGTGAGGCCGGCGCCCATCGCAGTGAGCCGGTGGTCCACCTGGGCGGGGACCGCCGGGTAGACCGTGCGCCGCACCAGCCCATCGCGCTCCAGGCGGTGCAGCGTCTGCACCAGCCTCGTCGGCGAGGGCGAGCACCTGGGATCCGCCCTGGCCCACCATCATGGCGACCTCGCCGGCCTGCTGGGCCGGGATCCGGCGCCCGGGCTGGAGGCGGCGCGACAGGCGATCGCGCTGTAGCGCCCAGGGCGGTTCGACGCAGGAGGACCTCCGCACTTCTGCCCTTCCAGACGCGGAATCACCCCTTCCGGAGAGGTGAATCCGCGTCTGGAAGGGCGATTCCGCGTCCGAAGGGGTGAAGCCGCGGGTGAGGGGGCGGTGGACGGGGCGCGCCGGCGCGGTGCTAGTCTGCCGATGACCCATCAATCTGACTCAATGTGAAAGTAAGTCTGATGTCCTCATCACCCTCCACCGGCTCGGGCCGGGCGCCGTCCACCGGCGCCGCCGTCAAGGAGCTGACCCTGCGCGGCATCGTCATCGGCGGTGTCATCACCCTGGTCTTCACCGCCGCCAACGTCTACCTGGGGCTCAAGGTGGGGCTGACCTTCGCCACCTCCATCCCGGCGGCCGTCATCTCCATGGCCATCCTGCGCCACTTCGCGGATCACACGATCCAGGAGAACAACATCGTCCAGACGATCGCCTCGGCGGCCGGCACCCTGTCGGCGATCATCTTCGTCCTGCCGGGGCTGGTGATCATCGGCTGGTGGACCGGATTCCCCTACTGGACCACGGTCTTCATCATCGGGCTGGGCGGCACCCTCGGCGTCATGTACTCCATCCCCCTGCGACGCGCCCTGGTCACCCACTCCGACCTGCCCTACCCCGAGGGCGTGGCCGGAGCCGAGGTGCTGCGCGCGGGCGACACCCACGAGGGAACCCAGGAGTCCCAGCAGGGGCTGAGGATCATCCTGTGGGGCGCCCTGGCCTCCGCCGGGATCTCGCTGCTGACCGCTCTCAAGGCGATCGGGACCAGCCTGAGCGCCGTCTTCCGCGTCGGCAGCGGGGCGACGGCGATCGGCACCTCCCTGTCCCTGGCGCTCATCGGCGTGGGCCACCTGGTGGGCATCGGGGTGGGCATCGCCATGATCGTGGGCCTGGTGATCTCCTACGGCATCCTCCTGCCCCTGCGCACCAGCGGGCAGGCGGCCGGCGTGGAGGGCAAGGAGGGCCTGGCCGAGCTGGCCAGCACCGTCTTCGCCCAGGATGTGCGCTTCATCGGCGCCGGTGCGATCGCCGTGGCCGCCATCTGGACCTTCCTGAAGATCCTCGGCCCCATTGTGGGCGGCATCCGCGAATCCCTGGCCTCCAGCGCCCGGCGCGCCAGCGGCGAGGAGGTGCCCCTGACCGAGCAGGACCTGTCCATCAAGGTGGTGGCGGGCACCACCGTGGCCGCCATGCTCCCCATCGGGGTCCTGCTGTGGCTCTTCGTCAAGGACACCATGCTGACGGGCAGCGCCTGGGGCCTGGTCGTCGTGGCGGTCCTGTACGTCTTCCTCACCGGCCTGGCCGTGGCCTCGGTCTGCGGCTACATGGCCGGTCTCATCGGTGCCTCGAACTCCCCGATCTCCGGCGTGGGCATCCTGGCCGCGATCACCGCCGCCCTGCTCATCCGCGCGGTGGCGGGCGCGGCCGACGGCGACCAGACCGATGCGCTCATCGCCTACACGCTGTTCACCACCGCCATCGTCTTCGGGGTGGCCACCATCTCCAACGACAACCTCCAGGATCTCAAGACCGGCCAGCTGGTGGGCGCCACGCCCTGGAGGCAGCAGGTCGCCCTGGTCATCGGCGTGCTCTTCGGCGCGGCGGTCATCCCGCCGGTGCTCGACCTCATGCAGGCCGCCTTCGGCTTCGCCGGGGCTCCCGGCGCGGGGGACAAGGCCCTCGCAGCACCCCAGGCCTCCCTCATCTCCTCCCTGGTCTCCGGGGTGTTCGGCGGTTCCATCAACTGGGGCCTGCTGGGGCTGGGCGCCGCGATCGGCGCGGTGGTCATCGTCATCGACGAGGCCCTGCGGCGCACGACGCCGAACAAGGCCCTCCCCCCGCTGGCCGTGGGCATGGGCATGTACCTGCCGGCGGCCGTGACGCTCATCATCCCCGTCGGCGCGCTCCTGGGCCTCATCCACGATCGCTGGGCCGAGCGCTCCGCCAACCCCGAGAGGGTCAAGCGCCTGGGCACGCTCATGGCTACCGGCCTCATCGTGGGGGAGAGCCTCTTCGGGGTCGTCTTCGCCGGGATCGTTGCCGGCACCGGTGAGGAGGAGCCGCTGGCACTGGTGCCCGAGAGCTTCGCCGGCATCGCGACCTGGCTGGGAACCGCCCTGTTCATCGCGGTGGTGTGGGCGCTGTACCGCACGGCCCGCGCAGCGGGTGCCCGGGCATCCGGTGGTGGCGCCGCGGAGCCGGTGACGGCGGGCCCGTCAGCGGCTCCGGGCGACGACGCCGCCACCGGTCACTGAGCGGAGCGCCCATCACAGGCCCCGGAGGCGGCTGCGGCTCCGAGGCCCTGCGGACCGCCGCGGCGCTCGGCCAGAAGGGCCCTCGTGCTCGGGCGGATCCCGCGGGCAGGCCGCGCGGCGTCCCCGCTCGCCGCGCGGCCTGCCCGCTCCGGGCGCGCGCCACCGACCGGGCGGCACGCGCCCGGAGCATCCTCGATGACCGGATCGGGGTGACTGGATCGGGCGGGAGGCAGGGGGCGTAGGAGGGCGGTTCTGATGCCCGTGCTGCAGGTCACTCAGAATCAGTTTGACACTTGGGCCCGGCTTGAGGTTAAAGTTCTCTCCGCTGCCGGGGGCCGACGAGGTTTCCAGCAGTTCGGACAGGACTCCTTGACCGAGATGATCCAGTGCCGCTGGGTATCGATCGGGAGTGCGGGACGAGACCGGGAGATCGGGATCACGAGATTCTGATTTGATTCCAGGGCTGAGACCTGCTTATGCTAGTCCGGTCGCCTTCGGAGGGCTGAGGGATTATTCCCGAGGAGTCCGGTGGGTGTGTTGTTTGAGATCTCGATAGTGTGTCATGTTTTTTATGCCATGTGGGCTTGATGATGGTTCTGCGGCTTTTTTGTTGTGGGGTTGTTGTTGGGTCTGTTTTGTTTTTGGTTTGCCTGCCC
>NZ_JAGFOU010000029.1 GCF_017592395.1 Actinomyces bowdenii
GGATTCCGCAACCTCACCAACTACACCACCCGCAGCCTCATCCACGCCGGACGACTCAAGGACCACCTCGCAACCACCTAAAAGCGCCGATAAGCCCCACCTACCACACCCTCAAACACGAAGAGCCGCACTACCGTGCCGTGGGAGTCCGCCCCGGAGTCCAGCAGCTGCCCGGTGGCGGTGACCCGGTCCGGTGTGCCGAACAGGTGGATGGCCAGGCTCACCGGGTAGACGCCCAGGTCCATGAGGGAGCCGCCGCCCCGGGCCGGATCGAAGGCGGCGGGGAGCTCCCCGGCCCGGTAGGCCCCCATGCGCGAGGAGAACTGCTCCTTGACCAGCACCGCCCGGTGCACCCGGCCCAGGCGGGGCAGCACCTCCCGCAGCCGCGCCACCCCCGGCTCGAAGGCGGGCAGCCAGGCCTCCATGAGGAATCGCCCCGCCACGCGGGCGCTCTCCACCATCGCCTTGGCCTCGATGGGGCTCAGGGCGAAGGGCTTCTCCACCAGCACGTGGAGGCCCGCCTCCAGGGAGGCGATGGTCTGCGCGGCGTGCAGGGTGTTGGGGGAGGCGATGTAGACCACGTCGATCGGATCGGCGCTGGAGGGGCCATGGGCGTGCAGCATCTCGTCGAAGCCGGCATGGGCGTGGGGCACGCCGTGGCGCTGCGCGAAGTCGCGGGCCCGCTCGGGGCGGGCCGAGGCCACGGCCACGATCCGGGCGGCCGGCTCCTGGGCCACTGCCTCGGCGAACCACTGGGCGATGAAGCCGGCGCCGACGACGCCGAAGCGCACCGGGCGAGGGGAGGTCGACGTAGTCATGGCCGCAGAAGTGCTCATGAGGCGAGGTTATGTGCCCAAATCGTGATGCACAAGACGTGATTCTCTTGAGTTGTTGACTGCTGATCGGGGATATGCTTGTGGTCGTTTGTAGATGAACGGTCGTCAAAGGAGACTATTGTGGCTACAGTTTCGCGCGCTCAGTGGCTTGAGGAAGTATCATATGACTCCAGGGTGTATATGGGTGATGTGCGCCTATGTGTGTCTCGTTGGGCATTAGATAACAACGATGCCACTCCTCTAGATGATGGTGTCCATAAGATTGAAATGAAGGACCGTCTTAGGCGTATCGAAGTCAGGGTTGTGAAGTCGGGTGTTGAGACAACGGGATTTGAGGCGATAACCTATGACGAATATAAAGAAAAGCCGGAGTCGACACAGAGATGGATTGTGGTTGTTCGTGCGGTTGTGGTTGAGGGTGGGGTGTATGTGTGCGTAGAGAACCGGGTGGAGGCGGATGATCCTACGGCTCCTGTGCGCATTGGGCGCCCGCGGGTAGTGGCGGAACTCTTGGGGCTGCCTAGTCAGCGGGCTTTGGGATCTTCCACTCCACTTAGGGGTGCTCAAGAGATTAGTGAGGATCAGATCAAATGGTTTGTGGAGAGTCTTCTTAGGTCGAGCGGCAGGCGGTTGCCTGCGATTGTATGCACTGAGCCCAGGCGAGACGATCATGGAAACTGGCGTAAGCGGGCGGAAAAAATTCACCGAAGGGTGGAGGGGTTCGCAAATGTTTTCACGATGGAAGTGGAGGCGTGGGAGGGGCTGAAACGCTATCTCGGAGAGTGTCTGGCGGTGTGGGATGGGGCTGTGAGGGTGTACGCCCCTTCGTCGCTTGCTGGGTGTGCGGATAGTTTTCGTCACCGGTACTTTCGCGAGGAGCAGATCGAACGCTCCTGGGAGCATGGGGTCGATCGCGTTGTTAGTACCGCCGCACGAATGTCCTCGAAGCAGCGTTTGCCTCGCGAGTTCTCGATCTTCGCCGCGCCGGTCGCTGCTCGAACGGATTTAGTGCGCATTGAGTCTCTTGAAGAGGAAAAACTTGAGCTCCAGATTGCTTTAGAGGAAATTGAGTCTGAGCTGAATCGGGCTAATGGGCATCTCGATCGGTTAAGAGAGGCGTGCGATAGGTCCGGGATGTCTGACATTTTCTGGGGGGCCAAAGATGAGGTTGCCGACGGTCCTCCCGACAATGTTGATGATATTGAGGACGCTGTCCTTAATGCCCAGGTCTATTTGAGTGATTGGGTTGCTCTTCCAGGTGGAGCCTTGAGGGATGTGGAACTTCTTTCAAATCAACCCCAATCTGAGGTTTGGGGGAATACTTGCTGGCGGGGATTCAGGGCGCTCGCTTCGTATGCAAGAGCGAAATCTCGAGGTTGTGAGGGAGGCTTTTGGGAGTGGTGTCAGTCCGGTCCTGCTCAGGGGTGGCCGGCTACGGATAAGAAGTTGTCGATGAATGAGAGTGAGGCGGTGAGAAATAACCCCAAGTTATGGGAGCACCGTCTCCTTCCTGTTGATTCGGGAGTTGATCCGTCGGGTAGGATCTACATGGTCGCACACCTCAAGATCCAAGAAGGGGGAGGCGATCTTGCGCCCCGAGTTTACTTTTATGACGATACTCAAGGGAGGACGAAGAAGGTGCATGTAGGTTTTGTGGGACCTCACAGGTATATGCCGAACACTAAGACATCATAGTTTTAATTTGTCCGCTATACTGGCCCGGTGCGCATCGACCCCCACACCCACTCGGTCCACTCCGATGGCACCGACACCCCCGCCCAGCTCATGGAGGCCGCCGCCCGGGCGGGCCTCGACGTCGTCGGGCTGACCGACCATGACACCACCCGGGGGTGGGCCGAGGCGGGCGAGGCCGTGGCGCGCACCGGCGTGTCCCTCCTGCGCGGCATCGAGATCTCCTGCGCCGCCGACGGCGTCTCCCTCCACCTGCTGGCCTACCTCCTCCGGCCCGAGGACCCCGCCCTGAGCGCCGCCTTGGAGCGGGCCCGCGGCTCGCGGGCCACCCGCGCCCGGCGCATGGTCGAGCGGCTGTCCGCCGACTACCCCATCACCTGGGAGGATGTCGAGGCCCAGGCCGGCCCGGGGGCCACCATCGGCAGGCCTCACCTGGCCGATGCGCTCGTGGCGACCGGCTGCTTCGAGGACCGCGCCGCCGCCTTCGCCGGGCCCCTGGCCCCCAGGTCCCCCTACTACGTGCGCCACTGGGCGCTGGACCCCGTGGAGGCCTGCCGGCTCGTGCGGGCCGCCGGGGGAGTGCCCGTGGCCGCCCACCCGCGCGCCGCCTCCCGCCAGCGCAGGCTCGTGCCCGATGAGGTCTTCGAGGCGATGGCCCAGGAGGGCCTGGCGGCGCTGGAGGTCGACCACCGCGACCACGGCCCGCACCAGCGCGAGCAGGCCCGGGCCCTGGCCGACAGGCTGGGCCTGGCCCGCTCGGGATCCTCGGACTACCACGGCAGCGGCAAGCCCAACGCCCTGGGTGAGAACCTCATGCCCCCGGCCCTGCTGGAGCGGATCGTCGATGAGGGGGCCCTGCCGCTCCTGACACCCTGACCCGGGCCGCCGGCCCAGGTGCGGGGCCCGGCGGCCGGTCGGGCGGAGCCCTACCGCGGTGGCGTACCCTGCGCTGGTCAACCCACCAGTCGACCCGCGGCCTCCGGGGCGCTGAGCGCCCGAGTGCACAGCCGCAGAAAGCCGCCGTCATCCTCCATGCTCGACTCAGTGTTCGATGTGGCGCTCTTCGCCACCAGCTTCACCACCCTGCTGGTCATCCAGGACCCGCTGGGCGCCATCCCCATCTTCCTGTCCCTCACTGGGCGCCAGAGCCCTCAGGAGCGCCGGGTCTCGGCGCGCCAGGCCACGCTGGTCTCCTTCAGCGTCATCCTGGTCTTCGCCGTCTTCGGGCGCTACATCCTGAAGTTCCTGGGCATCTCCGTGCCCTCCCTCCAGGTGGCCGGGGGACTGCTGCTGCTCCTGGTGGCCCTGGAGCTGCTCACCGGCAAGGTCGATGACTCGCCCGACCCCGACTCGGTGGCCTCGAACTCCGCCCTGGTGCCCCTGGGCACACCGCTGCTGGCGGGCCCTGGGGCCATCGTGGCCGCCATGGTGGCCGTGGAGACCGCCGGGGACGCCGTGGCCGGATGGGTCTCGGTGACCGCGGCCATCATCGGCACCCACATCATCATCTGGCTGTGCCTGCGCTTCTCCCTGACCCTCAACCGGCTCCTGGGCGAGACCGGCATCCGCATCCTCACCCGCGTCTTCGGCCTGCTCCTGGCCGCCATCGCCGTGCAGATCACGGCCGACGGCGTCTTCGCCTTCCTCCGGGACAACCTCTGAGAGGCCCGCCCGGCGGTGCCCTGCCGGGCGTCCGCCGGGCGGTCAGAGCCTCAGGCCCCGACTCAGGCCTCGCTGGTGGGCTCGGTGGGCCGCCCGCCCCGTGTGCGCTTGCGGGTGCGCTTGCGCCGGGGGGCCTCGCCGTCGGCCCGCCGTGAGGAGCCGGACTCCTGGCCCGAGCGCGAGCCCCGGCCGGTGCGCGAGCGCCCGGATCCGGAGGCGCCCTCGGCGCCGCGGCCGTCCCGGCGCCCACCGCTGCGCCCCGCGCCCCGCCCGCCCCGGGAGCCGGCGCCCCGACGGCCGGTCTCGCCCAGGTCCTCGATCTCCTCGGCGTCCAGGCCGGCCAGGACCCGCTTGTGCCGCGGGAGCCTGCCGGTGACGCCCTCGGGGATGCCCAGGTCGGAGCGCAGGTGATCGGAGGTGTGGTAGGTCTCCACCGGCTCATCGATCGGCAGGCCCAGGGCCTTGGCGATGATCCGCCAGCGCGGCACGTCATCCCAGTCCACGAAGGTCACCGCGGTCCCGGAGTTCCCGGCCCGCCCGGTGCGCCCGATGCGGTGGACGTAGATCTTCTCGTCCTCGGGGCACTGGTAGTTGATGACGTGGGTGACGTCGTCGACGTCGATGCCCCGGGCGGCGACGTCGGTGGCCACCAGCACATCGACCTTGCCCTTGCGGAAGGCCCGCAGCGCCTGCTCGCGGGCCCCCTGCCCCAGGTCCCCGTGCAGGGCGGCGGTGGCGAACCCCCGGGAGGACAGGTCCTCGGCCACGCGGGCCGCCGTGCGCTTGGTGCGCGCGAAGATGATCGTGCGCCCGCGGCCCTCGGCCTGGAGGATGCGGGAGACGACCTCGACCTTGTTCAGCGCATGGGTGCGGTAGACGACCTGCTGGACGGCCTTGACCGTCATGCCCTCGTCCCCGGGGTCCTGGGCGCGGATATGCGTGGGCTTGGTCATGTAGCGCCGGGCCAGGGCGACGACCGCGCCGGGCATCGTGGCGCTGAAGAGCATGGTGTGGCGGTCGGGGCGGGTGCGGGACAGGATCTTCTCCACATCGGGCAGAAAGCCCAGGTCCAGCATCTCATCGGCCTCGTCGAGCACGACGGTGGTCACATGGGTCAGGTCCAGCACGCCCCGGTCCATGAGATCGATGAGCCGGCCCGGCGTGCCCACGACGACCTCGGCGCCCCTCTCCAGGGCCTCGATCTGGGGCTCGTAGGCGCGCCCGCCGTAGACCTGGGTGATGCGCACCGTGCGCCTGGCGGCGGCGGTGGACAGCTCATCGGCGACCTGCTTGGCCAGCTCGCGGGTGGGCAGGACGATGAGGGCCTGGGGCGAGCCGGAGGCGGGGTCCTCATCCCAGCCCTCCTCCCCGGGGCCCAGGGTGTCCATGAGCAGGGGGATGCCGAAGCCCAGGGTCTTGCCGGTGCCGGTCTTGGCCTGGCCGATGATGTCCTGGCCCCCCAGGGCCACTGGCAGGGTGAGGGCCTGGATGGGGAAGGGGTGGGTGATCCCCTTGGCCGCCAGCGCCTCGCAGATCTCCGGCTCGACGCCGAAGTCGGCGAAGGTCCGGGCCGTGAGGTCCTGGGTCTCGCCCTCATCGGTGATGTCGGGCGTGGCCTCGTCCAGGACCGGGGCGTGGGCCCCGGCGGTCTCGATGATGCCGGAGGCCGGACGGCTGGGTTCAGTGGACGTGCTCCCGTGCGCGGGCACGACGGTGTCGGTGCTCTGGTTCTCGTCGGTCACGAGGTCTGTTGTTCCTTGTCTGACTGGTGCGTCTGAGGTGGTGATCGCGCCGCATGTCCCGGCGGGCGGCGCACGGCGGGTGTGCCGGTGCGCGACCCTGAGCCGGTGGGGCGCCTGAGACTCTCGGGCGCGGCGGCGCGGCGCGGATCGGGGAAGGCAGCCGATCGTGGATCGTGCCCCGCTCGGGGCCGCGTGGGCGGCGTGCGGGGCCTGGCTGCGAGACGACCGGGCAACCGTGGACGAGGCACACACTAGCGGCACTGGGGCGCTGCGGTCCCGTCTGAGGGGCATGAGCGGCTCGGGGCGTGGGCGATATCACCGCCGAGATGACGGATTGTCACGCACCGTGCCGCCACGGGCTCGGTGGTTCACGGCCCGCGCCGCCGACGAGGCGTGCCGGACCGTGAGGGGGTGAAGGGGCGGCCGGGGTCCAGAAGGGATGAATCGGGGCCGGAGCGGGGCGCGGTCCTGCCGGGCCCGTGCTTTGCGCTCCCGGATGCCGGCGGGGGCGCCGTGATCCCGCGGCGATATCTAAGAGGGAGGAGGGTATGTGAAGATTGCATAACTGGCGGAACACCAGGAATATCCTCGATCTCCTTGATCGGGGGCTTGCTGGTTGTAATGATGGGAATGCGCGAGCATCAACGCATGCTGCTAGGAGGATATGATGTTGCGTTCAGGCGTCCGTCAGGTCGTGGCCAGCGCTGTGCTGGCGCTTGGTGTAGCGGGGGGTGATTATTCCGGCTGGTGAGGCTGTCGCCTCCGACTGGGGGCCCTTGAATTCCTACTACAATGGTATTGAGAGAGTGAGTGGGTATGGCAGTTTTGTTAATGACGGAAACGTGAATGCCAGGACCGTGTATTACCTCACGGACTCGCGGGCGGATGGGAATCCTGTCTATGGTCGCACTCATGGGAAGGTCTATCAGGAGGGTGTGGATGGGGAGGCTGGATGGCAGCCAGCGGGGTCACAATCCACGGCCGAGTACTATAATATCCACATGGAGCCCCTTCAGACGTCTTTCAGCCTGACCGGTGCGGGATCGAGGGCGCGAGGGGTGGTTGACGTGTGCGCTCAAATGGGGTTCCCGGTCCCAGATTCCTGCTCGGAGTATGCGTTCCCCACCTTTGATTACTGAGTCGGCGTGCTTGTGGGGCCTGGTCGTGACTTCATCTGGGATGACTGTTGAAGAGTTGTTCGTGAACATCAAGGGTGATGCGATTCTGAAAGGGGTGACTCTGAGCTGCTCGGGTGGTATCACCGCTCTACTGGGGGTCAATGGAAGTGGGAAGTCGACGCTCTTGAGGGCTGTCATGGGACTGGTTCCGATTGCCTCCGGGACAGTGAGAGTGGTGGGTTACGAGGTTCCTCGTCAGGTGAAGCTGGCGAGGCGGCAGATGGGCTACCTGGCGCAACGCTCCTCTTTTCCGGGAAGAATGACCACTCTTGAGGCCCTTGATTATGCTGCCTGGCTTCAGAAGATGGAGCCGAGAAGATCATGGAAGAGAATTGAGGAACTCTTGGAGGGCTTCAGCCTGGGGGAGTTGCGCCATCAGCGTGTAGGAGCGCTCTTCGGTGGCACGCTTCAACGCCTCCTGCTCGCCCAGGCTATTATCCATGAACCCTCGTTGCTGCTCCTTGATGAGCCGACGGTCGGCCTGGATCTGACTCAGCAGGCAGCATTCCGCTCGATTATTGCTGAACTTGCCCGTGAGTCCACCGTCGTTCTCGCCACCCACCACAGCGAGGATGTCGAGCGTTTGGCGGACCGTGCGGTGCTGCTCTCTGGGGGCAGGTTAATCTGGGATGGAAGCGTGGGCGATCTTGAGGCCCTGTCCGCAGGTTCGTGCTATGGGGCTGATCGTGGCTCCCGGATCGAGGCGTCGATCGCCGAGCTCGTCGAGTCCGACGATGGTGGTGATGGAGGCTCCGTCCGAGAAGGCCGCCAGCCACAGGAGGTGTCCTCATGACTGTGGCGGTCCGTCATAGGTTCGTCCATCACCTTATCAACGGAATGTCTACACGCATTTGGGCGCCTGCAGTGCTCCTGGTGGTGCTCGTAAACTCGTTCGCGCGGTCGTGGGCCTGGAACTACGAGTGGCTGTGGGCCATGGATACCCTGTCCTTCTCCTCCATCTTCCTTGTGCCCCTGTGTGCAGGAGTCGCTGCTTTTGAGACAGGTGGATTGGCGATGGCGCGTGATCTGCACCTGGTCTCACCCAGGGCCACCTGGGCGGTCGTCAGAACAGTTGCAGGAGTGTGGGCGGTCGCTGCGACTGCGGTCCTCATCTCGTTCGCTGTGGTTGGCGGCTATGTGCTTCATACCACCTCCGGCCTGCTGCCACGCATGGGAGATCTCCTTCCTGTTCCCCTGCTTCTGGTTATTGTCGCCTCCGGGTGCGCAGCAGGAGGGTTGGTAGGGTGGGTACTGCCCTCACGGATCACGCCCGGTTTGACGGTTCTGAGCGTATTCGCTCTCATGATGTGCGGGTATATTATTGGAGGAGGGGGCTCCTCTGGGCTGGTGTCGGTAGGAGGGGCGACAGGGAGTCTTGTCGGGCTCACTCTGGCCCCTAATCTGATGTTCTGGCAATATATCTTCTATATTATTATCACGGTGTGCTTCATCTGGTTTATCAGGCTGTCCACCAGTTCTACTGGCCGGTGGCAGGGCGGGGTTGCGATGATATGCGCCCTATCTGTCCTCGGGGCAGGAATCGGTGTGCTGAGCTCGGGTGAGCGACTGGTCGAGGCTCCAGTCAGTAATCTCGTCTGCGAAGGAAGTGCCCCGCAAGTATGCTTGGTTCCAGGTTACGCCAGCCGTGCGGGACAGGTGGAGGCAAGCCTCCATCCCTATATCACTGCTTTCAATAAGGTTGGAGTCCATGTACCCGATAGGGTGGAGCAGGGAATAAGCGAGGCCAGCGAGGGGCCTGTTTTGAAGGTCGACTCCCTTGATATCCTGGATGCTAGCGATGAGAGGGCCAGGAGTGTCATGCTCCGCTGGTTCGACAGCGGGCGTTGTCCCGCTTGGGGAGGTGCGATGGAATCGGCTCCTCGGCTGATCATCCGAGACTGGATGAGTGTGCGAGTTCAAGGCCGCTCGGGACCAGGAGCTATTAGCCCTGAGTTCACCAAGATGAGCGCTGAGCAGCAGGATTCGGCCCTGCGAGGGGCAGTTGATGAACTTGCCCACTGCGATTGGTGATCGTTGCGGGCATGGATCCTCGCCGTGACAGCTCATCGAGCACTGCGGCGTCGCGTGAGCCCTCAGCGCAGGCGGTACTGCGCCAAGCATCGCCAGGAGTATGGAGTGCCTGTCCTGTCCGCATGCAGCCGAGGCTCTCTGGCGGCGCTGAGGCACCTGGGCATTCCCGAGGCCGCGGGGGTCTGCGCCCTGACCCTCCTGCTGTGCGCCCTCGTGCCGCACGAGCCCGTCCCCATCCCCGGCAGGATCAACGTCCGCGCCGCCGTCACCAGCGTTCTGCCCATCCTCCCGGCACTGGCCGTCATGGCCTCCATCGCCGCCATAGGAGCGCGGGAGGCCGTCTCGGCCCGCGGCCGGGGAGGGGTGCTGGCCCTGGCCCTGCCCATCAACGCCGCCCTGCTCGCCGTCACCAGCCTGCTGGCCCTGCCCCTGGGCGTGCCCACCTTCGCCCGCAACGCCGTCACCCTCACCGGCCTATCCGTCGCGGCATCGACCTGGTGCGGCGCCCGGGCCGGCGGTGTGCTGGTCGTCCTGTACGTGTGCGCCAACTGGCTCCTGGGCGTGGACATGCTCAACCAGGCCAGGTGGTGGGCCTGGATCATGGCGCCCCCGCAGCGCGCCTCGGCCTGGGCGGGCGCCCTGCTCGTCCTCATCATCGCCGCTGCCTCACTCGCCCAAGGCCCACCGCGCCGCGCCGCCTCTGGCTAGGCTGGCCCCATGACCCGCACGCCCACCTCCAGCGCCGCCGCGCAGGCCAGTCCTTACGCGCTCACCGTCGTCGGCATCGTGGCCTACTCGCGCACGGCCGCCTGCGTCCGCTACGCCAAGGACGCCGACAAGGCCCCCACCATGGACTCGCGGGTGGCGCTGCTGCACATGAGCGCCTGGGAGGTGGGCTCCTTCGAGCGCGTCGTGGAGCGCGCCGGCGCGGAGGGCATCGAGGCCTACACCGAGGCGGAGCGCTTCGCCTCCCTCCTGGGCGACCTCGACGAGCGCCTGCGGCCGCTGGACTGGGCCGAGCGCCTGGTCAAGACCTACCTCATCTTCGGGCTGCTCATCGACCTGGGCATGGCGCTGTCCGACTTCCTGCCCGAGCCGCTGCGCACGGGTCTCATCGATGAGCTGGCCCAGGACCCGATCGGCAGCTGCGCCGCCATGGAGCTCGACTCCGCCATCAGCGCCGACCCCCAGCTCGCCGCCCGCCTGGGGCTGTGGGCGCGGCGCGTGGTCGGCGAGGAGATCGGCACCTTCCAGCGGCTCCTGGTCCAGTTCCCCGAGCTCCTGGTGGGGGCCTCCGCCGAGCAGTTGCACGAGGTCCTGTCCCAGGGCGCCACCTCCCGCATGAAGGGCCTGGGCCTGCGGGTCTGACGGCGCTCGGGCGGCGGTAGGGTGATGGCGCTCGGATACCGCCCACCCTCTCGCCGGAGGTGCCCGCCCCATGAGCCCTGAAGCCCCCGAGTCCCGGGAGCCGAGCGCGCCCCTGATGGAGAGCGCCGGCCTGGACGTCATCGCCGAGTCCGAGCGCAAGGGCAGGCCGCGCGACCTGTTCATGCCCTGGTTCGCCGCCAACATCTCCGTGCTGGGCCTGTCCTGGGGCGCCTGGGTCCTGGGCTTCGGGCTGTCCCTCGCCCAGGCGGTGACCGCCGCCGCCGTGGGCGTGGTGGCCTCCTTCGGCCTGTGCGGCGTCATCGCCATCCTGGGCAAGCGCGGCAGCGCGCCCACCCTGGCCCTCTCGCGCGCCGCCTTCGGCTACAACGGCAACCGCCTGTCGGCCGCCATCTCCTGGATGCTGACCGTGGGGTGGGAGACCGTCCTGTGCGTCCTGGCCACCCTGGCCTCGGCCACCGTCCTGCGCGCCATGGGCTGGCAGGGGCAGGCCAGCGCCCAGATCATCGGCTTCCTGGTGACCGCGGGCCTGGCCGCCAGCGCCGGCATCCTCGGCTTCGAGGCCATCATGCGGGTGCAGACCTGGATCACCTGGGCCACCGGCATCCTCACGGCCCTCTACCTTCTCCTCGTGGCCGACCACATCGACCCGGCGGCCCTGGCGGCGCTGCCCGCCGGCTCCTGGGCCGCCTTCATCGGCGCGCTGGTCATGGTGGCCACCGGCTTCGGACTGGGCTGGGTCAATGCCGCCGCCGACTACTCGCGCTACCTGCCGCGCAGCGCCTCGACCCCGGGGGTGGTGGGATGGACGACGCTCGGCTCGGCCCTGCCCGTCGTCGTCCTGGTCATCTGCGGCATCCTCCTGGTGGGCTCCGACGCCGAGCTGGGACGGGCCATCGACGCCGACCCGATCGGGGCGCTGACCACCATCCTGCCCACCTGGTTCCTCATCCCCTTCGCCCTGGTGGCCATCCTGGGGCTGGCCGGGGGCATCATCATGGACCTGTACTCCTCGGGCCTGTCCCTCCTGGCCACCGGTCTGCCCGTGCGGCGCCACACGGCCACCGCCATCGACGCCACCATCATGGCCCTGGGCACGATCGCGGTCATCTTCGGCTCCTCGGGCTTCCTCGTGCCCTTCCAGGGCTTCCTCACCACCCTGGGGGTCCTCATCGCCGCCTGGGCCGGCATCATGATCGCCGAGGTCGTGTTGCGGCGCCGCGACTACGACGAGGCCGCGCTGCTCACCTCCCAGGGCGTCTACGGCTCGATCAACTGGGAAGCCATCGGCCTCATGGCGGCCGGCGCGGGCCTCGGCTGGGGCCTGGTGACCAACTCCTCCGCCCCCTGGCTGGCCTGGCAGGGCTACCTCCTGGGCCCCCTGGGCGGGCGCGAGGGGCCCTGGGCCCACGCCAACCTCGGAGTGCTGGCCGCCCTGCTCATCGGGCTGGTCGGCCACCTGGCGCTGGGGCGCGGGAGGGTGCGGGCCCAGGAGGCCGCCCGCGTACCGGGCGAGGACCCTCAGGAGGCCACTGGGCAGCCCCCTGGCACGCAGCCCGACGGCGCCCGGATCGGGGGCGGGGCATGAGCACCGGCCACGGCGAGGAGCCCGTGGACGGGCTGGGCGCACCGGGCGGGCCGGAGGTCCTGAGCGGGCGCATGGCCTCGGGCCCCGGCGCCCAGGCACTCCAGGCGCTCATCGAGTCCGGCGGTCCTGCTGGCGCGGGCCCGGCGCTGGAGGGCGCCCACCAGATCGCGCGGCGCACCCGCGTGCCGCGCCACGATCTGCTCGTCGTCCTGGGCTCGGGCAGCGGCGAGGCCCTGCGGCAATGGGGTGCTCCCCGGGCCGGCCTGCCCCTGTCGGACCTGCCGGGGGTCAGGGCCCCGGTCGCCCCGGGCCACCGCGACCTCCTGGCCTCCTATGAGCGCGGCGGGCGGCATGTGCTGGTGGCCCTGGGCCGCACCCACCTCTACGAGGGCGGCGGCCCGGGCCCGGTCGTGGCCCGGGCCCCGGCCGCCGCGGCCAGCGGGGTGCGCCCCGCCGTCCTGGTCAACGCGAGCGGCTGCCTGCGCGACTGGCGCCTGGGGGAGGTCATGGTCATCACCGACCACCTCAACCTCACCGGCGCCTCACCCTTCGACGGCGCGGTCTTCACCGATGTGCGCGCCACGTGGGATGCGGGGCTGGCCGCAGTGCTGGAGGGGGTCACCGGCAGGGCCGGGGTCTACGCGGCCCTGCGCGGGCCGGAGTACCAGACCATGGCCGAGACCCGCATGCTGGCGGGGCTGGGGGCCGACTGCGTGGGCATGTCCACGGTGCTGGAGGCCATCGCCCTGCACCGGCTGGGGGTGCGGGTGGCGGGCCTGAGCGTGGTCTCCGACCTCAGCGCCGCGCAGCAGCCCACCGATCCCCAGGAGGTGGTGCGCCTGGCTGGGGCCGCCCGCCCCGTCGTCGCCCGCGGTATCGAGGCGGTCCTGGCCGCCCTGTAGAGGCCCCGCCGTCGGGCGCGCCCGGCTCCCGCTCCAGGCAGGGCCGCCCGCACTGAGCATGCGCAGCGGCCCTGCACGGGTGATCCGCGCAGGGCCGCCTGAGGCGGGGCCTTGGGGCCGCGAGAGCGGGAGGACTACTTCTCGTCGCGCTTGAAGCGGTTGACCGCTCCCTCGACGACGCCCTTGGCGTCCTCGACGACCTCCTTGACCTTGCCCTCGGCCTGCTGGAGCTTGCCCTCGGCCTCGGTCCCGGAGTCGCCGGTGACCTTGCCCGCGGTCTCCTTGGCCTTGCCCGCCAGCCTGTCGAAGGCTCCGTTGTCACCCATGAGCATTCCTTTCCGTTGGGATCTCCACCACCATGACAAGCCTATCTGAGAGGCTCCTGAATGCGGGCCTGCTCTCGTCCAAGACCTGCGCCGACCGTGCAGCGCGGTAGCCTGGCGCCATGGCTACTGATGATGCGAAGACGCCGGACCAGGCCGTCCCCACCCGAACCGAGACCGACTCCATGGGCGCCGTCGAGGTCGCCTCCGACCGCTACTGGGGCGCCCAGACCCAGCGCTCCCTGGGCAATTTCGACATCGGGCGCGAGACCTTCGTGTGGGGCAGGCCCATGATCAGGGCCCTGGGCGTGCTCAAGAAGTCCGCCGCCCTGGCCAATGCCGAGCTCGGCGAGCTGCCCCAGGACATCGCCGACCTCATCGCCGCGGCCGGCGACGAGGTCATCTCCGGGGCGCTCGACGAGGAGTTCCCCCTCGTGGTCTTCCAGACCGGCTCGGGCACCCAGTCCAACATGAACGCCAACGAGGTCATCTCCAACCGCGCCATCGAGATGGCCGGGGGCGAGATGGGCACCAAGGCCCCGGTCCACCCCAACGACCATGTCAACCGCGGCCAGTCCTCCAATGACACCTTCCCCACCGCCATGCACATCGCCGTGGTCAGCGAGCTGGAGGCCATGTACCCGCGCATCGCCCAGCTGCGCGAGACCCTGGACGCCAAGGCCAAGGCCTACAGCGATGTCGTCATGGTGGGGCGCACCCACCTCCAGGACGCCACCCCCATCACCCTGGGCCAGGTCTTCTCCGGATGGGTCGCCCAGATCGATTTCGCCCTGGACGGCATCCGCTACGCCGACTCCCGCGCCCGCGAGCTGGCCATCGGCGGGACCGCCGTGGGCACCGGCCTCAACGCCCACCCCCGCTTCGGGCAGTTGTGCGCCGCCAGGATCAGCCAGGAGACGGGCATCGACTTCACCCAGGCCGACAACCTCTTCGCCGCCCTGGGCGCCCATGACGCCCTGGTCCTGGTCTCCGGCGCCCTGCGGGTCCTGGCCGATGCGCTGATGAAGATCGCCAACGATGTGCGCTGGTACGCCTCGGGGCCGCGCAACGGCATCGGCGAGCTCATCATCCCCGAGAACGAGCCCGGCTCCTCGATCATGCCCGGCAAGGTCAACCCCACCCAGTGCGAGGCCATGACGATGGTGGCCACCAAGGTCTTCGGCAACGACGCCACCGTCGGATTCGCCGGATCCCAGGGCAACTTCCAGCTCAATGTCTTCAAGCCGGTGATGGCCTGGTGCGTCCTGGAGTCCATCCAGCTGCTGGGCGACGCCTGCGTGTCCTTCGACACCAACTGCGCCTACGGCATCGAGCCCAACACCGAGCGCATCGAGGCCAACCTGGAGACCAACCTCATGCAGGTCACCGCCCTCAACCGCCACATCGGCTATGACAAGGCCTCCAAGATCGCCAAGAACGCCCACCACAAGGGCCTGTCCCTGCGGGACTCCGCCCTGGAGCTGGGCTTCGTCACCGCCGAGGAGTTCGACGCCTGGGTCGTGCCGGCGGATATGACCCGCCCCTCGGCCGCCCAGGACTGAGATCCTCCCGGCCGATCCTCTTGGCCGGCGGCCGTGGACAGCGGCGACAGCGCCCAGGGCTCCGTGAGGGCGCCGTCGCCGCTGTCCACGGCTGATGTGCCGCATATCACGGACGTAGTGACCTTCTGGTAACCCGGATCAGGCGTGCGAGCATCCGGGAGCGAGCCGGAGGCGCTCGCCCGTGATCCTGGAAGGAGCCCCCATGAACGAGTCCCACCCCATCGCTGTCGCCGAGGAGTACTTCTCCGCCCTCGGCCAGGGGCGCGTGGAGGATGCCCTCGCGCTCCTGGCCGAGGACATCGTGTGGCATCAGCCGGGCGGCAGCCGCTACTCCGGCCGCCACGAGGGCCGCCGGGGCGTCGGCGAGCTCATCGGCGCCATGGCCGGGGCCAGCGGCGGCACCCTGCGAGTGGCTGCGACCGGCCCGGCCATGGCCAACGGGGATCTGGTCGCGGTCCCCGTCCGCTTCACCGCCACCCGCCCCGGGAGCACCCTCGACCAGGGCGGCATCGACCTGCTGACCATCCGGGAGGGCCGGATCGTCGAGGTGCACCTGTTCTCCCAGGACGGCCCCGCCGAGGACCTCTTCTGGGGCAGGGACTGAGGGTGCGCCGTCCAGGTGCCGTGCTGGGCGGTGATGAGGCGGTGAGGGCGCAGTGATGGCAGGCGGTCACGACGGTGGCCGGTCCCGTGGGGCCGGGCTCGACGTGCTGCGCCGGACCTGCCCATCCCGCTCCGTCCTGGCCCGCGTGGTCGGCAAGTGGACGGTGCTGGTCGTCGTGGCCCTGGAGGACGGCCCCCTGCGTTTCGGGGAGCTCCTGGCCGCGGTCGAGGGCATCAGCGCCAAGGTCCTCACCGCCACCCTGCGCGCGCTCGAGCGCGACGGGGTGGTGTGGCGGCGGGCCTACCCCGGGGTGCCGGCCCGCGTCGAGTACGGCCTGTCCCCACTGGGCCGATCCCTGGGAGAGCCATTGGCGGCCCTGCAGGCCTGGGCCCAGGCCCATGCGCAGGAGGTCATCAGGGCCCGGGAGCGCTACGACGCGGCTGGACCGCCGGTCTCAGCAGGATCCCCGGAAACCGCACGCGGCCGTGCCTCCAGCGAGCAGAATTGAGAGGGAGGCGCCGTCCCCATCGACGGAACCCGCATCGCCCCGATGCCGGGCGGTTGAGCCGGAGCGGCCCTCGCGTTCTGACGCCTATGTAGAGGAGACCACGATGACCAGTGACGCCGCTGCCGAGCCGGGCCCCGCCAACCCCGTCCTGTCGCTGCTGCGGGAGCGCCGCTCAGTGCGGGCCTTCACCGGGGAGCACGTCGACCAGGAGGACCTGCGCCAGATCCTCCTGGCCACCCGCCAGGCCCCCAGCTCCATCAACGCCCAGGGCCTGAGCCTGGTGGTCGTGCGCGACCCGGAGCGGATCCGCGCCGTGGCCGAGATCGCCGGCGGTCAGCCCCAGGTCGCCGGGGCCGACGTCGTCGTGGTCTTCGTCATCGACTACCACCGCACGGGCCTGGCCGCCGATCAGCACGGGCGCCAGCAGGTCGTCCAGCGCAGCGCCGAGGGGGTGCTCGTGGGCGCCGTCGACGCCGGCATCGCCCTGGCCACCTTCCAGACCGCCGCGCACTCCCTGGGCTATGCCACCACCGCGATCGGCGGCATCCGCAACGATCCGGCCGGCCTCATCGAGCTGCTGGGCCTGCCCGAGCACACCTTCCCGGTGGTCGCCTCCACCCTGGGCGCTCCCGACCCCGAGAAGCTGCCCCGGGTCAAGCCCCGCCTGCCGCTGGAGTCCTACGCCATGGAGGAGCGCTACGACGAGGAGGCCGTGGCCCGGGGCGCCCGGGCCTACGACGAGGCGCTGCGGGCCTGGTGGGACGAGCAGGGCATGGAGGAGATGGGCACCTGGTCCCAGGACACCTCCGCGACCTATGCCACCTACTACTTCCCCACGGTGGCGGCCACCATGGAGGCCCAGGGGTTCCGCTTCCTGGACGGGCCCCAGGCCGGCGCCTGAGGGCTCGCAGGGCGCCGCGGCATCTCGCCGTGATGCACCTGACACAACCATGCGCCACGCAGGGCCGAACAAGCAGTGTGAGGAGCGATCATGACCCGCATCGACCATGCCGCGCTCTGGGTCCAGGACCTGGAGGCCGCTCGCGACTTCTACTCCGAGTGGTTCCAAGGCGCTGCCGGCGAGCGCTACCACAACCCCCGTACCGGCCTGAGCACCTACTTCCTGGCCTTCGAGGGCGGCGCCCGCCTGGAGCTCATGCATCGGCCCGATGTCGTGGGCCCCGGTGGAGGGGACCGGCCGGGTTGGGCGCACCTGTCCTTCCGCCTCCCCGATGAGGCGGCGGTGGATGCGCTCGCCGCGTGCCTGGGGGAGCGCGGAGTCGCAGTGGTCGACGGGCCGCGGCGCACCGGCGACGGCTACTACGAGCTGGTCCTGCTGGACCCCGAGGGCAACCGCGTCGAGGTCGTCGCCGACTGGACCTGAGCCGCACCCCATCGCGGGCCCGCCCCGTCCCGCCCCACCGGCCTGTCCGAATGGGGCGGGGCGGCCAGGCCGGTGGAGGGGTCAGCCGGGCCGGCCGCCCCGCACTTCAGCCGCCGCCCCATGGCCACGGGCTCGCCGCGCTGTGCGATGGGCATGGCATGTCGGCCACCATTCGGTGTTTTCTGCGGGTTTCCACAGGTCTGTGGGCCGGTGGTCCCTGTCAGTCTTGCTATGGTCATGCCTGCGCAGTCGCCGCAGCACATGCCGGCGCCGCTGCGAGAGGAGTTGCGCTGCACGATGAGCAGCACGATTGAGTTCGAGTCCGTCACCAAGCACTACCGTGACACCAGGGCCCGTGGGCCTGCGGCCGTTGAGTCCTTCAGCGCCAGCATCGCGGCGGGCACCACCACTGTCCTCCTGGGATCCTCCGGGTGCGGGAAGACCACGCTCATGCGCATGGTCAATCGGATGGTGGAGCCCACCAGTGGCCGCATCCTCCTGGACAGGCAGGACGTCTCGGCGCGCGACGCCGTGTCCCTGCGCCGCTCCATCGGGTACGTCATGCAGAACGCGGGCCTGCTCCCGCACCATCGGGTCATCGACAACATCACCCTCGTGCCGCGCCTGCTGCGCCAGGACCGCGGCGCGGCCCGGCAGCGCGCCGAGGAGCTCATGGACCTGCTGGGCCTGGATCCCCAGCTCGCCGCGCGCTACCCCCACCAGCTCTCCGGCGGGCAGGCCCAGCGCGTCGGGGTGGCCCGCGCACTGGCCGCCGACCCCGGCGTGCTGCTCATGGATGAGCCCTTCGGGGCCGTCGACCCCCTTGTGCGCCGCGAGCTGCAGCGCGAGATGGTGCGCATCCAGGCCGAGCTGGGCAAGACCATCCTGTTCGTCACCCATGACGTCGAGGAGGCCCTGACCCTGGGCGATGAGATCATCCTGCTGCGCGAGGGCGCCCAGATCGCCCAGCGCGGCACCGGCGCCCAGCTGCTGGCCGACCCCGCCGACGACTTCGTCGTGCGCTTCCTGGGACTCGACGACGCCCAGCGGCGCCTGCGCCTGGAGATCTGCGGTGAGCGCAGCGTCGTCGTGGACGCCTCGGGCCGCGCCGTTGGCCTGCTCGCTCAGGACGGCGCCGTTGCGCCGGCGGGCGGCGGGCCCGGGGCTGCCGGGACTCAGCCGGGCGCCGACGGCGCCCGGGGCGCTGCGGGGGAGCGGTCATGAGCTGGGTGGCGGCCAACCTCCCCCTCATCGCCGAGTATCTCGGTGCGCACCTGGCCCAGTGCCTGCCGGCGATCGCCGCAGCCCTGGTGCTCTCGATCCCCATCGCCCGACTGGCCCAGGGCTCCCGGGCGCTGCGCGCCCTGCTGGTCTCGGGGTCCTCCCTGCTGTACGCCGTGCCCTCCCTGGCGCTCTTCGTCATCCTGCCCATCATCCTGGGCACCGGAATCCGCGATGTCCTCAACGTCGTGGTCGCCCTGACCCTCTACGGCCTGGCGCTGCTGGTGCCGGCAACCTCTGACGCGCTGGACGCCGTCGAGCCGCGCGCCCTGGATGCGGCCACCGCCATGGGCATGGGGCGCATGCGCCGCTTCCTGACTGTCGAGCTGCCCCTGGCCGGCCCCACGATCCTCAACGGGCTGAGGGTCGTGGCCGTCTCCACCGTCTCCCTGACGACGGTGGGCGCCGTCCTGGGAGTGCGCAGCCTGGGCCGCCTGTTCACCGACGGCTTCCAGCGGGGGCTGACCGCCGAGATCCTCACCGGGCTGGTGATGACCCTGGCCCTGGCCCTGGTGCTTGACGGCCTCATCATCCTGGGGGGCCGCCTCGCACTGCCCTGGACCCGGCGCCCCGGCACCCCGGAGCCCCTGGGCGATGGGCCCGAGCGCGAGCCCAAGATCCCAGCGCAGGCAGGGAGCGGCGCGGCATGAGGTTCTTCCTGGGGGCGCTGGCCTACATCCTGGATTCCGCCCACTGGGGCGGCCCCATGGGGATCGGGACACTGACCCTCCAGCACGTGCTGTACTCCCTGCTGGGCGTGGGCGCCGCCGCCCTCATCGGCGTGCCCGCGGGCTGGTGGGTGGGCCACCGCGGCATGGGCCGCGGCTGGGTCCAGGCCCTGTCGGGCTCGGTGCGCGCCCTGCCGACCCTGGGCCTGATCACCCTGTTCGCCCTGGCCCTGGGGATCGGACTGGCCGCGCCCCTGCTGGCCTTCGCCATCCTGGCCCTGCCCAGCGTGCTGGCCGGCGCCACCAACGGCATCCGGGCGGCCTCGGCCAGCGCCGTCGACGGGGCCAGGGGCTCGGGGATGAGCGAGGCCCAGATCCTCTGGCGCGTGGAGATCCCCCTGGGCGCGCCCCTGCTCCTGGGAGGCCTGCGCTCTGCCAGCCTCCAGGTCATCTCCACCGCCACACTGGCCGCCTACACCGGGGCCGGGGGACTGGGGCGCCTGATGTTCCTCGGCCTGAAGACCCAGAACTACACGATGATGCTGGCCGCGGCGCTCATGGTCATCGCCCTGGCCCTGGCCTCGGAGTGCATCTTCGCCCTGGCGCAGCGGGTCTGGGCCCCCGCAGGATCGCGCCACTACCGGAAGGACCCCGCATGAGCTCGCCCCACCCCGCACCCGTACCGGGCGCCCCGGCCCCGGGACGCCGCAGCCTGCTGGCCCTGGGAGGTGCCCTGGCCCTGGGGGCCGCGGCCGCCTGCTCCAACCGCGACCCCTTCGCCCAGGAGGGCGGCGCCGTCATGGAGGGGCGGACCATCGTGGTGGGCAGCCAGCAGTACTACTCCAACGAGATCATCGCCGAGCTCTACGCCCAGGCCCTGGAGCACGCCGGGATGGAGGTCCAGCGCCAGTTCCAGATCGGACAGCGCGAGGTCTACCTGCCCGAGCTGGAGTCCGGCACCATCCAGGTCCTTCCCGAGTACGGCGGCAACCTGCTGCAGTACTATGACCCCCGGACCACCGCCTCCGGCTCGAGCGGCGTCTACGACGCACTCCTCACGGCCCTGCCCGCCGCGCTGACCGCCCTGACCCCGGCGCCGGCCACCGACCAGGACTCCCTGGTCGTCACCCGCGCCACCGCCCAGGAGCACTCCCTGACCACCATCGGGGACCTGGCCTCCCTGGGGCGCCCCATCAGCATCGCGGCCAACTCCGAGTTCAACACCCGGCCCTATGGCCCGCAGGGCCTCAGGCGGGTCTACGGCGTCGAGGCCGCGGTCACCCCCGTGGAGGACTCGGGAGGGCCGCTGACGGTCAAGGCCGTCACCGACGGCACGGTCGACGTCGCCGACATCTACTCCTCCGACCCCTCCATCG
The DNA here is from genome assembly GCF_017592395.1 of Actinomyces bowdenii. Classification (GTDB taxonomy): domain Bacteria; phylum Actinomycetota; class Actinomycetes; order Actinomycetales; family Actinomycetaceae; genus Actinomyces; species Actinomyces bowdenii. Next base: position 20,724 of record NZ_JAGFOU010000029.1, read on the forward strand.
CCGCCAACGACCTGGTGATCCTGGAGGACCCCGAGGGGCTCATCCTGCCCCAGAACGTCACGCCGGTGGTGGCGGCCACCCTGCCCGCTGCCGCGGCCACCGCCATCAACCGGGTCTCGGAGCGCCTGACCACCGAGGAGCTCAGGTCCCTCAACGCCCGCTCCACCCGGGAGCAGCTCGACCCGGCCACCATCGCGGCCGACTGGCTGGCCTCCCAGGGCCTGGACGGCTAGGACGGCGGGGCGGTCCCTGCCCCGTCCCGCCCGCGCGGCCGCAGAGCCGGGTGCGCCCAGGCCACCAGGACGCTCGCACCGAGCACGCCGAGCGCGAGCGCGAAGGGCGCCAGCGGGTGCCAGCCGTACAGGGCGGTGGCGGTCACCGGGGCGAAGACCCAGGTCAGGGCGCCCGTGGCCTGGAGGACTCCGGCCACGCCCCCCTGCTCAGCCGGCCCGACCGCCAGGGAGCCGCCCGCGGTGAAGCCGGGGCCCACGAGGCCGGCGCACAGCCCCACGGCGAAGGTCGCACCGGCCATGAGCCACAGCCACGGCGCCGCAGCCAGGACGGCCAGCGCCACGGCTGCGGCGCTGACTCCCATGCGCACCAGTCGGGCCGGCCCCCACCCCAGGCGCGGCACAATGAGGAGCTGGGTGAGCATCGCGCCGGCGGCATTGGCCAGCAGCATGACGGCGGTCAGGCTCACCGCCCGCTCCGCGGGCAGGTGCAGGCGGTCCTGGATGATGAACCCGGCGATGATCTGCACCACGCCCGAGGCGAAGAACATGCCGAAGGAGGAGCCGATCCATGGCAGGAGGCGGGGGTCCGACCATGGCACGCGCGGCGGCAGCGCTCCGCCATCGCAGTGGCGGGGGCCACCACCGGCGCCGAGGCCGCCCCGGGGAGGGCCCGGCGGGGCGGCGCCGGCGGTGCGCCAGGGCGCGCGGGGCGTGCCGGGCGCGCCCGGCACGGCCACGGCGGCGATGACCAGCGCCACGAGGATGAGCAGCGGTGTGGCATGCACCGGGGCGTGGATCGACCAGGCCCCCAGGGCGCTGGAGAGCACCGATCCAACAACGATGCTCAACTGGACCGCGCCGGCGAAGGCCGACATCCCGCGCACCCGGGAGGGCTCATCGGGGGTGATCCGGGCGATGAGCGCCTGGCCGGTGGGCGGGATGGCCGCCACGGCCCCGCCGAAGAACGGGCCGCGCGCCACGACGATGATGGCCGCGGTCGCCGCCGCTCCCAGTAGGCCGCGGGAGCGCAGAGCCACCGCGGAGGCGAACAGGCACCCCGAGACCGCCGCCAGGACCAGGGCGATGAGCAGGACCCGGCGCAGGCCCCAGGCCACGGAGCGCCGGCCCCAGAACTGGCTGAGCACGGTGACGGTCAGCGCGGCGATGGACACCGCCAGGCCCACCACCCACTCGGGCAGCGCCAGGGCGCGCGCCAGCGGGGCGATCGACACGTTGAGCATGTTCTGCGCCGCATAGGTGAACAGGCAGATGACCAGCAGCGCGCGCAGGCGCGGATCGGCCAGGACCGGGCGCGGGGGCGCGCCAGGGGCGGGGCGGGAGGGATCAGGCACCGCAGCACTCTAGTGCGTCCTCCCCGCGCCTCCCGGACGGCCTGCCCGCTGTGGCGCCGCGTGGCCGGCGCTGACGCGGGGCCGGTGGGATCAGAGGTGCACCCAGGTCTCCAGGCGCCAGCGGGCGTCCCCCGAGACGGGGCGCCAGGCTCCCGGGGCATCGGAGCGGGCGGGGTCGATGACCCACTCCCGGGTGGGGATCGCCGGTGCCCGCACCAGGGCGGAGTCCGCCAGCCCGCGCTCCCGGGCGCGCTGGGAGGCGTCCAGGTCCAGGATGCTGACCACCAGCACATCGGGCAGGCCCGCGGCCAGCGCCTGGTCGTAGACCTGCGCGCCGCCGATCACCCACAGCCGCGGGAGCCCTGCGGCCCGGCCCGTGCGGGGATCATCGCCCAGATCCAGGGCCAGTCCACGGGCGGCGGTGGCCAGTGCCTCGCGCAGGCTGGAGGCGCGCAGCGCCCCGGGGGCCTGCCACCGGGGGTTGCGGGTGAGGACCACATTGCGCCTGCCGGGCAGGGCCCCGCCCAGGGATTCCCAGGTGGTGCGGCCCATGACCAGGCCGCAGCCCATCGTCGTGGCCTTGAAGTGCTGGAAGTCCGCGGGCACGCGCCACAGCATGCCGCCGTCGGCCCCCAGGACGCCGGTGATGTCCTGGGCCCAGATCATGCCCAGGCCCCCGACGGGGCTCCTGCGCGTGCTCACTGTCATGGGTCTGGCGCCTCTCTGCTTCAGGGCTGCACGGTGGCTGGGGCCGGGCGCGCCGGCGAGGGGTCTAGACGGCCACCGGGGCCTTGATCGCCGGATGGTGCTCGTAGCCCTGGGAGGCGTCGATGCCCTCCATGGTGTACTCGCCGATGGAGGCGGCGCGCTCCAGGCGCAGCGTGGGGAAGGGGTGGGCCCGGGGCACGCGGGAGAGCTGGGTGCGGACCTGGTCGACGTGATTGTCGTAGATGTGGCAGTCCCCGCCGGTCCAGATGAGCTCGCCCGCCTCCAGGTCCGCCTGCTGGGCGAGCATGTGGGTGAGCAGGGCGTAGGAGGCGATGTTGAAGGGCACCCCCAGGAAGAGGTCCGCGCTGCGCTGGTAGACCTGCAGGCTCAGGCGCCCCTGGGCCACATGGCACTGGAAGAAGGCGTGGCAGGGGGCCAGGGCCATCCGGTCGAGGTCGGAGACGTTCCAGGCCGAGACCAGCATCCGTCGCGAGTCGGGGTCGGTGCGCAGGGTGGTCACCAGGGACGCGATCTGGTCCACGGCGCCGCCCTCCCGGGTGGGCCAAGAGCGCCACTGGGAGCCGTAGACGGGGCCCAGCTCGCCGGATTCGTCGGCCCACTCGTCCCAGATGGTGATGCCCCGCTCCTGGAGCCAGCGCACGTTCGTGGACCCCTGGAGGAACCACAGCAGCTCGCCCTTGACGGCCTTCATCGCCACGAACTTCGTGGTCACCCGGGGGAAGCCCGCGGACAGGTCGTAGCGCAGCTGGCGGGCGAACAGGGAGCGGGTCCCCGTGCCCGTGCGGTCGGACTTGGCCGCGCCCTGCGCCAGGACCTCGGCCAGGAGGTTCTCATAGGCGACGTCCGCCCCCTGGGGGGCGTGCAGCCCCATCGCCTTCAGGGCCGGGTAGGCGGTGCTCATACCTCGATGACCTCAGCCGGGTCGATGAGGGCCGCGGGCCCCAGCGCCGCCTGGGCGCCCTCGATGACGTGGTTGGCCAGGGCGCGCCCGCCGGTCCAGCCGATGGCGGCGCCGATGCCGAAGGGCAGCAGGCGCCCCAGGGCCAGGGCACCGCCCTTGGCCGCCGTCCTCTTGACCATGCGCTTGGCCAGCTGGGAGTTGACCGAGCGCACCGTGGGCAGCGGCATCTGGGCGAGCATCTGGGCGGCCCAGAACAGGGAGGTCAGGCCCAGCTGGCCCTGGACCGCCTCGGCCCCCTCGCGGCCCAGCAGGGCGGAGAGCACCAGGGCGCGGCGGCGCTCGACATCGACCACCCGCAGCCCGTGGAGCTCGGCCACGGTGAGCACATAGGTCACGGCCGAGGCCACGAAGACGGCCGTCTGCCCCACTGTCAGGGCGGCGGCCGTGCCCGTGCCCACGGCGGGCAGCGCCGCGGAGGCCCCCACCGCGCCGGAGGAGAGCCCGGCCTCCCGCCGGAAGCGGGCGGCCGCCAGCTCCACCAGCTCGGCGGTGTCGGCGCCCGGCCGGTCGCGGCGCATGCGGGCCACGCGCTCGGTGATGCGGGCGGCGGGGATGTCGATGGCCCGGTTGATGGCCCTTTCCAGGGCTGTGGGCCTACCGGTTGAGGTGGACAAGGCTTCTCCTGGGGTCGGGCGGTCGGGGCTGCGGGGCCGAGACTGGTCGGGGGCTGATGGGCGGGGCCGCGCGGCGGCGCGCGCCTAGTCCTCGTCGGGGTCGACGATCTCCATGGTGATGGCCGCGCCCTTCTCCAGGGTGTGGCCCACGGTGCAGGAGCGCTCGATCGCGCCCTCGACCCGCTCGGCCAGGACTGAGCGCTTGGACTCGTCCAGTCCTGACAGGTCGGTGACGATCTCGACCTGGAAGGACTCGTAGCGCTCCTCCGCCTCGTTCTTGACCGTGGAGCAGCCCACGGTCGCGGCGAATCCCTCACCCAGGGCCTTGGCCAGCCGGTGGTCGGCCGACAGGGTGTTGCAGGTGGCCAGGGCGATCTTGAGCAGCTCGCCGGGGGAGAACTCGCCGGGGCCCATGCCCACGCGCACCTGGGCGCCGTTGGCGTTGTGGCCGATGTACTGGCGGGTTCCCACGCGCTCGGCCCACACGGCTCCGGGGGCCGAGGGCTGGGGGCTGGGGGTGGTTCCGGTGTCAGTCATGCCTCGATCGTGCCATACGGCCGGTCCCGCCCCGGCCGGTGCCGCCCCTCTGCGCGCCAGGCGAACTGGGAATACCGGCCGGGTGTGGGCCCCGCCTCCTCGGGCAGCGCCCGGGGCGGGGCCCGGGCGCTGCCAGGCCGTCGGCCTCAGTGGCTGGCGAGCCAGGCGGCGGCGCGCTGCTCCTCATCGGCGACCACGCGGTCCACGCGGCTCATGGCCTTGTCCTCGATGGTCTTGCCCACCAGGGGGACGGTGACGCTGAGGTCGAGGTCCACGGTGACGACGGTGGTCTCCTGGGCGGGGGCCATGGTGGCGGTGGCGCTGGCGCGCACCGGGGCGCCCTTGACGTCGATGTCGTAGGAGCCGGTGCGCGAGCCGTCCGCAGCGGCCTCGCCCCAGGACTCGGCGACGGAGAAGGACACCCCCGAGCGCACCAGCTTGGCCGCGGCGGCCGGCAGGCGGGAGGCGTCCACATGGCCGGCGATGGTGGCGGCGAAGCCCTGGCCGCGCTGGGCGACGTCGATCGTGGCGTCCTCCAGGCCCACGCGGGCCGCGCGCTCCTTGTGGTACTCGGGGTCGGCCAGCATGGCGCTGGTGCGGGCGGGATCGGCGGGGTAGGTGATGGTGATGGTCTTCCTCATGGCGCGATCCTGCCATGAGCCGCGCCCCCTCACGAACCGGAGCGTGCGGTGCAAATCCAGACAATTGCCAGGACCTGGGCCGGATGCGCCCGCTGGGTCCAGTGTGCCCCATGTGCTCAGTGGGACGGCGGGGCCCGGTGCCGATACCCTGGTCGGGTGCCCATCTCGCTGCCGCGCGCCCTGCGCGATTCCACCGACCTGTCGGATACCGATCTGGACTGGCTCCACCAGCTGATGGCGGACTGGCAGGTGGTCGCGGACCTGTCCACCTCCGACCTGGTGCTGTGGGTCCGGACCGGTGACGGCAGGTTCGTGGCCGCCGGGCACACCCGGCCCTCGAGCGGCACCACCGTGCACCTGGAGGACGTCATCGGCAGGCGCATGCCGCTCTCGCGCGAGGCCATGGCCACCGAGGCGCTCCTCCACGCCCAGATCAGGGAGGCCGTCGAGCCCTACTGGACGGGGACCTCCGCGGTCCACGAGACCTATGTGCCCGTCGTGCGCCAGGGCCGCGCCCTCGCCGTGGTGACCAAGGAGACCTCCGTGGGCCTCATCCGCGGCGGGCGCATCGTGGAGCGCGAGATGGACGAGCTCGCCGACGCCCTGTGCCGCATGATCGCCGAGGGCTGCTTCCCGATCTCGGGGGCCGGCACCACGATCCGCCACGGCACTCCCCGCGTGGCCGACGGCTTCCTGCGCCTGGACGCCGACGGCAGGGTCCTGTTCGTCAGCCCCAACGGGCGCTCCTGCTTCCACCGCCTGGGCCTGGACGGCGAGCTCGACGGCATCGTGCTGGCAGAGGCCGTCACCTCGATCATCCCGCCGCGCACGCCCGTGGACGAGGCCCTGGCGGTGGTCCTCATGGGCCGGCAGGCATGGCTGACCGAGGTCGAGGCCAGCGGGGTGTTCCTCACCGTGCGCTCCATCCCCCTGACCCTGGGGGGAGGGCGGGCAGGGGCGATCCTGCTGGTGCGCGACGTCACCGAGGTGCGCCGCCGTGAGCAGGTCCTGCTCAACAAGGACGCCACCATCCGCGAGGTCCACCACCGGGTGAAGAACAACCTGCAGACCGTCTCCGCCCTGCTGCGCATGCAGGCCCGCCGCGCCTCCAATGAGGAGACCCGCCACGCCCTGGCCGAGGCCGAGCGCCGCGTGACCACCATCGCCACCGTCCATGACGCCCTGAGCCACAATGTCGACGAGCGGGTGGACTTCGATGAGGTCTTCTCCTCCGTCCTGCGCATGGCGGCCATGGTGGCCACGCCCAATGGGGAGGTGAGCACCCGCCTGGAGGGGTCCTTCGGGGTGGTCGATGCCGACATCGCCCAGGCCCTGGCCACGGTCCTGGCCGAGCTGGTGACCAACGCCGTCGAGCACGGCATGGAGGGCATGGACGGGCGCGAGGGCCAGGTGCTGGTGCGGGCCCGGCGCGACGGCGACGCGGTCGAGGTGCATGTGCTGGACAACGGCAGGGGCATCGTCCCGGGCAGCCTCAGGTCGGGGCTGGGCACCAGGATCGTCACCACGCTGGTGCGCGGCGAGCTGCGCGGCACCATCGACTGGCAGCCGGGCCCTGATGGTCAGGGCACGGATGTGGTCATCCACGCGCATCTGGGCCAGGAGCGCTGAGGGAGGGCCCGCTGACTCCAGGAGGCCCGCGCCCGGGGGCTCTCTAGCAGGGCTGAGGGCCAGGGCCCCGGTGCCGGGTCAGGAGGAGCGGCGGGCCCTGGCGGCCCGGCGCTTGAGGGAGCGGCGCTCGTCCTCGCTCATGCCGCCCCACACGCCTGCGTCCTGGCCGTTCTCCAGGGCCCACTTCAGGCAGGTGTCCACCACCTCGCAGTGGGAGCAGACCTCCTTGGCCTGCGCGATCTGGGCGATGGCCGGACCGGTGTTGCCGACGGGGAAGAAGAGCTCGGGGTCCACCGTGAGGCATGCTGCCTGACTGCGCCAGTCCATGAGGGCTCCCTTCAAGGTTCTCCATCGCGGTAGGGGCGCCTGCCTCATGCGCAGGGGCGGCCCGCCGCGTCTGCGAACTACCTTCACACGCGCGCGGGCGCCGGGCAAGAGTCCGGGGGTGAGACCTGCGCCGTGACCCTGTCGTCATGCTCACAGGGCTCTTTCAGAAGGGGATGGCATCCCGATCATCGCATGCCCCGGCGGCCCGGCGCCACCAGGGCGCCGTGCCGCCGCCGGGCCGGGGCCACGCCGTCGTGGTCCAGCGGGCGGCAGGGCGGATCAGCGCCGGCGGGTGAGGGTCATGAGGGCGGATCGGGGCCGGGGGCCACGACCTGGATGGGGGAGCAGGACCCGCGGTGCACCAGGGCCCCGCGCCCCGGCAGCGTCAAGGCACGGGGGTCGATGACCGCCCGCAGCCCCATCCCGGCGACCTGGGCGGCCGGCCCCAGGCCCGGCCACAGGACCACCACGGCGCCCCGCTCGCGCAGCAGGGCCAGCGGGCCGCGGTAGGTCGCCGCGGCCCGCTCCGTGGTGGCACTGGCCAGGACCGTGGCGCCCCTGCCCAGGGCCTCCTCGACGGCGGCCTGCACGCCGGGCTCGCAGCGGTCCAGGTCGTCGACGACGACAAGCCCGCCCCGCGCGGCCTGCTGCTCCTGCCCGCGCCACCCCGGGCCGGGCACCGCGGCCGCGGACGCCGGCTCCGGCGCCCCGCTCGCCCCGATGGCCTGCGCTCCGCCCACGCGGGTGCCGATCACCTGGGCCCCGAGCGCCTCAGGCCGGCCGAGCTCCACCAGCGCGCGCCGGAGGGCCTCCAGGGCGGTCGAGCGCCCGGAGCCCGGTGGTCCCACGACCAGCACGCTCAGGCCCGGCTCCAGGATCATCGGCCGGGCCTCATCACCGCCCAGGGCCCAGGTCCCGGGTGGGGTGCTCCCGGCCTCCACCCTGCGCGGCAGCGCCACGAGCCGCACGGGCCCGCGCCCGCCCTCAGGGGCGCCCGAGGCCGACCGGGGATCATGAGGCGACTCATCCGGCATCCCCCGGCGCCCGCTCCCCGTCCCGGGATGCCGGGCGCGGGCGGAGGCGGGCCAGGGCGGGGGCAGGACCACCTGGCAGGCGGTGGCCCTGCCGGCCCGGACGATGGCGCCGCGGCCGGCGCCGGCCCCGGTGACCACGCCGTGGGGCAGCCCCGCCAGGGATGCCTGCGCCGTGGTGCAGGCGCCCAGCACCAGGCGCAGCCCGATGGAGCCGGCCCAGCGGGCGCTGGCCGAGGCCAGGGGAGCGCACAGCGCCAGGCGAGTGCCGGTGGCACTGGCGGTGCGCAGCACGGACTCCAGCAGGGCATGGCCCTCCCCGGGGCCGAGGGCCTGGTCAACCGCTGGGAGGAGGGCATCGACATCGTCGAGGCACAGCAGGCTGCCGGCCAGGGCCCCGCTGGCCGCCAGGGACCACAGGCGGGCCAGGCGCCGAGGGTCCTCCGGCCCCACCGCGGTCCCCACCATGGCCCCCATCGGGTCCATCCCCGGGGGCCCATTCGGCGCCGCTCCCGGCGCCCCCGCGCCGCCCTCATCGCCGGTCCCGGGCACCGCGGCCCGCAGGAGCCCCGCCGGCGGTCCGCACAGGTGCACCCCCACCCCGGCGCCGGCGGCCTGGGCGGCCACAGTGGCCAGGGCGGTGCTGCGCCCCGAGCCCGGTGAGCCCAGCACCAGCAGGGGGGCATCCATGTCCCAGTGCCACAGGCCCAGCCGCTGCTCCTCGGGCAGGTCCGTCAGGGCCAGGACCACCCCCCGGGCCGGGCCGGGCCCAACAGCCGCCTCCGCCGGGTCCCCGCAGGGCCCGCCGCCCCGCTCATGGCAGCGATCCCCACCGCCTCCGCCGCCGGCCCCGGGGGCTGCGGGTCCTCCCGGCGGGCCAGGGCTCCGCGGGGCCCCGGGGCCGCCGGGGGCGGCCACCAGGGCCCGGGCCTGGTCGGCCCCCACCCGCGCCGGCAGCGCGGGCGCCCAGGGCCGCCACGGAGCCGGGCCGCCGGCCGCCGCCGCGGCGATCCGGTCCACCAGGGCGGCCAGCCGCTCCTGCGGACCGCACCAGGGCGCCTGGAGCACCTCCGCTGCCTGCCTGCCCCTCCCGCCCCGTCCCTCAGCCGGCCACGCCGACTGCTCCGGCGCCGCTCCCACCGACATCCCCTGAGCCGATCGCCCGGCCGCACCGGGGGCCGGCGCGCCCTCGACCAGGACCCGGCCCGCGTGCAGCGGCAGGCGGGCGGCGCCGTCGTGCCCCAGCACATCGCGCGAGTCGCCCGCATCCAGGACCCTCAGGCACACCCGCAGGGGCGTGTTGGCGCGCACCGCGGGGGAGACCGCCCCCTGGGGCCGCTGCGTGGACAGGATGAGGTGGATGCCCAGGCTGCGGCCCTGCGCGGCCACGCGCACCAGGGAGCCGAGGACCTCGGCATGCTCGGCGGCCATGGCGGCGAACTCATCGACGGCCACCACCAGGCGCGGCACCACCACTCGCGCCGGCAGGCCGGAGACGTCCTTGACGCCGTGGCGGGCCAGGAGACGCTCGCGGCGGCGCACCTCGGCCTCCAGCGAGCTCAGGGCGCGCCGGGTGCCGGCAGCATCCAGGTCCGTGAGCACCCCGGCCGTGTGGGGCAGGCGCGCCAGGGGGCCGAAGGCGGCACCGCCCTTGTAGTCCACCAGGACCAGGGCCAGCCTGCTGGGCGGCGCGCCCAGAGCCAGCTGGAGCAGCCAGGCCACGAGCAGCTCGGACTTGCCCGAGCCGGTGGTGCCGGCCAGCAGGGCGTGGGGGCCGTGCCTCACCAGATCCGCCCGCACCGGGCCGTGGGCCCCCACCCCCAGGACGGCCTCCAACCGCTCCGGGGCGCCGGTCGACCAGCGCTCGGCCAGCTCCCCGCTGTCGAGCCCCTCCAGCTCCTCGACCACCTCGCTCAGGAGCACCTCCTCCGGCACGCCCCCGGTCCCACCGGGGCCGCCGCCGGGGCCGTCGGCCAGGCCCTGGAGGCGGCAGGCCGCCAGCCACCACACCGGGGTGCAGGAAGGGGCCTCCGCGGGGGCGCGCAGCACGCTGAGCGCCGTGGTCGGCACCAGGTCACCGCGGCACACCAGCATGCTCGCCGAGCACTCGCGGGAGGGCGGCCCCCAGACGAGCTCGACCCCGCCCGGTCTCAGGCGGATGCGGGCACTGGCCCGCGCCAGCACCTGGGCGCACCACCAGGCCATGGTGTCATGGGCGGCCGGGCCGCCGAGAGCCAGGCAGTCCCCGTCCCGAAGGGACAGGACCCGGCGGCGCCCGGTCCGGTCGGTCCACGCCCGCAGCGAGTCCCGGGGGTCCCGGGAGCCCCGGCCCCGGGCGGAGCCCCCGAGGAGCGCATCCTCATCGGCGCCCCCTGCCCGCCCCTCGGAGTCCCGATCGCCGGGCGCGGCCCGGCACGGGGCGCGGGCGGCCAGGGCCAGGAGCATGGTGGGCGGGTCGGGCCTGCCCGAGCGCCAGCCCGGCCGGCCCAGCCCCTGGCGCCGGGCCCGCTGGGCCTCGCGCCCCCGCCTGCCGGCAGGGCCCCGGGCCTGGAGCAGGGGGATGAGGCGCATGAGCGCCATGAGCACCATGGGGGCCAGCATCACCAGGCCCAGGGCCCCCCGGCTGCCAGTGCGCATGGCGACAACCCCCAGGACCACCATGACCCCCACGCACAGCAGGCTCGCCACGAGCATCCAGATGGCCGACTGCGGCGCGGGCGGGGCGGGGACCCCCAGATCCAGGGGGCGGCGGCGCAGCTCCACCAGGGTGCCGCCCATCCTCAGCTGCGCGCCCTCGCCCAGGCGCGCCTCCCCGCGCAGCCCCAGCCACAGCGGTCCCACCCGCCTGCGGGTGCCGTTGGCCGAGCCGGCATCGCGCACCAGCAGCCACCGGTCTCGCTCGCGGATGCGAAGATGGCGGCGCGAGATCAGGGGATCGGTGAGCACCCCATCGCGCCCGATGCTCCGGGCGCCGCCGGCGGGCAGCACCAGGCCGGCGTCGGGCCCGGCCAGGACCGCCAGGTGCCAGCGCGAGGCCAGGGCCGCTCGGGCGGCCCGCGCGGCCTGCGCGCCCTCGTCCTGGCCCTCCGGGGCAGGGGCGGCCGCGCTCGGGGGCGGCGTCGGGGCGTCTGAGGGGGCCGGTGCGATGACCATGGGGTGAGAGTGCCGCCGGCCCGGGCGGATGTCCTGCCCGGCGGGCGGGCCTGTGGACAATCGGGGCCCGGGGCGCGTTTCCCACAGGTGTGCCGCACGGCTGCCCGCGGCAGGGCGCGGATGCGGGCCGGGGCAGCGGGCCTCGTGGCGCCCCGCACCCGCGGCTGCTTGGACAAGGCGCCGGGTGAGGGGAGGATGTGCCCCATGCGCACCGCCAGCACTCATGACATCGCCCCCGAGGCGCCCCTGGCCCCCTCCAGGTCGGCAGAGGCCGGAGGGCTGTCCGACATCCCCGCCGGCCAGCGCGCCCGGTGGAACGAGCTGGTCCTGAGCATCGAGAGCGCCCGCGATGCCTACTACAACGCCATCGACGCCCAGAGCCCCATGTCCGATGCCGAGTACGACCGCCTCTACCGCGAGCTGGAGGAGATCGAGGCGGCCCACCCGGCCCTGGCCGCGGCGGGCTCGCCCACCCGGAGCGTGGGCGGGCGGGCCACCACCGACTTCGCCCCCGCCCCGCACCACGAGCGCATGTACTCCCTCCAGGACGTCTTCTCCACCCAGGAGGTCCAGGAGTGGGCGGAGCGCATGGTCGCCGAGACCGGCATCCCCGACGAGGAGCTGGCCATGACCGCGGAGGTCAAGATCGACGGCCTGGCGGTGGCCCTGACCTACGAGGACGGGGTCCTCACCCGGGCGGCGACCCGCGGGGACGGCACCACGGGCGAGGACGTCACCGGCAATGTGCGCACCATCGCCGATGTCCCCCGGGTCCTGTCGGGAACCGGCCACCCCCGCCTGCTGGAGGTCCGCGGGGAGGTCTACTTCCCGGTCAAGGAGTTCGAGGCCTTCAACGAGGCCCGGCGCCGCCAGAACGTCGAGCGCGCGGCCGGCGGCGCCCCCCTCCTCCAGGTCTTCGCCAATCCCCGCAACGCCGCCGCCGGCTCCCTGCGCCAGAAGAACCCGGCCATCACGGCCTCACGGCCCCTGTCCATGATCGCCCACGGGGTGGGGGCGGTCGTCCTGCGGGAGGGCCAGGAGCCCGTCGCCCAGCAGCACGAGTGGTACGAGCGGCTCCAGGGCTGGGGCCTGCCGGTCTCCCCGTACAGCGCCGTCGTGCGGGGCCGCGCCCAGCGCGAGGCCTACATCGAGCGCCACGCCGCCCACCGCCACGACCTGCTCCACGAGATCGACGGCATCGTGTTCAAGATCGATGACCGCGCCGTCCAGCGCGAGTTGGGCGCCACCTCCCGCGTGCCCCGCTGGGCGGCGGCCTACAAGTACCCGCCCGAGGAGGTGCGCACCCGGCTGCTGGACATCGACGTCCAGGTGGGGCGCACCGGCCGCGTCACGCCCTTCGGCATCATGGAGCCCGTCCTGGTGGCGGGCTCCCGGGTGGCCCGGGCCACCCTCCACAACGCCACTGAGGTGGCCCGCAAGGGCGTGCGCATCGGGGACATGGTCATCCTGCGCAAGGCCGGCGACGTCATCCCCGAGATCCTGGGGCCGGTGCCCGAGTCGAGGGACGGCTCGGAGCGGGACTTCGTCATGCCCGAGCACTGCCCCTCCTGCGGCACCGCCCTGGCCCCCGCCAAGGACGGCGACGTCGACGTGCGCTGCCCCAACACCCGCTCCTGCCCCGCGCAGGTCACCGAGCGCATCGCCCATATCGGTGCGCGCGGCGCCCTGGACATCGAGGGCCTGGGCGATGAGGCCGCCAGCGCCCTGACCCGCCCCGACGCCGGGCGCGCCGAGGCCCTGGCCGCCCTGGCCGCGGGGCGCAGCCTGGAGACCGAGCGCGGCAGCATCTCCATCCCCGCCGAGGAGCTGGAGGCGATGGCCGTCTCCGAGCGGGTCGAGGCCGTGGCCGAGCGGATCCGGGCCGCCGGGATCATCGAGCAGCCCCCGGTCCTCGACGGCGAGGCGGGCCTGTTCGACCTGGATGAGGAGGATCTGCGCGATGTCTTCGTGTGGCGCCCGGTCTCCCGCCGCGGGACCCCCACAGGCGACTGGCGCCTGAGCCGGTTCTTCTGGACCAAGCAGGTCCACGCCCCCGATGGGCGGGTCAAGAGGCCCACCGCCGCCTCCCGGAGCACCACGGCGATGCTCGCCCAGCTCCAGGCGGCCAAGGACCGGCCCCTGTGGCGCATCCTCGTGGCCCTGTCCGTCCGCCATGTGGGGCCCACGGCGGCCCGGGCCCTGGCCGATCGCTTCGGCTCCCTCGATGAGCTGTGCCGGGCCGATGAGGACCGGCTCGCCGAGGTCGAGGGGGTGGGCCCCGCCATTGCCGCCTCCTGGGCGGCCTGGCGCGAGGTGGACTGGCACCGCGAGATCCTCCAGCGCTGGCGGGACGCGGGCGTGCGCATGGTCGACGACGGCGCCGCGGCGGGCGCCCGGAGCCGGCCTGCCGGCGCCTCGGGCGACGGCGGGGGCGACCGCGACGGCGAGCCGGCAGGGGCGGGGGCCCCCGGAGCGCGGCGCACCCTGGAGGGCCTGACAGTCGTGGTCACCGGATCCCTGGAGGGCTACACCCGCGATGGGGCCAAGGAGGCGATCATCGCCCGGGGGGGCAAGGCCTCGGGGAGCGTGTCGAAGAGGACGAGCTACGTCGTCGTGGGCGACAAGGCCGGCTCCAAGGAGGCCAAGGCCCGCCAGCTGGGCCTGCCGATCCTCGATGAGGAGGGATTCATCGCACTGCTGGAGGGCGGCCCGGCGGCGGTCGGCGCGCAGACCGCCTGAGTGCCTGTGCCGGTGCGTCGGGGCCCGCCGCACCGGCGCACGAGAAAGGGGCCGCCCGGGGGCGTTTTCCCGGGCGGCCCCTGAGAGCGGGTGAGGCTCGTGGGCTATCAGTGGCGCTGTCAGTGGCTGACGACGGTGGTGCCGATCTCGACCCAGTTGTAGATCCACTGGGCGTCGGAGGAGGGCATGTTGACGCAGCCGTGGGAGGCGGAGTAGCCGAAGTCGGAGCGCCAGGGGGCGCCGTGGAAGGCGTAGCCGGAGTAGAAGTAGGTCACCCACGGCACGTCCTCGGTGCGGTACCGGGTGCCGTCGACATTGTCCCCCTCCATGGTCTGGGAGGGGTACTGCAGGTAGACCTGGTAGGTGCCGGTGACGGTGGGCGTCTCCTTGGCGCCGTCGACCATGGTGACCGGGCCGTAGACCACGGTGGCGCCCTCGTAGGCGGTCACCGTGTAGTTGGCCAGGTTGACATCGATCCACTTCTCACCGGGCGCCGCCTGGTAGACGAGCTTCTCCGCGCCGTCGGCGATGGTGCGCTCATCCCAGGTGGCCTCGACCACCGTGGTCTCGAAGGAGCCGGTGTAGGCCCTGCCCTGGCCCAGGCTGGTGACGATATCGGTGGCGACCGTCTCGGCATTGTCGACGGTGCGCCCGTCCTCGGCCTCCAGCGGGGTGGCCACCACAGTGCCCTTGGTGGTGACATTGCGCTTGCCGTTGACCGGCTCGGCATTGGCCTCCTGGGCCTGGGCGGTCACCCACTGGCTGACCCTGCCCGCGTCCACCGACAGGGCGGGGGCGGCGTCCACCGAGGTGGTCAGCGTGATCCAGGAGGCCTTCTCCGCGGCATCCGCCGTGTAACTGGCCTCCTCCTGGTCCGAGGAGGCCGGCACGGTGATGGTCACCTCCTGGGCCACCCAGCTGTTGGCCTGGTCGGCCACCTTCTGGGCGTCGGCCTGGGAGACCGCGGGCTCGGAGGTGCCGAAGGAGACCTTTACCGAGGCGGGGGACAGGGAGCCCGCCGCCTCCTTGGCCGCCGCGGCCATGGCGCCGGAGTCCAGGGAAGTGCCCGAGGAGGAGGATGTGGCGGAGAAGGTCTGGCCGTCCTCGCCCAGGACGACGGTGGCGTTGATAGCCTTGGCCCGGTCGGAGGGGATGAGGGAGACGGCGTAGTCGGCGGCGGCCTGCTCATTGGTGGACAGCACCACGGGCACGCTCTGCTCGCCCAGGAGCGCCTCGAAGCGGCTGACGACGCTCTCGCCGCGGGCCATCACCGCATCGGCGGTGGCCTGCGCGTCCACAGTCGTGCCCAGGTCGGCCAGGGAGGCCGTGGCCTGCACATCGCCGGAGATGGACACGGTGGCGCCCTGCGCCCGGTCCTCGATGAGCTCGACGATCTCCTCACGGCTCCTGCCGGCCACATCCGTGCCGGCCACGCTGGTGCCGGGGACGGCACGGTCCTCGTAGTGGGAGGCGTAGGCGTAGCCGCCCGCCCCCATGCCGGCCAGGAGCAGGAAGGAGGCCGCCGCCGCCCAGAGGGGCCATCGGCGACGGCGCGGCCCGGCGTCGTAGAGAGGCCCGTCATCGCCCTCCGGCGGTCCGCTGCCCTGCGGGGGGCCGCCGGGCAGGGCGCCCGCAGTGGCCTCCTCGGCCCCTTCGTTGGCCCCATCGTCGGCCTCATCGGCGCCCGCCTCATCCATGACCTCCTGGAGGGGGCCGTCCAGGATGCGGGAGCGGGGCGCGGCCGTGGGCGCCCGGCCCTGCGGCGCGGGCTCGACGACGCTCGGAACGGCCCTCGTGGCGGGCTCGCCCTCAGCGGCGTCATCAGCGGTGCCCTCGGGCTCCGCGGAGTCCGAGGCGTGCAGGGGCGGCTCCTGCGGGGTGGCCGCTGACATGCTCGTGGCTCCGGCTGCGAGGCGGACGGGAGTGGCCAGGTCGGCGGCCTGCCCGGGCTCGGGGCCCGGGTCCGGGGCTGCGGGGCCGGTGGGGCTCTGCGCCGGGTCCGTGGAGGAGCCCTGAGGGCCTTGAGTGCCGGGGGCGGGGCGGCGCAGGCCAGTGGATTGCCCGTAGGGCGTGCTCAGCACGGCCGTGCGCCGGGGGGCCTGGTGCTCCGGCTGCTCCGGCGCGGCATCGGCGCGCGTGGAGCCGTCTGCCGGGAACTCATCGCTGCTCATGTCATCCGTCCTCTGCCTCATGTGCCTCATTGTCGTCCTGTGGGGCCGGGCCCCTCGAGGCCCGACCGGCAAGGCGCCTGCATCTGCTCGATACTGCTCGCGCGGGCGCATCCGCGTACTGCTCTCCCCGAGCGGGCCCGAGGTGAGGACCTCCACGGCCCATGACAGCCGTCACGCGGGACGATGTCAAGCATCTCAGCGCCCTGGCGGGCTGTGAGATGCGCTCGGCGAGGAGCAGCGCGATAGCGGCTCGGATCCAGGGGCGCCGGCACGGGTGCGGAGCCGGTGCTCCTGCATGATGCGCCGCCGGGGCCCGGGGCCGGCATGGGGAGTCGTCTCCAACCCACCGGGGCCGGTGATCTACACTCGCGCCCATGTCAGCCATCTCCAAGGACGAGGTCGCCCGTGTCGCGGCCCTGGCGCGCGTGGCGCTGAGCCCGCAGGAGGTGACGCGCCTGGCCGGGGAGCTGGACGCCGTCGCCTCCTCCTTCGCCCGCGTCTCCAGCGTGGTCACGCCCGATCTGCCCGCCACCTCCCACCCCGTGCCCCTGACCAATGTCCTGCGAGAGGACGTCGTCGGCCCCACCCTGGATGTCGATGAGCTGCTCGCGGGCGCCCCGGCGGCGGAGGACTCCATGTTCCTCGTGCCCCGGATCCTGGGGGAGGGCGATGCCTGATGACCGGCTCCGCACGCATGAAGGGCCTCATCCGGGGCACCGCTGCGCAGCAGGCCGCCGCCCTGGCGGCCGGCGAGGTCTCCTCCCGGGAGCTGACCGCCGCCCACCTGGAGCGTATCGAGGCGGTGGACGGCGCCGTGGGCGCCTTCCTGGATGTCGATGCCGACAGGGCCCTGGAGGCCGCCGACGCGGCTGATGCCGCCCGCCGCTCGGGCGCAGCGGTGGGGGAGCTCACGGGCGTGCCCGTGGCCGTCAAGGACCTCATCTGCACCCGGGGCCAGGCCACCACGGCGGCCTCCCGCATCCTCGAGGGCTGGGTGCCGCCCTATGACGCCACCCTGGTGCGCAACCTCAGGGCCGTGGGCCTGCCGATCCTGGGCAAGACCAATCTCGACGAGTTCGCCATGGGCGGCTCCACCGAGCACTCCGCCTTCAAGCGCACCGCCAACCCCTGGGATCTCGAGCGCATCCCCGGAGGATCCTCGGGCGGCTCGGCCGCGGCCGTGGGCGCCTTCGAGGCCCCGGTGGCCGTGGGCACCGACACCGGGGGGTCGATCCGCCAGCCCGCGGCCGTCACCGGCACGGTGGGGGTCAAGCCCACCTACGGCACGGTCTCGCGCTACGGCGTCATCGCCATGGCCTCCTCCCTGGACACACCCGGCCCCATGGCGCGCACGGTGCTCGACACCGCCCTGCTGCACGACGTCATCGCCTCCTACGACCCGCTGGACTCGACCTCGCTGGACGATGCCCCGCGGGGCATGGCCGCGGTGGTGCGCGCCGCCCAGGAGGGGCGGGACCTGAGCGGCCTGCGCGTGGGTGTCATCTCCGAGCTCGACGGCGGCCAGGGCTACCACGACGGCGTCGTGGACTCCTTCCACGCGGCGGTCGAGCTGCTCCAGGGGGCCGGGGCCCGGGTGGACGCGGTCTCGCTGCCCCACCTGGAGTACGCCCTGGACGCCTACTACCTCATCATGCCCGCCGAGGCCTCCTCCAACCTGGCCCGCTACGACGGCATGCGCTACGGGCTGCGCGTGGAGCCTGACAGCGGCCCGGTCACCGCCGAGACGGTGATGGCGGCCACCCGCGGCGCCGGCTTCGGGGACGAGGTCAAGCGCCGCATCATCCTGGGCACCCACGTGCTCTCAGCGGGCTTCTACGACGCCTACTACGCCAGTGCCCAGAAGGTGCGCACGCTCATCCAGCGCGACTTCGCCGCCGCCTGGGAGCGCTTCGACGTCCTGGTCTCGCCCACGGCACCGGTGACGGCCTACCGCTTCGGGGAGAAGGACGACCCCCTGGCGATGTACAAGCTGGACGTCACCACGATCCCGGCGAACCTGGCGGGCGTGCCCGCCATGAGCCTGCCCTCGGGCCTGAGCGGTGACGGCCTGCCCGTCGGGTTCCAGATCCTGGCCCCCCAGCGGGCCGACGATCGCCTGTACCGCGTGGGCGCCGTCCTGGAGGCGGCCCTGGAGGAGCAGTGGGGGGCGCCGCTGCTCGCCCGCGCCGGAGAGCTGGAGGAGGAGCGATGAGCGAGAAGCTGATGGACTTCGAGGAGGCCGTGCGCCGCTACGACCCGGTGCTGGGCCTGGAGGTGCACGTCGAGCTGGGCACGGCCACCAAGATGTTCGACGCCGCCCCCAATGCCTTCGGCGCCCGGCCCAACACGCTGGTGACCCCCACCTCCGTGGGGCTCCCCGGCGCCCTGCCCCAGGTCAATGCCCAGGGGGTGGAGTACGCCATCCGCATCGGGCTGGCCCTGGGATGCCGGATCGCCTCCTCGTGCCGCTTCGCCCGGAAGAACTACTTCTACCCGGACCTGTCCAAGGACTTCCAGACCTCCCAGTCCGACGAGCCCATCGCCTATGACGGCGCCCTGGAGATCGAGCTGGAGGACGGCTCCCGGTTCACCATCCCCATCGAGCGGGCGCATATGGAGGAGGACGCGGGCAAGAACACCCACATCGGCGGCCATGACGGTCGGATCGAGGGCGCCCAGTACTCCCTGGTGGACTACAACCGCGCCGGCGTCCCCCTGGTGGAGATCGTCACCCGGCCCATCGAGGGCGCCGGTGAGCGCGCCCCGCAGGTGGCCGCCGCCTATGTGCGCACCCTGCGCGACATCTTCCGCGCCCTGGGCGTGTCCGAGGCGCGCATGGAGCGGGGCAATGTGCGCGCCGACGTCAATGTCTCCCTGCGCGAGTCGCCCGACGCCCCGCTGGGGACGCGCACCGAGACCAAGAACGTCAACACCTTCCGCGGGATCGAGCAGGTGGTCCGCTACGAGATCTCCCGCCAGGCGGCGATCCTCGCCGACGGCGGGGAGGTGCTCCAGGAGACCCGCCACGGCCAGGCCGACGGCACCACCCGCGCCGGGCGGGTGAAGTCCGACGCCGATGACTACCGCTACTTCCCCGAGCCCGACCTGGTCCCGGTGGCGCCCTCGCCCCAGTGGGTCGAGCAGATCCGCGAGTCCCTGCCGGAGATGCCCGCCGCCAAGCGCCGTCGCCTCGCGCAGGAGTGGTCGCTGAGCGACACCGAGATGCGCGACGTGGTCAATGCCGGCGCCCTGGAGCTCATCGAGGCCACGGTGGAGGCGGGGACCACGGGCCAGGCCGCCCGCAAGTGGTGGATGGGGGAGCTGGCCCGCGCGGCCAAGGACCAGGAGATCGCGCTGGAGGACCTGCCGGTCACCCCGGCCCAGATCGCCGGCCTCCAGGCCCTGGTGGACAGCGGCCGGCTCACCGATTCCCTGGCCCGGCAGGTCCTCGAGGGCGTGCTGGCGGGCCAGGGCGATCCCGAGGAGGTCGCCTCGGCCCGGGGCCTGGAGGTCGTCTCCGACGACGGCGCCCTGCTGGCGGCCGTCGATGAGGCGCTGGCCGCCAACCCGGATGTGGCCGACAAGATCCGCGGCGGCAAGGTCCAGGCCGCGGGCGCGATCGTGGGCGCCGTCATGAAGGCCACCAAGGGCCGGGCCGACGCCAGGCGCGTGCGCGAGCTCGTCATGGAGCGCGTCCAGGGCTGAGCACCGGGCCATCACCGCAGGGGCGGGCGCCGAGGGCATCGGCGCCCGCCCCTGCGAGTGAAGTCTCACGGACGCGTCTCGCATGCCGGAAGCCGTGGGACGATCGCCCTCACCTGGGCCAGGGCCCCGGGATAGGCTCGCAGCAGGTCCGCGATGTGCGCGATCTGCCCCAGAACCCTCGGAGGAAGTGACCCATGGTCCAGCCCAGTCCCAGTTACACCGTCGCCCTGCACCTGGAGGTGCCCGCCTCCCAGAGGGCGGTGGCGAGCCTGGTGGACACCGCCACCGCCACCGGCGCCGTGGTCACGGGTGTCGATGTCGCGGAGGCCGGAGGCGACACCCTCATCGTCGACCTGACTGCCGACACCCGGGACTCCAAGCACCGCGGCGAGCTGGTGGCCAGGCTCGAGCAGATCGAGGGCGTCGTCGTGCGCAATGTCGGCGACTCGACCTTCCTGGCCCACGTCGGGGGCAAGATCGAGGTCGTGGGCACCTACCCGATCCACAACCGCCGTGATCTGGCCCGGGTCTACACCCCGGGAGTGGCCCGCGTGTGCAAGGCCATCTACGACCACCCCGAGCGGGCCCGCATGCTGACCATCAAGAAGAACACCGTGGCGGTGGTCACCGATGGCACCGCCGTGCTGGGCATGGGTGATATCGGCCCCGCCGCCGCCATGCCCGTCATGGAGGGCAAGGCCGTGCTGTTCAAGCAGTTCGGCAATGTGGATGCCTGGCCGGTGGCCCTGGACACCAAGGATCCCGAGGAGATCATCGCCATCGTCAAGGCCATCGCCCCGGCCTATGGCGGCATCAACCTGGAGGATATCGCCGCCCCCAAGTGCTTCGACATCGAGGCGCGCTTGCGCGAGGAGCTCGACATCCCGGTCTTCCACGACGACCAGCACGGCACCGCCGTGGTGACCCTGGCCGCGCTCATCAACGCCCTGAAGGTCGTGGGCAAGAGGATCGAGGAGGTGCGCATCGTCCTGTCCGGCGTGGGGGCGGCCGGCAACGCCATCGCCAAGCTCCTCATGGCCCATGGGGCCACCGACATCGTCGGCTACGGCCGCGACGGCGCCCTGTCCGCCCAGGACACCGAGGGCATGAACGAGCACCGCAAGTGGCTGGCGGAGAACACCAATCCCCGCCGGGTCACCGGCTCCCTCAAGGAGGGCTTGGAGGGGGCCGATGTGTTCATCGGGGTCTCCTCGGGCAACCTCCTGGCGCCCGAGGACCTGAGGGTCATGAACGATGATGCGATCGTCTTCGCCATGGCCAACCCGACTCCTGAGGTCGACCCGATCGGCGCCGCGGACTACGCCGCCGTCGTGGCCACGGGCCGCTCCGACTTCCCCAACCAGATCAACAACGTCCTGGCCTTCCCGGGCCTGTTCCGGGGACTGCTGGACACCGGCATCACCGAGATCACCACCGAGCTGCTGCGCACAGCGGCCACCGGCATCGCCTCGGTGATCGAGGATCACGAGCTCAGCCCCGTCTTCATCATCCCCGGCGCCTTCGACACCCGCGTGGCCGACGCCGTGGCCTCGGCGGTCCGCCGCCTGGCCGAGTAGCGCCGAGTAGTGCGGGGGCGGCCCCGCTCAGGCTCCGCCGGGGGTCAGCGCAGCCAGGAGTCGCCGACGATGCCCGACCACCACCGGCCCAGGCCCCAGGTGTCGCCCGCCCGGGTCAGGGCGATGACGATCATGGCGGCGGCCAGCACCCAGTGGGTGTCGATGATCGGGTTGGTGGCCTGCCCGACGTTCAGCGGCGGGAACTCGGCCAGCCAGAGGAAGAACATGAGGGCGGTGCCGCTGAGCGCGGCCACCTTCAGGCCCATGCCCAGCATGAGCGCGGTGCCGATGCCCAGCAGGGCGAGCATGAAGAGCACATCGCCCAGGGTGTTGGCGAACAGGGAGAAGAAGCCCGCCAGGGGGCCATCGCCGGTGACGGCGATGATGAAGCCCTGGGCCGGCAGGCCGCCGCGGATCCAGGCCTGGTCGGGAGGGGTCATGAAGCTCAGGCCGAAGGTCTTGTCGAGGAAGGCCCACAGGAAGTAGAAGCCGATGAGGAGCCTCAGTGCGGCCAGGGCCCTGCGGGCTCCGATCCTGGTGACGATCTGATCGCCCATGACCACTGACGGGGCCGGGGAGGAGGTGGACATGCCTTGCCTTTCGGATGATCGGAGATCAAGTGGCCGGTGGGGCGCGTCCCGGGCCGGCGGCCCGGCGTGCCGATGCTCACAGGTTGTTGATCGTTGAATAAGTGCGTGATGACCCTAGGGCATGGCCGCAGCCATGTCACGCTCCCGCTGGCACTCGCGTGTCCGGCCCGGCGGTCGGACGGGCCGGTGCGTCGTCAACCGCTCGGGGCCCCAGGCGGGGGCCGGCCGGGCGGCTCGTGGATGCTCGGCCATCGGCCGGGGCCACCGGCGCGCGAGAGTGTGGAGTGATGCGGTGTGATGGGGTGTGGCGAGGGTCGTACCGCCCCGGCTTGACGCAGTGGCCGGAGCGCTGCCTATAGTTCCTCCTGCTGCTGCGGCCCGCTCCTCCGGGATGGCAGGCCCTGCGGCGATGAGAACTCAAGAGCGGCCTTCGATGCGACCAGGGTCACCGGCCCGGGAGTTGACGGATGAGCCGATATCCTCTAGAGTTTTCTCTGTTGCTCGCAAGGGCGAGCGGTCCTGATGAAGGTGCCGTGAGTGCTTGCTGGGTGTGTTGTTTGAGATCTCGATAGTGTGTCATGTTTTTTATGCCATGTGGGCTTGATGATGGTTCTGCGGCTTTTTTGTTGTGGGGTTGTTGTTGGGTCTGTTTTGTTTTTGGTTTGCCTGCCC